>JADHOV010000035.1 GCA_016778765.1 Paracoccaceae bacterium | reverse complement strand
CAATCTGATCATAATCCTGAAATTCGCCAAATTGCTTCGTAATCGCAGCCGTCAATGTCGTCTTACCATGGTCAACGTGACCAATCGTGCCAATGTTGCAATGCGGCTTACTACGCTCAAACTTTTCCTTTGCCATGGTGGCCTCCTTTTTCGTTAGTATACAAGACCGCTCTCGGCCCTAAAGTTTTGCTTAAGCATGGGCCCCAAGCCCATGCCCGTTTTTAGGCAAATTTTGACTGAATTTCTTCAGAGATATTCTGCGGAACCGGGTCATAATGATCAAACGACATCGTAAATTGCGCACGTCCAGAGGACATCGACCGCAAGTTATTAATGTAACCGAACATATTCGCCAAAGGTACAAAAGCCTCAATCGCGATCGCGTTGCCGCGTGGCTCCTGACCTTGCACCTGACCCCGACGGGAGGTCAGATCGCCAATGATGTTGCCTGTATAATCCTCAGGCGTTACAACTTCGACCTTCATGATCGGCTCAAGAAGCTTCGCGCCGGCTTTTCTCATCCCTTCGCGCATACACATCCGCGCAGCGATCTCAAACGCCAAAACCGAGCTATCCACATCATGAAACTTACCATCCAGCAGAGACACTTTAAAATCGATCACAGGGAAGCCTGCCAAGGGGCCGCTATCCATAACTGATTTTATGCCTTTCTCAACGCCGGGGATATATTCTTTCGGAACAGCGCCACCAACGATCTTGCTTTCAAATGAGTAACCTTCGCCAGGCTCGGTTGGCGTAATAACCAATTTCACTTCACCAAACTGCCCAGACCCACCAGACTGTTTTTTGTGCGTATACGTATGCTCAACCTCATGACCAATCGTCTCACGATACGCCACTTGCGGCGCACCAATATTGGCTTCCACTTTGAACTCACGCTTTAAGCGATCCACCAAAATATCCAAATGCAGTTCGCCCATGCCCTTCATGATGGTCTGGCCGCTCTCAAGATCAGTTTCCACACGAAACGAAGGATCTTCGGCCGCCAAGCGCGCAAGACCTTGAGACATTTTCTCTTGGTCATTCTTGGTCTTCGGCTCAACTGCGATTTCGATCACTGGATCAGGAAAGGTCATTGTTTCCAAGATTACCGGCTCTTTCACATCGCACAGCGTATCGCCCGTTGTCGTATCTTTCAAACCAGCAAGCGCAATGATATCCCCCGCGAATGCCTCTTCAATTTCCTCGCGATTGTTCGAGTGCATCATCATCATGCGTCCAACGCGCTCTTTTTTGCCCTTGGTCGAGTTAAAGATCCCGTCACCTTTATTCATCTTGCCTGAATAAATGCGCGTAAATGTAAGCGTCCCCACGAAGGGGTCGTTCATGATTTTAAACGCAAGCGCTGAAAACGGCATATCGTCATCCGCACGGCGCGCAATATCACGGGTTTCTGTTTCGTCACCAGGACGGAAACCCATATAGTCAGCGACATCCAGCGGGCTCGGCAGATAATCAATCACAGCGTTCAACAGCGGTTGTACGCCTTTGTTTTTGAAGGCCGAGCCGCATAAAATTGGAATGAACTTAATTTCGAGCGTCCCCTTGCGGATCAGCGCGCGCAGCGTGGCTGCATCGGGCTCTTCTCCCTCTAGATACGCCATCATCGCATCATCATCCATCTCAACCGCAGTTTCGATGAGCTTGGCGCGCCATTCGTTAGCAGTGTCCTGAAGGCTCTCGCGGATCGGGCGCAATTCCCATGTCGCGCCTAAATCTTCACCAACCCACACCCATTCCTGCATCGTTATCAGATCGACCAAGCCCTCAAGCTCGTTCTCTGCACCAATAGGGATTTGGATCGGCGCAGGTACGGCGCCGGTGCGATCCTGAATCATCCGAACACAGTTGAAAAAATCTGCGCCAATTTTATCCATTTTATTCACGTAAACGATCCGCGGCACTTTATAGCGGTCAGCTTGACGCCACACGGTTTCGGTTTGCGGCTCAACACCTGCATTTGCATCCAAAACGGCGATTGCACCGTCTAAAACCGCCAAAGACCGCTCGACCTCAATCGTAAAATCAACGTGGCCCGGGGTGTCGATGATGTTCATACGGTGCTTGGGCGATTGCGCGGTCTCACCATCTTCGGTGCGCTCCCAAAACGTGGTGGTCGCAGCCGAGGTGATTGTGATACCACGCTCTTGCTCTTGCTCCATCCAATCCATCGTTGCGGCACCATCATGCACCTCGCCAATGTTATGCGACTTCCCCGTGTAATACAGAATCCGCTCTGAGCAAGTGGTCTTACCCGCATCAATATGGGCCATAATGCCAAAATTACGGTATTCGTTTAGATTATATTCGCGCGCCATTTCAGTGCAGCCTCTTTAAATTACCAACGGTAGTGGCTAAATGCTTTATTCGCATCGGCCATTTTATGCGTGTCTTCGCGCTTTTTCACGGCGGAGCCGCGCGAATTTACAGCGTCTAAAAGCTCACCCGCAAGGCGTTCTTCCATCGTATTTTCGTTGCGGCTACGAGACGCTTTGATCAACCAACGAATGGCCAACGCTTCGCGGCGCTCGGGGCGCACCTCAACGGGGACCTGATAGGTGGCACCACCAACGCGGCGAGAACGCACCTCAACGGCTGGCTTGATATTATCCAACGCTTCGTGAAACACCTCAACGGGCGCGCGCTTGATTTTATCTTCAACCCGGTCCAAAGCGTTATATACAATGGTCTCAGCGATCGATTTTTTACCATCAATCATCAGGTTGTTCATAAATTTCGAAATAACCCGATCGCCAAATTTGGCATCGGGTAAAATTTCACGTTTTTCGGCGGCGTGGCGACGAGACATCTGTTAATCCTTTTATTTCGGACGCTTGGCGCCATATTTAGAGCGGCGCTGTTTACGATCTTTAACCCCTTGCGTGTCCAGAACACCGCGCAAGATATGATAACGAACACCAGGAAGGTCTTTAACGCGACCCCCGCGGATCAAAACCACTGAGTGTTCTTGAAGGTTATGCTTTTCACCCGGGATGTAGCTGATCACCTCAAACCCGTTTGTTAAGCGCACTTTGGCAACTTTTCGCATGGCTGAGTTCGGCTTTTTCGGCGTGGTGGTGTAAACGCGCGTGCACACACCGCGTTTTTGTGGACACTCCTGCAAATGCATGGATTTGGAGCGTTTTACTTTGGGCTGCCGCGGCTTGCGGATCAGCTGTTGTATCGTTGGCATTCCGGTTATTCCCCGTTCGCTCGTCGTTTATGGGCGCATGAGCGCGGCCCATGCAGTTCATTCTTCTGTGCCAAACGCGTCCGCATAACACAAACACCACACCGGTCCCCTCGTTCTTGGGAACGACGCGGTGGGTTTTCCAGAGGATCGAGGCACTGCCCGGATCTTGACCACTTCAATTCTGAAGCCAAAGCCAGAGAAACATCCCATGACTCGACGTGTCGTGCGTATAGGGGGAGTCGGAACGCTTGTCAACAGCCTGAAAAGCTGCGGCTTTACCCCTGCAGATCGAACCGAAGAAAGTCGTGCTCGAGCCGTCTTACCGCTTTGCGATATCTGGCGACAACCCTCTTATATTATGGGTTTTATTTCAAAGCCCATGCATAAAATCCCGAAATTCAACCAGCGTTTGGGTCATGCCTTTTAGCTGGATAAAAAATCAACATATAAAATCTTACCAATGGTGTGCGCATCTTCACAAGCATCCGCGATTTACAGTCTGCGTGGCATGCTTGATCCGGCCTTTTCCAACCAGTCCTTAGCGGTTTTTCAACCCGTCTGAAACAGCGCTCTTCTGCAAGTTTGAGATATCTTAACAGCGCGCTCAGGGCGCAGATATGCGCAGCGCTTGATCCGATCAACGCTTATAAAAAAGCCCGACTTAAGGCCGGGCTTTTTTTAATTCTGACGGCAACAAATGCTTAACTTTTGCTTGTCGTCGTCTCTTTAAACACATCATCTTCGTTGGGCGCAGCTAAAGCGGCCGCAGCTTGAGCTTCTTCGCGGCGCGCTTCCAGCACCACATTGTCACGCTCTGTGGCGATACGACGAACTTGTTGCGTTGCGCCCCCTGTGCCCGCTGGAATAAGCCGCCCAACGATCACGTTTTCCTTAAGACCAACCAATTTGTCCCGCTTGCCTTGCACCGACGCCTCGGTCAGAACCCGTGTGGTTTCCTGGAAAGATGCGGCAGAGATAAACGAGCGCGTTTGCAAGGATGCTTTTGTGATGCCCAGCAAAATAGGTTCACCCTGCGCCGGACGCCCGCCTTTTGACAGGGCTTTTTCATTTGCAGCGTCAAATTCAGCCTTATCAACATGTTCGCCTTTCAGCAATGTGGTATCGCCGCTCTCGGCGATTTCCCATTTCTGCAGCATCTGGCGTACGATCACCTCGATATGCTTGTCGTTGATTTTCACGCCTTGCAAACGATATACATCCTGCACCTCATCGATCATGTAATTTGCCAGAGCTTCAATGCCCATAATTGCCAGAATATCATGCGGGGCTGGGTTACCATCCATGATATAATCGCCTTTTTGAACAAAATCGCCCTCGGCAACCGGAATATGCTTTCCTTTTGGAACCATATACTCGACGAGATCCAGCGTTTCATCGGCCGGTTCAATGCTGATCCGGCGCTTGTTTTTATAATCGCGCCCAAACCGTACATATCCATCGACTTCCGCGATAATCGCATGATCTTTTGGACGGCGCGCCTCAAACAATTCAGCAACCCGCGGCAAACCACCTGTGATATCTTTTGTTTTGGCCCCTTCACGCGGAATACGTGCAACCACATCCCCCGCTTTCACCTCTTGACCATCTTCCACCGACAAAATCGCATCAACCGACATTGGGTAGGTAATCGGATTGCCCGCCTCATTGCGCACAGGCTCGCCATCTTCACCAGCAAGGATAATTTCAGGCTTCAATTCGCTGCCCTTTGCGGCAGCGCGCCAGTCAATCACAATTTTCTGCGTCATCCCGGTTGCGTCATCGGTTTCTTCGCGCACCGCAACGCCATTGGCCAGATCCACATGTTTGGCGACACCGGCTTTTTCGGCGATGATCGGCAAAGTATAGGGATCCCACTCAAACAATTTATCGCCGCGTTCGACCTTGGCCCCTTCGGCAACAAATAACTTCGTGCCATAGCCCAATTTATGACTGGCCAATTCATCCCCATTTTCATCTAGGATGCGCAACTTCATATTGCGCCCCATGACCAACATGTCGCCCTGCGCGTTTTTCAAGGTTTGCGGGTTCTCAAAGTCGATCACACCACTTTGGTTGGCTTCCAAGAAGGATTGCTGGCCCCCTTGCGCAACGCCGCCAATGTGGAATGTCCGCATTGTCAGCTGCGTGCCAGGTTCACCGATTGACTGCGCCGCGATAATGCCCACCGCTTCGCCCGTGTTCACGATGGTACCACGCGCAAGATCACGCCCGTAGCACAATGCACAAACGCCCTCTTCAGCTTCGCAGGTTAAAGGAGAACGGATGCGCGCTGTTTGCAGACCCGCATCATCGATCTTATCGGCCATAATCTCATCGATCAGCTCGCCTTTGGCGACCAACACGTCTTCCGATCCGGGGCGTAAAATATCCTCGGCGGCAACCCGGCCCAACACGCGCTCGGCCAGCGATGAAACAACTTCCCCATCATTGACGGCCGTTTCAGCCGTGATGGATTGTTCGGTACCACAATCATTCATGCGCACAATGCAATCTTGTGCAACATCAACCAAACGCCGGGTCAAATATCCAGAGTTCGCTGTTTTCAACGCTGTATCCGACAAGCCCTTACGCGCACCGTGGGTCGAGTTGAAATATTCGAGCACCGTCAAACCTTCTTTAAAGTTTGAAATGATCGGCGTTTCAATAATATCCCCGTTCGGCTTAGCCATCAGGCCACGCATACCGCCCAATTGCTTCATCTGGGTAACCGATCCACGCGCGCCCGAATGAGCCATCATATAAACGCTGTTCGGCTCGCTTTCAGATCCGTCATCATCCAAGCGCGGCGCCGAAATCGTATTCATCATCGCCTCAGTGACTTTATCGTTACATTTTGACCAGGAATCGACAACTTTGTTATATTTCTCGCCCTGTGTGATCAGGCCATCCATATATTGCTGTTCGAAATCTTTGACTTGCTGGCGCGTCGTATCAACGATCCCCCATTTATCATCAGGGATAACCATATCGTCTTTGCCGAATGAGATACCGGCTTTGAACGCTTCTCTGAAGCCCATGGTCATGATTTGATCGCAGAAAATAACCGATTCTTTCTGACCGCAATAGCGATAGACGGTATCGATCACCTTTTGGACATCTTTCTTTCTGAGCAAACCGTTCACCAAACCAAACGGTGCTTTGTTATTCGCCGGTAAAAGAGCGCCCAGGCGCACGCGCCCCGGTGTGGTTTCAAAGCGTTGCATCACTTCGCTGCCATGCTCATCTATTTGCGGAATACGCGCAGTGATTTTGGCATGCAAATGCACAGTGCCATTGTCGAGTGCGTATTGCACTTCCTCGATCGAGCTGAACATCATGCCTTCACCTTTCATGCCTTCTCGCATGATCGTGGTGTAATACAGACCCAAAATCATATCCTGCGAAGGCACGATAATAGGGGCTCCATTTGCCGGTGACAGCACATTATTGGTGGACATCATCAACACGCGGGCTTCCAGCTGGGCTTCCAAGCTGAGCGGCACATGTACGGCCATTTGGTCACCGTCAAAATCGGCGTTGAACGCAGAGCAGACTAGCGGATGCAGCTGAATTGCTTTGCCTTCTATCAAAACCGGCTCAAAAGCTTGAATGCCCAACCGGTGCAAAGTGGGCGCGCGGTTCAACATCACCGGGTGTTCGCGGATCACTTCATCCAGAATATCCCATACTTCAGGACGCTCTTTTTCAACAAGTTTCTTAGCTTGCTTCACCGTGCTTGACAGCCCTTTGGCCTCAAGGCGCGAATAGATAAACGGTTTGAACAATTCGAGCGCCATTTTCTTAGGCAAGCCACATTGATGCAGCTTCAGCTCAGGGCCCGTCACGATCACCGAACGGCCAGAAAAATCGACGCGCTTTCCAAGTAGGTTTTGACGGAAACGCCCCTGTTTGCCTTTCAGCATGTCCGACAGCGATTTCAACGGCCGCTTATTGGCACCGGTGATCACGCGTCCCCGGCGGCCATTGTCAAATAACGCATCCACAGATTCCTGCAGCATCCGCTTTTCATTGCGAACGATAATATCGGGCGCGCGCAATTCGATCAGCCGCTTCAAACGGTTATTCCGATTGATCACACGGCGATAAAGATCGTTCAAATCCGACGTTGCAAACCGGCCACCATCCAGAGGCACCAAGGGGCGCAGCTCCGGCGGAATCACCGGCACAACGGTGAGGATCATCCATTCCGGGCGGTTGCCCGATTCCAAAAAGCTTTCAACCACTTTCAAGCGCTTGATGATTTTTTTCGGCTTCAACTCACCCGTGGCTTCTTTGAGATCCGCGCGCAATTGCTCTGCTTCAGATTCCAAATCGATCGCCGCGAGCATTTCGCGGATCGCTTCCGCGCCGATATTGGCAGTAAACGCATCCATACCGAACGTATCTTGCGCGTCCATATACTCTTCTTCGGTCATCATCTGACCATAGGTCAAGTCAGTCAGACCAGGTTCGATCACCACATAGTTTTCAAAATACAGCACGCGTTCCAAATCACGCAGCGTCATATCCAGCATCAAGCCAATCCGCGATGGCAGCGACTTTAAGAACCAAATATGCGCGACGGGTGAGGCCAGTTCGATATGCCCCATACGCTCCCGGCGGACCTTTTGCAGCGTCACTTCAACGCCACATTTTTCGCAAACAACGCCGCGATACTTCATTCGTTTATATTTGCCGCACAGACATTCGTAATCTTTGGTTGGGCCAAAAATTCGCGCGCAGAATAAGCCATCACGCTCGGGCTTAAAAGTCCGGTAATTGATCGTTTCGGGCTTTTTAATCTCACCGAAAGACCATGAAAGTATCCGCTCCGGGCTGGCCAAAGAGACTTTTATCTCATCGAAAACTTTAGGTGACGTTAACGGGTTAAACGGGTTGTTTGTCAGTTCCTGGTTCATTTTAATTCCTCTAATTGGAGACAGAAAGGTGGAGGCGTGGGCAAAAGCCCTACGCATCATCCTCCGTGTCCAAGAGTTCCATATTCAGGCCGAGACCACGGACTTCCTTCACCAAAACATTGAAGGATTCCGGAATGCCCGCTTCGAAGTTATCTTCACCTTTAACGATGCTTTCATAAACTTTCGTCCGCCCTGCAACGTCATCGGATTTGACCGTCAACATTTCTTGCAATGTGTAAGCCGCGCCGTAAGCTTCCAAAGCCCAAACTTCCATTTCACCAAAGCGCTGGCCGCCAAATTGGGCTTTACCACCCAATGGCTGCTGCGTGACCAAGCTGTAGGGCCCAGTTGAGCGTGCGTGGATTTTATCATCCACCAAGTGATGTAGCTTCAGCAGGTATTTTATCCCAACCGTGACCGGACGGGTGAATTGCTCACCTGTGCGGCCATCAAACAGGATCGATTGGCCCGATTGATCAAAACCAGCCCGCACCAGCGCGTCATTCACATCGCCTTCTTTGGCGCCATCAAAGACCGGTGTCGCGATCGGCACGCCATTGCAGACATTGCCCGCCGCTTCAACCAAACTGTCTTCATCCATACTGGCAATGCCTTCTTCGTAGACATCATCACCATATGCCAGACGCATTGCCTCACGCACCGGCGTCAAATCACCCGAACGACGATAATCATTCAAGGATTCATCGATATTCACGCCCAGACCGCGCGCCGCCCACCCCATATGGGTTTCTAAGATTTGGCCCACATTCATACGCGAAGGCACGCCCAGAGGGTTCAAACAGAAATCAACAGGCGTTCCATCTGCCAAGAAAGGCATATCTTCCATTGGCACAACCTTTGAGATCACCCCTTTATTGCCGTGACGGCCGGCCATTTTATCGCCTGGCTGCAGCTTACGCTTCACCGCGATAAAGACTTTTACCATTTTCATAACGCCAGGGGGCAGATCATCACCGCGGCGCACTTTTTCAACTTTATCTTCAAAGCGGGCGTCTAGAATCCGCTTTTGAACTTCATATTGCTCGTGCAAGGCCTCAACGATCTTCGCATCGCCCTCTTCGCTCAACGCCAATTGCCACCACTGGCCACGGCTCAGACTCTCAAGCAAATCGTCGTCAATCACCGCATTGGCTTTCACGCCTTTCGGACCTTTAAGAGCCGTCTTACCAATGATCATGCTGCGCAGACGGGCATAGATGTTGCGATCCAAAATCGCCAGCTCGTCATCGCGGTCTCGCGCCAAACGCTCAACCTCTTCACGCTCAATTTGCAAAGCACGCTCATCTTTTTCAACACCATGGCGATTGAACACGCGCACTTCGACAACCGTACCAAAATCGCCCGGCTTAACGCGCAAAGATGTATCGCGCACATCCGACGCTTTCTCACCAAAGATCGCTCTGAGCAGCTTTTCTTCCGGCGTCATTGGGCTTTCGCCTTTGGGCGTGATTTTTCCCACCAGAATATCACCTGGCTCTACATCAGCACCAATATAAACGATCCCCGCCTCATCCAAATTGCGCAGCGCTTCTTCGCCAACATTTGGAATATCACGCGTGATTTCTTCGGGGCCAAGTTTGGTGTCGCGCGCCGCCACTTCAAATTCTTCAATATGAACTGACGTAAACACATCATCGCGCGCCACGCGCTCTGAAATCAGAATTGAATCTTCGTAATTATAGCCGTTCCAAGGCATAAACGCGACCACCACGTTTTTACCCAAAGCCAATTCACCTAAATCAGTCGAGGGCCCGTCAGCGATCACTTCGCCTTTAGACACAGCTTGCCCCACTTTAATGAGTGGGCGCTGGTTGATGCAAGTATTTTGGTTGCTGCGCTGGAATTTACGCATCCGGTAAATATCAACACCCGCATCGCCAAGATCCAGATCTTCGGTCGCCCGGATAACGATCCGCTGCGCGTCAACCTGATCCACTACACCGGCGCGTTTCGCCATAATCGCCGCACCGGAATCTCGCGCTACGATTTCTTCGATGCCCGTGCCAACCAAAGGCGCCTCGGCCCGTAGCAAAGGCACCGCCTGACGTTGCATGTTCGAGCCCATCAAAGCGCGGTTCGCATCGTCATTTTCCAAAAACGGAATTAGCGAGGCCGCAACCGATACCAACTGCTTTGGGCTCACATCGATCAGGTCAACATTTTCAACGGGCGCAAGCGTGTAATCGCCAGACTGCCGCGTGCTCACCAGATCATTCACAAAGCGTCCGTTCTCGTCCAATTTCGCGTTGGCTTGCGCCACCGTATGGCGCATTTCTTCTGTGGCAGAGAGGTAATGTACCTCATCCGTCACCGTCGCATCCTTCACGATCCGATAGGGCGTTTCGATAAAACCATATTTGTTCACGCGCGCAAAGGTTGCCAATGAGTTGATTAGGCCAATATTTGGCCCCTCGGGCGTTTCAATCGGACACATGCGCCCGTAATGTGTTGCGTGCACGTCGCGCACCTCAAAACCGGCCCGCTCGCGCGTTAACCCACCTGGGCCAAGCGCCGATAGGCGGCGTTTGTGAGTGACTTCAGAAAGAGGATTGGTTTGGTCCATAAATTGCGACAATTGGCTTGACCCAAAGAATTCGCGCACGGCGGCAGCAGCCGGTTTCGCGTTGATCAAATCCTGGGGCATCACAGTATCGATTTCGACCGATGACATACGCTCTTTAATCGCGCGCTCCATCCGCAGCAATCCGACCCGATATTGGTTTTCCATCAACTCGCCAACCGAACGTACCCGCCGATTGCCCAAGTGATCAATATCGTCGATATCACCCTTGCCATCGCGCAGCTCAACCAACGCCTTGATGCAAGATACAATATCTTCTTTGCGCAATGTGCGCTGCGTATCTTCTGCCTCAAGCGCCAGACGCATATTCATTTTCACGCGGCCAACCGCGGATAAATCATAGCGCTCGCTATCGAAAAACAGCGTGTCAAACAGCGCGGAAGCGGCATCTACGGTGGGCGGTTCGCCCGGGCGCATGACGCGGTAAATATCCATCAGTGCGGTATCACGGCTGAGGTTTTTATCCTGCATCATGGTGTTGCGCATATAGGGGCCAACATTGACGTTATCGATATCGAGTACGGGAATATCGACAAAACCAGCATCCATCAGATCTTTCAACGATCCGCCGATCATTTCGCCTTCTTTATCGTATTCCGCGGTCAGTTCGTCACCCGCTTCTACGTAAATCGCCCCGGTTTCCTCATTGATCAAATCTTGAGACACAAATTTACCAATGATTTGATCAAATGGTACCAAAAGCTCGGTTACTTTGCCCTCATCGATCAATTTTTTCACCGCGCGGGGCGTTACTTTTTTACCGGCTTCGGCAATCACTTCACCCGTCGCCGCATCGATTAGATCATAAATTGGACGGGTCCCGCGCACGCGCTCTGGAAAGAACTTCGTCTTCCACCCTTTGCCTTTCACGACCTGGAAATTCACCGTATCATAATAAGCGCTCATGATGCCTTCTTGATCCAGGCCAAGCGCATAAAGCAGCGTGGTTACCGGCAATTTACGACGGCGATCGATCCGCGCAAACACCAGGTCTTTGGCGTCAAATTCAAAATCAAGCCAAGACCCGCGATAGGGAATAATCCGGCAGGCGAATAACAGCTTACCCGAGCTGTGCGTTTTGCCTTTATCATGATCGAAAAATACCCCAGGAGAGCGATGCATCTGTGACACGATCACACGTTCGGTCCCGTTGACAACAAAGGTGCCATTCGGTGTCATCAAGGGCATATCGCCCATGAACACATCTTGCTCTTTAATGTCTTTTACCGATTTGGCGCCCGTACCTTCATCGACATCAAACACGATCAACCGCAGCGTGACCTTGAGCGGAGCGCTATAGGTCATATCGCGTTGCTGGCATTCCTCGACGTCATATTTGGGCTTTTCTAAATCATAGCCAACAAATTCAAGCACAGAGGTTTCGTTGAAATCTTTGATTGGAAACACCGATTGGAAAACCCCTTTGATGCCTTCGCCATCAGTGGGAATTTCCGCCTCGCCAGAGCGCAAAAACAAATCATAAGATGATTTTTGCACTTCAATCAGGTTTGGCATGTCAAGAACTTCGCGAATTTTTCCGTAATATTTACGCAAACGCTTCTGGCCGAGATATGATTGAGCCATGGATATAGTACCTTTCAGTTTTCTCACCGGACGCGCGTGCTGTCGGGTACCAGCCGCGCCCCCATACGAGATCGCAAGATAAGATCAATGCCTGGCTTTCACCCAACGAAAGCCTCCCGATCTATTTATCCTGCCCAACAAAATGCCCGGTGGAGTAGGCACTTTCTAAGACAGGTATGGCCAAGAGCGGAATTCTCGCTCTCGGCCGATACCTACCAGGATACCCTGGCAGTGTTTACTTAAGCTCGACTTCAGCGCCAGCTGCTTCCAGCTTGGCTTTGATGTCTTCCGCTTCGGCTTTGTCAACGCCTTCTTTGACGGCTTTGCCGCCTGCATCAACCAGCTCTTTGGCTTCTTTCAGGCCTAGGCCTGTGATGCCGCGAACTTCTTTGATCACGTTGATTTTTGAAGCGCCTGCGGCTTTCAGAATTACGTCAAATTCTGTTTGCTCTTCAGCGCCGCCACCTGCGGCATCGCCACCTGCAGGGCCTGCCATCATGACAGCGCCACCCGCAGCAGGCTCAATGCCATACTCGTCTTTCAGGATGGTTTTCAGTTCTTGTGCTTCCAGCAGGGTAAGACCAACGATCTCTTCTGCAAGTTTCTTCAGATCAGCCATTTTCGACTCTTTCCGTTTCTAAGTTGTGTTCCAACGCATGGGGTATTTCCCTACGCAGATCTTAAGTTGCTTAAGCAGCAGCCTTGTCTTCGATGCTCGACAAAATGCCGGCGATATTCGAAGCAGGTGCGCCAATTGCGCCCGCGATGTTTGAAGCAGGAGCGCCGATACAGCCCACGATCGAAGCAATAAGTTCTTCGCGTGAAGGCATTTTCGACACGGCTTCAACGCCGGCACGATCCAAAACATTCTCACCCATCGCGCCACCGAGAATTTCAAACTTCTTATTCTCTTTGGCGAAATCCTCGGCCACTTTGGCTGCTGCCACCGGGTCCTCGGAAAAGGTTAGAACAGTCATCCCTGTCAGAATATCTGCTATGCCTGCGCATGGCATTCCATCAAGGGCGATCTTGGCGAGCCTGTTTTTGGCTACACGAACCGCGCTACCGCCCTGACGGGCACGGGCGCGCAGATCTTGCATTTCAGCAACTGTAAGCCCTGCATAGTGAGACACTACCACAACGCCAGAGCTTTCAAAGATTTGGCCGAGTTCTTCGACCACTTTCTCTTTTTGTGCTCTATCCACAGTTTCACTCCAAATTTGGGGATCTCTCCCCGGCTCAAGTTTGCCACCCCGAAAGGGGCAGCGTTCGGGTCCTAGGTCAGGGTCCCGAGGCCAAAATCACCCGAGGCTTGCGCCGCAGACTAATCCAATCTCGTTCCCCATCTCAGGAAGGATTTAACGAGCCTGCGCTCCACCCTCCGTCTCGGACAGAACGGATCCTAGCGGATCCGCTATTCGCTGCCCCCTGCACAACCGCGCAACGGGCAGCCAACCTCTTAGCGTTGGCTTGCAGCCCCCACATCGATCGTGACGCCAGCGCCCATTGTCGAGCTCAGCGCGATCTTTTTCATATAGGCACCTTTAGCACCCGATGGTTTGGCTTTGGCCACCGCTTCAACGAATGCTTTGATGTTTTCGACCAATTTTGCTTCATCAAATGAGGCTTTGCCAACGCCGGCATGCACCACACCGCCTTTTTCAGCTTTGAACTGCACTTCGCCGCCCTTGGCCGCTTTCACAGCCGCAGTGACATCCATCGTGACGGTGCCAACTTTGGGGTTGGGCATCAAATTGCGCGGCCCAAGCACTTTGCCCAAACGCCCAACAACCGGCATCATATCAGGTGTTGCAATGCAGCGATCAAATTCGATCTTGCCCCCTTGAACAATTTCCATAAGGTCTTCGGCGCCCACAATATCAGCACCGGCCGCTTTCGCTTCATCTGCTTTTGCATCACGCGCAAACACCGCAACGCGCACGGATTTACCAGTGCCATTTGGCAGGCCGATAACGCCGCGCACCATCTGGTCAGCATGACGCGTATCAACCCCTAAATTCACCGCAATTTCGATCGTTTCGTCAAATTTAGCGTTTGCGTTGGCTTTCACCAATGCCACAGCTTCTTCCACTGACAAGTCAACTTTGCCATCTACCGCTTGGCGCACCGCGCGCATTCGTTTTCCAAACTTCGCCATCTTACTTCACCTCGATGCCCATCGAACGCGCTGATCCAAGTATGATCTGCATCGCACCTTCGATGTCGTTTGCGTTAAGATCGGTCATTTTGGCTTCTGCGATCTCTTTGACCTGCGCCGCGGTCACGGTCCCGGCTGTTTCGCGGCCAGGATTGGTAGCGCCTGACTTCAGCTTGGCCGCTTTACGCAAATAATAAGACGCGGGCGGCGTTTTAATATCCATCGAAAATGATTTATCCTGATAGTAGGAAATCACCGTCGGGCATGGCGCGCCTGGCTCCATATCAGCTGTTTTGGCGTTGAACGCTTTACAGAATTCCATAATATTAATGCCGCGCTGACCCAATGCAGGTCCTACGGGTGGCGAGGGGTTTGCTTTCCCCGCCGGCACTTGCAATTTAAGCGTGCCAACCAGTTTTTTGGCCATCTGGCCTCTCCTTTTACCAACACTCCACTGACGCGTCAGCGGAGCTTTTCGTTGTCGTGGTTCGGGTACATCGGCCGCGACCGATTGCCCTTCCACGGGCTAAACTCAGGTTTGTTTGGTCACCTGAGTATATTCCAATTCGACCGGCGTCTCGCGGCCAAAAATCGACACTGTGACTTTCAGGCGCTGGTTCTCATCATCAACGCCTTCTACCAATGCGTCGAAATCTTCAAACGGGCCGTCATTCACTTTCACTTTCTCGCCAATCTCATAATGCAGCAATGTACGCGGCGATTCTTCGCCTTCTTGAACACGGTTTAAAATCGCATTCACCTCTGCATCCCGCATCGGCATTGGGCGGCCCTGCGGCCCCAAAAACCCTGTCACACGATTGATCGAATTGATCAAATGGTAGCCCTGATCGCTCATCTCCATGCGCACCAAAACATATCCAGGCATGAAGCGGCGTTCAGCCGTGACTTTTTTGCCACGCCGTACCTCAATCACCTCTTCGGTGGGCACCAAAACTTCTTCGATCTCACTTTCGAGATTTGCCTCGACCACAGATGTTTTTATTTGCTCGGCGATTTTCTTTTCGAAATTGGAAAGAACGCTTACCGAGTACCACCGCTTTGCCATCGAGTCTTAGGCCCTTCATATGCTGCGAATTTACTCGCCATTTCAAAACGTTAAGTCTTTTTTAAGCTTCTTAAGAACCAAAAAAATCGGCGCGCAACACGAATCGCCGCACGCCAAACAGACTTTTGAAAGCTCCAATTACCCTCGAAACATTAGTATTTCAAGTAAGATTGGCGGAGCCTTCGAAAAAAATTATCTCAAAGCATCCAACAAAACCTGCAGCCCAGAGCGGATCCCTAAATCAACCAGAGCAAAGATAACCGCAGCCAAGGCCGCCATTACAAAGACCATGACCGTGGTCAAAAGCACTTCTCGCCGCGTCGGCCAGACAACCTTAGACACTTCGGAACGAA
The DNA here is from genome assembly GCA_016778765.1 of Paracoccaceae bacterium. Lineage (GTDB taxonomy): Bacteria > Pseudomonadota > Alphaproteobacteria > Rhodobacterales > Rhodobacteraceae > Thalassovivens. Next base: position 7,749 of record JADHOV010000035.1, on the reverse strand, counting down.
CTTGCTGAATAAACTGCAATGGATTGCTGATTGCCATGGAACGACCTTTCAAAGTTACGTCGGGCATAATGCGCTTTGCGGTAACTTTCAAGCCATGATCACATCGGATAGCGCGCTCTTATCCTTCTAGCCGCGCTAAACTTCTTAGGCCTGAAGCGGCCATACTGAACACATATCTACAAAAATCTCTGGAACGGCAGATCTTTCGAACAGACTGTTTTGCAAAGAGGCACCAAAAAAAATTGTCAACCCACCCGGTTTAATCTGGCCCTTCCACGCGCAGTTTCAAAGCCTATGAAGCTGTCAGACAACGTCATCTCCAAAGCCAGGTTATACATCGGACCAATTGCCGTGCAGCGCCAATATTTTCCACTCGATGCACGCGCGTTAAGCATGCTTTTTCAGGCAGCGCATAAATTCGGCATGAACGCATTTAGATGCAATTCAGGCAACGCAGACTGTCTTTACTAAGAGCCTTTTGAAAATAACGGCCTTGTCAAAAACTTTAATTTTCTGTTCCAGATAAAGCATACGAGTCACAGTAGAAAAAACAATCGCAGAAGAAGACATGTCGATCGGTAGAATGACCATGATGAAATCGGTGTCAGAAGAGGCCTTGCGAAATGCAGGCAATATTTCCCAATGTTGAACTGGTCATAAAGCTTCCAACCAGCCCCATGACACGAATGTCAGTGGCGATATTACCCGCTATAAAGATACCAAGAAAAACCTGCTGGGACGGGAACGCTATCAAGAGGTCCTAAACGTCGGGGAAAGCCAATTTTTATTACGAGGTTAATTTAAGGATGTTCGTAGTCACCCCTGAGGCCAAATATTAAGGCCACTTTTAGCTATGAAGACACGAATGATCCCAGAAAGGCCGTCAGTTAAGCGCCAAGCCAAATAAAAAGACCAACGAAAACGGCTAAAAACAATAGCGCAAATGTTGCGACCATTCCACCAATGGCTGCGTCAGATTTGGGCTTGCGCTTTGGTTTTTCCGATTTTTCATCTTGCTCCATGAACTCTGACCTCATTTTTGAAAAATAGGCGGTGACCATGCACCGACTTTGGGTTTGTGTTTCAAGGCAAAAGCAAAAGAGGTTTGCTTCCCCGGGCGTGATGTAGTGCATATGTTCCAAAAGCAAAAGACACGCGCGCGATAAGCACAGTTCTTTTTCGCCCTAGGCTTGCCCGTCTCAGGCCTGTTCATCAGCCCCGTCGTTTCAGCCTTTGCCATATCAAACGTTTTTCTTGGCCTTTCAAAGGCGCAATTTGTTCTATTCTCTGCGGGAACAGATCTCAATTTGGCTGTGATGCCCGCTTGAAAAGGGCCTGATCTCGAACTGTTTGACCCGAAATTTAACCCAATATCGTTTATAATTATTCAATTAACACCCGTCGGCGGCCCCGATAGGGGCAAAATGAAAAACAGCTTTGCTAACCCGATGAGGGTGGCGTTCTGAAAAATTGGAGAAATAAGCGTGACCTCTCCAAAGATCATTGATTTCAGAACCTAAAGCCTGTTTGTTTTCGCAAACTAAGCGGGGCCTGTCCCACCTCAGGCAAAAATCTTGCGAAAACTCTGCCCCGGGATAATAAGCGAATGTTAACTGTGCCTATTGCTGATAGGCTGGAAAACAGTATCTGGTTAATGTTGCCCAGATTGATAAAAAACGATGTCATAAACAAGCAGAGCTCACACGGGAAAAAGAGATGATTGCACTTGAAGTTTACGCCAAGCTTACCGAAACGACGTTGTCGAAATTTAAAGACAAACCCACCTCATTGACCCAGGGACAGAAAGAGGCATCTACATTGCTTTGGTCCTCTGCAGATGGTCATTGCAAAATCGGCGTATGGGAATGTCAGCCTGGCCATTTTACGGCCGATCGCCGCGCGGCTGGTGAATATTGCCATATTCTTTCCGGTCGGGCCTCGGTTACAAATGCAGATGGCAAAGGCACGCGTGACTTGGGACCGGGCGACCTGTTAGTTTTGCCCCAAGGTTGGACAGGCGAGTGGGTGATCCATGAGCATATGCGTAAATTATTCATCATAGACGCGTCACCCGAGTGATGCGCCCAATCGAAATTTCCGGCTCAATCGGCGCGCTCTGACAAACCTGGCCCATGTTTCAAATGCTTTAGCCCTTCACAGAGTCGCTCCTATTATTAAACCTTCAAGCACTGCTTCTTCGACCGTTCTGGGGCTCAGACAATCGCCAATGATATGATGCAAGATACGATGCGCGCTCAAATCTTCCTCAAGTTTCGTTTCAGCTGAATGCCCCAGGGCGGTGACCAAAGTATCGACTGCATTTAAAATAACCGGTTCACCGCTGAGCGTGTGTTGAAAATACGCATCTTCCGAATCCACCCCGACCACTCTTAGATGTGGAATAATCTCCACACCAAGTTTGTGTAGCGTGCCGATCCAGGTATCCCGCGCATATTGCGGAATATTTTGGCCCGCCACCATTCCATTCACGGCAAGGCGAACATGGCGGCCCTGTTTGACAAGCAATTCTGCAAGCCCCAGACCCACCCAGTCACAGCGCCAATCTGCGATAACGACGCGGCCGCCAATATTTGTTTGACCTTGTAAAACTTGCCAGGCATTCACCACATGAGCGTCATCAGCCCCATCAATTTGCGCCCTGTAGGGCGTTGCACCCGTTGCAGAAATAACAACGTCAGGAGCGATATTTTCAATGACATCAAGGTTTACAAAACAATTCAGGTGCAGCCGAGCCGCGGTTTTGGAAAGCTCTTTTTGTAGGTTCACTGTAATGCCCCCAAATTCAGCCCTGCCCGGCAGGGATTGCGCCAGATTAATCTGACCTCCAAGTGCATTTGATTTTTCACAAAGAATCACCTCATGCCCGCGCCGCGCCGCAATACTGGCCGCTTTGAGACCGGCAGGCCCACCCCCTGCGACTAGAATTCGTTTTCTTGATGGTGCCTTTGACAGATTTGCATATTGCAATTCGCGGCCCGTTTCAGGTCTTTGAATGCAAGAGATTGGGCAAGCCTGCAGCATATGCTCGATACAGGCTTGGTTGCAGGCCACGCAGGCCCGGATATCCTCCAGATCCCCGCACCGGGCTTTGAGAGGCATCTCGGGGTCTGAAATTAACGCCCGTGTCATCCCGCACATATCTGCTTGACCCATCTCTAATATTTTTTCTGCAATTTGAGGCTGGTTTATACGCCCCGCTACAAAAACGGGCTTGCTCACGCGCGTTTTGATCGAGGCTGAGATCAGAGCAGTATACCCAAGCTCATAGGCCATAGAAGGAACGATATGCGTTGAACCTGCAAGCCCGGCGGATGTTCCCGCGGTAATGTTGAAATAATCCAGATCAGAAACGCCATCCAAAGCAGAACAAATTTCAAGCACGCGATCCAACCCCATCCCTGCATAGTCTTTTTCGTCACCCGACAGCCGCAGCCCGATGATCATATCATCTCCGGCCCCGCGACGCGTTGCTTCGATGGCCTCCTTTAAAAGACGTAAACGACCTTCAAACGTTCCCCCATAGCCATCGCTTCTGAGATTAACGTTCGGATTAAGGAACTGGCCCAGCAGGTATCCATGTGAGGCAACCAGCTCAACCCCATCAAGGCCCGCTTGACGTAAATGCGCGGCAGATTGTTCAAATCCGTCTGTAATTTCACTTATCAGCTCGGTCGGCAGCGCCCGAGGCATAACGTGAAAACGCTCATTTGGAACAGCCGAAGGCGCGTAAGCCACAGGGCGCGAGCCGTCGGGCGCCAAGGCCATTTCCCGGCCAGGATGCGTCAGTTGCGCGAAAACAAGACATCCATGGGGATGGCAAGCATCGGCTAATTTCTTGTAACCGGGCACGCAGGCGGGATCACAGGCCTGAATTGCCGGCCTGCCACTGTTTCCTGTTGGATGGACTCGCGCAGCTTCTATGATCGTTAAAGCTGCACCGCCTGCTGCTTTAGCGCCATGATAGGCGGCAAGCCTTTGCGTGGGCTTGCCTGCATCGAGCATGACGGCCATATGTCCGGTGGAAAAAATTCGATTTTTGAATTCTTTGTTCCGGATGCGAAGCGGTTGAAAAAGGTTCCTGAATTGGGTCACTTGCATTCTTTCTGAGCGTTTTGGGAAACCGCGTGTCAAATCCACGTAAAGCGGAAGCCTTATGCGTCTGACCGCAATCTTCAACGGTCTTTGCCTAATTTAAGGTAACCGCAGAATAGCGTAGAACAGAATTAAGTGGAGTCTCAATTAAATCGCATTCTGCTGAGGGTTTATTGCCGCGATTGATGGTCTATTCCTGAACTGAAAACATGCGAAGACCCAGCGCTTTATAATATCAAGACGGGAAGTTTAATGTCCGAATATTTGCAAGCTCAATTCAATTTTCTACCTTTGCCAGAAAAACCTTGCCGCGCCATGTAGGAGCGATTTCCCAGCACAAAAGCGTTTATCAAAATCCTTTGATTTGCTACTGAGATTTTCAAAAGCTTTCGAGAAGGTGATGCATTGCGCTCAAAACTGACATACGGCCAGAAAATAGGGTGGGGCCTGGCAGATATGGGCATCGTTGTGTTCGTGATTGTCAAACAGCTTTTAATCTTATCGTTTTTAACCAATTACCTCGGGATAAATGTGGCAATTGCCGGCGCGTTAACAACGTCTATCTTAATTTTTGATATCCTCACCGATCCGATCATTGGTTATTTGTCGGATCGAACCGAAAGCAGGTGGGGTAGACGCGCACCGTGGATGGCAATCGGTGCCTTACTGCTTGCATTTGGTCAAATCGGCATATTCGGAGTGCCCATTTTCGCCTCACAAATGAGCATATTGATCTGGGTTGCGGTTTTTTTTGCACTCTCAACTTTGGGATTTACGATGGTGGCCATCCCATATGGCGCAAGCGCTGGTGAAATGACTTATGAGCCAAAAGAGCGCTCGTCATTGATGGGGTTTCGAATGGCGTTTGCCAGCATGGGCATTTTGATTGGAGGCGCAATAATCCCGCAACTTGCAGGGGGTACAAAAAATGGGCATTTCTTTGCATCCGCCGTGATTGCGCCGGTGATTATTATCGCGATATGGACGTCAATATGGGCCACCCGAAAAGCGCCAAAAGAAACCGCCCCAAGCCACGCTAACCTGCGCAACATGGCCTTACTGGTTTATCAAAACAAACCATTTATGAGATTGGTTTTATTATACGGTCTGATGACGATGGCCATTGCCACGATCACTGCCGGCCTGCCATTCGCTGCGATCTACCTAATTTTTGATGATGAAGCCTCCTTTCTTTCCACAATCTCCAAAAACCTCGGAATACTCTCTTTCTTATTTGCCGCCTTTGTCATCGGCGCAATGTGTAGTCAGGTTTTTTGGGTATTCTTGTCAAATATCTTGGGAAAATCAGCCGCCTTAATTGCTGGTTTGGGCACGTATATTATACTTCTCTTTATCCTTTTCTACGCGCTTCCATCGACGAATATCACCACAATGTTTATTTTGTTTCTGCTGGCTGGTGTGACCAACGGCGCTTATCAACAAATTCCCTGGGCCATGTATCCCGACTTGATGGACCAAACGCGCGTAGAATTTTGTGAGGCCATCGAGGGGGCTTTCAGCGCAGTTTGGCTGTTTGGTCAGAAAGTCGCAAACGCGATCGCGCCTGGGTTTTTGGCCATAATCCTCGGAATATATGGGTTTCAATCCTCAACAATGGGTAAAATCGAGCAACCCGATCAGGCCCTAACCGCGCTGAAAGTGATGGTAACGTTGGTTCCAGCCGCCTTTTTGTTTTTCGCCATCCTTGGCTTAATATCTGCGCATCGACGCGAGAAATAACCTAGCGGTTTTTTAGTCAATCACAGATCTTTGGCCTGTATTCCCTTTTCTTAAACCTGTCCCAAGCTCTTTTATTAAATCTGACTTAACGCTCGGCCCGGTCAAAAAACTAGGCATTGCATGATTTTGAATTATCTCAACGCCATGAGGGAGACTTCAAACGCGCGCTTGACCCGACTGTTCGAACTGGCAATTGGATCGCTCACCCCACCGGCTGGGAAACGTCGGATTATTGTGGCGGTTTCATATGGATTTATCTGCCACTTTATATTTTTGTTGGGCGTACTTTCCATGGTGACGGCGATATTTTTTTGGAATGAGCAAGAGTTTCGGTGGCGTTCTACCGCCTTAGACCCTTGCGGCGAACCTAGCCTTGATTTTACAATTTCTTCTGGCACATTAAATTTTACTGACCAAGCCTGGCTGGATCCTTTTAGCCAAGCTGGCACCATCTGGCCATGGAGCGAGATTGGCCACAACCACGTTTGCGATAATTGCCTCGATCCAATTATTGGCATTATTTGCTCTTTGGACGCCAAGTGGAACTACTTGGTGACAGGCACAAGGCTGGCGTGTGTCACGCTGGTCAATGCCGTAAAGATGCGGCCAAAGAACCAATTACTAAACACCTTGAAGAAGTTTCAGCCCTCATAAAAGCATGGAGCGGATCAGAAGAAGCAATCGCAGCTGCGTGCCTGCGCGACAGCGTGGAGGGTTGTTCACCAACTAGCCACGAAGATCTGGTAGAAGAGTTTGAAAAACGACCAGCCGACTTCTTTGCAGAGCGCACTGACGATAAGTCCCTTATGAATCAAATGCGGAAAGAGCTTCAGATCGAGAAGGCAACGAAGAAAACCCCAGAGCCTTCCTTAGTAAAGCTTGCAGACAAAACCTCCAGCGTAGAAGCAATAGCAAAGTCACCACCCAAAGGGTTGGTCACAAGCACGGCTTTTGCAGTAGATCGCCTGGGCAGAAACGTAGTCACGACGCTTCCAGACTTACCTCAGAAAGGCCTAAACAAGTTCAAGCGTCGTTGTGTGAGAAGGCAGAGCTTCAAGCTTACATAGGCCAAGGCGCAGAGCGTCAGGCACAAAATGCAGCTCTACATATTACGGAATAGAAAGTTCTTCGCGCTGATGAACGCCAAGAGCGTGCTGATCAGTTCTTTTTTTTAAACGATGATACGTGAAACTCTGAAATCAAATTAAAATAAGCTTCCGGTTGTCACAAAAGTTATCACAAAATTGAGCAAACACCCCTCCCCCGCTGGGGGCTATGGCATGACACTCTAAGACGATAATTTTTTTTGGCAGGGGCACCAGGGTTCGAACCCGGGACCTACGGTTTTGGAGACTGCAAACATTCATTTCATCGTGTTCACTCGCTCCAAAAACATGGCAATTTATGCAAATTATGGATGATGTCCGCCATATTTAGTCATGCTTTTCAGCTGTGAGGTTGTCACAAAAGGTTGTCACGAGGTGCGGTGCTAATGGATCTCCATTCATTTCTAGCTTCTCGTACTTCATTCGCGGCCAGCTCTTCAAATAGCGTTCCGTAAATGTCGTATGTGGTTGTGATCTTTGAATGTCCTAGCTGACTAGATAGCAACACCGGTTTGATGCCCGTATGGATCATGTTACTGGCAAATGTATGACGCAGCGCATGCATACCAAAATTTTCAATGCCTGCTTTTTTTGCTATCGTATTCCAACGTGATTGAGGCATCGTTTTATTTACGGCACTAAAATCATCAGCTGACTGACGTCAGGACTTATGTTTCCAAATAGCGTTATTTGATAAGAGAGTGTTTATGGCTCATCGTGACCACTGAGGAGTGGAAGATGAGACAGACAAGTGGAACACGTAAGAGCCCTGGCGAGAAGATCGTGAAAG
>JADHOV010000085.1 GCA_016778765.1 Paracoccaceae bacterium | reverse complement strand
AAAAAACTGATAACACCGCGCTAAGGGGCTTTTTAACCTTGGCGGCGGCGGGAATTTCAGCGTTTTTCGCAGGATAGCCAACCGGTAAGATCATCATTGGTTTTTCATTCGCCGGGCGATTACAGAGTTGGTTTAAAAATGTCATTGGATTTGGGGTATGTTCCAAACAGACCAACCCACTTTGATGCAGCGCTGAAATTAAAAACCCAATAGCGATACCAACGCTCTCAGTCACATAATAATGTTTGAAACGCGCACCATCCTCGGTCAGCCCATAGCGCTGCGCGAACACAATAATCAGCGCAGGGGCCTCGGATAAATGCGCCTTCACAGAATGCGTGCCAATCGGCTCTAAGGCAGAAATCCAAGCATCTCCTGCCATTCCGGCATAGAATTTTTGTTCCTCTTCTTCCGCGGCCAAGCGGATTTTCATTTTCATCTCTGGGTTTTTGACAATCACGAAATGCCACGGCTGTTGATTGGCCCCAGAGGGCGCAGATGCGGCAACAGAAATCGCGTTAGACAGCAACAGATCAGGGATGGGGGCGGTGTCAAAATGGCGTACAGAATGCCGCCTGCGCATTTGAGCCAAATATGCAGCCGACACCTCTTCGGCCTCTTGCGCCGTCAAATGGCTTCGGTCTGGAAGCGGGATAGGCTGGTAGGTCATGAGGTCATCACTTTTGCAATTTTACCATAACAGTTTTGCAGCGATATAAGTCTTTGCCAAGCCAAAAGCCCAGTCTAAGCGCTTAAAAAGGCTCGGCCTGGCTCGGGTTGTCTACCTTATCGACCTTATCATTGTATTTTTCGCCCCATTTATACAATTCAACCAGAATCGGCACTAAATCCTGAGCTTTTTCTGTAGGTGTATAAATCTTTGACCGCCTATTCTCTGCGTCAACGCAACAACAAAGCAGACTTTCCTCTTGCAGTGTTTTCAAGCGGTTTGCCAATATATTGGTCGAAATTTTTTCCGGAGAGGCGAGAAGGTCGTTAAAATGCCGCTTTTTGCCAAAGATCACATCTCGTAACACGATCAAGGACCATTTATCCCCTAAAACGCTTAAGGCTTGTGCAATCGGACAGCAGTTTTTTCGCTTCATGGCCTAAACACGCTCAAAAATTTATATTCTCGTAAAATTGTATGATATTGGAATTGGAAGCATTGCAAATCTATTTTTGATCAGATAGCTTGCAATTTGCAAGTCAATTAATGAGTCTTGCAAAAAAAACATAATTTTGTGCAGTAACCTTGCTTACGTCTCCAAAGGAATATTCAAAATGGCACCCCAAAAAACATCCTATGGAGAGCTTCTCCTGAACAATCGGCTCATCGTTTTGGTTGCCTTGTTGATCCTTACGTTAGCCGGCACTTTTGGCGCAAAAAACCTGTATTTTGACAATGATTACCGCAGTTTCTTTGGTGACACTAATCCCCAATTGGAAGCCTTTGAAAAACTCCAACGCACCTATACAAAAATCGACAACGTACAATTCGCGATTGATCCTGAATTGGGAAAAGCGAACGCTCCAAAAGTGCTGGCCGCCATTGAAGAGTTAACGGAGATGTCATGGCAAATTCCCTATTCAATCCGCGTTGACAGCCTTTCGAACTATCAGCACACCGAAGTGGAAGGCGATGATCTGATCGTGAGAGATTTGTATTTTGACGCGGCGAATATGAGCGCTGACGAACAAAAACTCGTTGATCAAATCAGCTCAACCGAGCCAACGCTAGCGGGCAAAATTCACGACGCGCAGCATCGCAGCACATCTGTAAACGTGACGATCCAATTGCCTGGCAAAAACGCCGATGAAGTGGCCGAAGTAGCCGTTGTTGCGCGTGAGATCGTTGCCGAAATCGAAGCCAAACATGATGTCAAAATTCGTACGGGTGGCATTATTTTCTTCAACAATGCGTTTTTAGAAGCCTCGATGAATGATATGGGCTCGCTGATCCCGGCGATGTATTTGGTCATTCTGGCGGTCGCTTACATATTGCTTCGTTCGCTTTATGCAACCGCAATGGTTTTGGTGATCATCGTTCCTAGCATTTTGGTTGCGATGGGTATTGGTGGCTGGATGGGGGTTGGATTAACGCCGCCCTCAGCAAGCGCGCCAACGATCATCACCACTTTGGCGGTGGCAGATTCGATTCACTTTTTGGTCACATTGATGAATCGAATGCGCGCCGGGCATAGCCAACGCGACAGCATCATTTACAGTTTGAAAGTAAACGGAAAGCCCATTTTCCTGACCAGCGTCACCACTGCTTTGGGGTTCCTGTCTCTTAACTTTTCAGATTCGCCCCCCTTTCACGATTTGGGCAATATCACGGCGGTTGGCGTGGTTGCGGCTTGGATCTACGCAGTCACCTTGCTGCCAATTTTGATCAGTTTTGTAACATTAAAACCCAAGGCCACGATCGAAAAGCTCGACGGTGTTATGGGTAAATTGGGCGTGTTCATCGCCGATCGCTACAAAACCGTGATGACGCTCAGCATCTCGGCATCGCTTGGATTGTTAGCCTTGATCCCCTTGAATGAAATCAATGATGACTTCTTGAAATATTTTGATGAATCGATCCAGTTCCGCGAAGATTCGGAATGGATTGGGCAGAATTTAACCGGCATCAACCAAATTCAGTTTGATCTCAGTTCTGGTGAACCAAACGGTATCAGTTCGCCCGATTTCATCAAAAAGATCGCGGCCTTTACCGATTGGGCGATGAATGAAGAGCCCGTCACCCATGTGCAATCGATCTCAGACACGTTCAAACGTTTGAACCGTGATCTAAACGGCGGCGATCCGGCTTTTTACAAAATACCCGAAAGCCGCGAATTGGCCGCGCAATATTTGCTACTATATGAACTGTCCCTGCCCTATGGGCTGGATTTGAACAACCAATTGGACATCAATAAATCGTCAACGCAGATTGTGATTACAATTGAAGATATGACCACGAATGAAGTCAGGGCCTGGTTGCAACGCGCTGAAAATTTCCTCGCCAATGATCTGGGCATCAACACCTATGCGGTCGGTCCCACGGTGATGTTTGCCTATATCGCCGAGCGCAATATCAAGAGCATGCTATCGGGTACTTTCTTTGCGGTATTGCTGATCAGCGGTGTGATTTTGATTGCGCTTAAAAACGTGCGCCTCGGCGTCATCAGCCTCGTGCCAAATCTCTTGCCAGCGGGGCTCGCCTTCGGCCTTTGGGGCTTGCTTGTCGGGCAGGTCAACATGGCTGTTGCCGTGGTTGCGGGAATGGCTTTGGGCGTTGTGGTCGATGATAGCGTGCATTTTTTAAGCAAATATCAAATTGCGCGGCGCGATGAAAAGCTTTCACCTAAAGATGCGGTTATCTTTGCGTTTACGGGGGTTGGAACCGCGCTTTTGGTTACGACCATCATTTTAGCGGCAGGCTTCTTTATCCTTGCTCAATCCAGCTTTGGCTTAAACAGCTATATGGCCAGCCTCACCGCCATTGCTTTGATCATGGCATTGATTGCAGACTTGACTTTATTGCCGGCGCTGTTGATTGCTTTGGATAAAGATACACCCTCAGAAGCGCCAGAACAGGCGGCCGATCATGGCCCAGAAACACCGTCAATGCAGCCAACATCTTAAGGAGAAAGAGATGAAATTTTTACCCCTGATTTTGATTGCAGGCCTGACAGGTCTTAGCCTTTCCTCAACCGCAGCCGCCTCTCCTGAAAAGGGGTTAGAGATTGCCACCGAGCTTGACAAACGTGATACGGGTTTCAAAGATTCAACCTCTACAATGATTATGGTTCTATCTGACCAACATGGCCAATCCACCCAACGCGCGATCAGAAACCGTACCTTGGAAGGCTCAAGCGAGGGCGATTTATCGCTGGTTATATTTGACTCGCCCGGTGACGTGCGCGGAACCGCGTTTTTATCGCATACAAAAAAGGCAGGCTCTGATGATCAATGGCTGTTTTTGCCTGCGTTAAAACGCGTGAAACGCATCGCCTCATCGAACAGAGCCGGGCCTTTCATGGGCAGCGAATTTGCCTATGAGGATATTGCGAGCCAAGAAGTCGAGAAATACACCTATAATTATTTGCGCGATGAAAAGGTAAATGGGCTCGATTGCTTTTTGGTGGAGTATGATCCGGTTGACCGGGAAAGCGGCTATTCCCGCCAATTGGTATGGATCGATAAAAAGGAGTACCGGCTGCAAAAAATCGAATTTTACGACCGCAAAAACAGCCTACTAAAGACACTCTCCTATGCAAATTATAATAAATTTCTCGGAAAATACTGGCGAGCAGATACCCTGAGCATGGAAAATCATCAGACGGGCAAGAAAACCCAATTGCAATTTACGGACTGGGCCTTTCAAACCGGCTTGACCGAAAAAGATTTTCAGAAAAACGCGCTTAAACGTATCAAATGAAGCCGCTTCGTTTCTCTTGGCCCGCAGTCATATTACTGACCTGTGGGCCCGCCATCTCGGGTGAAGTCAACCTGACCATATCCCCCCAGGTCAGCTATTTCCCAAGCCATGCTGAGGGAACCATTGAATATGGTAAATCGGTTGAACTAAAGCTCGATGCATATCATGATTTTGACGCCTATCGTGCAGAGCTTGAATTGATCGCGCGCGCAGATGTCGATGACAAGGGCCGCAGATTGGTTGAGGCACGCCAAGCCTATCTGCGCCGGTCCTTCAGCAATTTCGATCTTTATATCGGGCAACGCCAAACCTTTTGGGGCAAAGCAGAAAGCAGAAACGTTGTTGATGTTATCAATCAAAGCGACGCAGCTGCAAATCAGGGGAGCGAGGCAAAATTAGGTGCCCCCTCGCTATCGCTTGATGGCTATTTTGAGTTCGGTGATCTACAATTATGGTATATTTCACGGTTTCGCGAGCGCACATTCAACGACAACAATGGCCATCCCAGCAGTGGCTTAAATGTGACCACAAGCCTCTATGAACGCTCTGAAGGCAAAGAGGCAGATGATATTGCGGCGCGGTTTTCAACCTTTTCGGGCGATTGGGACTTCGCCGTTAGTGGTTTCAAAGGCACAGCCCGCGAGCCACTTATTACACCAAACCAAGACAGTAGCGCGCTAAACGCAACCTATATGCTGCAGGAAACAATCGGGTTTGAGGCACAATTTACCGGTGATCCAACGCTTTTGAAATGGGAAAGCCTGCATGGAACACAATCAGGGGCTGGCTTTGACGCCGCGGTTGCCGGTTTAGAATATACGCTTTATGGCGCTTT
>JADHOV010000084.1 GCA_016778765.1 Paracoccaceae bacterium | reverse complement strand
TGGTGCGGTCGAGAAGACTCGAACTTCCACTCCGGTTAAAGAACAGCGACCTCAACGCTGCGCGTCTACCAATTCCGCCACGACCGCACTTATACGTACGTGAAATAGACAAGTCTTTCACGAATGTGAAGCAGAAATATCTACGTTTTTAATTTCTATAGTGCCGAAACCGCAAGCGCGCATCCTTTGAGGTAATTGAGATATACGCAAAAGATAAAGCACATAATCTGCCCAGCGCCGCTCATAGAATTTAACAACCTATCCAAAGCACAGTTTAGGGCTCTAAAACTATTAAGCCAGTAATAGTCGCTCAAAAAAACAGAGGGAACGCGCATTCAGAACTCTGAATACCCCAAAGGTTAAACGCCTAATGCAGTGTTTTTATCCGTTATCTGCTCAACGCTACTTTAGCCTTGGATTTATAGCGCTTGAGCGCATGCTATGCCTAACCTGCGGGTTACGAAAAGGGCAAAATTAGACAGGTATCACAGAAATTTTTGAGCTTTCGTCCAAACATCCTAATTTTCCGTTCGGCCTCAGTTCGAGGCCGTAGAAAGGTCAGTAAAGGCGGTGCTTATTTGACCCGATGCGGTTGCAGATTTGCGCTGCAGCAAAGAAAGTAAGTGGCGGGCCCGTAGCAACCGTGGGGTTCTCTCATTCCCGAGGACCTGTATGTACAGGTGGGCACCAGATAAATGAACCAGGGTTCAAACAGAGCCAGTTCCCTCGGAATTGCTTAAGGCCACCGGAATGCAACCGTAGACGCGAAGAACAGAACCCGCCTTTTGTTCACCTAGTGCTTGCGCTTTAAATTGGCAAGGCTTTCAGATCATTTGGTGAATTTTACCCCATAGAACTGATCAGACCTTGCTTAGTCAAACCCGATACCGCACTTTCACAAGATGGATTTACAATCTCCGAAAACATTAAAAACGGGTCAATTGCTTGCAAGGGGAATGGCGCGGCATTTAGCCGGGCTTGGCTTTGTAAGCCTTGAAGAGTTCCCCCCAATAAAGGGCTTGCGCGTGGACCTTCTGGCTTTGGGCCGCAAAAGCGAAATTTGGATTATTGAGTGTAAATCGAGCCGAGAAGATTTTATGTCTGACGAGAAATGGCAGAATTACTTGCCTTGGTGTGACCAGTATTTTTGGGCGGTGCCAACGGATTTTCCGGTGGATATTTTGCCTGAGCAGACAGGCGTGTTTTGGGCAGATGGCTATGATGCTGAGCTGATGCGTGACGCGCCTATCAGCACCTTAAGCCCGGCGCGTAGAAAATCTATCATTCATCGGTTTGCGCGCCGCGCGGCGCGCCGCCTGGCAGTTCTTCGCGATCCTACGGCGCAATATTGAGATGTCAGTTTTATGAACCAGAAAGCCCGCGCGCGGCCTTTGCCGCCACCATAATTTCCTCAGCGATTTCTTCTGCATCGCTGGGGTCAAAATCCATGGGCATCTCGATGCCGTCGCCAACAACATAAATGCGAACCATACCGCGATCCGTGGGCCCGATCTGCAAATTGGTTTCGAGATCGGATTGCTTATTGATGCCCATGTGGCCTCTCCCTATATGCGGATCATTTTTTACCTGCGCTCCTTATTTTATGCAAGCCGATCGCGATTGGAATTTTTGACTTTTGCCGCTTCAAGATCGGATTAAAGCTTGCATTTGCGCATCAGCAAAGTTACATCGCCTGAACGTGCCGTCTTAGCTCAGTTGGTTAGAGCGCTGGATTGTGGATCCAGAGGTCCCCCGTTCAAACCGGGGAGACGGTACCATCCAGATCCTTGCTTTAAACACAAGCGCTCAGGCGGCACCCTGCTATAAGTTGCAAGCCTGCCCTGCTAACCCCACCACATGCGTTGTAATATCGGTGTCTTCTGAAGGTATTCATGGAACAGCGCGGCCCCAACATGCAGCGCAATCATGAACAGAAGTATCCCCCGCAGCGCCTCGTGCAGATCACCCGCTGCCTCAGATAGCCGAAACCAAGCAACGGCCCCGGTCAGCGGCAATAAGAATAAAAGCCCGTAAAATGACCAATGGACGATTTGGGATAGCAACTTTTGAAGAGGCGCGTTTTCTTTCGGATAAGCTGGCAACTCGTTTGATAAGCGCAGCAGCAAACGCACCATCATCAACACCAAAATCAAGGTTCCTCCAAAAATATGTAATGCTACGAGGCCCGAAGTTGCCCCCTCAGCGCCTTCGAGGCGTTTCTCAAAGCTTTCTGAAATTGGCTCATGCAATAGATATTGCAGCGCCACTAAGCCCAGAACCAACCAATGCAGCAGGATTTGAGCGGGGAGATATTTTTTCACCATGCAAGCCAACCTGTTTATCGCAAAACTATATACAATTTACAGAGTGTCGCCCGGATCAGGCCGACGCAAGTGGAATTTTGTGTCAACCTTTTCTCGGTTGCGAAACGGCTGTTTGGCACCGCGCAGCCATCTGCCCGATTTCAGGTTGCTTTCAATGTGAAATTTGGACGGCCTAAAACAGGTTTAACCATCCATTTTGAGCGCTGAGATAAAGGCCTCTTGAGGGATATCAACCCTTCCAAACTGACGCATCTTTTTCTTACCCGCTTTTTGTTTATCCAAAAGTTTGCGCTTTCGCGTGGCATCTCCGCCATAGCATTTGGCCGTAACGTCTTTGCGCAGTGCCGCAAGCGTTTCACGCGCGATTACTTTACCACCAATTGCAGCTTGTATCGGTATTTTGAACATATGGCGCGGGATAAGATCTTTCAGCTTCTCGCACATGGCCCGCCCACGGGTTTCAGCGCGGTCACGATGCACCATAATCGACAGCGCATCGACGGGCTCGTCATTCACCAAAATTGACATTTTAACCAAACTGTCTTCGCGGTAGCCCATCAGATTATAATCAAAGCTCGCATAGCCTTTAGATACAGATTTAAGCCTATCATAAAAATCAAACACCACCTCATTAAGAGGCAGGTCATATACAACCATTGCGCGGCTTCCAGCATAGGTAAGATCTTCTTGAATGCCGCGACGATCTTGGCAGAGTTTCAGCACATCTCCCAGATACTCATCCGGCACCAAAATGGTGGCTTTGATACGGGGTTCTTCTAAATGATTAACCTTGCTCAGATCGGGCATATCGGCCGGATTGTGCAGTTCAACCATCGTCTCATCGCGCATATATACGTGATAAATCACCGAAGGTGCCGTAGTGATAAGCTCAATATTATACTCGCGTTCGATCCGATCACGGATTACTTCCAGATGCAGCAGGCCTAGAAACCCGCAGCGAAACCCGAAGCCCAAGGCAGCAGATGTTTCCATTTCTGAGCTAAAAGAGGCATCATTCAGCGCAAGCTTTTCGATGGCATCGCGCAAATCTTCAAATTCTGAGCTATCGACCGGAAACAGCCCGCAAAACACCACGGGTTGGCTGGGCTTAAAGCCGGGCAACGCGTCTTCTGTACCTTTTTTCTCATGCGTGATCGTATCACCCACGCGGGTATCCCGCACCTGTTTGATCGATGCCGTGATAAAGCCAATTTCACCTGGCCCCAACGCGTCGACCTGCTCCATTTGTGGCCGAAAAACCCCAATGCGATCAACATGATGCGTTGACCCGTTGGATAACATTTTAATCCGCTCGCCTTTTTTCAGCGTGCCATCCATCACGCGCACAAGCACCACAACGCCCAAATAGCTGTCATACCAACTATCGACCAGCATCGCTTTTAAAGGTGCCTCCTGCTCACCGGTCGGCGCGGGTAGATGGCTTACGATCGCCTCTAATGTCTCTTTAATTCCTACCCCCGTTTTGGCGCTGACTTGGATCGCCTCGGAGGCGTCAATCCCAATCACATCCTCAATCTGTTCGGCCACCCGATCACAATCGCTTGCCGGCAGGTCAATTTTGTTCAAAACGGGCACAATCTCGTGATCTGCATCAAGCGCTTGATACACATTGGCCAAGGTCTGCGCTTCAACGCCTTGCGTGCTGTCAACCACCAATAACGACCCTTCAACCGCGCGCATAGACCGGCTGACCTCATAAGCAAAGTCAACATGGCCGGGGGTATCAATCAAATTGAGCACGTAAGTTTCGCCATCATTTGCCTGATAATCGATGCGCACCGTATTGGCTTTGATGGTGATGCCGCGCTCGCGTTCGATATCCATCGCGTCAAGCAGCTGCTCTTTCATATCGCGGTCTTTGACGGTTCCGGTTTCTTGAATCAACCGGTCTGCCAAAGTGGATTTTCCATGGTCGATATGCGCCACAATGGAAAAATTTCGAATTTTGTTAATCTCTACCATATTTGAGGATATGAGTTGAAATGAGAGATTGGTCAAGGTGTGAAACGGTCGCTGACTTTTTCAATGATAGCAACGGCAGACTGTCAGGCAAAGAACAACCGCGCTGCTGCCTCAAAAGCGCGCGGGCGATCCGCATGTAGCCAATGGCCAGCTCTGGGTATTTTAGCAAATTTTGCATTTGGAAACAGATCCTTGATGCGCGGGCGCATCTCATTTGTAACATAGGTGCTATCCGCGCCCGCCAACATCAAACACGGGTTTTTATAACTTTCGGTAAGCTCGGGAAAGCCCAGAATTTGGGGCATTTCTCGCTGCAAAATTTTCAGGTTCAGTTTCCAGCGCTTTTCTTTCAAATCCAACGATCTCAAAAAGAAATTTCGCAAAGCGAGATCAGGAACATCGGCAGCCAAAGCTTGAAGCGCCTCGGCGCGGGTGCTTATTTGTGAAAGATCCAGCTGCTGCATCGCTTCAATATACTGGCTTTGGTCATGGCCATAGGCGACAGGTGCGATATCTGCGATCAGCAATCTATCAACCAGATTAGGCTCCGTTAGGCCCAAAACCATTGCCGCTTTACCGCCCATTGAATGGCCAATAACATGCATCGGGCTGCCAATATGCTGAATAATCTGGGCCAAGTCCTGCGCCATATCACGATAAGAGTGGCTGTCATACCAAGGGCTATCGCCGTGGTTGCGTAGGTCAACGGCATAAACGTTAAATTGATCCGAAAGCCGCTTGCTGATCACGCCCCAATTGCGCGCAGATCCGTATAACCCATGCACGATAAGCAACGAGGCCGCGCTTTGCGCGCAGGGATAGGTTAGGCAATTTAACATAAGAGCGTCCTAGCCGAGCGCGATCATATTGACCAGAGGTTAACCCGCTTGTTGACAATCCCGGGCGGGGTTCAGCGCAAAGGCCAACCCAACGCCCAAGAAAACTTTCGCGATGAATACGGCGTTAAACCTGCTTTCTCGATCAGCGCTTTCAGACCCGTGCATATGAATTGTAATATTCGCCATCGAAAGACCTATCTTCGCGCTTGACGCCCCATGGAGCATGTTCTATCACGCCCTACCGGGGCGCGGGTATGGTGAAATGGTATCATAAGAGCCTTCCAAGCTTAAGGTGCGGGTTCGATTCCCGCTACCCGCTCCA
>JADHOV010000083.1 GCA_016778765.1 Paracoccaceae bacterium | reverse complement strand
ATAACCCTCAACCCGCAAACCCTCGCAATCGCATAACCAAACCCTCAAACGCTTTGCGTCCGCTGAAAACTCTGCGCGACAAGACGAATGATCAAACTTCCGAAAAGCCAAAATCCAAGCCCGTTATGCAGACGTCTTTCGAATGGACACTGACCTAGGTGTTCGACGTTACATTGATGGGAAGGCTAGCTCTTGGGGAAAAACGAAAGAATACCTTTCTGAAAATATTATTAGCTATCGTGAGAATGGATATGGTCGCTATGCAATCCGAGATAACGTCACGAGTGAATTTCTCGGAATCTGCGGCTTTCTAAACGAAAGCTACGGCGTAGATTTTGGCTACCGCTTCATACCTAGCTGTTGGGGCAAAGGCATTGCAACTGAAGCCGCTCTTGCTGTGATTGAAAAGGGTATCTCCGATGATTTTCGGGGACAAATCGTTGGCGTAGTTTTGCCAGAGAATAAGGCATCGATAACTGTGTTACTCAAGGTCGGCTTTCGGTGGAAGGAAAATATGGAACTTTATGGTTTCACTGTTGAAAAGTATATGCTGCAACTCAGCTAGTTTTTCAGCGTGAAGCTCTAAGACGCAGATGATAGATATTACTGATGTTATAGCTACCAGAGTAACAAACCAATCAATCTGCATAAATACTTTTGTGGTGAGTGGTTGGTAATGTGAGGTAGGGAGGGGATACATTGGTGGAAGGTGTGGACCATGTGGAAGGTTAATAGTTGTTGTGAGGTAAAAACTTAGAACCTTGCGATGGGTGATTGTATTGCGCTCAAATTTTTGTCGACGGTAGGCATCTAATAATAAGTTTTATTTTAAGTAGGCTAGAGTTTTTTAAGACTCCACTAATTTTTGCGCTGCGTTATGCTCGAGGAAAACACCGGAGATAGGAGTTATAAAATGAAAACCCAAGTTATGACCTTCAATATCAGCAACACATTTGAGGAGTGGGTTGAAAGCTTTGACTCGCACCGTGAACCGCAAGCCGCAGCAGGAATGACGCCATTATTCCGTGGTCCTCACGAGGATGATCCTCAAAAAGTATGTGTGGTAATCCAAGTGGAAGATGATGCAAAGGTAGCTGCGTTTATGGCAGAAAACGAAGCATCGATTTTAGAGTCGGGTCATTTACTCCACACGACAGAGAGTAACACCTATTTGTAGTGAACGCACAGCCGAAACAGTAGTGTGCCTGAATATCGCTTGGGGCATTGGTGTTGTTAATTTTATAAGGTAATTTGTTTTGAAAGTTTTGAGCATAGTTAGGTTTAAGCCCAAACCTAATCATTTAGAAGATGTTATCAAAGAACTCAGATCTCATAACCAGAGGTGCAGGAGACAATTCAATCAGCAACGTTTTCTTTCAGAGGTCGATGGCGAAATTTACCTAGTAAAAATTTCACCTTCGATAGAAAAAATTTCAGAAGATCAAGAAGTATCCCTTGCTCATTTAGATACGATACGCCCTTGGCTCGAAGAGTGGTCTGATGAAGAGCAACACACGCGATCTATCTCCGGAATGTTAATCGATGAATAACCACGTGCAAAGATTTCTCTTAGCATTAATAAACAAATATTAGGTAGGTGTTCTCAATGAGCTTTTATGAAAAATATCAAAGAGCGTGGGACGAACAAGACATCGGTGCAATGTTGGAATTGTACCATCCTGATTACAAGAGAATTTTTCATGCCACAGGTAAAGAGCAAGGATTTGACGAACTTGAAGACATAATGACACGTTGGCTCATGGGGACACAACGTAATCAACGCAGGTGTCTATACGAGAATAGCGAAATCATCGTGGAACATTTTATAGCAGAGTTCCAAGACAATACAACGGAAGCAGTTTTGACCGTACATTTATTAAAGGACGGTCTTTTATGGCGAACAGAAACTGGCGCTACACCGCTATTTACAAAGGCCTAAACTCAACCGCATCGCTTTTATATAATCTTTGAAGACCTGATTGGAGCATCTCGTGAATTACAAATTATATTATGCACCCGGGACAGCTTCGATGTGTATTAGAGCTCTTTTGGAAGAAATCGGCGAACCTTACGAGTTGATACAGACCACAACCGACAGGCTAAAAAGACGTCCAGAGGAACAAATTCAAATCAATCCAAACGGTTGGGTGCCAGTTCTTTCATGGGATGATGGAGCAATGTATGAATGCGCCGCAATAACGATGTTTCTCTGTGATTGGTATCCAGAAGCGCAGCTGGCTCCAAAACTTGAAGCACCGGAGCGGAGTTTATTTCTTCAAACGCTGATATATTTCGCTAGCTCTGTCCAAATTGCCTTTCAGTTAGATTACCACCCGTACAGATTTGCTGAAAAACTGGGAGAAGAGCTTAGTGCTCAGCGACGTGGGCATCTAAGATTACGAGAAAATTGGAAGGTTGTTAATGATCAGATTGGGGATAATCACTGGATATTGGGTGATGTATTCAGCGCCGTTGATATTTATTTGTACATGTTGACGACATGGTTAAATCAATCACGCGGTCATCCTGCTATTGCAGAGTTCCCAAATGTACAAAGAATTGCCGATGAGGTCGCGAAGAGAGCAAGCATACGAAAAGTTTATGGACTATAAGTGTCGCCTTAATCTTGCAACCCCACACCCTCCATCGATAGGATCTTTGGAACCCATTAACCGTCAGACATATCTAATCGAGCTGCAGCTTGGTATGCCGGTCGTGTTCTTAAGCTTTTAACATATGCCCCAAACTTCTCACTCCCAGTGGAAAATTTTGCGACATGTGCCCATCCTGCGCAATGGCCAAGGATGAAATCAGGTAAACAAAGATTGTCACCCATTAAAAACGACCCTTTTATCTGTTTCTCAAGACGGTCAAGGTTTCGTTTATATTCTTGTTTGAAATTGTCTTTTATATTGGGGAAGTTATCTAATTCTTTTAGGCCTAAAGAAGAACGAGAGGCGGCCCACAAAACAGCATCAATTTCGTCTATGATCTGATGTGAAAGTGCATCTTGATGTGCACGTTCAATTGAGCCGGCTGGTGCAGTTAATGTCTGATGCTTGTCTGCCAGGTAAGTCATGATCGCATTTGAGTCTGTAATAACTGCGCCCCGGTCTAAAAGAATTGGAATCTTGCCAGAGGGATTATATTGTTTGACTAACTCCGAATGGGGTGGAGCCTGGGTATATTCATAGGCCAGACCCATTTCTTCTAACATCCATAAAACTCGAAACGCCCGACTTTTGACGGAACCTATTATTTTGTACATCTGGCTTGCTTTACATTTTTTAACTTTGAGGTATTCTCTTTAGCATTAATCAAGTTTTTTAATAAGATAGTTTATTTGATATAATCGTTATCCAAGAAAGCACCTAATTGGCTTGAGCTTGATGCTGCATTTTTGGGTTGGGCTACTTGGTTGTGGAAGAGCTACTTAGTCTGACAGCACTGCCAGGCATCCTTATTAAAATTTCATGAAATCAATAAATTAATTGAATTAGGTGATATATATTTCCTCAAATATTCCCTCAATTTTCAATCTGTTTTGGGATTTTTGGAGTTTTGGTCTTTGCTGTTTCGGGGCGCCTTAAGCGCATGGGGCGCGCGTATGCGCTTCATTCGATGATAGATTACCTGAATATCCAGAATTTAATTGTCCAGCTTTCTAAAACCTAGCTCCGCCAACCTAAACATTTGGGCGTCCCGCGTTTTCGCAGTCTTGCTACGACTACGACTACGACTTTGTACCGCTCTTTTTTTAAATACCATTATAAACGATACGAGGTCCGTTAGTTGGTATTGAACGACGTGAGCGGAGATCTAGTTCTGTTGTCATGGATATTCTGCATGCAACAGGCGTCTACAAGGGTTTTGAGACTGGTGAAGGCTCCCTGCAGGTTTTACGGGGAGTATCGCTTTCTTTGCAGGCGGGCCAAAGCCTTGCGCTTACAGGTGAAAGTGGCTCTGGTAAATCCACGCTGCTGTATTTGGTCGGTGGATTAGATTTGCCGGATAGGGGACAAATCTGGATCGCAGACAGCGATATTGCGACACTTGGTGATCCGGGGCGCGCTGCGTTACGGCGGGGGACGGTCGGCTTAGTGTTTCAGCAGTTCAATCTGATCCCTTCGTTGAATGTAGCCGATAATCTGGCGTTCCACGCGCGATTGTCTGGCTCAGAAGATGTTGCTTGGACCGCACACCTTGCCAAGCGTTTGGGGCTTAGTGCATTTCTAAGCCGGTTTCCTGAGCAACTGTCCGGTGGCCAGCAGCAACGGGTGGCCATAGGGCGGACTTTGGCCGCGCGGCCCGCGCTGGTGCTAGCCGATGAGCCGACGGGTAATCTTGATGAAGCGACGGGAGACGCTGTGATGAAGTTACTATTGGAGCTAGTTTCCGAGACCGGCGCAGGACTTTTGATGGTGACCCACTCCAAGCGGCTTGCTGGGTGTTTGGATCGGCAAGTTCATTTGCACGCGGGAATAATCGCGTGATCAAGGCAGGTGCAAAAGCCCTGTGGTCACATTGGGCGCGCCACCAGCTGCAATTGGTAGTGGTAATTATCGGTTTATCTCTCGCAACTGGGCTTTGGACCGGGGTGCAGGCCATCAACTCAGAGGCGCAGGTCAGCTATGATCGCGCCGCCAGCGCTCTAGGCCAGACCCGCTTACAACGGATCACGCGCGTTGACGGTCCATTGCGACTAGTTGACTTTGTGGCGTTACGCCTTGCGGGGTGGATGGTGTCTCCCGTCGTTCAGGGCACGTTGAGGGGTGCGGGGCTAGAGGTGCTGGGGTTCGACCCGTTTACTGTTCCCGCAGGTACTGTTTTTTCAGATCTGAGTGGTGCTGGTGACTTGACTACCTTTCTGTTGCCGCCTGGGGTCATTTTTGTGAACCCCGATACGCTGGATAGTTTGCCTGAGGGCCTGCCACCTGTCCAAGTGCTTGAGGCAATTGCGCCGGGGCGGATCATGACAGATCTTTTGATTGCGATGGAGCTTTTGAACCGCGATACACTATCATCAATTCTTGTTCTTGAGGATCAGCCTCAGGCTCGCACACCCCTTGCCGATGTGAACGCCGTCTACACTCTCAATGCTCCGAGCGAAACTTCCGACATTGCCCGACTGACAGATAGTTTTCACTTGAACCTGACTGCTTTTGGATTGCTGTCGTTCGCCGTTGGGCTATTCATTGTATATGCAGCAATCGGCCTTGCCTTTGAACAACGGCGCGTGCTGTTTCGGACGCTTCGCGCGTTGGGATTGCCCCAGCGCAAGCTTGTTTGGTTACTTGCCGCGGAGGCATTTGTACTGGCGAGCATAGGGGGTACTCTTGGGATTGCGTTAGGCTATGTGTTAGCTTCGGCTTTGTTACCCGGTGTCGCTGCGACCCTTTCGGGGCTTTACGGGGCCTCGGTCTCCGGTAGCCTAAGCCTGAAGCCAGTTTGGTGGCTAACGGGCTTTGCAATGTCCTATCTTGGGGCTGCGGCCGCCGTTGGTGGCAGTCTCTGGCAATTGTCGCGCATGCCAATTCTGGCGCCAGCGATGCCCCGGGCTTGGGCGCGTGCAAGTGCGGTCACTGCACGCATGCAGGCGCTGGGTGGCCTTGC
>JADHOV010000034.1 GCA_016778765.1 Paracoccaceae bacterium | reverse complement strand
CCGCCAAGCCCCCCACCAAAACATCATCTTCTATGATGCAATGCCCGCCGATCGCCGCGTTGTTTACAACGATAATCCGATCCGCAAGCAGTGCATCATGCGCAACATGACAGCCCGCCAAAAACAATCCATCATTACCAATCTGAGTGATCCCACCGCCGCCTTCGGTGCCCGTATTCATCGTTACATGCTCGCGAATACAATTGCGGGCCCCGATAAGCAGCCGCGTTTGCTCGCCCTTGAATTTTTTATCCTGCGGAATTTCTCCCAGTACTGCGAAAGGAAAAACGGTAGTGTCATCACCAATATCTGTGCGCCCTGTCACAACCACATGGCTCTTCAAAACCACACGATCGCCTAAAGATACATCTTTTCCAACATGACAGAACGGCCCGATATGGCAGCCTAAGCCCAGCTCAACTCCCTCCTCAACCACGGCGCTGGGGTGAATAAATGTATCGCTCACGATGGCACCACATTCGAAAGGTCCATCATGGCTGTAAACTCTGCCTCAGCGGCCATTTCGCCATTCACGCTGGCGCGGCCTGAAAATTTCCAAACCTTCGCGCCTGCCTTTCCACGTAAGGTTGTGATTTGCATCTTCAGATGATCCCCAGGCCCGACCTTACGACGGAACTTACAATTATCGATCGACATAAAATAAATCAGCATATTCTTATCCGCTAATCCCAGCGTGCTGCCCACCATAACCGCCGCCGTTTGCGCCATCGCCTCAACCATCAGAACCCCGGGCATAATCGGCGTACCTGGAAAATGGCCTTGAAACTGCGGTTCATTCATCGTGACGTTTTTATGCCCAAGCGCAGAGGCGGTTCCAACGATATCAGTGACGCGATCCACCAATAAAAACGGATAACGATGCGGCAAAATACGTTGGATTAGTTGGATATCCGCCTCAGTTTCAGAATCTGCCATGTTTCGCCCCTATCTTGTTCTTTTTATCAAAATCTAGCTAGCAACCCTGCAAGCCCAACACAAGTACCCTGCGATTTTCTTTCCCAACACGCGAGCTCTTAACAAAAAGGAAATACGAACAACTTAAAAGGATTTATGGACTTAGCTTAACGTGGCTTATCGGCCATCTCCAAGCTCTTGATCTATCCGGCGGATGGCTTCTTTGGTGATATCTGCAGAGGCAATAACCAACACCACTTGCTTCTTTTCCAACAAGATAGTCGCGTTGCGCTCTTGCATGATTTGTACAAAAATTGGTCCAAATTGTTGTAGCACATCGGATTGCGCCGCATCGCCAGCAAGTTTCAGCTCAACCCGTTTGTCTTCCTGCTCTTGGCGCAACCTAGTCGATTTTTGATCAAAGGCCAGCGCCATTTCTTTAAAAGCAGAGGGATCAGTACTACCACGCAGATCACTTAGGGCCTTTTCTTCGGCGACCAGTTCTTCTGCGATGCGTTCAAATTCATTGCTCAGAGCTTGGTTTGCTTGCTGAAATTCTGAGATAATACGGCGGCCATATAGCGTGGCACGAAAAACCTCATCGAAATCAACCACCACCACGTGTTGGGCGGCAGGTGCGCCAGCCTGACCCAATACGGGGCCTGCGACCAGCAGCAAAAGAAAAAACTTCTTGAAAAAGCCTAATTTAAACCTGTTCATCAGAACCGCGTTGACAATGTGAACTCAAAATTATTCGTTTCATCAAATTCTTCTTTTTGGATCGCGCGCGTCCAATTAAACCGCAAAGGTCCGATCGGCGTGGCCCAAAACACAGTAGCACCCGCAACTTGACGCGGTATCGCCGCATTGTAATAGACTGTGTTTGCGCCGTTCGGGCTTGTCTCAACTGGTAAGCCCCAAAGACTGCCAACATCGTAAAATACCCCACCCGTAATCCCGTATTCTTCCGGGATTCCTATGGGAAACTCTGCTTCAAACCGCGCAACGGCAAATTGTTCACCGCCCAAAGCATCATTAACAGTAACAGCACCGTTTCCATTTACGACACGCTCGCGCGGCCCCACACCGCCAGGGTTAAAGCCGCGCATAACCCGGCTGCCAAGCGCAAAGCGATCGCTCACGCGGCTTTGGCCCTTTGAATACCGTAAATCCCCCGCCTCAAACGTGGCCGATAACGTAACCTCTTCACCGAATGTTTTTTGTTCGCCCTGCAGTTTCAAATTTGACTTAACGCTTGTTGTATCCCCGCCAAGCCCCGTGAAATCTTGGCCAAACTGAAGCAACACGCCAGCTATAGGGTTGAGACCAACGCGCCGCGTATCATAACCGAATGTATACCCCACGCCGGACGTATTGACCCTGCCCTGCTTAAATTCATCGCCAATGATTGAGGTCACCGCATTTCCTGACACTTCATCACTGGTGTAAGAATAGCGAAATCCAACCCGGATGAAATTATTGATCGGATAGCTTATCCCCGGTTGGAAATTTACAGAGCGTGTATCATAAGTGGAATTTTGCTGATTGGTTTCTTCATAGGCTAAATTCAGCGAGAATTGCAGTTCATTGCCTAAAAAGGCGGGCTCAATAAAACCAAAAGAATAGGTTGTATTGTCAGAGCCACCTTGAATTTTAAAGTTAAGCCCTTGCCCACGGCCAATAAAATTACGTTCACGATATTCGATAATACCGCCCAGTCCCAAAGCGCTGGAATACCCCGCCCCGAGAGACAGACTGCCTGTTGGCTTCTCACCCACGGCAAGGTCAATAATCACCGTTTCAGGCTTATTCCCCGCGCGTGTTGACACGTTCACTGGGTCAAAAAAGCCCAAACGGCGAATGCGATCTACAGCAGCCCTGAGCGCGCGGGGATTAAACGGATCTCCTTCCACAGCGCGAAATTGCCGACGGATCACGTTATCCAAAGTAGACGTATTTCCAGACACATTGATGCGTTCGATAAAGATCCGTTCGCCACGATCGACAACGAAGGCCACATCAAGTGTGCGGGTTGAGTCATTTCGCTTCAAGCGCGGCGTCACACGTAAAAAATCTACGCCCTCCATCACGGCCAAACGCTCTAAGCGCGCAATATCATCCTCAACCGCCAATGGTGAATAGATCACAGAGGGTTTGAGCGTTAACGCCGCTGAAAAAACCGTTTCGTCAACGTCCGAGCGCTCGGAGACAAGGGTTACCGCGCCAACGTTAAACTGTTGGCCTTCTTGTATGTTGAAGGTGATGAAATAGCCGTCGCGCTCTTCAGAAAATTCTGCATTCACACCATTGATCACAAAATCGACAAATCCGCGCGATTGATAAAAATCAGTTAATATCTGCTTATCAAATTCGATCCGATCCTCAATGAACGTATCTCTTTGCACCAACAAACGAAGCAATCCAGCCTGCTTTGTATTCAAAACATTGCGTAGCTTGCGATCGCTATAGGTTTTATTGCCAACAAAGCCGATGCGCTCTATCTCGACGACACCACCTTCAAAAATCTCAAAGACCAGATTCACACGATTATCTGGCAAGCGAATGATTTTGGGCGTTACCCGCGACGCCAAGCGCCCCATATCCGCGTAAGCTTGAGCGATGCGCTCTCTGTCTTCCTCAACTTTCATCGGGTTAAACACCCGCCGTGATTTCGCACTGACGATCTGAGCAAGAACTTCGTCTTTCAGCTTATCATTGCCCTCAAAAGCAACCTGGCTGATTGTGGGATATTCCTGCACCTTAATGATCAATCGGCGCCCCTGAGGAATGAATTCGATATCTTCAAACAATCCAGAGTTCGCCACCTCTTGATAAGCCGCACTTATCTCAGAGGCCGAAACATTTTTTCTCAGTGGAAGGTTGGCATAGCTGATAATCGTTGACGTTTCTATCCGACGATTGCCATCCACTTCGATTGAAGAAAAGTTAAACTCTTGAGCCCAGGAAGCCGATCCTATGCAAATAATTGCCGCAACAAAAATTCCAAAAAACTGCTTCATCTTCATTCCTTACTGTCACCTGATAATTCAACCTGCGGTTCGTTCTAGTGGTACCAAATATTCACAACAACTGCATCTTGAATTTGTGTAACGCTTATTTTTAAGGAACACCACATTTCTGCTCACTTTTTCCACGGCTATTTTATGGACAAAGAAGATCATTTCCGAGCGCAAACACCATAAAACCCAGCACCAAAGCCAAGCCAATCGTCATCAATATATTTAAGGCATAGGCACTTGGAGGGCGCCCGATAACCGCTTCAAAAGCAAAAAACACCAGATGCCCACCATCCAAAACTGGAACAGGAAACAAATTTATCAATCCCACCGCAGCAGAGAGCACCGCGATAAACCAGATAAAACTATCTCCACCCTGCCGCGCCATCTCCCCTGAGGTTTCAGCGATCCCAATCGGTCCTGAAAGGTTACAGCTGCTTATTGCCCCCGTCACAACATGATAGAAACCAGAAAGCGAGCCTTTCATGACGCGCCAAGTTGCATCTGCACCGGATGTAAGCGCGGATGCGAAAGGAAGCGTGCTGGTTTTCGGTTCAAAAAAGAACCCACCTCCCATCACGCCGATGCGCCATTGCGCGCTGAACCCTTCCTCGGTTTGTTCATCTACCCGCCGTGGGGTTAGAGACAGCTGGCGCGTTGCGCCTTCGCGCCACACTTCAACGGCCAAAGCTTTACCAGCAGATCCTTCGACCGCTTTCTTTAAACCGTCGAACGTTAAAATTGAAACGCCATCAATGCGCGTAATGACATCGCCCAATCGCAAGTCAGCCTGCGCTGCAGCCGAACGTGGCACCACCGCAGACACGCGGGCGATATTTACATTTGGGCCTGGCACAGCCAATTCTTGTTCATTTCGCCGAATGATGAATTCATAGGTCGCCTCATCTGATAGGTTTAACCAAAACTCAGACAAAGCCGTTACATCTGCAAAGTCAGGCACGGTTTGTCCATCGATTGCCAAAACGATATCCCCAACTTGCATTTGATGCGCATACGGGATCTCATAGAGCGATCCGATGGTCAGTGGTGATCGCACTTGCCCCTGCCAAAGCGCAATTGCGGAAAATAAAATAAGCGATAATGCAAAATTGAACATAGGGCCCGCTGCAACCGTTGCGGTACGCGCCCAGAGCGGCGCTCCATGCATCGTTTGGCGAAGTTGCTTTTCATCCAAACGGCTCAAACTATTGCTATCTGCCCCGCTGGCAGCGTCTTTATCGCCTTTAAATTTGACATATCCGCCAAAAGGAATCAGCGCAAATTGCCAACGCGTGCCGCGGCTGTCGAGCCGAGACAAAATAACCGGGCCAAACCCAAGCGAAAAAACGTCAGCCTCGATCCCGCTCCAGCGGCCGACAATGTAATGACCATATTCATGCACTGCCACAATGACTGACAACGCGACAAAAAACGCCGACAAAGTTACAATTAAACCACCAAAGGCGGGAACCAATGAAAATACGTCCAAACTTTTATCCTGTCAGATTTACATTAAATGTTGAATTTTTGTGTTAGCTTCCATGCGCCCGATTTGATCCATCTGAAGAATATTTTCCAGCGACGGCTCTGAAAGCGGTGTATTGGGTCCGCCAAACACCGCATCCAACACGCTTCGAACCACATCAGCCATCACCAGAAATCCAATTTTTCGATCAATGAACGCATCCAATGCAACCTCTTTAGCCGCGTTATACACCGCCCCCGACAACCCCCCAATATCCAGCACCTCATAAGCCAGTGCCAAAGCAGGGTATTTCTTAAAATCAGGCGCTGAAAATTCCAAGTTGCCAATTTCCGCAAGGTTCAAACGCTCAATCGGCAGGGCTTTGCGATGCGGGTGATTGAGTGCATAGCCAATCGCGTGGCGCATATCAGCCGGCCCCACATGCGCCATCAACCCGCCATCATGAAAGCCAACCAAAGCATGCACCAATGACTGCGGATGGATCAGCACTTCGATTTGATCCGATCTTAAATCAAAGAGTTCTTTTGCTTCAATAACTTCTAATGACTTATTGAACATAGAGGCGCTGTCAATCGTAATCCTTTGCCCCATATTCCAATTTGGATGGGTTGCAGCTTGCTCTGGCGTCGCTCGCGCTAAATCGTCATAGCTCCAATCTCGAAACGCTCCGCCAGATGCGGTTAATATAACCCGCTCGACAGCTTCGCGGCTTTCCCCTATCAAAGCCTGAAACACCGCAGAATGCTCGCTATCTACTGGCAATAAAGCCACGTTATTATGAGCTGATGTTTTGCGCATCAAGGCGCCGGCCGCCACCATACTTTCTTTATTGGCCAAAGCCAGATCCGCCCCCGCCTGCATAGCCCGCAACCCCGGTTCAAGGCCTGCGGCGCCAACAATTGCCGACATCACCCAATCTGCACTCTGATCAGCGGCCTCTAATAAGGCATTATGTCCAGCAGCCGCTTGCACTGTTGTTCCAGCCAGCGCCTCTTTCAGGGCAGGATATTCCTCATCAAAGGCGGTTACCGCAACCTGAGCACCGGTGGAAATTGCATCTTGCGCGAGCTGCGCAATATTACGCCCGCCGGATAGCACAAGAACGTCAAAATTCTCACGATCACGTTTCACGAGATCCAGCGTGCTTTGCCCAATTGAACCCGTTGCACCAAATACGCTAATTCGTTTCATCCCAAACTCATGAACATGTTGGCCCCGGCAAATACGAGTGTGGCGCCAACCAAAGCGTCAAAACGGTCTAAAAAGCCGCCATGCCCAGGCAAGAGGTTTGAGCTGTCTTTTTGATCTGCCCTGCGCTTTAGGGCACTTTCTCCAATATCGCCGATTTGCGATGCAAAGGCCAATGCCCCCGAAAAGAAGATCGCAACCCCCGCAGAGAGCGGCAAAGACCCGTAAGACACCCAAAGCCATCCACAAATGCCAGAGCCAAGCCAGCCAGCCAAAACACCAGACCATGTTTTTTTGGGGCTAACGCTCGGCCAAAATTTGGGGCCCTTAATGACACGCCCAGCAAAATAACCCAAAACATCCGTCAAAACCACGATCGAGATCAACCATAAAATCACCTCCAAGCCTGACGATGCGCGCAGCGCAATCAGATATAAGACGGTTATGAATATGCAAACAGACGCTAGCGCGCCCTGCCATTTTAGGCGAAAATATAAACCGGCCTGACAGGCTGCCCCTAAGCCCAAATACATTATTCCTTTTAAGTTATCGGCATTGCGCAAAACCAAGATCAGGGTCAGAATCGCGATTGTTCCGCTGATGGCTCCCACCTGCTTTGACAGGGGGGTCAACATATGTGCCAATTCCCAATGCATGACGAATAAGATCGCAGCCAGAAGCAACGTGAAAACAAGGTCTCCGCTCCACAGCGCAAGGCCACAAATAAGAAGTAAAATGACCGCCGAGGCCAGCCGCAGAGGCAAATCAGCCCAAGCAGTGCTGGAAGTCATGTTGCAACGCCTCCGTATCGCCGAGTGCGCCCCACGTAATTATCAAGCGTTTGCTTAAACATTGTTTTGGTGAAATCTGGCCAAAGCGTATCGATAAACTCATATTCGGCATACGCCGATTGCCACAACAAAAAGTTAGATATACGCGCCTCGCCTGACGTTCTGATGACCAAATCTGGATCAGGTAAAACATAGGTATCCAAATATTTTGGAAGGGTTTCCTCATCAATGGTTTTGGGATCAAGTCGGCCCTTTTGCACATCATAGGCTAATCGCTTAGTGGCGCGAGCCACCTCATCACGGCCACCGTAATTGAGCGCAATGGTCAAGTGAAGCAGATCATTTTCACTGGTCAACAACTCTAATTCATCCATCAGATCGACGAGTTTATTATCGAGGCGTCGCCGATCACCGATAAAACGAACCCGCACCATCTGTTTTTTTAAATTCTGTGCTTCGCGTTGGATATAGCGCCGAAACAAATTCATTAAACCGGACACTTCGGATTGCGTACGTTTCCAATTTTCCGTTGAAAATGCAAAAATCGTTAAAAATTTAACGCCAACCTCAGGACAGCTTTCGACGATCTCTCGCACCCGACGTGCGCCTGCGTAATGCCCAAGCAAACGTGGTCTTTTACGCAGCTCTGCCCAGCGGCCATTACCATCCATGATGATCGCGACATGGGCAGGACCCTGGTTTTGCAAGAAATCCTTAGACATCTTTGCTCAATCACACCTGCATTATTTCAGCTTGCTTTTTCTCAAGCGACGTATCTACCGCTTTGATCATCGTATCCGTCAGGCTTTGAACCTCATCTTCCCAAAACTTTTGATCATCCTCTGACAGACCATCCGATTTGGCTTTTTTCACCTGATCCATACCATCTCTGCGGATATTGCGCACCGCAACCCGTGCATGCTCGGCATATTGCGCCGCGACGCGGGTCAATTCTTTCCGCCGCTCCTCATTCAATTCCGGGATCGGCAACATGATAATCGTACCGTTTAACTGCGGATTTATGCCAAGGCCACTTTCACGAATAGATTTTTCAACGGCATTCACCATCGATTTATCCCAAACGTTGATCGTTACCATGCGCGGCTCTGGCACATTAACGGTGCCAACCTGATTGATTGGCGTTCTTTGTCCGTAGGCTTCAACTGTAATTGGTTCGAGCATCGAAGCCGAGGCCCGGCCCGTACGCAGCGATGCGAATTCCGTACGCAGAGCCCCCAGAGCCCCATCCATACGACGCTGTAAATCATCTGTATCTAAAATAAAATCGTCTGCCATGCCCTAAACTCGTTATTTATGTTACACCGCAATTTGGCGGTTCTGCACCTTTAAAGTCTTGTAACCTTAATCAGACACTTTTGTATAGAGACCTTCTCCAGCGAGTATTCCTTTGAAACCGCCGGGTTCATCCAGAGAAAACACAATAATCGGTAGATTATTATCCCGCGCAAGCGCGATTGCACTTGCATCCATCACCGCCAAATGCTTCGCCAAAACATCATCATATGTGATATTTGTGTAGCGTTTTGCATCGGAAAATTTAGCAGGGTCTTTATCATACACACCGTCCACTTTTGTACCCTTTAAAATAACCTCACAGGCCATTTCGGTTGCGCGCAAGGTCGCGGCCGTATCCGTTGTAAAATAGGGATTGCCCGTACCAGCGGCAAAGATGCAGACACGCGATTTTTCAAGATGGCGGACCGCGCGACGGCGGATATAGGGCTCACACACTTGGTCCATCGGTATTGCACTTACCACGCGCGTGAACACCCCAAGCCCCTCAAGCGCACTTTGCATCGCTAAGGCGTTCATCACGGTGGCGAGCATGCCCATATAATCGGCGGTCGTCCGCTCCATACCTTGTGCGCTGCCCTGAAGGCCGCGAAAAATATTTCCACCACCAATCACCATGCAAATCTCAACGCCCATATCATGCACTGATTTGACTTCTTGCGCGATGCGTTCAACGGTGGGCGGATGCAAACCAAAACCCGTTTCTCCCATCAATGCTTCACCAGAAATTTTTAACATGACACGTGAATAAGTTGTTTGGGACGGTGTGGCCTCGGTCATGTAAGAGCTCCTTTGACAAGCACAGATGAACATCAAATTGTATAAGTGTGTTTTTTCTTCAATCACACATTCACTCGAGGAACAATAGCCGGTAAACCTGTGCGCAGACGTAAAAGTTAAGCGGCCCAAATGAATAAGTTTGCTCTGTCAGATATCGCCAAGCATGCGGACACATGCCCGATCTTGATTGCCGGCCCCACGGCCAGCGGTAAATCTGCTCTCGCGATGGAAATAGCGGAGCGGTTTGGGGGCGCGATCCTTAACGCCGATGCGTTTCAAATCTACAGCAATTGGCGGGTTTTAACGGCACGGCCTTCCAAAGTCGATGAAGATGAAGCGCCACATTTCCTATACGGTCATATTGCACCCGACGCAGCCTATTCCGTGGGTCATTGGCTGGCAGAAATCACACCATTGTTAAACGCATCGCCTCGCCCGATCATCACCGGCGGCACGGGGCTTTATTTTCAAGCTTTGACAAAAGGGTTGGCAAATATTCCGCCCATTCCCCCAGAAATTCGCAAAGCTGCGCAAAAAGAAATAAGTAAGAAGGGCTTTGAGGCGCTTATCAGCGGGCTTGATGCCGCAACCAAAAGCCAAATTGACTGCAAAAACCCAATGCGCGTTCAAAGGGCTTGGGAAGTGCAAAAAGCCACCGGACGATCTATTGCCGTCTGGCAAGCTTCTACCCCCAAGCCGCTTTTGCCAGTAGCGCGTTGCATCACGCTTCTCTGCGATGTCGATAAAGATTGGTTAAACCGACGTATTCAAAACCGTTTTCACAAAATGATCGAGGAAGGTGCCTTGGATGAAGCGGCGGCGAATCTTCCAAGCTGGAGCGCTAATTTGCCTGCCTCTCGCGCCATCGGAGCGCGCCAATTAATCGCGCATCTGCGCGGAGAAATGCCGTTAAGTAAGGCGATCGAAGAGGCCACAATCGCAACCCGTCAATATGCCAAACGACAACGCACTTGGTTTCGCAGTAAAATGGATCACTGGAGCAAATGCGACCCAAGACGGCTTTGAGCCCTGCCGACTTCGATAAATCGTTATGTTCATTGCAGAAACCCGTTTACAGGTTTCCAAAACAGCTATTCGCAAGACGCGGGGCGCAATTAATCTTTCCTTCACTGGTTTTGAATGTTCTAATCTGCATGAGGTTGGTTTTAGATTCGACAGGAGAAACATCATGGCGGGCTCGGTAAATAAGGTCATTTTAATCGGAAATTTGGGCCGCGATCCCGAGGTGCGGAATTTTCCAAACGGGGGCAAAGTTTGCAACCTGCGCATCGCCACATCTGAAAATTGGAAAGATCGCAACACCGGCGAGCGCCGCGAGAAAACAGAATGGCACAGCGTAGCAATCTTCTCAGAACCACTAGTGCGCGTGGCCGAACAATATCTACGCAAAGGTTCTAAAATTTACATTGAAGGTCAATTGGAAACCCGCAAATGGCAGGATCAATCCGGCGCTGATCGTTATTCAACCGAGGTTGTGCTGCGTCCTTACCGCTCAGAGCTTACGATGCTAGACGGCCGCAGCGATAATACCGGTGCGTCAGCTGGTTATGGCAGTATCGGAAATGAGGATATGGGAAGCTACGAGAGCGGCGCGCCCGCGGGCGACGGTTATTCTGCGACCCAAGGACAACCTAGCCCGTCACGCGATCTGGATGATGAAATTCCGTTTTAAAGTAGAGATATGCGGGGTCTTAAATTAGGCCGCACGGTCAGCCAGCGCATCCTTTAATAGTCCAAGCAGCGCCGATTTTGGTACGTCAGACGTAAGGAACGCCTGACCAATGCCTTTGGCAAGTATCAAGCGTAATGTGCCGTCGAGCACCTTTTTATCTTGCAACATGAGATCCAAAAGCGCCTCTGCTGCCGGCAAATCGCCAGGAATATCTTTGAGGTCACATTTCATTCCCATCTGGCGCAGATGCGCCCGGACGCGGCTTGGATCTTCCTGAGAGCAAAGCTGCAATCGGCTTGACAGTTCAAATGCCAGAGCCGTGCCGATGGCAACACCCTCACCATGCAGAAGGCGCTGTGAATAGCCGGTTGCATTTTCCAAAGCATGACAGAAAGTATGCCCAAGATTGAGCACAGCGCGATCCCCCTGTTCGGTTTCATCTCGCATCACGATATCGGCTTTCATTTGACACGATATTCTAACGGCTTCCTCGCGTGCGACCTTATCACCTGCGGCAATCAAGGGGCCATTCACCTCGAGCCATTCGAAAAAATCTGCATTTCCAAGCAGCCCGTATTTTACAACCTCGCCATATCCGGCAATAAGATCGCGCTGCGGCAGGCTGTCGAGAATACTGATATCTGCCAAAACCAAACTGGGCTGATGAAATGCCCCGATTAGATTTTTACCATGACGGCTATTCACGCCGGTTTTACCACCCACCGAGCTGTCAACTTGGGCCAAAAGGGACGTTGGAATTTGCACGAAGCGTACACCTCTTCGTAAAATCGCTGCTGCAAAACCAACAAGATCGCCGATAACACCGCCGCCCAAAGCGATAACCACGTCTTGGCGCTCGATTTTTTGCGCAAGCAGCCAATCTACAGTTTCGCCCAGTTTTGCCCATGATTTGGTAGCCTCGCCTGCGGGCAAGTTCAGGCTCACGCAGTCGATGCCGGCATCTGTTAGCGTACCTACCAAAGCATCAAGATGCAATGCACCGACCTGTTCATCCGTGACAATTGCCACTTTCATGCGATTCAATAAAGGGCGCAGTAGCGTTGCAGAATCGTCCATAATGGCGGCGCCGATGACAATATCATAAGAGCGCGCGCCCAGATTCACATGCACTTTACGCATCGTTTTTTTCCTCAATAAGCTCTGGTTTCGTACGCAACGCCGCGATCACTTTCAACGCCATTTCATCAATTGAATTAAAAGCACTTGATCGAAGCTCAATATCGGCCAACGCATAAATCGTCTGGCGTTTGTCATAATAGGATTTCAATGTGGAAAAAGGATCAGATGTTTTCAACAACGGACGGTTGCTTTTGTGACGGACGCGATGCCACAAAACATCCAAATCCACATTCAACCAAACCGACACGGCCTGCGCAGAGATCGCTGCACGATTTTGTTCAGAAATAAATGCCCCGCCTCCGGTCGAAAGAACGCATAATTGGCTGCCAAGCAAGCGGGTGATGACTTGCGTTTCTTTCTTGCGGAAAAAAGCCTCTCCATGGCGTTCAAAAATTTCTGGAATGGTAAGGTTGGCGGCTTTTTCAAGCTCTAAATCTGAATCGAGAAAGGGCACATCCAGTACCTGAGCAACGGCTTTACCGACCGCTGTTTTACCCGCCCCCATCATGCCCACAAAGACCAGGGGTTTTTTTAATATCAGCGCCATGCGAGTCCTTATTGGCAAACAAATCAAAAACGTCAATTGTCACTAGGAAATGGCGTGATATTGGAAGAAAGGCTAGGTATAAATTAAGTTAAACGCGTTTTCACCAAGGTCTCGTGCATGTTCCGTATTATAAAATGGCTTTTTCTGCTGGCAGTATTAAGCTTTATATCTCTGATTTTATTTGCTTATTTGGGCCCTTTTTTTGGCGTATCCTTCGTGCCTACGCGAACGTTGACAACGGTGCCGGTGATTCTGAATGACGGTTAGGTTTTGGCTTTTCTGTTTGATGCTGCCCTTGAGCGCGTATGCAGAAACACCTTTATCGGCAATTGATTGGCTGGCAGAGCACAGCATAAAAGGCAGCCCTAAACTATCTTCAACGCCGGATCTGCGCGAAAACCCTGCCCTCAGCGCAACCGTTTCAACCGATATTGAAGTAACGGTTTTAAGAGATATCCAACGCGACGCTGTGGGCTTGCTGCCCCCGGAAGTCACGGGGTTGCCCTTAACTCTATGGCGCAACAGCACAACTCAGGATTTGCTCAGCCTTTTAGAAGCCAGCAAAGTAAGCCAAAACTCCTCAATTCAAAGCCTCACTATGCGGGTCATGCTTGCGGAGGGTGATGCGCCTTATGACAGCAACGGAAAATTTAACTTCCTTCGCGCAAAGCTAGAAAAATTGATACAATATGGCGCCATTGATCCGGCGCTTGCAATGTTAGAACGCGCCGCCCCTCTGCCCGCGCCTCTGGTGCCCATTCTATTTGATCTTTCTATGTATAGTGAAGCTTTGGAACCCGCCTGCGAACAAGTCCTCCAATTAGGGGCCGCATTTGAAAACGACAGTGCCCGCATTTACTGCCTTGCGCGCCGGGGGGCATGGCAGAGCGCGAATATTATGTTGACCACCGCAGAGGCGTTGCAAAGCCTTACACCGCGCGAAACCGCCCTGCTTCATTTTTTTCTGGAAACCGGCTCAGAAAAAACCAGCGATCTTTATTTTTCCGCCGATAGCGTCCTTACACCGCTTGAATATCGTCTATATGAAGCCTTTGGTGAACCTGTGCCCGCAAATGACTTACCCCTGGCTTTTTCGGTTGCAGAACTTTCTGGCGATAAGGGCTGGAAAGCTCAATTAGAAGCGGCAGAACGCTTAAGCAAAAGCGGCGTGTTCAGCGATAATCAATTATTGGGTTTATTAACAAAAAAACCAGCTCCTGCCTCGGGTGGAATATGGGACCGGGTTACCATGATCCAGGACTTAGAACAGGCTTTAGAGGCCAACGCGCCGGCGCGGATATCGGATGCGCTGCGCACTGTCTGGAGCGCTATGGGCACTTCAGCGCTTGCAACACCGATAGCGCGGCTTTTTTACAAACGCCTCGTCGCGGCCAACCTATTAAAACAGGATCTTGTTTTGGTGCATGAAATGGGGTTGTTGACCGATCATTACCAAGACGCAGCAAAAGCTCTTATCACCCGATCGCGCAAACATCGCTTAGAGGTCGCGGTTGCGTTAAACCGATTTACCTTTTTCTCCCCTCGGAATGAATTTGAACAGGCCATTTTGAAAGCATATAAAACACCGCGTATTCCATATTCGGTGAGTAATTTATTGGCGCAAGGCAAGCTGGGTGAAGTTATTCTGAACGCCACTTTGCAATTCGAAAAGGGCAGCGACGGTGATCTGCAGGATTTAATCGAAGCACTCTCCACCTTGCGTCACATTGGGCTTGACGACACCGCCCGACGCGCGACCCTCTCGTTAATTAAGTTGGGCTATTAATGACAACTGATCAGGGCCTTATTCAAAGCTTTTTAGAAATAAAAATTGCCGAAACGGGAGCCTCAAAAAATACAATCGCTGCTTATGAACGAGATTTAAACGATTTCAAAACGTGGCTTCAGGCCAACCGGATCAAGCTACTGAAGGTCACCCAAAAGCAGATTGAATCTTATCTGGTTGGTCAAGAACAAAAAGGCTTTGCCCCCACAACCCGAGCACGTCGTTTATCGGTAATAAAACAGTTTTTTCTGCTGTCCTTTAGCGAAGAATGGCGAAACGACAATCCCGCTTCTCAAATCACCGGTCTTGGGCAAAGCAAAAAGCTTCCCAAAACGCTGAGCATAAGCGATGTTGACAGATTACTTGCAACCGCCGAAAGTGCTGGCAAAGATCTGCGAGAACAGAGCCGTAGCGCGTGCTTGATGCACCTGCTTTACGCAACCGGCATGCGGGTGAGCGAGCTGCTTTTTTTGCAATTGGCAGAGGTTCGCGGGAAGCCTCAGATGCTGCTGGTACGCGGCAAAGGCGGTAAAGAGCGGCTGGTGCCTCTGACCACGGCAGCCCAACGCCATTTGACGGCTTGGGTTGCGCTGCGCGACATGGAAGACAAACAAGCGCACAAAGATGGCAGGTCGCTGTCGCGTTTTTTATTCCCCTCGCGCAATGCCAATGCGCCGATGTCACGGATTTGGTTTTATCAAAAAATTAAATCTTGGGCCGTTTTAGCGGGTTTAGATGTTTCCAA
This sequence comes from Paracoccaceae bacterium, assembly GCA_016778765.1. Lineage (GTDB taxonomy): Bacteria > Pseudomonadota > Alphaproteobacteria > Rhodobacterales > Rhodobacteraceae > Thalassovivens. The sequence goes on along the minus strand of JADHOV010000034.1, from coordinate 9,757 downwards.
AGTCACGCCGCATACCATCCGGCATGCATTTGCCAGTCATTTATTGGAGAATGGGGCGGATTTGCGGGTGATACAAACGCTTTTGGGGCATGCTGATATTGCCACCACTGAAATTTATACGCATGTTCTGGAAGACCAGCTTCAGCAATTGGTATTAGACCACCACCCGCTTTCCAACACCTCAAAAAAAGCCAAATAGACCAGCCGCCCAGCAAACCGACTTGAACGCAAAGAGCATAAGCTGCATAGAATATGAAAGTTAAACCTAGCGAATAAGGGCACATCGGAAACCGATATGGATACCGCGTTCTGGATCACGATCAGCACCATCATGGGCTTGATAATTCTTTCTGCTTTTTTTTCGGGCAGCGAAACGGCTTTAACTGCAGCGTCGCGCGGAAAATTGCGCGCGCAGGCGGATAAGGGTTCACGCGGAGCGAAACGCGCCCTTAAGATCACCGAAGATAACGAACGCCTGATCGGCTCGGTCTTATTGGGCAATAATTTGGTCAATATTCTGGCAACATCTTTGGCAACGGCGGTTTTCACGCGATCTTTTGGCGAAAGCGGCGTGGCACTGGCGACTTTGGTAATGACGGTTCTCATTCTGGTCTTCGCAGAAGTCTTGCCAAAAACCTACGCCATTACAAACGCAGAGGCCGCGGCAGCCCGCGTCAGCCGCCCCATCCAAATATGTATTGTTTTATTCTCTCCTTTCGCCAGCGCCGTGCGCTGGCTGGTTGGGGGTGTGCTCAGATTGTTTGGCGTGCGCAGCGATACACATATGCTCGATCAGGCTATGCGCGAAGAAATCGCCGGGGCCTTGAGTTTGGGGCATTCTGAAGGGATCGTTGAAAAGGAAGACCGGGATCGTATTCTTGGGGCGCTTGACCTGTCTGAGCGGGCCGTTGAAGAAATTATGTTGCATCGTTCAAAAATTGAAATGATCAATGCAGACCAACCGCCGATGGATATCTTAAATCAATGCCTTGATAGCAGCTATACGCGACTTCCTGTCTATAAAGATGACCCTGAAAATATAATTGGTGTGATCCATGCCAAAGATCTTGCGCGAACAGTGTATCGAATTATGAGCAATCCGGAAACGGCGACGCGTAACTTTGACTCGTTTGATATTAGAGATGTGGCGATGGAACCCTATTTTGTGCCCAACACCACGCCACTGGATGATCAAATGCGGCAGTTTTTGCTCCGCCATGCGCATTTTGCGTTGATCGTTGATGAATATGGCAGCCTGCAAGGCCTTTTGACGCTGGAAGATATTCTAGAGGAAATCGTTGGCGAAATCACAGATGAATTTGACGAAAATGTCACCAGTTCGATTGCACAGACCGAGGATGGGCAATTTGTAATTGACGGCACAATGACAATTCGAGACCTAAATCGCGCTAATGATTGGGCCTTGCCGGACACCGAAGCCAACACAATCGCCGGGTTGGTCATTCACGAGGCGCAAACAATACCCGTTATAGGCCAGGTTTTTAGTTTTCACGGGTTTCGCTTTGAGGTTTCGGGACGTATTGCAAACCGCATCACAGAATTGAAAATCAGGCCACTCTAACCTTACCTGAGCCACGGTTTTGGCACCTGGTCGCAATGCTAAATCTGAGGCTTAAGCGCTCACTTCGCAGCCAAAAAACTTATATTCAGAATTCTTGTGTCTACATTTTGCGTTAAATGTCGTAGATACTCTATATGGAAATGGCAATTATCATTTTGGCAGCTGGGCAATCCAAGCGGATGCGAGGGTTGGACAAACTTACGCAGAAAGTCTCTGGCCTGCCCCAAATTCAACGCATAACCCTGCTTGCCTGCCAAGTATCGACAAAAGTGATCGTTGCCTTGCCAGATGCGGCCCATCCCAGATCAATTTGTTTGCTTGGCCTGCCAATTGAGCGACGTTTCATTTTAAATTCACAAAGCGGCATGGGCTATTCGCTGGCCAGCGCCGCCAGCATGTTGAAAAAAAGCCTTCATTCTGGCGTAATGGTGATCCCAGCAGATATGCCAGACTTAACACGCGAGGATATTGAGCTCTTACTGGCTGCGCATCAGAAAAACCCTGAAGTAATTACGCAAGCCATTTCTGCCAATGGGAAGCTGGGCCATCCGGTGGTATTTCCCAATCGCTGCTTTAAATCCTTAACTTCCTTACAGGGCGATCAAGGCGCGCGCGCCGTAATCGCACAAGATAGAAAAGCGATAAAACACATCACCCTGCCCGGCTCGCATGCAACAAACGATCTTGATACGCCCGAAGATTGGATAGCCTGGCGGCATAGATCTGAATTGCGCAAAGAGTAAATGACTTTCTTTATCAGAAATACAGCATGCCCCAAACCGCAGCTGCTTACGCCCCGATTTTGAATTTTCCCAAAAGCGTAGCCCCTGTTTCTACGACAAGCGTATTGCTCACCATATGCGTATCGGTGGATGAGGTCAGTTTTAGGTTAACGGATGTGGCCTTGATTTTACCTTTTATTTTACCTTCGGTAAGCAGTTCTTCTGATGTGATATTGCCCGCGATCAGGCCGCTGTCTTTTACATCAACCGCTTTTGCGGCAACGTTGCCTTTAACTGACCCAGAAATCACAACATCTCCTTGGCTTTGGACATTTCCATAAATTTCAAGATCGTTTTGTATCGTCGATACAGCCATTCATCCTATCTCCCAGAATTTGACTTGAGGATCAATAAATGGAGTTATCACATCGAAGGCAAGTCATTTATTTGAAAGATCATCAATTTAACTACTAGGATGATATAAAGGTGTCAGAATTAATTCGGGGCTGTTGTAAAGCGAAGAATTACCTCTCGGGTGCGCCATGTTCAACTTAAAGAATGATGTAACACACTGATCTGTAATCAGTAATCTGTTTATGGCGATGTGGGGGTATATCCTTAGGCATCCAATCAATGCGAATACTTATGGCAAAAACGTGGCGTGTATTACTTCAGACGTAAGGTGCCAAATGATGTGCAGCAGCATTATGAACCTCCTCAAATAGTGATTTAATTGAAGACGAAGAGTAAATCAGCAGCAGCCAAAGTAAGCTGATCAATAGCCAGTAAGTTGGATGATTTCTGGCTTCAGATGCGTATTTCAGACATGGATGTACTTGCTTCCCATTTACTGGTGAAAGGTAAACCCAAGGATGCCTTGACATCATATACTTCTTCACTGTCTGATGCTCTAGCCACGTATTGCAGTTTGAAAGGGGCAGATCGCACTGCCTTGTTCTTTACTGCAGCTAAGAGGAATGTTGGCTATGTGCTTGAACACTTGGGTGATCGACCTGTGGGACGTCAGCACTTATTGGAATTATTCAGAGGTTTGAGCAACGAAAGAAAGCATTTAACACATCGCCATAAACAAATACTGTTTGCAGATCAGTGTGTTACATCATTCTTTAAGTTGAAAATGGCGCTGTGCTGAGTGTTGAAAGCTCCATGCTCCCGCAAATTTCCCTGTTAACAGGGAAATTAACAGGGAATTTAATTAGCAAGAACAGGGAAGAATTCTTGTAAAACAGATTGTGTTACAGGTGCACAAAACCTGCAAATCTATTCTCAAAATTTGCACAAAAGCATCATTCTGGCTGCACAACATTTAATCATAACATGAGCGTCAGAAGAAATCTGACATAAGTTGGGCCCTTCCTACTGGCCTCATGACTTCCCCTGGCGGCGTTGTTTTAGGTCGCACGCAGTCAGGGGCTTTTTCAACCTGACCTAGTGATTGGAGACCTATTGTGAAGACTATAATTCCAACCTTAGTATTGATTTTGTTGGGTTCAGCAGTCGTTGCAGGCGTGATGCCAGAAGACATCATGGCTGAAGTGACCGATATGTCCACTAAGTCAATACCGATTGAACCTACGTCAGAGATAGCCGATGAACCACATCCTTTAATTCAATTCTTAACGTATGTGTTGGTGCTATTAATTTAACGATAAATGAGGGGGCCTAATGAAATAGAATTTGTTTCAATTGGACCCCCTTTTCATACCCTTGAAATATTTAACAGCGTTAACAAATACGCGTGCGTAAAGAGGAAGCACAGATTTGGAGTTTGAAATGTTGAGCTTCGACAAAGGCGATGGCCTAATAAAAGAAATCATGAATTCCAAAGACCCCATTAGTGTGGTGCGGCAGCACGTGCTTAAGAATGGCGGATTTTGGAATGACACCGATGTAGTAAATAAATCCGCTATTTTTGAAATTCATCTCTATGGCGTCAGAGGCATTGGTCTGGGAGCAGATGAAGCGTTGAAGAACTGGTTGGTAAGCGCAAGAAACTCTTTGGAAAGATCCAGAAAGTGTTAAGCTTTTAGCGATATTGAAAACTTCGCGCCCCCTTGGCGTAGATTACTGACAGACACTTTGCCGCCATGGGCCTCTACGACCTGCTTCACAATAAACAAACCTAATCCTGAACTCGCATCCTCTTCTGCGGTGCCTTCACGATGGGTGAAAAATCTTTCAAAAATTTTATCTAGCTGCTCTTCTGGAATTCCGGGACCTGTGTCTTCGACAGAGAGGGTAAGATCTTTCATCCAGCGTCTTTTTAGAGAAATAGTAACCGTTCCTCTTGGCCTGGCAAAGCTAATCGCATTCTCGATTAAATTGATGACCACTTGTGCAAACCGATCCGGCAAACCTACAAATTGTATATTTGGTGCAATATCAGACATTATTTTCACGCCCGGCGTTGCTTTGGCATCGCGGAAATGATCAACAAGATCATTGAGTAGAACCGAAAGGTTGAATTGTTCCCTCTTGGCTGCCACGAGCTCATGATCAACAGTTGCAGCCTCTGATATTTCACTAACAAGCTTATTGATCCGAATTGCTTGTTTCTGAATGGTTGTAATAGTGCCCTGAACCTTTTCCTGATCATTCAAATTGCCTCTTATTACTTCGGTATGCGCAATAATCGAGGAAACCGGATTTTTAATCTCATGTGAAATATCTGCAGCGAACCGCTCTTTATCTGCAAAGATGCGCGCTAAATTGTCATTCAACTTTATGAGGTTTTTGTAGACCAAACCAATTTCATCTTTTCGCTTCTCAAGGCTTTGGATTCGAAAATCCGTAAGGTGCTGCGCCACATCATCAGATGTCAGTTTTTTGTTTAATCGTCTTGAAAGTCGTCGCAATGGAAACGCCAATGAAAAGGCAAAGACAGAACCAATTAATAAAGTTATGCCCGATAATCCGATCAAAACCCACAGACGCGCATTATTATCTTTTAAATATATCTCACGCAGATGGTATGCATCTTTCAGGTCCACAATAGCGATTGTTTTTTTGTCAAACTTGACCGGCATGGCATATCGTAATTCATACCCATCCGCATTTGCTTCAATCAGGTGGTATTGCGCAGAAAATCTTGCTCGACGATACACGATAGGATCAGTAAGCAGGTTAAAATCCACTAATCTCTTATAAGAATAAAACAAAAGCTCCGCGATTTTCGGCAGCTTAGGTCGCTCTGCCAGTTTTGGCCCCTCTGATGTAATTTCAGAAACAATAATTTTGCTTTCCCGATAAGGATTATTAGTTTGAAAAAATGCAAATCCATCATCGTTGACCTCATCTATAAAGAAGGGACGGATTTCTAAAGCATCCGACAAAACCGTATCAAGTTGATTAAGCGTATTGGTAATCTCAATCATTTTATCAAAACGGCTCAAATCTGTTCTAAGCAATGTTGGTTTCACGATTTCCGAAACCAGTACGCCTTGAGAATATAGCGCGCTGCGTTTGTTATTAATTTCAGAGTAAGCCGTATCCTCGGTTAAAAAGATAAATGCCCAAAGCGCCGCATTTATAACGATCAGGAGAACAAATATCTTTACAAAGATACTACGAAAAACCATCAGTCGGCTTTCAACTTATAGCCCAGCCCATGCACCGTCGCGATTATGGAGCAGTCTTCATCGCTCGACTTAAGCTTTTGTCGAATATTGCGGACATGGCTGTCTATTGTTCGATCTGTCACATGAATGGCGCCTGCATAAGCTGCATCCATAAGCTGACTACGGCTTTTTACCAAACCGGGTCGTTCTGCCAAAGCTGCAAGTAAAAGACATTCTGTAACTGTAAGGTCTATCGGCACCTCTTTCCAAGATACCAAATGGCGACTTTGGTCTATAACCAAATCGCCCGCAATAATCTGAGAAGATTTGTCCTTAACCGAGCCATCAAAATGGCGGCGCAAGACCGCAGCCACGCGCGCCAGTAAAAGGTGTTTGCTAAAAGGTTTGGTTACATAATCATCAGCGCCAAGCGTAAAACCTATGATTTGGTCTTGCTCTTCATCCTTTGAAGATAGAAAAATTACAGGTAGATTGGACTTAATCACTCTGAGTTCTTTTAAGAGATCATAACCACTCATTTCCGGCATTTTAATATCGCAAATTGCCAATGCGACTTCGTTTCTTTTCAAATGGCTTATTGCTTTAAGAGGGGAACCAAAAGCATCAATGCGATAACCCTCTGCCTCAAGCATAGATTGCAACGGGTTTAAAATTTCCGGTTCGTCATCAACAATCATCAGTCTTTGCATCAAATTAGCTCCATCACTTTGTGCAAAACTGGCACAGACTCATGAGTATCTCAAAGTGAAATAACGCTTCTGCACATATTCTGCATAATCAATCACACTAACTGCAAATATCTCTCAAACTGGCTGCACATGTCTCTGCCAAACATCTCACAACAGGTCGAGGCATCGATCTGTCGAGCAGAGCGAGTTGTAGGTTCCTCTCCCTTTACGGCTTCGCTCCTAGCCCTGGTGGTCTCCCCTCCCAACCACCGGGGCTGGTTAACCAAGAAAGGAATGAAAATGGCGACACTTCAAATATTCACAGCTGGAGAAATCTTGTTCTTCATTGCAGCCGCAGGTTTGTACATTTGGGGGTCCAAATGAATAATCTGCCCAAGAAACCTGAAACCGAAACCAAGGTAGCAATAAAGTCAAAAAAATATTCGGTAAAACAGCATCAACTTTATCTAATGATTTTTTTGGTCGTGATCTTCTCACTGTTTGGGCTTTCAGCCTTCGCTTCACCAAGCACAGAATGGAAAAAAGAAGGTGATGATCCCTGGGTGGGTGCGTTGAGCCATCAAGGGAATGCCTTGCTTGCTTTTTTCATGTTTGATGACTGCTCAGTGGACTTAGACGTTCACCTGAGAGCGCCTGTCACATTTAGCAACCATTACCAAGAAAATCAGAAAATCGAAGCCTCTATCAAATTAGTATCACAAGATAGAAAACATGAGTTCGATAACGAAGCGACAATAGAAGAACTGATCGTTGATGAAGATAAAAATCAAAATCTAGTAATTTTAAACTTTGGAACATTTAAACATGTCAAACATGTTCTTAGAGCGTTCGATCCTTCAAAAGTTCATGTGTCATTTTCGATAAATAATGAAATTCTTAACTTAGAAAACAACGTTTGGGACTTTACGAGCTTTGAAGATCCTATTTCAAAACTAGCAGCAAGCTGCAAACAATATGAGCCTGCCAAGTTGTATGATGAAGGGCAGCGATTTTTATCAGAAGAAAAAAACTATAAAAGCAACATAATAGCCTTCAATCTTATCAATGAAGCAGCGCAGTCAGGCTATGCGCCAGCTATGGCGGGCTTATCAGAACTTTATCAAAAAGGTGCAGGCGTTGATCAAAATTTGGAGATTGCAATTATTTGGCTTGAGCTGGCTGCCGAAAATCAGGTTCCCACGGCACAATTCAAACTTGGAAAGTTTTACAAGGACGGTTTAGCGCTAGAAAGAGATTTGGATAAAGCGGAGCGGCTTTTGCAAGCGTCTTTAGTAAACGGCGTCGAGCACGCTGCACTTGAGCTTTCGGACCTTAAAGAGCTCAAAAAAATCGAACCATATCTCGATAGCGAATTTAGAGAAATAGCTGGCATCGCAGTATATCAACGGACCCTGATCAACCTAGTCTCTGGAAATAAAAGAAGCCAAAAGACTGCTCTGACAGATTTAGAAAATTGGGCATTTAAAGGAGATGGGTCGGGTTATTTTATATTGGCCCATCAATATAACGAGCGCGATTGGATAATTGGAAGCAACCAAAAAGCGCGGCGTTCTATTCAACGCGCGCAGAACATTGCATGGCAACAACTTAACACTGATTTGCTCATCAAAATTGCCGAACTCTACGAAACTGGCAAAATTGTTCCCAAAAGTGCAAAAAGAGCAATTTCTCTTTACGAGCGTGCGGCCAGATTATCAGACCCAAAAGCTAATTTGAAATTAGGTAATCTAATTTTAGACGAAGCTAAAAACATAGCAGATCTAGACCGCGCGTTTGAGGCCTTTTGGTTGGCTGCACGCGAACAAAGCCCACAAGCAAACAGATGTTTGTCACTATTTTATGCATTCGGTTTAGCAGTGGAAGCTGATGCTGAGGAAGCTGTCAGATATTCAAAATTGGCATCTACCGAGAAAAATCATCAAAATTTCGTATGCAGTTTTGAACGGATTAAAGAGCTGTCCGTCCAGATCAGCTGATCACTTTCGCCTCCTTTGCAATACCCAGTTTTCTGACGCCCCAATCGGGCAAAACCTAACCATCAACCTTAACAACTTCACATAAAGGAAATCAAAAATGAGACCTATTTTCAAAACTATTTCAGCGGCCTTCTTGTTTCTTGCGAGCGCAGCTCAATCCGAAGAAGCCAAATTCAAAATTCAGGGTGACACCCTATTTTACAGCACTGAAGACGAAGGAATTACAAAGGATTTTGTGAGTATTTCAGACGCCTTACATTTTCGCACCATATTACGTGATAATCCTGAAATTCTTCGTATTAATCTTTATTCATATGGCGGGCATGTAGAGGCCGGCTTGGAAATAGCGCGTATCATCAGTGACTTTGAAATAGACACTGAGATTTCAAAAGAATGCTCTAGCGCCTGTGTTCCTATATTTTTAGCAGGACAGAACCGCGTGCTTAAAAAGGGAGCATTGATCGGGTTTCACCGTCCAAACTGGCAGCAGGATTCGATGGAGCGTTACTATGATGCAAAGAAAGAAGACTTCGGCTGGAATACGCCATTTGAATTTTCAAACTGGGTTCAAAAGGACACGTTCGAAGTTGCAATGCAGCTCTATGATAGATTTTCTAAAGCTGGAGTTGCACCCGAATTTATATCTCAAGCTTTCAAATATGATATTGAACAAATGTGGTACCCTTCGCGCACCGAGCTTGTGAATTTTGGTGTGGTAAATCTGATTGAACTAGCCGCCATGAGGCCCCCTACCCGTCCAACAAATATTAAAAAAATCGAAGATGCGTTTCAGGAAGTGCAGATCAGTCAACTCGAACAGACCGAGTGATTGAAAATCAAATTTCTTAAAAGGATCAAACCTATGAAACTTTCTTCAAATACTTTTCATTACTCTTTGGCGGTGACTTGTGCGCTATTACTCTTTTCGCCAGTTGCCGCTGATGAAGGCTCAGTTTCTCCAAGCATATGGGAATTTACGATAGAGCCTAAGCCAATGATTTATAAATCTGGCAATGTGACCTATGGGAACCGATTGTTCATGCTGCCGACTGATGATTGCGGCGTGCAAATACATGCCTGGTTCACATCTTACAACAAAGAGGCTCTCAAAAATCTTGAGGGCCAAGATATAGAAATGGACGTGGTTATCCTTGAAGGTGAAAATAACTATCCACTGACGAATGAAGCT
>JADHOV010000082.1 GCA_016778765.1 Paracoccaceae bacterium | reverse complement strand
CAAACCGCGTGGTGCTTACAGAAATTCCGGCCTGGTTTCGGATTTCAGAGCTGCGTCCATCTGCTCCAAGAACCAAACGGGCCTTGACCTGCGTGCCATTGCTTAAGGTGATTTTGGCCTCTTGATCGCGGGTGAACAGCTTTGTGCTGGCCACGCCGGGCAGAAATTGAACCCGCGGTTCCATCTCTAAAGCAAGAGAAATTTCGCGCCGCGACAGCCAGTTTGGAACGTTCCACCCAAAAGGTTGGTCTGAAATGTCAGAGGCTTTAAAATCTTTGATCTGTCGCGGCTCGGGAGTCGTTTCAGGTCCGCCCGCATCAATAATGCGCATTACGTCAAGCGGCATGGCGTGATGTTCAAGCACAGACCAAAGGCCAATATCGTCTAAAAACGCCTTTGAGGGCTGCAGAAAAGCGGTTGTGCGTAGGTCAGAATTACCTTCGTTTCGGGATAGAACGGGTGGGATCGGATCTGCGCATATGACCGAAAAGCCAGCCCTGCCGAAGGCGAGCGCTGCAATCAATCCGGCCAGACCACCACCAGAGATGAATATATCCGTTTTTTCCATCACACGCGTGCCTTTCTTACGTTCCCAACACTTAACCTGATATCGGTATAAGTCCAACGGAAGCGAGGGGCTTAGACGATCTGCCGCAGAAACTGTACGAGATTATCCGTTTGATAATCAATATGGGGTGTATCCCCGGTTTGAGAGGCATTCACCAAGATCGTTTTCAACCCCAGCTGATGCGGCACGTCTAAATTGCGAGGATCATCTTCAAACATGGCGGCTTGTGTTGGCCGCAAGTCTTCGCCGTCGAAAATAATGGCATAGGCTTGTGATGCGGGCTTGGGGTGATACGCCGCGTGCTCAACACCATAAAATGCATCGAATTGTCCCGCCAACCCCAGAGCATTCACCACTTGCCGGGCGTAAGGCGCGGTTCCGTTCGTGTAAATAATTTTGCGCCCCGGTAAAGCCTCAATGGCTTTCGCCAGCGCCTCGCTTTTGGGAAGGTTTGAAAAATCGATATCATGGACCTGCTCTAGGAATGGATCGGGGTCTATATCATGTTCCTGCATCAAACCGGCCAAAGTTGTGCCATAGCGCCGCCAGTAGGCATCGCGCAGCGTATCTGCCGCTTGCGGGGTCAGCTGAAGGTTTGACACGATGTAATCGCGCATTTTCACTTCGATTTGATCAAATAGCCGGATAGAGGGGTGATAGAGCGTATTGTCCAGATCAAAGACCCAATGGCGGATATGGCGCAGCTTCTGGGGCATGATGGTTAATCCTTCTTGCAAAAGCTGCCTGGTTGGGGTTGCTTTCCAAAACCCTAAATCGCTAAATTAAGGACTTATCACCGGAGTGCAATATGGCCCTTAACCGATTACATCAAAAAGACGCCTATACGCTGATTTTAGAGGCGATTGATATGGGAGTTTTTAAACCGGGTGATCGGTTGGTTGAAAGCGATTTGGCAGAGCGCTTCGGCGTTTCGCGTACGCCCATTCGCGAGGCGCTGCAGCGTTTGGAAACGCAATCGCTTCTGAACCGGGATGGCCGCAGCCTTTTTGTCTCGTCTCTTGATCACAATCAAATCGCAGATCTGTATGTTGTGCGCGCTGAATTAGAGGGGCTGGCGGCAAAATTGGCGGCGCGCACCGCGACCAATGAAGAACAGCGGGTGCTGGTTGAGATGGTCGAGCAAGATTTTGAACTGGTCGATGATCTTTCAGCTTTGGCGCGGGCCAATCGGCGGTTTCACAAGCAAATCCATCTTTCAACGCATAACCGGTATTTGGTACAGCAGCTCGATCTTGTTCACCGCTCAATGGCGCTGATGGCGACCACGTCGCTCGCCGCGGATGGTCGTGGCTTAGAGGCGATGAAGGAACATCAGGCGATTGTCTCTGCGATTGTCAATCGCGATGAAGAAGCGGCGTATCAGGCGTTGAAACATCATTTATCTTCGGCTTTCGTCACCCGTTTGAAGCAAAAATCTGAGTCGATATAGGGGGCGGGTAAGCCAGCCCAGCTTTGGCTAAATTGATCACCATGCGTGGTTTTCGCCCAATGAAAGCGGTTAACGATTAGGCCATAAAACGCTTTATATGCCGAGAGGGTGGCCATTGCGAAATATATAAGTTGCAGCGGCAGCCAGCGTTTAAGACCTTTATGCCCGGATTTTTCCGCCGCCATCACTCCGATCGCACCATCGGTGAGCAAGGCCAGTGCGATTAGCACACCGATTGCATTGCTATAGCCATGGGAAAGTGCCAGATCTTCCCGCGCCACCAGCCCTGCCGCCACGAACCAAAAAATCCAAAAAAGTGGCGCAAAAAGGAAGGTGGCAATCGCAGGAAAGAATAATGCGTGCACCCCAAACCAGCGCCAAATACCCAGATCGGCCAGCAACTGTTTTGGAGATCTATTATGGCACCAATAGGTCATAAAATAGCCCTTTTGCCATCGCGAGCGTTGTTTGATCCACGTTAAGGGCGTTTTGGTCGCCTCTTCAAAGGTTTTGCTATCAAGTAACGCGCAGCGTAAGCCCGCCCGTGACAAACGCAGGCCCAGATCGGCATCTTCGGTAACGTTAAACGCATCCCAGCCCTTTAGATCGATCAAGGCCGAGCGCCGGATATACATGCTGGTTCCCCCAAGCGGAAGCGCAAACCCAAGCCGTGCCAAACCGGGCAACATAACATGAAACCATGCCGCATATTCCAAAGCAAAACAGCGCGTCAGCCAATTTTTATGCGCGTTGTAAAAATCCAAACGCCCTTGAAGGCAAACGAGGCGAGGATCGGCCACAGCGAACTGGTTGGCAACTTTTAAAAGCTGGTCTTTTTCCGGGGCATCTTCGGCATCCAAAACGCCGATAATATCGCCGCGGCTGAAGCCAAGGGCAAAGTTCAGCGCGCGTGGTTTGGTTTTTACACGCCCTTTTGGCACCGTTATAACGCAGCACCAACTTGGCAGTTCGGTCGCTAATAATGCGGTTTGGGTTTCCACATCACCGTCTTCCAAAATTAGCATAACCTCAAGATGCGTGCGCGGATAGTCAAGCCTTTGCAAATGATAGAGAAGGTGATGCAGGATCCTTGGTTCTTCGAGCAAGGGGATCAAAACTGTGACACGGGGCAGAACTTGGGGCCGCTCGGATGGCGTTGCAGAGGCTGGCTTTAGACCAAGGGCGCCAATAAAAATTGTGATTTTCAAGATGGTTGATAGGCTTAAGCTTGCCAAGGCCACGCCCAAGAAGATGTGGAATAGGCTCAATATCGCAGTGAGCTCGCTGCGCAGCATCACACCCGTCACAACGCAACACAGAGCGATAAGATATGGGAGTTTCAGGTTGAGGGATCGGCAGCTTTGATGGCTGGGCAAACCCGTTTCTGCCTGTTCAAGCAATTGCGATGAAAAAAGCTGCAGCGTTTGGTTTCGAATTTGCGTAGGGCTGGCGAGAACCAGACTAAAATCACCGCAGATCTGGTGCAAATCTCTAAAATTTTTGTAATAATCCTGAACATTCACGCAAGCAATCTGCCAATGGCCTTTTGTAAACCGCCAAGGAACCAACCCTGTCTTTAACCAGAAACCTGCTTCCAATTTGGGAAAAGCTGAAGGCTTATCGGGGGTTTTCGCGTGGTTTAGGCCCTGCTGCTGCGCCAAGGCTTTCGCTATATTGTAATGAGAGACTGTTTTTTCTGACACCAAAAGCTCGCCTACAGGGCAGGGGTGTAGGGTTTGTTGTTGCAAGGCAAGTCTGAGCTTCGGCGCAGAAATTTGGCCTTGTTCAAGAAGTATCTGCCCCAGTTTTTTACCAAATTCAGGCATCTAAACAGACGTTAAGGTTAAGGTCGCGGGTGCGGGCCTTTGCAAGCTGAATTCACGTGCCATACGGCACAGAACGCCAAAATAATTAAGATTAACCTAAAGGTTTACGCGTCGACCTTGGCCTTCATCGAGGCAGCGAAACGTTCAAACAGATAAAAACTATCTTGCGGCCCCGGGCTTGCTTCGGGATGATGTTGAACCGAAAACACCGGACGGTTCTGCATTTTTAACCCGCAATTTGATCCATCAAACAATGAGATATGCGTTTCAACCACGCCCTCAGGCAGCGATTGCCCATCGACAGCAAACCCATGATTCATCGAGGTGATTTCAACTTTACCACTTTCTTGATCGCGCACAGGATGATTGGCACCGTGATGGCCATGGTTCATCTTTATGGTTTTTCCGCCAAGCGCTAAGGCCAGCATTTGGTGGCCAAGACAAATACCAAATATTGGCAAATTGGTGCTCTCAAGGATTTCTTGTATCATTGGCACCGCATAGCGGCCGGTCGCAGCAGGATCGCCTGGGCCATTCGATAAAAACACCCCGTCCGGTTTTAGCGCCAAAACTTCTTGCGCACTCGTTGTTGCAGGCATCACTGTGACATCGCAGCCTGCAGAGGCCAAACAGCGCAAAATATTACGCTTGGCACCATAATCAATCGCTACGACTTTATGTTGCGCGTGCTGTTGAGGCTTGTGGCCATCTTTCCAGGTCCAACGTTGCTCATTCCAGTGATAGGTTTGCCGGCAGGTGACCTCTTTGGCCAAATCCATGCCTTCCAGCCCGTTGAACCCGCGGGCTTTTGCGATCAACGCCTCGCGGTCTATTTTAGCGTCGGGATGATAGGCTATGGCGACATGCGGGGCCCCTTGTTGGCGGATCACGCGCGTCAAGCGGCGGGTATCGATACCACCAATCGCAATGCGGCCGCGGGCGCGCAGCCAGTCTGATAATTCTGTTTGTGCGCGCCAATTTGAAGCATGCGTTGGATCCCATTTCACCACCATTCCCGCAGCAACCGGATCCACCGCTTCATCATCTGAACTATTCACCCCAACATTGCCGATATGTGGAAAGGTAAAGGTGATGATTTGGCCGCAATAAGATGGATCAGTCATAATTTCCTGATACCCCGTCATCGCCGTATTAAAGCACAATTCGGCCACAGCTTCCCCCGGGGCACCAAAGCCATTGCCATAAAATACGGTGCCATCGGCCAATGCAAGGCAGGCGGTCGGCTCAGATCTGAGAGAGGGGGCCATTTTTTCACTTTCTTGAGGAGTAAATTTGCGGCAACCTAGTGAGTTGTGCCCTAAGCGTCAAGCGGCTCTGCCTCGGCAATTCCTTGCTGATTTTTAATCTGTGCTTGCTCTTGGCGGTGGTTTTCTCTATTGCTTGCCGCCGTCACGATGATAGAGGTGTTTTATGGACCTTCGCGCCCGAATACTGGCTTCGATGAAGCAAGCGATGAAAGAAAAAGATGCCGAGCGTCTTTCGACCGTGCGCTTGATCAGCGCGGCGATTAAAGACAGAGATATCGCTGCGCGCGCTGAGGGCAATGATGACGGCGTCGACGAAACCGAAGTCATGGCGATTGTTGGCAAAATGTCCCGCCAACGCCAGGAAAGTGCCCGCACATATGAAGAAGCTGGCCGGTTGGATTTGGCCGAGCGCGAAATGGCTGAAATCAAGGTGATTGAAGAGTTTTTGCCCAAACAGTTGAGCTCGGATGAGATTTCTCTTGCGGTTGAGACAGCGATTGCAGAGATGAACGCCAGTTCTATCCGGGATATGGGGCGCGTCATGGGCGTTTTGAAAAGCCAATATGTCGGTCAGATGGATTTTGGCCAAGTTGGCCCCTTGGTGAAAGAGAAGCTGACAGCTTAGAGAAAGCCCGAGTGGATTTTATCAAGCTGCGAGGCGCCCCTTATCTGGAA
>JADHOV010000081.1 GCA_016778765.1 Paracoccaceae bacterium | reverse complement strand
TTTTTCGGTCTTGGTTTGTCGCCTGAGGATCCCAACTGGGGGGCAACAATCAATGATGGTAGAAAATTGCTTTCCATTTATCCCCATGCGGCTTTGGTTCCGTCCTTTGCCTTGCTGAGCCTTGTGTTAGGCTTGAATTTGCTGGCCGATGGTCTGCGCGAGGAAAGCCTGAAGGATTAGAAAGTTAAAACTCGTCAAAAATTGCGCACTTCAACGCGTCAACTGAATAGGCAAAGAATAATGGATAAAACAGATTTTGACGGTCCGATTTTGGAAATCGATAAGCTTTCCATATCTTTTTTTACCCGATTAAACGAAATTCCAGCCGTGATGGATTTTTCCGTTGCTGTTCAACCTGGTGAAGCCGTGGGTCTGGTTGGAGAATCTGGGTGTGGGAAATCTACAGTTGCATTGGGCGTGATGCAGGACCTTGGTGTGAATGGCAAAATCGTTGGAGGTACGATCAAATTTAAGGGCCGCGATCTTGCTCAGATGAGCGCCGAGGAGTTGCGGTGTATTCGCGGCAATGAACTTGCGATGATCTATCAAGAACCAATGGCCTCATT
This sequence comes from Paracoccaceae bacterium, assembly GCA_016778765.1. Classification (GTDB taxonomy): domain Bacteria; phylum Pseudomonadota; class Alphaproteobacteria; order Rhodobacterales; family Rhodobacteraceae; genus Thalassovivens. The sequence continues at coordinate 5,273 of JADHOV010000081.1, read as the reverse complement.
GAACCCGGCGCTGAAAATTTCCAAGCAGCTAACAGAAGTGCCGATGATCCACGAAGGGGTGTCCGAGCGAGAAGCTTATAAACGGGCGCTCGAGGTTGTCAAAGATGTTAAGTTGCCCGACCCTGAGCGCATCCTTAAATCATATCCTCACCAATTGTCTGGCGGCCAGCAGCAGCGGATCGTTATCGCTATGGCGCTGATGTCAAAACCGGCTTTGCTTATTTTGGATGAACCCACCACCGCGCTTGATGTCACGGTTGAGGCGGCGGTTGTCAAACTGGTGAAAGATTTGGGCAAAAAATATGGCACATCCATGCTGTTCATCTCGCATAACCTTGGGCTTGTTTTGGAAACCTGTGACCGCATCTGCGTAATGTATTCTGGTGAAGCGGTGGAAACCGGCAGAATTAAAGATGTTTTTGAAAAAATGCAGCACCCTTATACGCAGGCCCTTTTTCGATCTATTCCGCTGCCAGGGGCAAATAAAACAACCCGTCCATTGGTGGCTATTCCTGGAAATTTTCCACTGCCGCATGAACGGCCGCCAGGGTGCAATTTTGGGCCACGCTGCGACTATTTCCAAGAGGGGGTCTGTGATAGTTCGGCTATTGATATGGTCCCAATCGAAGGCCATGCGCTTCATTTAAGCCGCTGCAAAAGAGTTCAAAATATCGACTGGTCGCAACCTGCCAGTGCTTCAAGCGCAAATTCTAAGTCAGAGCTTGGGGATGTGATCCTCAAAATTGATAAGCTTAAGAAATATTATGAAGTTGCCGCCAATGCGCTTTTTGGCAGCGCGGGGGAAAAGCGCGTTGTCAAAGCGAATGAGTCAATCTCGTTTGAGGCGCGTGAAGGCGAAACTCTTGCGATTGTGGGAGAGTCCGGTTGCGGCAAGTCTACCTTCGCCAAAGTTCTCATGGGTCTGGAAACGGCGACAGATGGCCAAATTTTATTAGACGGAAACGATATTCAGCAAATTGCAATTGAAGATCGTAGCACTCAAACAGTTGCAGATATTCAAATGGTTTTCCAAAATCCGTTTGACACGTTGAACCCTTCTATGTCGGTTGGCCGTCAAATAATGCGCGCGCTTGAGGTTTTCAAATACGGCTCATCCGATACAGAGCGTTCGAACCGTATGCTTGAACTTTTAGATCTGGTGAAACTGCCCCGGGCTTTTTCGCAGCGGATGCCGCGCCAGCTTTCGGGTGGTCAAAAGCAGCGCGTAGGGATCGCAAGGGCGTTTGCGGGTGGCGCGCGGATTGTGGTTGCCGATGAACCGGTTTCGGCTTTGGATGTTTCAGTTCAAGCGGCGGTTACGGATCTTTTGATGGAGATCCAGCGCAACGAGAAAACCACGCTGCTCTTTATCAGCCACGATTTGTCAATCGTTCGCTATCTCAGTGATCGGGTCATGGTGATGTATTTGGGGCATGTGGTTGAGCTTGGGACCACAGAGCAAGTATTTTCGCCCCCCTATCATCCCTATACGCAAGCCCTGCTTTCGGCGGTTCCAATTGCCGATACAAGCGTTGAAAAGCAGAGCATCGTGCTTGAGGGCGATATTCCCTCTGCCATGGATCCACCCAGCGGATGCCCATTTCAGACCAGATGCCATTGGAAGGTGCATGTGGCAGATAATTTATGCGAAACAGAAATTCCAAAAAATCAAATTTTGGACAATGACCATCACATAAAATGCCACCTCAGCGATGCGATGCTGCAAAGAATGGAACCTGTGATCAAACTTGCGGCACAATAGCCGGTTTCACGGTGTCTAACCGTTGGAACCAAGGCGTTTCCCAAGGATATTTTTAGGCGTGATCAGATCCTTATCGATTATATGCAAAGAGTGATCGGCTATAGTCTAACGGGGTCTACCTCTGAGCAGTATCTGTCGACATCGATCGGCGATGATACAGACAGCAAATCTACCCTCTTAAATGTGATCAAAGGTTTTTTAAGCCCGCAGTTTTTTACCTGTGGGATCGAAGGGTGGCTGATGCAGTATTTTGGCTTTATGCGGTTGGCCCAGCACCATAACTTCTACTTCATCCCCTGGCCTTACATCTTTGACCATAGCCAGCGCTAACGAGAAGCCAACACTATAACCATATGCGCCAGATGTCACCCGTCCAATGCCATTCCCGTCTTTGAACACTGGCTCACCCCCTGTGGCATCAGCGTTTGAGGCGGTTACCGCCGCCTCATTAAGATGTAGCAACACCATCTGTTCGCGCGGCTCTTGTGCCAGAACCGCTTGGAGCGCGGCTTTATTGAGAAAATCTTTATCCATTTTACACAGGCGATCCATGCCCTGCTCATGCGGCCAATATTCGGGGCTGTATTCACGCGACCAGCTACCATATCCTTTTTCTACACGCATCGCCATAAGCGCGCGGCTGCCCACTGGCCCAGCTCCAAATTCTTTGCCTGCCTCAAGTAAAGCTTTGTAAAGTGCCTTTTGATCCGCTGTGTTACAATGTACTTCCCAGCCGAGATCGCCGGTAAAAGACACACGCAGCATTTTCACATCAATACCGGCTAAGTCGGCACGTTTTGAACGCATAAATTGAAAATCTTCGTTATTCAGCGATGTATTTGTCAGGCGTTGCAAAATTTTGCGAGATAGGGGACCGGCCAGGTTGAACCCGCAGACTGCTTCAGTCCGACTGTCAAACCTAACGCCTTCCGGCAGTGGCACTGAATCAAAGAACCGTTTGTGATAGCGCTCCGCCATGCCTGAGCCGAAAATCCAATACTCATCCTGTGCAATCAAGGTGACGGTAAAATCCCCCGCCAGACCGCCGCGCCGTGATATCAGCGGCGTCAGGCAGGATCGCCCCACCTCAGTTGGCATTTTATTAGCAAAAACCGCATCCAACCAGTCGCGCCCTTTTTTGCCTTGCACCACATATTTGGCAAAATTGGAAATATCGATAATACCGGCTTTTTCGCGCAGCATTTTACACTCTTTGCCCACTGGCTCGAACCAATTTTGACGGGTAAAACCATTGGTGTCCTTAACCCCCGGCGTCTCGGCAAACCAAAGCGGATGTTCCCAGCCATAATTGAACCCCATGACCGCACCCATCTCTTTTTGCATCTGATAAATGGGGCGCGTGCGCACCGGACGACCTGCAGAGCGCTGTTCATTGGGAAAGTGGATACTAAAACGATGGGCATATTGATCACCAACACGCGATTTGGTGAATTCTTTGCTTGCCCATGCACCAAAGCGTGCCACATCCCACGCAAACATATCGTATTTCGTTTCGCCCTCAATTATCCATTCAGCCGCCAAAAGCCCCAAACCGCCTGACTGGCTAAAACCTGGAATAACACCGTTGCAACAAAAATAGTTTTTCAGTTCAGGCACTGGGCCAAACAACACATTACTATCTGGTGACCAGATCATCGGGCCGTTGATCACCCGTTTGATTCCTGCCTCGCCCACTGCAGGTACACGTTCGATTGCGCGCATCATATTTTCTTCGATCCGCTCCAGATCATCTTCAAACAACTCATGGCCAAATCCGGCAGGCGTTTCGCCCTCGGCCCAGAAGCGTAGGTCGCGCTCATAAGCACCAACCAGAAGGCCTTTGCCCTCCTGACGCAAATAATATTCACCATCGCGATCTGCAACTGATGGTAAGCGGCGGTCCATCGAATCAATCTGGGCAATAGTTTCAGTGACAAAATACTGGTGTTCGGTGGGTTGCAATGGCAATTCCACTCCTGCAAGCCTAGCAACTTCACGGCCCCAAAGACCAGCGGCATTAACCACCCATTGCGTTTTAATATCGCCTTTAGATGTACGAACGACCCAACTGCCATCAGACTGAATTTCAGTTCCTGTTACTGGTGTAAAGCGATATATTTCTGCCCCGTTCCGGCGTGCGCCGGCGGCATATGCTGCGGTCACGCCCGAGGGATCGACATTACCGCCATCAGGTTCCCACATAATAGAACGGATGCCATCAAAATTCACCAGTGGATGCAACTCTTCAGCTTCTGAGCGGGTGATTTCAGAAAAATTCATTCCGTAAAGCTTCGCCTTTGCTGCCTGAAGCTGCAATTGGTGAGATCGATTCTGAGTTTGCGCAAGGTAAATAGATCCGGGTTGAAAAACGCCGCAACTCTGGCCAGTTTCCGCCTCTAGGTCTTTATAAAGTCCCATGGTATAATGCTGTATGCGACTTATATTGGTGCTGTCGTGAAGTCCGTGGATATTGGCCGCTGCATGCCATGTTGAACCTGAGGTCAACTCATCCCGCTCCAACAGAATAACATCGTGCCATCCTAATTTCGTGAGGTGATAAAGTATCGAGCATCCAACAACCCCGCCCCCGATTACCACTGCCTGTGCATGCGTTTTCATTTTGCCCCCTTTTTTAAACCGATCCTGTTGTTTTGTCTTTCAGCTAAAGGGCAGCTGGAGCATCCTCATAATCTACCTTTACACTTTGAAACAAGTTTCCTTCGATGCCACCAAACAAAAGGTAATGCATCAATTCCTGTTTAAAAGCGACAAAAATCTATCAATTCTTTTCTTGCTGACAGAAAACGTTTGGTTCAATCCATGCCTCATGCAACACTCACTTCAAATTACGATGAACATTTTGCAAACATATCAACTTTTGGATAAACCTTACCCCCGTGCTCCGGTGTCTCGAAGCAAGACGTAAAGCGCCCAAGCAATCTCACTCTCCTTCATCGCTGGTTCTAGCAGTTTGATATGCGCATCCTGAAGTGGAAGCCTATCGACCCTAGAGCTCCCTGCCCCTTTGATTAGTAATCCGGCAAAAGGGCTCGTGATCTCAAGACCGTTTTCCTTGATGTACCAGTTGAAGGCAGCATTCAGGGTGTTCTTATATCTCGCAACCGAGTTTGCAGACATACGCCCTGCAAGCGCATCTCGATAGGCATTGGCATCTTTTCGCGTGATGGCTTGAATAGGTTGCTTGCTCACTTTGTATGCGCCCAGCGCCTCAATAAGGTCTGCCTTACATTTAGTGATGCGCACCTTAAGGCGATGGTCTGTTGCGCCATATCCTGTTTGTTTAAACTCAGCATAGTAATCCAGCACATCTGCAAAGCTATCAGACCTTTCCGGCAGAAAAGCTCCATGCATCAATGAAAGTGTTTTCTTCGGGTATTGGCCCTCTAGACGATCAGCCAAATCCATCAGAGCGTATTCAAGGTTATCATCTACAGCACCTACCTCCAAACGCTGCGCGGCTTCCTTGCCGTATTCCTCTTCCACCAAGTGC
>JADHOV010000009.1 GCA_016778765.1 Paracoccaceae bacterium | reverse complement strand
ACCATAACCCCGCCATTGCATCCAGATACTGGTTGCCGTCTGAATCAGTGATATAGACACCTTTGGCGCTGGTTATCACCCGCGCGCCTTGAGCCGACAGCTCATTTTGCGCAGAAAATGGTTGCATATGATGGGCCGCGTTGCGCCTCTGCAATTCATCTGTAGGCAAATAATTGGTCAATTGATTCATCGTGGTACCTTTGACTTTGCGGGGGCAGAATGCGCGCAATATCGCGCGCCTTTTCAGAATATGATCAAATTATTTATTGTCAATCGAATCACCATCTACGGCTTTTACGCAATGCCGAGGCGAATTTGCTCCATCCCCTGCAAAACATCTTGTAAAATCGCATCCGAGGCCGCCTGCGCATCACCCGCTTTCAGCGCAAGCAATGTTTCTTTATGTTGATCCACCAGATGAAGCGTTCCAAGCCGCCCACAGACGATGCGCAATGACGGCCCGAAGCGCAGCCATAAACCATCGGTTAAGGCGCTCAAAATCGGAGCCCGCGCCAATTGGTAAAGCTGGTGATGAAATTGATAATTTAACCGCAGATACATCGGCGCATCGCCGCGGAAAATGGCCTGATCAAGCGCGCTATCTAGCGTGATAAGCGCAGTGATATCCTGCGCCGTAACCTGCTGCGCCGCCATAAAAATAAGCTTTGGCTCAAGAAATTGGCGCGCAAAAGATACATCTTCCAGATCTTTGAGGCTTAAGGTTGGTACGCAGACCCGCCGATTGTCATTAAAGCTCAACGCGCCTTCCGCAGTCAGCCTTCTGATCGCTTCGCGCACGGGCGTAAGACCCGCGGAAAGCCGCGTCGCCAACCCTTGTATGGTCACCGCTTCACCGGGAATAAATTCACCGAATAAAATCAGCGCGCGCAAATCCTGATAGACAATTTCATGCACCGGCAAAGCAGCAGCAGAAAGGGTTTTATCTAGGTTCATCATCGATATAGTCCAAAACGATCGCCAAAAAAATACAAATGAATCAACAGAGCTTGTCAGTTCATTACACGCATGAAATCATAAACATATTGCCAAGTCTGGCAATATTTGATCAGATTAGCTATGCAGAGCGATCGCTCTTATCCCATTCCTTATACAGGAGAAACACAGAATGAAACTCAATCTTATCGCGGCCGCTGCCGGCCTGACGCTAACAGCCAGCGCAGCTTTTGCAGACGAAGTGCGCGTCTATAACTGGTCGGATTATATCGACGAGAACCTGCTTAGTAAATTTGAGGCCGAAACAGGCTTGAAACTGGTTTACGATGTGTTTGACAGCAATGAAGTGCTGGAAACCAAAATGCTGGCCGGCGGCTCGGGATATGATGTAGTTGTGCCCTCTGGAACATTTTTGCAGCGCCAGATCGTGGCCGGTGCCTTCCAGAAGCTGGATATGTCAAAACTGTCAAACCACAGCAATATGTGGGATGTGGTCTCTTCGCGCACCGAACAATATGATCCCGATAACGCCTATTCAATCAACTACATGTGGGGCACCACGGGGCTTGGCGTGAATGTGGGCAAAGTGCAGGAAATTTTAGGCGCGGATGCACCACTTGATTCTTTAGAGCTGGTGTTCAACGCCGATAATATGGCCAAATTGGCGGCCTGCGGGGTATATTTCTTGGATGCCCCTTCCGAAATGATCCCAGCGGCGCTGCAATATTTGGGCGAAAACCCTGACAGCCATGATCCGGATGTCATCGCGCAGGCCGAAGCGGTGTTTATGGCCGTGCGCCCGCATATCAAAAAATTCCACAGCTCTGAATATATCAACGCGCTGGCAAATGGTGATATCTGCGTGGCCGTCGGCTGGTCTGGCGATATTTTGCAGGCCCGAGATCGTGCAGACGAGGCCGAAAATGGCGTAGAGATCGCGTATAATGCGGCCAAAGAAGGCGCGCAAATGTGGTTCGATCAAATGGCCATTCCAGTCGATGCCCCCAATGTAGAGGGCGCGCATTTATTCCTGAACTTTATTATGGATGCGCAGAATATGGCGGATGCGTCTAACTATGTATATTACGCGAATGGCAATCTCGCCTCACAGCCCATGTTGGAAGAAGATGTGATCGGTGATCCGGCGATTTACCCTGATGCAGCCACTTTGGAAAACCTCTTCACAACGCGGCCCTATCCGCCAAAAATACAGCGCCAAGTGACGCGGATGTGGACCAAAATTAAATCGGGCACCTAAGACCACGCCGATTTGGCCCGCGCTGATCTGCGCGCGGGCCAAACCAAACCAAAAGGGTTTTTAAATGGCGCCAAATGGCCAAATGCAAATATTTGCACCCTGGGCAGATCCAACTGCAAAGCCGCTGATCGAGTTTCGAAACGTCAGCAAGCGCTTTGGCAATTTTACCGCCATCGACAATTTGAATCTCAGCATTTATGAGCGCGAGTTTTTTGCGCTTTTGGGCCCGTCAGGATGCGGAAAAACAACATTGATGCGGCTGCTTGCGGGCTTTGAACCGCTCAGCGCCGGCACCATTCTTCTGGATGGTCAAGATATCTCACCGATTCCGCCAAATTTACGCGCTGTAAATATGATGTTCCAATCCTATGCGCTGTTTCCGCATCTGTCGGTTTGGGAGAATATTGCGTTTGGCTTGCGGCGCGAGACGCGCGACAAAGAGGTGATATCGCAGCGGGTTGCGGAAATGCTGAGGCTGACGCGCCTGGCCAAATTTGCCAATCGGAAACCGCATCAAATTTCGGGGGGCCAACGCCAAAGGGTGGCCTTGGCACGCGCTTTGGCAAAAGCGCCAAAATTGCTTTTGCTCGATGAACCGCTCGGCGCGCTGGATAAAAAGCTGCGCAGCGAAACGCAATTTGAATTGATGGATATTCAAGAGCGCACCGGTACGACCTTTGTGATCGTGACCCATGATCAAGAAGAAGCAATGACCGTCTCGTCGCGCGTGGCGCTGATGGATGAAGGCAAAATGGTTCAAGTGGCCACGCCTTCGCAAATATACGAAGCGCCAAATTCGATTTATACCGCTGATTTTATTGGCGATGTGAATATCATTAGCGGCACAGCCAAGCCTGAAAACCGCCAGATTTCAATTGTTTGGGATGCCGAGCACGCACCGATCATCGCCCCCTCAGATGCCAGCTTCGGCACAGATGATACCATTCATTTTGCGATCCGGCCCGAAAAAGTGGGGATTTCAGCAGAAAAACCCGCCGCTTCTGAAAACAGCTACCAGGGTAAAATTCTGGATATTGCCTATTTGGGTAATATTTCCACCTATCACGTCGAGCTGCCTTCAGGCCATATTATCAAGGCCCAAACCGCGAATACCCAGCGCCTGTCTGAGCGCGGGCTGACCTGGGAGGATAAGGTCTGGGTGTATTTTCAAGGCAGCGCTGGCGTGCTGCTGAAAAGGTAGAGAGATGCGCCGCTTCGCGATGATTTGCCTGCCGTATTTATGGCTGGTGGCGCTGTTCCTCGTGCCGTTTTTGATCGTGTTCAAAATATCACTATCAGATATAGATCTGGCCATCCCCCCCTATAAACCGCGCCTAGATTTCAACGCCGGCTGGCAAGGTTTTCTGCGCTTTTGGGCGGCGTTAGATTTTGAAAACTATGTGTTTTTAACCTCGGATGATCTCTATTGGAAAGCCTATCTGTCAAGCCTGCGCATCGCTTTCATATCAACCACGCTGACGCTGTTGATCGGATATCCAATCGCCTATGGAATCGCCCGCGCCAACACCGAATGGCGCGCCACTTTACTAATGCTGGTTATCCTGCCTTTCTGGACCAGCTTTTTGATCCGCGTTTATGCGTGGATGGGCATTTTGGGCACCGAAGGCCTGCTCAACCAGCTGTTGCTGGCGCTCGGATTTATCGAAACCCCGCTGACCATTCTGAATACCAATTGGGCGGTATATATCGGGATTGTCTATACCTACTTGCCCTTCATGATCCTGCCCATTTACGCCAGTTTGGAAAAATTAGACAATTCTTTGCTCGAGGCGGCGATTGATTTGGGATGTTCACGCCTGCGCGCCTTCTGGCTGATCACGCTGCCGCTATCTAAAAATGGCGTTGTTGCGGGATGTTTTTTGGTGTTTATCCCCGCGCTTGGCGAATTTGTTATCCCCTCGTTATTGGGCGGCTCGCGCACTTTGATGATCGGCAAGGTCTTATGGGAAGAATTTTTCTCAAATCGGGATTGGCCCGTAGCCTCGGCTGTGGCGATCATCCTGCTGCTGATCTTAATCATCCCGATTATTCTGTTTCAACGCAATGAGCAGAAACAACGCGAGGGTGAACAATGAAAAGGTTCACTTGGTTCAACGCCACAGCTTTAACCTTCGGCTTTGCATTTTTATATTTGCCGATGGTGATTTTGGTGATTTATTCCTTCAACGCCTCAAAGCTGGTCACGGTTTGGGCGGGGTTTTCCACCAAATGGTATGGGCGGTTGCTTGAAAATGAAGCGTTTTTAGACGCGGCCTGGGTCACGCTGAAAGTGGGTTTAATTTCTTCAACTTTGGCGACTATTCTTGGCACTTTGGCCGCCTATGTGTTGATCCGCGCCGGCCGGTTTTTGGGCCGCACGTTATTTTCCGGGATGATTTACGCACCTTTGGTGATGCCAGAAGTGATCACCGGCCTCTCGCTTTTATTGCTGTTTATCGGGATCGGGCTGGATCGCGGCGTGTTCACAATTATCTTGGCGCATACTACGTTTTCAATGTGCTATGTATCGGTGGTCGTGTCCTCGCGCCTTGCCAGCTTTGATCGCGCGCTCGAAGAAGCCGCGCTTGATCTGGGGTGCAGCCCGCTTCAAGCCTTCCGTTTGGTCACTTTGCCAATCATTGCACCTGCGGTGATTTCAGGGTGGTTATTGGCCTTCACCCTGTCATTGGATGATCTGGTGATTGCATCTTTCACTGCCGGCCCTTCGGCCACCACATTGCCAATTAAAATATTTTCCGCCGTCAGGCTTGGCGTAAGCCCAGAAATCAACGCCTTATCCACGATTATGATCGCAATCGTCACCATTGGCGTGATCAGCGCCTCGTTGATTTCAAAGCGCGCCGCGCGCAAGCTCCAAGATGACAACGCAATGGGAAAACGCAATCAGGGATGAAGCGCTTATGTGAAGCCCGCGCTTATGGCACAAAACCCGTTGCCGCCTGCTATCGGGCCAGTATAACCGATACGCCAGAGCTGGCAACCCTAACGCAAGATATCAGCACAGAGATTGCCATTATAGGCGCCGGCTTTACCGGCCTATCGGCTGCCCATCATCTGGCAAAACGCCGCGCCGATGTAACGGTGGTCGAAGCAGAATTTCCCGCTTTTGGGGCAACCGGGCGCAATGGCGGGTTTTGCTGCCTGGGCGGCGCGCTGGCTAAAAACGCCCAACTGGATAACCGCTATGGCAAGTCGCAACGCCTCGCCTATCGGCGCAGCGAAGCTGCTGCGGTGGGCTTGGTCAAAACCCTATTGGACGAGTTTGACCTTCAGGCCGATACGCATTCAAGCGGGGAAACCCTATTGGCCCATCGCGCCTCAGACTGCGACAGATTAAAAAACAGCCGCGCTCAGATCAAAGAAGATTATGGCGTTGAGGCGCTGTTTCACAGCAAAAGCGAGCTGCGTCAATTGGGGATGCAAGGGCCGTTTCACGGCGCCTTAACGATCCCCATCGACTTTGGTTTAAACCCGCGTAAATATGCCTATGGTTTGCTGAGCTCTGCCGTGAAAAACGGCGGCAAGGTGTTTGCAAACAGCCCGGTGATTAACCTCAAAAAAATAGGCGGGACATTTCGATTGACCACGCCGCAAGGCTCGATAACGGCCGATCGGGTTATTATTGCAACCAACGCATATGCCGCTTAAGACCTGCCAGATTGGATGGCAGGGCGCTTTATGCCGCTGAATTCTTCCGTGATTGTCACCGATCCGCTAACGCCCAAGCAGATAGAGGCGCAAGGCTGGAGCAGCGCGCAAATGGCCTATGACACCCGCCAGCTTTTGCATTATTTTCGCCTGATGCCAAACCGGCAATTTTTATTCGGAATGCGCGGCGGTCTGTTCTCAACCGACCGTTCAGAGGCTGCGATACAAAAGCTGATTATGCGCGATTTTCACGCGATGTTTCCAGCCTGGAAAAGCGTCAAAATTCAACATTTTTGGACGGGGATGGTCTGCATGACTCGGCATCAAATTCCCTTTATCGGGGCCATTCCCAACCTCAGTGGGGCCTATGCAGGGTTTGGCTATCATGGCAATGGCGTGGCGATGGCCAGCTATGCAGGGGCGGTGCTCAGCGATTTGGCGATCGGCGGCGCACCGGTTTTCGAGCGTCCAAAACTGCTGGAAACGCGGCCGCCCAAATTCCCCTTGGGGCGGTATCGACGCCACCTTTTGGCCCCTGCCTATGCTTTGAAATATTTACAAGATCTTTAAGCGGGGGGTTTGACAGCTTTGGCCGCTCCGCGCTTTAATCCCAATTGCGCCTCGCGCAAAATGATCAACAAACCAGCCATTATGATGATCCCAGCGCCAATCAGCATTTGCAATGTCGGCAATTCATTGAAAAACACATATCCGATCAGCAGCGAAAACAACATGGCGGTATATTCGAACGGTGCCACCACCGAGGCAGGCGCAAAGCGATAAGACAGGGTTAAAAATATTTGTGCCACGCCACCGATCAGCCCGATCAAAACCAACAAAACCGTTTGCATGATACTGGGCAGCACCCAGCTAAAGGGCAGCGTACACAGCGCCACGCTGGTCGAGGTTAAACTAAAATAAAACACGATCGCAGCAGGGTGTTCGCTCAGGGTCAGCTTTCGAATATGCACATGTGCAAGCGCGATGAACCCCGCGCCCAAAAGCACCAAACCCACCCCAAAAGCGGCGCGTGGTTCAAATGGACCACTGGAAAAGACGCTCAAACGCGGCTCGATCACAACCAACACGCCGAGCAACCCCAGCGCCACCGCGCAAAGGCGAAACATGCGCACTGTCTCGCCCAGCAACAGCGCCGCCAGCAGGACGGTAAGCAACGGAGCTGTAAAGCTAATCGCGGTCACTTCGGGCAGGGGCAAAAACCCAACCGCCGCAAAGTTCAACCCCATTGCCGTGGTGCCAATAACGCCGCGCCAAAAATGCCCCATCCGCGAGCGCACGCGCAAGCCGATAGATAATTCCCCCCGCAAGAGCAACCAAACCACGATCACCGGAATCGCAAAGAACGAGCGGAAAAACACCGATTGACCAGCAGGAACATCCGCCGATACCGCTTTCACCAGCGAGAGCATGATAATGAAAAGCATCACCGCACACAGTTTAAGGGCAATACCTCGAAGAGGTTGCACGGCACGCCTCCTTCTTTATCAGCGATGCATCGCCGAGCCTCTCTGCGGCTTTAAGCTGAGTTTGGCAAGACCCAATCGGCGCGCGGAAAATGGCAGGTATAGCCATTGGGAACGCGCATTAAATAATCCTGATGTTCTGGTTCTGCCTCCCAAAACGGGCCAACCGGTTCCAGCTCGGTCACCACCGGGCCCGGCCAAATACCGCTGGTGTTGATTGCAGCTATCATGCGCTCTGATTCCAGTTTTTGAGCCTCATCCACATAATAAATGGCAGACCGATAAGATAACCCGCGATCATTCCCCTGTCGATTAAGGGTTGAGGGATCATGAATTTGAAAAAACACTTCCAGAAGCCGCTTAAAACTAATCGCTTGCGGGTCATAAATGACTTCGAGCGCTTCGGCATGGGTGCCATGATTGCGGTAGGTGGCATTGGGCACATCGCCCCCGGAATATCCGCAGCGGGTCGAAATTACACCGGGCAGGCGGCGGATTAAATCCTGCATGCCCCAAAAACATCCCCCCGCTAGAACCGCCCGGGCGCTCATACCACATCCTCCACTTGATCGCGATAGGCGCCATAGCCCTCAGCCTCCAAATCATCACGATGAATAAACCGTAACGAAGCCGAATTGATGCAATAGCGCAGCCCCCCACGTGCTTGCGGCCCGTCCGGAAACACATGGCCCAAATGGCTATCGCCGTGCAAGCTGCGCACTTCTACACGCACCATGCCAAGGCTGTTATCACGCAATTCTTTCACATTCTGGGTTTCCACCGGCTTGGTGAAACTGGGCCAACCGCAACCGCTGTCAAATTTTGCACCCGAGGTGAAAAGCGGCTCACCCGAGACGATATCAACGTAAAGCCCGGGCTGTTTGTTGTTCAATAAAGCGCCCGTGCCCGGACGCTCGGTGCCATTTTCCTGCGTGACCCAATATTGCTCTTCACTTAAAGCGGCGATCACATCCGGATTTCGCTGATACTCTGCCATCTCATCCCCATTTTTTCTAACTCATAATATGGGATCAAATTTCCAAAAATAAAGGCTTGCGGGTTAAATCGCTGTGCGAAATGCGCTGCGCGGGTACCCCTGAAGAAACAACAGCGCCGTCAGATCGCCGTGATTGATCCTTATATCGCATTGCGCGGCAACGCTGGGCTTGGCATGCAGCGCCACACCGCTGCCAGCGCGTTGCAACATGCCAAGATCATTGGCGCCATCGCCAACCGCCAAAACATCCTGCGCGGTGATTGAAAGCTGCGCGATTAAACGCTCTAATGCCTCAACTTTGGCTTGCTGGCCCAAAATCGGATCGCTGACCTGCCCTGTTACCACGCCCTGATCCACCAAAAGCTGGTTGGCATGATGCTCATGAAAGCCCAAATGCTGCGAAACTGGCTGCGTAAAAGCGGTAAAGCCACCCGATACCAGCGCTGTGTAAGCGCCGTTGGATTTCATCGTGGCCAGCAACTCAGCCCCACCTGCTGTGAAGCAAATGCGGGTTTTGAGCGCCTGATCAATGATAGATGCTGGCTGTCCCTCCAGCAACGCAACGCGCGCGCGCAACGCCTGTTCAAAATCCAGCTCACCATTCATTGCTTTTGCCGTAATGCCTTTAACCTGCGGGCCCACACCCGCCAAATCAGCCAGTTCATCAATACATTCCTGCTGGATCATCGTGCTGTCCATATCGGCCAAAAGCAGCTTTTTGCGCCGGCCCGCCTTTGGTTGTACGACCAGATCAACGCGCATCTCCTGAAGATCTTGCCAAACCTGCCAGCGGTTTTCTGGCATGGCAGCAATTTCAAATTCCGCCGCTTCAAGCGGATGCAGCCATGTGAGCTCTCGCCCACCCCAAGCGCTGAATAAATTTCCAGCCATATCAACGCTTAAGCCACCGGGGGGGGCGATCAAACTACAGATCAACATTTGCTCTCCTTTTTTACGCCCAGGGCCACCGGCCTTGGCGCTGCCGTTTCGTCTTTGCGCCCCTCATGCCCGAATGGCGCCGGCTTGTCACCCCGCGACCATGCTGTCGCGCGCTTCAACAGATGCGGTTTCAAGGTGCCTATTAAACCCGGCCTGCACGCCCCGCATGTGACACGCGGCAGCAAAAATATCTTTTCGCCCTTGTGAGCGCTTAGCTAGCGTTATAGAGACGTCGGTGGGACACCCCTCCCCAACGAGGGGCGATTATCTGAAAGGGTAGCATTAATGGCTATTAAACAACCGGCATCGCGGCCGGCCAATCCGCGTTTTTCATCTGGCCCTTGCGCCAAAATCCCCACATTTGACTTAAAAAACCTAGCTGATGCGCCTTTGGGGCGCAGCCACCGGGCCGCAATTGGCAAGGCAAAGTTAAAAGCCGCGATTGACGGCACACGCGAAATTCTTGGCATTCCGGATGAGTATCGCATTGGTATCGTACCAGCCTCGGATACGGGCGCTTACGAAATGGCAATGTGGTCTTTACTGGGCGAACGCGCGGTTGAAATGCTGGCTTGGGAAAGCTTTGGGGCCGGTTGGGTCACCGATGCGGTGAAACAGCTGAAGCTGGACGCACGCGTGTGCATCGCCGATTACGGCGATATCGTTGATTTCAGCGCAGTCGATTTTAACAAAGACGTTTGCTTTACTTGGAATGGCACCACATCCGGCGTTTGCTTGCCCAATGGAGATATGATCCCGGCAAGGCGCGAGGGTCTAACCCTATGCGATGCCACTTCAGCCGCTTTTGCCATGGATCTGCCTTGGGATAAGCTGGATGTCACAACTTTTAGCTGGCAAAAAGTAATGGGCGGGGAAGCCGCGCATGGCATGCTGATTCTAAGCCCGCGCGCGGTGGCGCGCCTGGAAGGCTATACGCCCCCTTGGCCGCTTCCAAAGATTTTTCGCCTGACCAAAGCCGGCAAGCTGATTGAAGGAATTTTCAACGGCGCAACCATCAATACGCCGTCCATGTTGGCGGTTGAGGATTATCTGGTGGCCTTGGATTGGGCACGCTCGGTTGGAGGATTGACCGGTTTGATCGCCCGTTCGAATAACAATGCAAATGCCATTTCTGAATTTGTTGCGCAGCACGATTGGATCGATTTTCTAGCGCAGGATCCATCCACCCGCTCAACCACTTCTGTCTGTTTGAAATTCACCGATGCGCGCATTCAAGATGGCAGCGCTTTCGCCAAAGCAATTGCCAAACGCTTGACGGATGAGGCGGTCGCTTTTGACATTGGCGCCTATCGCGATGCCCCTGCTGGGCTGCGCATATGGTGCGGGGCAACGGTGGAAACCGATGATATTAAGGCGATGCTGCCTTGGTTAAACTGGGCCTTCCAGATGGAAATCACCGCTCTCATGCAAGCCGCATAAACCGGTTTAAACCCTCTTTTTTTAGCGCAGGTTCTGATCTGCCGCTGTTCCGATTTTAAATATAAAGGACTGCCACAATGGCCCCTAAAGTACTTGTTTCTGACAAACTCTCCGAAACCGCCGTTCAAATTTTCCGTGACCGCGGCATTGATGTGGATTTTCAACCCGATTTGGGCAAGGATAAAGACCGCCTGCTTGCGGTGATCGATCAATATGACGGTCTTGCCATCCGCTCGGCCACCAAAGTTACCGAAAAAATCATCAAGGCTGCCAAAAACTTAAAAGTGGTTGGCCGTGCCGGGATTGGCGTTGACAATGTGGATAAAGAAGCGGCCAGCAAAAAAGGCGTAATCGTGATGAATACGCCCTTTGGCAATATGATCACCACCGCCGAACACGCCATGGCAATGATGTTCGCTGTCGCCCGGCAAATCCCCGAAGCCAATGCTTCGACGCAGGTTGGCAAATGGGAAAAGTCGAAATTTATGGGGGTCGAATTAACCGGCAAAACGCTTGGCGTGATTGGTGCCGGCAATATTGGGGGCATCGTCTGCGATCGTGCGCTGGGCCTGAAGATGAAAGTGATCGCCTATGATCCGTATTTAGGCCAAGAAAAAGCTGATAAAATGGGCGTTGAAAAAGTTGATCTAGAGGCGCTGTTAGCACGCTCTGACTTTATCACATTGCACGTGCCCCTCACGGATCAAACCCGCAATATTCTCAGCCGTGAAAATCTGTTGAAAACCAAGAAAGGCGTGCGCATTATCAATTGTGCGCGGGGCGGTTTGGTAGATGAAACGGCGCTATCTGAGCTGTTGCAATCGGGCCATATCGCGGGCGCCGCCTTTGATGTTTTTGCGGTAGAGCCGGCGATTGAAAATCCGCTCTTTAACCTGCCAAATGTGGTTTGTACGCCGCATCTGGGCGCCGCCACCACCGAAGCGCAAGAAAACGTGGCGCTGCAAGTGGCCGAGCAAATGTCAGATTACCTTTTAACGGGCGCGGTCAGCAACGCGCTCAACATGCCATCAGTGACCGCAGAAGAGGCCAAAGTGATGGGGCCTTGGCTGCTTTTGGCGGGGCATCTTGGCAATTTCATCGGCCAATTGACGGATGAGCCGATCAAAGCGGTGAATATTCTTTATGACGGCTCTGTGTCAAAAATGAATCTAGACGCGTTAAATTGCGCAGCGATTTCGGGATTCATGAAAAAGGTCAATCCTGATGTGAATATGGTCAGCGCGCCGGTGATTGCCAAAGAGCGGGGCATACAAATCAGCACGACCAATCAGGATAAATCGGGCGCTTTTGAGGGATATATCAAAGTCACCGCGGTGACGGATACGCGCGAGCGCTCGATTGCGGGCACCGTTTTCAGCGATAAGAAACCACGGTTTATCCAAATCAAAGGCATCAATATTGATGCCGAGATTGCGTCTAATATGCTCTACACCACCAATAAGGACGTGCCCGGCATTATCGGGGCTTTGGGCCTGACCTTGGGGACCAATGGCGTGAATATTGCCAACTTTACGCTGGGGCGTGCTGCATCGGGCGGTGAAGCCATCGCGCTTTTATCGGTGGATAGCGGCGTGCCCGCACCCGTGGTCAAACAGCTGAAGGAAACCGGATTGTTCCAGCAGGTCAGACCTCTGAGCTTTGAGGTTACACAAAGCTGATCCGCTATATGACAGGCGCGGCAAACCTGCGCCTGTCATGGCCCGGCAAACCTCTCGCTTTATGCCGTGAAACGCTGAAATCAAAAGGAGCAAATGATGAGTGATATGCTTTATGCCATCGGCGATGTGCACGGCCAATTGGCGCAGCTTGAAACGGCCTTGTCGCTTATTGAAAAAGACGGCGGCGCTAAGGCAAAAACGGTGTTTGTCGGGGATCTTGTGGATCGCGGCCATGACAGCCGCCGCGTGATCGAGTTGATCATGGACGGGGTGGCAGCGGGCCGCAATTGGACAGTTTTAAAAGGCAATCATGACCGCATGTTCGACTGGTTTATGCAAACGCCTTTGCGACAGGATCCGCATTTGCAAATTGGCCATTCTTGGCTTCACCCCAGATTGGGCGGCGATAAAACACTCGCCTCTTATGGCATAGATGCAAGCGAGGGGCGGCGGTTATACGAAGTGCAGCGTGAAGCGTTTGACGCAATTCCCCCAGCGCAAATCGCGTTTTTGCGCGCTTTGCCCCTTACCTACCAGCATGCCAATTGGTTTTTTGTGCATGCAGGTATACGCCCCAATATTCCCTTATTCGAACAGCTCGAAGATGATCTTTTATGGATTCGCGAACCCTTTTTAAGCTATCAAGATCGCCATCCTTTGATGGTGGTGCATGGGCATACGGCCCTGGATGCCCCGGCGCATTTCGGCAATCGCATCAATCTTGATGGCGGCGCCGGATACGGGCGGCCGCTGGTGCCGGTGGCCCTCAACGAGAAGAAGATGCGCCCACTCTGTTAGGCCCGCCATGTCAAAATGCTTGCGCTGCCTCGGTCTTTTATCGTAGGGCAACGGCCATGATTACTATTGCGACCCTTTATCATTTTACCCGTTTTGACGATCCGGCCAGCTTACGCGCGCCGCTGCAATCGACCTGCGAAACCTTGCAAATCACCGGCTCGCTTTTGCTAGCTGCAGAGGGGATTAATGGCACGGTTGCCGGAAGCGCGTCCAACATAGCAGCTCTCTTAAAAACCTTGCGCGCACTGCCCGGTTGCGCTGCCTTAGAGCATAAGGAAAGCACCGCAACTCTGCCGCCCTTTCCCCGTATGAAGGTAAAGCTTAAAAAAGAGATCGTCACCATGGGCCAACCAAATGTGAACCCTCAGGCGCAGGTTGGCCATTACGTAGATCCGGCGCAGTGGAATGAATTAATCAGCGCCCCCGATGTAGCGGTGATTGATACGCGCAATGATTATGAAGTTGCGATCGGTAGCTTTGAAGGGGCTATTGATCCGCAAACACACTCGTTTCGCGACTTCCCCAACTGGTGGGAGGCCAATAAAGAGCGGTTTCACAACAAACGCATCGCGATGTTTTGTACCGGCGGTATCCGCTGCGAAAAGTCAACCAATTATCTGCTCGGGCAAGGCGTTGAGAATGTCTATCACCTCAAAGGTGGTATCCTGAAATATCTTGAAGACGTGCCCAAAGAAAATAGCAAATGGCAGGGCGATTGCTTTGTGTTTGATGCCCGCGTATCGGTGCAGCACGGGCTGGCCGAGGGTCCCCATCAGCTGTGCTATGCCTGCCGGCGGCCGATCTTGCCCGACGATAAAAAGCGCCCAGAATATGAGCATGGGGTTGCGTGCCATCACTGCTCAGTTCAAACCAGCGAGAGCGATAAAGACCGTTTTCGTGAGCGTCAAAAGCAAATTCACCTCGCCCGCGCGCGCGGTGAAACGCATATGCTGGGATATGATGGCAGCTAAAGCTGGAACGCCGATTTCGCTCTAACTCGCATACTATTGGCAGCCGCGCGCGGCTCAGGCGAAGACCCCAGACCAATATGGTAGAAAAAAGCGTCGTAAAAGACGTTGCCTTTCTGCACAAATCAGCCGAAATTAGCAGCTAAAATAGACAAAGGAACCGATGTCATGGGTAATATATTGGCAATTGATCAAGGCACCACCTCCAGCAGGGCAATCGTGTTTGATCAGGCAATGACGCCCATTTCTGACGCACAAGAAGAATTTAAGCAGCATTTTCCGCAAAGTGGCTGGGTAGAGCACGCGCCGCAAGATCTCTGGGATACGACGATGCGCACCTGCCGCGCCGCGCTGTCAAATGCCGATCTTGATGCGCGCGATATCGCGGCTATTGGGATTACAAACCAACGTGAAACCACCGTGGTGTGGGATCGCCATACTGGCGAGGCCATTCACAAAGCCATCGTCTGGCAGGATCGGCGCACTGCAGCGCTCTGCGCAACGTTGCGCGCTGAGGGTCATGAAGCCATGGTCACCGCACAAACCGGCTTGCTGCTGGATCCTTATTTTTCGGGCACCAAGCTGAAATGGATTTTAGAAAATGTTGAGGGTGCAAAAGCAAAAGCCAAGGCCGGTGATTTGCTGTTTGGCACGGTTGACAGCTATTTGATCTGGCGCTTAACGGGCGGCGCAGCGCATGTGACGGATGCCACAAATGCAGCGCGTACGATGCTCTATGATATCCATAAAGGGGCCTGGAGCACAGAGATTTGCGCCCTCTTGGATATTCCCGTGCAGATGTTGCCAGAGGTGCTAAACAGCGCCGATCATTTTGGCGAGACTACGCCGGATTTGTTTGGCAGCGCGATTCCCATTTTAGGCGTGGCGGGCGATCAGCAAGCGGCCACGGTTGGGCAGGCATGCTTTCAGCCCGGGATGCTGAAATCAACCTATGGAACAGGGTGTTTTGCGCTTTTGAACACGGGCGATACGCCTGTAACATCCAGCAACCGTTTGCTAACAACGATTGCCTATCAGTTAAACGGCAAACCCACTTATGCACTTGAAGGATCTATTTTTATCGCCGGCGCCGTGGTGCAATGGCTGCGCGATGGGCTGAAAATAATAACCGATGCTCCGCAAACGCAAACGCTGGCAGAGGCGGCTGATCCTGGCCAAAATTTGGTTTTGGTCCCTGCTTTTACAGGGCTTGGCGCGCCCTATTGGAACGCCGAATGCCGGGGCGCGATCTATGGGTTAAGCCGCAATTCTGGCCCCGCAGAATTCGCCAAAGCCGCCCTAGAAAGCGTTGGGTTTCAAACCCGGGATTTGCTAGAGGCGATGCAGGCGGATTGGCCCGGCGATGCTGCAAAGGCCGTGTTGCGCGTGGATGGAGGAATGTCTGCCAGCAATTGGACCATGCAGTTTTTAGCCGATATTATCGGCGCTGCGGTGGATCGGCCAGAGGTTTTGGAGACCACGGCGCTGGGCGCCGCTTGGCTTGCCGGCATGCAGGCCGGAACTTATCCATCCCAAGAGGCGTTTTCAAAAACATGGGCCCTGCAACGCCGCTTTGAACCGGCTATGGACGCAGAAGCGCAAAGCGCCAAATATAACCGTTGGAAAACCGCGGTTCAAGCGACGCTTAGCGTTTAAGCCTGCCGCTTAAACGCCACAATCGACGATCGCCTTGGCCAAGATGGGTACGGTTTTTTGATTGAGGCCGGCGATATTCAAACGGCTGTCACCCACCATGTAAATCGCATGTTCCTCGCGTAGTCGGGCCACTTTATCCGGGGTGGTTCCCAAACGCGAAAACATCCCACGATGCTGGGCTAAAAACCCAAACCGATCAGAGCCCGACAGGCGCTGAAGCTCTTCGGATAACTGTTCGCGCAGCCCCAACATCGACAAGCGCACCTCTTCCAATTCGGCGGCCCAATCTGCGCGCAGATCAGGATCGCCCAGGACCATGGTTACCAACCTTGCGCCATGATCCGGCGGGAATGAAAAATTTTGCCGATTCAAATAGGCAAGCGTGCCCTGATTGAGCCCCCGCGCCGCTTGATCATGTGAAACCACCATCAACAGGCCCGTGCGCTCGCGATAAATCCCAAAGTTTTTTGAGCAGCTGGCCGC
Source organism: Paracoccaceae bacterium (assembly GCA_016778765.1). GTDB lineage: Bacteria > Pseudomonadota > Alphaproteobacteria > Rhodobacterales > Rhodobacteraceae > Thalassovivens. The sequence goes on along the minus strand of JADHOV010000009.1, from coordinate 71,626 downwards.
AATGATCGTTTCGGGCACCGATTGCGCCAAAAGGCGCGTGCCAGCGGCATCCTCTTCCAGACCATCACCAAAGCCTTGATAGGCGATATCCACCATTGGCGTGGCACCGGTTTTGTGCAGCAGATCGATCACCGCCTGCCATTGCACCGCGTTCAGATTTGCCCCTGTCGGGTTGTGGCAACAACCATGCAGCAAAATCACATCCCCTGGTTTGGCCGCCGAAAGATCCTGTAGCATGGCCTCAAAATCTACACCGCGCGTCTCGCTATCAAAATACCGGTAAGGCATCACCGGCATGCCAAGGAATTTTAGAATAGACAAATGGTTTGGCCAGGTCGGGTCTGACACAAAAATGCGAGCCTTAGGATGCGCCATTTTGATCAGTTCAAAAGCCTGTCTGACAGCACCTGTGCCCCCCGGGGTTGCGGCCGCCGCCACGCTGGCTCTTGGCACCGCATCGCCCAGCACCAGATCAACCATCACGTCGGAAAAGCGTGGATCCCCCAAAAGGCCAACATAGGATTTCGTTGTTTCTTGCTGCCACAGCTGATGCTCTGCGGTTTTAACCGCCCGCATCACCGGCGTGATCCCCTCGGCATTTTTATAAACCCCAACCCCAAGATCAATTTTTTGATCGCGCGGATCTTCTTTATACGCTTGCACCAAGGCCAGAATTTTATCTGCCGGTTGTTCTACGAGGTCTTGAAACATTATGTCTTTCCTGTGGCTATGGGCAAGGTTGGAAACATGCCCCATTCGGTCCAGCTGCCGTCATATAGGGAATGGTCTGTTTTGCCCATACGGGTTAATCCTAAACTGAGAATTGCGGCCGTCACGCCCGAACCGCAGCTGGTAATCACTGGTTTGTCCAAATCGACACCGGCTTCCACAAAAACCTGCCGCATCTCATCCGGTGATTTCATCGTATCATCTGCCTTCAGCAAATCTTTGTAGAACACATTTTTTGACCCCGGAATATGACCGGCGCGCAAACCCGGGCGCGGCTCAGGGTCTGTGCCGTAAAAGCGACCCGGCGAGCGCGCATCCACGATCTCAGACTCTCCCAGTTTTGAGGCCGCCGAAACTTGCGTGACATCCTTAACCATATGGTTTTGGCGCCGTACCATCATATGGCGGTCGCGCAAAATAGGCGGCAAATCTTCTACGAGATGGCCCTCTGCCTGCCATTTGGGAAAACCGCCATCAAGAACGGCAATATCCATTTGGCCCATCAATTTGAACAACCACCACACACGCGGCGCGGAAAACAACCCAGAGCCGTCGTAAACAACAATTTGATGCCCATCGCCTACGCCAATTGCGCGCATCCGCGACATGAATTTTTCCACCGGCGGAACCATATGCGGCAAATCTGAGCGGTGGTCGCTGACATCATCAAGATCAAAGAAACGCGCGCCCGGAATATGCGCGCGCTGATACTCGGCAAAAGGGTCGCGCTTAGAGCCGGGCAAATACCACGACGCATCCAAAACCCTTAAATCAGGATCTTTTAAATGCGCGGCCAGCCATTGCGTTGAGACAAGGGTTTTGGGGTCATCGCGGGTCATAATAAACCTCACTTATTGCTTTTGTTTTTGCCTACTACTGTCTCTATACAGGGGCAAGAGCGGGTTCGGCAATTGTCCCTTTTATAATAAACCGTCTGCTCCGCAACGCTACTCGCTATGGCGCAGCAAACGCTGTTTTTGTCGCCCCCAATCCCGTTTGGCCTGATCAGCGCGCTTGTCATGATTCTTTTTGCCTTTGGCGATACCAATTTTCAGCTTCACTTTGCCGCGATGGTTAAAATACATCACCAAAGGCACCAAAGTCAGGCCTTTGCGCTGGGTATCGGCCCATAGCCGTGCCAGCTCTTTGCGGCTGACCAGCAATTTGCGCCGCCGCCGTTCTTCATGTCCAAAGGTCTTGGCCTGCTCATAAGGGGCAATATAAGAATTCACCAACCACAACTCGCCAGCATCCACGCCTGCATAGCTTTCGGCAATATTGGCGCTGTTTACCCGCAGTGATTTCACCTCAGAGCCCAGAAGCATCACACCACATTCCAAATCACCCTCGATCGCATAATCAAAACGCGCGCGGCGGTTTTCAGCGATCACTTTATAATTCGGGTCAGATTTGGAATTTGCCATGGCATGGCCAGATACACGGCCACAGCTTCTCTGTCTATGGGCTGGTGCCCAAACTGTCTAAAATTATGGCGCCCAATCGCGCATGCGCTGTTTGCGCCAGTAGAAAAAACTAGACCTTGAACCGTTTATCAGCAAGATGGATCTACGCAGCGGTCACCCGCCAGCCCCTCTTCAAACCAGAAAGATACGCAGCATGAAAGATGATAATTTTCTGAAAGAAAATAACGCCCGCCATTTATGGCACCCGATGGGCCATCCGGGCGACTCGCTGGAAACGCCGCCGCGTATCATCACCGGGGCGCAGGGCGTTTATGTGCATGATATTGACGGGCATTCCGCGATTGATGCCGTTGGAGGCCTATGGTGCGTTAATCTGGGATATTCCAACAACCCGATCAAAGACGCGATCGCCAAACAGCTTTACGATCTACCCTATTCCTCAAATTTTGCCGGCTCAACCAACCCATGCGCGATTGAGGCCTCACTGGCGGTTTGCAATATGTTTGCCGAAGATGGGATGGCGCGGGTCTTTTTCACCTCGGGCGGCTCTGACTCAGTAGAAACCGCGCTGCGCCTATCGCGCCAATATCACCGACTGCGCAACGAACCCACCCGTACCAAATTCCTTTCGTTGAAAAAAGGGTATCACGGCACGCATTTCGGGGGCGCCTCGGTCAATGGCAATAACCGCTTTCGGATCAATTACGAACCACTGATGCCGGGCTGCTTTCATCTGCCCAGCCCTTATACTTATCGCAATCCCTTTGATGAAACGGATCCAGCAGCTTTGGCGCAGAAAATCGCCGCCAGTTTTGAGGATGAAATCCTTTTCCAAGGCGCTCAGACCATCGCCGCCTTTATCATGGAGCCAATCCAAGGCGCTGGCGGCGTGATTGTGCCGGATGCCTCATTCATGAAGCTGATGCGCGACATCTGCGACAAATATGGGATTTTGATGATTTCAGATGAGGTGATTACGGGCTTTGGCCGTACCGGCGATTGGTCGGGTGCGCGCCATTGGGGCGTAAAGCCTGATATGATGTGTTTGGCCAAAGGCATTACCAGCGCCTATTTTCCCGTCGGCGCGGCATTGATGAGCGAGAAGGTCGCCGAGGTGTTCGAAAAGGACAGAACGGGCGAGGCAGGTATTTATCATGGCTATACCTATTCAGCGCATCCGGTCGGGGCCGCAGCCGTGGTGGCCTGCCTGCAGGAAACCCTGCGTCTCGATACAAAAACCAACGCGGCAGCGCGCGGCACTCAATTGTTTGAGGGGGTGAAAAAGCTCACCGATAAATACGATATTATTGGCGATATACGCGGCGGCGAAGGGTTGATGGTCGGCATTGAAATTGTTAGCGATAAAGCCAAGAAAACGCCGATGGATGGCGCAACGATGACGCGGCTGCATCAAGCCACGTTTGAGGCCGGCGCATTGGTGCGTTTGGGCATGCATAATGTGCTGATGTCTCCCCCTTTGGTGATTACAGAGGCAGAGGTGGATGGCATTATCAAGGCTCTAGACCAAGGCTTTGCCAATTTATAACTCAATCGCGCGGGCTTGCGGTCGGGTTCAGGATTTTTTCAAACCGACCCGGTTGCAACCCCCCCAACTGCCAAGGTCCAATTTGCGCCCGGATTAAGCGCAGCGTCGGAAAGCCCAGCGCAGCAGTCATCCGGCGTACCTGACGGTTGCGCCCTTCGCGCAGACTTACCTCCAACCACGCCTCCGGCACCGTTTTGCGAAACCGAACCGGCGGGGTTCTTGGCCAAAGATCAGCCGGCGGGTCGATCAAGCGCGCCTGCGCAGGCAAGGTCTTTCCATCTTTCAGCAGGATGCCTTGTTCAAACCGCTCAAGATCTGATTGCCGCGGCGCCCCTTCCACTTGCACCCAATAGGTTTTGGTCATTTTATGTTTCGGGTTGGAAATCCGCGCCTGCAGCTTGCCATCATCGGTCAAAATCAACAAACCTTCGCTGTCCCGATCAAGCCGCCCCGCAGGATAGACAAACGGGATATCGATAAAAGCTGACAGCGTCTTTCGATCACTGCCCGCGTTGCCCTTATCGGTAAATTGCGACAGCACATTATAAGGTTTGTTGAATAAAACGATCACAGGGTCAATCCTGGAGCGGGGCGGATCTCGCCAGTGTGCAGCCCGCTCCAATTGACGATGGGCGCATGCATACGTTTCAGCGTTGCAGGATGCGCGGGCGGCAAGGCCCCCAAAGCGCAGAGCAGAGCCGCAATCACGCATTCACTGGCGCGGGTGCTGCCATCCAATATTTTTACCGCGATGCCAAAGCGCTTTTGGGGGATAATGGCGACGAAAACGCCTTCGGCGCCCGTTTTGACCACCGTGCCGCCCTGCATGGCTTGCATCAATTCAGTGCAGGCGCGGCCCTCACCCGCCACCAAATCCGGATACTGCGCCATAGCGCCGCGCAATCGTAAAGCCGCCTGTGAAGCACCATCAATGCGCGCCTCAGCGCTGGCGAACCAAGCCATTGCCCGCGCCAATCCCAGCAATGAAGTGGCAAAATTGGGCGCAGAACATCCATCAATCGCGTGCCCCGGGCTGGCGGCATCTGTCACCTGCTCAAAAGCTTCTAAGCAGGCGCGCTGCACCGGATGCGCAATGTCAGTATAGGCATCATCGCCTTTTAAAAACCGACTCAGCGTTAAAAACCCAGTATGCTTTCCCGAGCAATTATTATGAATTTGACAGGGTGCTTCCTGCGCCGCTTGCACGCGCCGCTTTTCATCCCGGTCCCGGGGTGGCTGGGCGCCGCATCGCAAAGCTGTTTGGTCATATCCCAATGCCTGTAACCAGGCGCTGACCCGGCTGGTATGAATCTGTCCGCCTTGATGCGACGCGCAAGCCAGCGCAAAATCTTGCTCTGCAAGCCCATAGTGATCGCCCGCGCCTGAGCTGAGCAAAGGCAAGGCTTGAATCATTTTGGCAGAAGAGCGCGGCAAAATAACCGCGTCAGGATCCCCCCATGATTTTACAATTTGTCCGGTTTCATCACAGATCACAGCGTGGCCCAGATGTAGGCTTTCCAAAAATGATCCGCGCCAGATTTCACATAAAGCTTCAGGGGCTTGCATTCTTCTCTCCAGATAGTGATTTTTTCAGCAAAATCTTGCCAAGAGGGCTTTCGCTAAAACACAGTTTAAGGCTAATGTGGTTTTGTCGAGAATGTAATGGGATTTTCCCGTAAATGGTCATTAAGCACCATAGAACCTATAGGTCGGCGCTACCGGCTTATGACGGAGGCAAGAAATGAAGAGCCTGTTAAGAACCGCAGTGTTGGCCACCAGCCTTTTGGGCTTTGCTGGTGCGGGTTGGACAGCCGAGGGTAAGGCAACCCGCGTCTCAGAACATGGAGATTGGGCTGTGTTTGTGGATAAAAGCCCAAAAGAATGTTGGAGCGTGTCGCTGCCCAAGAAAAGCGTCAACACGCGCGGCGGTCGGACCGTTTCGGTAAAACGCAGCGATATTTTATTGTTTGTATTCTTCAGCCCTGCAGGAAAAGTATCCGAACAGGTGACCTTCACCGGAGGATATCCTTTCGCAGAGGACAAAGTGATCAAGCTGAAAGTGGATGATAAGTCGTTCAAATTGTCACTGATCCAAGGCGAATGGGCCTGGGCCGGCTCTTCTGAAGAGGATGCACAACTGGTCAAAGCCATGAAAGCGGGGGGCACGGCAACGTTAACAGCAATCTCCAAACGCGGCACCCAGACCGTTGATACGTTTTCGCTAAAAGGCTTTACCGCCGCCAGCGACGCGGCAAAAAAGAACTGTAGCGAATAATTTCCAAAACCCCGGCCTTTGCCTAACCGTAGAAATAGGCTATGCGGGCCGGGAAACTGTTGGAAAGTTATAGCTGATGTCGGTCAAGGCTCCGATCACCCAAGACGTATTGACCCTGCCCCGCAAACTGCCAGAGGGCCCTATAAATTTGATTGGGCTCACCCGCGCCGCCTTGCGCGAGGCTTTGATTGCGCAGGGCACGCCCGATAAACAGGCCAAAATGCGCGCCGGTCAGATTTGGCAATGGATTTACGCCAAAGGCTGCCGTGATTTTTCGCAGATGACCAATCTGTCAAAAGACTATCGCGCCAAACTCGCCGAAACCTTCGTGCTTGAGGTGCCCGAAGTGATCACGCGACAAATCTCCAGCGATGGAACGCGCAAATATCTGGTGCGCATAGCTGGCGGGCATGAGGTAGAGATCGTTTATATTCCCGAAGAAGATCGCGGCACTTTGTGCATTAGCAGCCAAGTGGGCTGTACGCTCACCTGCTCTTTTTGCCATACTGGTACGCAAAAGCTGGTGCGCAATCTATCCGCCGGAGAAATCATTGGCCAAGTCTTGGTGGCCCGCGATGATCTAGGCGAGTGGCCGGAACCGGGAAATCCGCCCAACCCGGTGCGCCTGCTTTCCAATATCGTACTGATGGGCATGGGCGAGCCGCTGTATAATTTTGACAATGTGCGCGATGCGATGAAGATTGCGATGGATCCAGAAGGCATTTGCCTGTCGCGGCGCCGGATCACGCTTTCAACATCCGGTGTGGTACCCGAAATTGCCAAAACCGCCGAGGAAATCGGCTGTCTGCTGGCAGTGTCCTTTCACGCCACGACCGATGAGGTGCGCGATAAATTGGTTCCAATCAACAAGAAATGGAATATCGAAACATTGCTCAGCGAATTGCGCGCCTATCCGAAACTGTCCAATTCAGAGCGCATCACTTTTGAATACGTGATGTTGAAAGGTGTGAATGACAGCGATGCTGATGCCCGCCGATTGCTAAAGCTGATCAAAGGAATTCCGGCGAAGATCAACCTGATCCCGTTCAACGAATGGCCCGGCGCGCCCTATCAACGCTCGGACCGCGCGCGGATCAAAGCGTTTTCGGATATTATTTTCAATGCTGGCTATGCCAGCCCGATCCGGCGCCCGCGCGGCGAAGATATTATGGCGGCCTGTGGGCAGTTAAAATCGGCGACCGAGCGGGCCCGCAAAAGCCGCAAAGAGATCGCCGCAGAAGCCGGGTTATGAGTGGCTTGCGCCCTGCAAAGTCCGTTTTTCAATAAGATATCCGTAAAGCGTGCTCAGACCGCTAGCGCCATATAGGGTGAGGGTCCAAATTTACAGCAAACCAAGGATCATCGCGGGGACTACAGCGCCATTCAAAGCTGAAACTCAGGAATCTGCGGCAGAAATGCCGAAATACACCAGCACTTCAACCCCGGCTAACAGCAATATCTGGCCCTTTATCTCGCTGGTTTTCCGCCAACTTTCGCGCAGGCTCATATTTTTGCCAATAGCCGCGGCGGGCAGGCACAGGCTGATCCGACGCCAAAGCCATATAAAAGAAACAGATTTGGTAAACCAAACAAGCCATAAAAGGGCGTTAAGCGCTGTGATCGCAATGGGATCTTGAAGCGCCATAAAAACAAGCGCTAGTAATTTTGGAACCCATCCAAGCCTTGCGGATCGATAAAATTTAGGATGAAAATCAATAAAATAATTGTCACGGCGATAAAGATAACCGTAATTTTTATAACTTTGATAATATAAAGCCAAATGACTGACCGATTGAAAATCGGCCCTTCAACGCCGAGCATAATATAGCGGTGCCAGAGAACCTCAATCACTGCCAATAAAAAAGCGGCAACTAAAATGAAGCCCAAGATCAGACCAAAGGCCCTATATTACCCATCAGATTTAGAGAATTTGCGCGTTCCTCTTGCAATACTGTTCCAATGATTTTCCAAATCATCACGATTTGTAACAGCGCATAAACGGCAAATACCGCCGCGGTAAGCCGGAAATAGCGCCTCAATTACCCAAAAGTAGTAAAATTGAAAAAGTAAATAACCGAAGCCCCAACATACCAAATACACCTTTGAACAATAGACAAAAGCCTAGCAGTGCTGCCCCAAAAAACAACTTTAAAAATAGGCTTTTAGCCCAAACGACGCTTGCGGGCAGCAAGTAGCTTCAAGCGCAGCGCATTCAGCTGAATAAATCCGGCCGCGTCGCTTTGATCATAGGCGCCAGCATCCTCTTCAAAGGTCACATGCGCCTCGGAATAAAGCGAGTGTTCTGACCAACGGCCAACCGTGCGCACCGAGCCTTTGTAAAGCTTTAGACGCACCGTGCCGGTGACATGTTCTTGGCTTTTATCAATCAAAGCCTGCAGCATTTCACGCTCGGGGCTGTACCAAAACCCATTATAAATCAGCTCGGCATATTTGGGCATCAGCTCATCTTTCAAATGCGCCGCGCCACGATCCAAGGTGATTTGCTCGATACCGCGATGCGCTTCCAGCAAAATTGTACCGCCCGGGGTTTCGTAAATGCCGCGCGATTTCATGCCAACAAAGCGCCCCTCGACCAGATCCAACCTACCAATGCCATGCGCGCCGCCCAGAGCATTCAGCCGAGTGAGCAGCTGCGCTGGCGACAGCGTTTCGCCATTTATCGAAACCGCATCTCCCCCCGTAAAACCGATTTCAACAAATTCGGGTTTATCGGGTGCATCTTCAGGATTGACCGTCCGCTGATATACGTAATCCGGCGCATCCAAGGCGGGATCTTCCAAAACCTTGCCCTCCGATGAGGTATGTAGCAGGTTGGCATCGACGCTAAATGGTGCCTCGCCGCGCTTGTCTTTAGCGATGGGGATTTGGTTCTCTTCGGCAAAGGCGATCAGTTTTGTGCGGCTTGATAAATCCCATTCGCGCCAAGGCGCAATCACTTTGATATCAGGGTTCAGCGCATAAGCCGCCAATTCAAAGCGCACCTGGTCATTGCCCTTGCCGGTTGCGCCATGCGACACCGCATCGGCGCCCGTCGCGGCGGCAATTTCAACCAAGCGCTTGGAAATCAACGGGCGCGCAATGGACGTGCCCAGCAAATACAGCCCCTCATACAGCGCATTGGCGCGAAACATCGGAAACACAAAATCGCGTACAAATTCTTCGCGCAGATCCTCGATAAAAATATTTTCCGGAGCGATCCCCAAAAGCTCGGCCTTTTTACGCGCCGGATCCAGCTCTTCACCTTGCCCCAAATCAGCCGTGAACGTCACCACTTCACAGCCATATTCAACCTGCAACCATTTCAAAATGATCGAGGTATCGAGGCCACCGGAATAGGCCAATACAACTTTTTTGGGCGCACTCATAGCATAGTCCTTTGCGGTTTTGATCGGGGCGATATCGGGTTTTGACGAAAGGAGCAAGGGAGCCTTGGGCTTGCGCACGCGCAAAATCTGCCGCAAGACTAACAAATGACCGATTTTCAATCTCTTGCCCGCGCCGCCGAAGCCGAAATGCGCCACGTATTTGCCGAAACACCGCTGCAAAAAAACGAGCATCTCTCGGCTATATTTGACGCCGATATTTGGCTGAAACGCGAAGACCTTTCTCCGGTGCGCTCCTACAAGCTGCGCGGCGCATTTAATGCGATGCGCAAACGCCCAGATCAACGCAGTTTTGTTTGCGCCAGCGCAGGGAATCATGCGCAGGGCGTGGCCTATATGTGCCGGCATTTTGATGTGACCGGCACGATTTTCATGCCAGTCACAACGCCGCAGCAAAAAATTCAGAAAACAAAGATTTTTGGCGGCGAAAACGTGTCAATTCAATTGGTGGGTGATTATTTTGACGATTGTTTGAAATCCGCGCAAAATTTCTGTCAAGAACAAGGTGCGCATTTTCTATCACCCTTTGATGATGCGGATGTGATCGAGGGGCAAGCCTCTGTGGCCGTAGAGATCGAACGGCAATTGGGCAGCACCCCGGATCATATTATTCTGCCTGTGGGCGGGGGCGGCTTGTCCTCAGGTCTGCTCAGCTATTTTGGCACCACAAGCCAATTTACTTTGGTCGAGCCGTTGGGTGGAGCCTGCCTTTGGGCCGCTTTGATCGCGGGCAAACCGGTCAAGCTGGATAAGGTGGATACGTTTGCCGATGGCGCTGCGGTGGGCCAAATCGGCCAGCGTACGTTCGAATGCTTAAAAAGTATCGGATTGGCCAATGTGCTGCGGATTCCCGAAGATCGGATCTGTATCACCATGCTTGAAATGCTGAATATCGAAGGCATTGTATTGGAGCCAGCTGGCGCCTTGGCCATCGATGCGCTGAAAGATCTCGGTCAAATGATCCGTGGTCGCAAAGTGGTTTGCGTCTCTTCGGGAGGAAATTTTGACTTTGAACGGCTGCCAGAGGTGAAAGAACGCGCACAACGCTTTGCCGGCGTTAAAAAATACTTGATTCTAAGAATGCCGCAGCGCCCCGGTGCGTTGAAGGAGTTTTTGAATTTATTGGGCCCCGATGATGATATCACGCGTTTTGAATATCTGAAAAAATCTGCGCGAAACTTTGGATCAATCTTGATCGGATTGGAAACCAAAAACACCGATGGTTTTGAAGCTTTTTTTGCCAGCCTCGAGGCCGCCGGCTACACTTATTCTGACATAACGAATGATGAAACGCTGGCGCAATTTGTCATTTAAACTTGAACCTACAATGCGATATTCTGAAAAAAGACCGCCTTGGCCCGTTCATAAGAGCGCTGCAAACGTTCGAAATAGGACCGAATTTTTTCAGCAGATAAGCCCGTTTCCAACGTAAAAAAATCGGGCTCACACAGCCGAGCCAGTTCAAAAAACCCCAAATTCAACGCACTACCGCTAATGAAATGTAACAGATCGCGGATCTCATCCGGCTCTGTAAGCTTAAATACTTCTGGTAAACTGCAGTCAATTTCTTCAAAAAACAACCCTACCACATCGGCAAAATCTTTTTGTCCCACCTCTCGGCGCAGATCTTCAATACGCTCCCAATCTATCATGCTCTCACTCCCATCCCAGCGTTATGATTGAGCAAAAGATTAAACCAGGAGTGAATATCTAAAATTTTAAAAGGCCTAATTTTAGTCTTTCACAGCCGATTAAGCGCTTAGGGTTTACAACCGCCCAACATAAGGGGCGCTTGCAATGTGTCAGCCATATCCGAAGCTTAAGGCCAGCAGACCACCACCGGTTCTGCGCGCGATCAAAACGGTGCTGATCGTTGATGACAGCGCTGCGCAAAGGCGCATCGTAGCAGGTTTTCTGACCGGCTGGGGGCTTCACAGCCTAGAAGCCAGCAGCGCCAAAGCGGCAATTCGCTTATTTAAAAAACATCGTCCCAACATCATTCTAAGCGATTGGATGATGCCCGAAATGAACGGGCTCGACTTATGTGACACGCTGCGCCAAATTACCCCAGACCTGTATATTTATTTTATTTTGCTTACCTCGCGCTCGACCAAAGCCGAGATGCTGCACGCCTTTCAAAAGGGCGCTGATGATTTTCTCAGCAAGCCGATCGCGGCGATCGAACTTCACGCCCGCGTCACAGCAGCGGCGCGGCTTCTTGACACCCAGCGGAAGTTGAAACTCAAAAACCGACAGATCAAAGCGGCGCTGCGCAAAACCCAAGCTTTGAATGCCGCAATGGATAAAGATCTGCTTGCCGCGCAGCAGCTTCAAACCGCGCTTATCCATAACAGGCATCGCCGCTTTGGTCGGTTCGACTTCGCAGCCCTGGTGGAAAATGCAGGCTCTGTTGGAGGGGATTTGGCGGGGTTTTTTACCATAGGGGCAACGCATATAGGGTTTTATATTGCCGATGTTTCGGGGCATGATATCAGCGCAGCAATGCTGACGGTGCGCATTGCAAATTTTTTTTCGGCCGAGGCTTTTGGCCAAAATATCGCCGTACAGCGCCTTAAAACGGGCCAAATATGCCCGCGCCAACCGCATGATATTTTACAAAGCATAAATCAAATCATACTCAAGGAGGTTACAACCGACCATTACCTGACCATGATATCGGGACTGCTAAATTTAACCTCGGGGCGCCTTTGTTTTGCCCAGGCTGGTCACCCTTACCCAATTCTGCAGGCAAAAAAGGGCATGTTTCACCATATTGGCCGTGACAGCCTGCCAATCGGCATTTCGCAAACGGTACGCTATCAAGATCATCACTTGCAGTTGGCTTCGGGCGAGCGTCTGATTCTTTATTCGGACGGGTTTAGCGATGGTGTCTATGACCAAAATACCGCGCTTGGAAAAGAAGGGTTGCAGCCGCTTTTTGCCCGCATTCAACATCTGCATGGGCCCGCTCTCACCCATAATATTTTAGAAAATATACATGCCACCCGCGATCAAACACCCCTGGTCGATGACCTGTCGGCGCTGATCATCACGCATCGCGCCGCTGGCGCATCTGGGCCTGAAACATCTGAATAAAAGCCCGATCTCCAGGATTCACCAAAAGCTCAAACGCCGCCTCGATTGGTATTAAGTGATCCTCATGGCCAGCCTCGGTTGGATCGCCAAGGCGCAACACAGGATCTGCGCGATAGACCAAACATAGCTTTTCAGCCCAGAGGTCATATTCAGGCATGAAAACAAACCGTCGAAAGGCGCCAATATGGCGCGGCCGGGCGATTTTCCAACCAGTTTCCTCCATCACTTCACGGTGCAGCGCGGTGATCGGATGCTCACCTGAGTCAATACCGCCGCCGGGCAATTGAAATTCGGGCTCAGGTTCCGCTTGATGAGTCAGTAAAAGCGCATCGCCATAAGGCAAAATCGCATAAACGCCACGCCGAATCTGATAGCGGCGATCGGTTTGCGGGGTTTCTCCATAGCGTCTTATCATTCCAAGCTCCTTTTGATCCAACTCCGCGGCTGCTTGCCCAGTCTTACGAGACAGGATATGGCTCCGCAAGAAAGATAAGGAATGCCTATGAAAAGCGGATCGCAAATTGCTTGGGACGACACTGTCCTACCCTTTCAACTTGATGCCTGTGACATGCGGGGCCGGATAGCGCGTCTTGATGGCGTTTTGGATGGCGTCCTACAGCAACATAATTATCCGCCCGTGGTCGAGGCTTTGGTGTCTGAAATGGCGCTACTGACAGCTTTAATCGGGGAAAGTATAAAGCTGCGCTGGAAGCTTTCATTGCAAGTGCAATCCAAAGGCGCTGTGCGCATGATCGCAACCGATTATTACGGCCCTGAAACTGAAGGCGCGCCAGCGCGCATTCGCGCCTATGCCAGCTTTGATGAAGCGCGACTGACCGACGGGCCGATTTTCGACCAAATTGGCGAAGGCTATTTTGCGATTTTGATCGATCAAGGCGCAGATATGACGCCCTATCAAGGCATAACTCCGCTTGTGGGTGGCTCGCTTTCCGCCTGTGCAGAGGCCTATTTTGCGCAATCAGAACAGCTGCCAACCACGTTTAAGCTCTGCTATGGAAAATCGCAGGCCCCCGATCAGCCCGCGCAGTGGCGCGCAGGGGGTATTATGATACAACATATGCCTAAATCCAGCCTTGAGCCTGCGATGGACGAGGGCGGATCGGGCGATGGCGGTGTATTAATGGCCAATGATATTATAGATGCCGATGACAGCGATAACTGGAACCGCGTGAACATCCTTTTAGACACTGTCGAAGAGCTGGAAATGATTGGGCCAGTGATCCAACCCTCGCAATTGCTGCTGCGGTTGTTCCATGAAGATCGGCCAAGAGTGTTCAACGCCCAAGCCGTACGCTTTGGATGCACGTGCTCGCAAGAGCGGGTGCGCCAATCCCTATCGATTTATTCGGCAAAAGATATTGCCAGCATGACCACAGAAGACGGTCTGGTAACCGCAGATTGTCAATTTTGCGGCGCACATTATCAGTTAGACCCAACCAGCGTAGGGTTTCAGGCGGGGCAAGATGACAGTGCCCCCGCATGAGCTGCGCGCGCACTTACTGACAGCACTAGGGCGTTCGCAGGCCGCCTCTTCGGATTTTGATCTGAACCCTGTCTCAAGGGGACAGCGCGCAGCACCCCTGCGCGACGCGGCCGTGTTGATCGGTGTGTATAGTAGCGTTGATGGACCCTATGTTTTGCTGACTCGCCGCGCCGCACATTTAAAGCATCATCCGAATCAAGTCGCTTTTCCCGGTGGTAAAGTCGAAACAAAAGATGCCCATATTCGCGCAGCCGCACTGCGCGAAGCGCAAGAAGAGGTTGGGCTCAATCCTGAAAATATCGAGATATTGGGCAGCTTGGCACCGCATGAAACCGTTACCGGCTTTTCCGTCACGCCCGTAATCGGGCTTATTTCCAACCCGTTTACGCCGCAGATTGATCCCTGCGAAGTGGCCGAGGCCTTTTGGGTTCCGCTGGCGCATCTGACGCGGGTGGAAAATTTTTCGATCCATCAACGGCGCTGGCAATCGCAAACGCGAAAATACTATGCTATTCCTTTCGGTCCGTATTATATATGGGGTGCAACGGCGCGCATTCTTCGGGGGTTGGCGGACCGGCTGGTATGAACATCATTCAGGCAGACTGGCTCAAAAAGCCTGGCGTGGAAAAAATTACACGGCTGTTAAGCGACGCTGGGTTCGAAATTTATTTTGTCGGTGGTTGCGTGCGCAACAGCCTGCTCAACAGGCCCGTCGATGATATTGATCTGGCCAGCAACGCCCGGCCAGAACAAATTCAAACTTTGGCGCGCGCCGCCAAGCTAAAAACCATTCCAACCGGTATTGAACATGGCACTCTCACGGTGATCAGCGAGGGGACACCCTATGAAATCACCACGTTTCGCCAAGATATTGAAACCGATGGCCGCCGCGCCACAATTCAATATGCCGATAGCCTTAAAAGTGATGCAAAGCGGCGCGATTTTACCATGAATGCGCTTTACGCCGATGCAAACGGCAAGATCTACGATCCGCTGGATGGGCTTGCCGATCTGAAAGCAGGGCATCTGCGTTTTATCGAGAATGCCGAGCGGCGGATTACCGAAGATTACCTGCGCATTTTGCGGTTTTTTAGGTTCTCGGCCTGGTATGCCAATCCAGATTTGGGCTTTGATCCTGATGCTCTGGCGGCGATTGCAGCCAAAGGCGAAGGCTTATTGGGGCTTTCTAAAGAACGCATAACCAAAGAATTGTTGAAATTGCTGGCAGCCCCAAGCCCCGCCCCCGCGATGGCAGCGATGCGCATCACCGGAGTGCTGCAGCATGTTTTGCCCGGATCTGATGATAGAGCCCTTGCGCCATTGGTTTACTTTGAAAGCCTCTATGAAGCTCCGATTGACCCGCTTCGGCGGCTTGCCGTGCTGGGCGGGGGGCAGGTTGAAGCGCATCTGCGCTTGAGCAAAGCCCAAAGCAAAACCCTGGCTCTGTTGAAAACCCATATAGAGGCGATGACAGAAGCGGGCGAATTGGCCTATCGGTGCAGCGCGCCGATTGCTTTGGATGTTTTACTGCTGCGCGCCGCGCTTTTTGAAACGCCGGTCTCAGAGCCTGACTTGGCCGCAGTGCAAACCGGTGCCAGCGCGCAATTTCCAATAACCGCAGATGATCTGATGCCCCTTTATACTGGCTCAGCGCTCGGCAAAAAACTGCGCGCCTTGGAACATATCTGGATCACCTCTGGGTTCCGGCTGGATAAGGCGGCATTGCTGCGCGCATTGGATCCTAAATAGCGGGCCTGCCAGTTTAGGGCTATTTTCGCCGATAGATTTGTATTGACCCTCCTGATAAACAGCTTAGCTCAGAAAAACGGAGGTGCCTTTAACAATTTTGACGCTTGGTTCGAACGAAATAGGCGCATATTTTAGAAGGCTTTGATATCTGCGAAGGGGGAATCATGTTTCGGTTTTTTGAAGATTTGATCGATCCTTTCGCCGATTACAGTGAAATTGATCACCCACCGCAACGGCTTTGGCCGTTTTTACAGGCCTATTGTCAACCGTTTAAATGGGTCTTCCTGCTGGCTTTCACCGCCTCGGTTTTGGTGGCTGGCAGCGAAATCGGATTGATCTATGCGCTGGGGTGGCTGGTGGACCAGTTGCAGGGCGATCGCGCGGAAACGCTGCAGCGCCTTGGACCGGTTTTAATCGCCTTGGCGGTGTTTATATTGCTGATCAGGCCAATACTTGCCTTTCTCGATACCGCATTGGTGAATAATACGATCCTCACCAATATGGCGACATTGGTGCGCTGGCGCGGGCATCGCCACGTAATGCGCCAATCTGTGGGCTGGTTTGAGGGCGATTTTGCCGGCCGCATCGCCAACCGCGTGATGCAAACGCCCCCTGCTGCGGGCGAAGTGGCCTTTCACGTGTTTGACGCAATGAGCTATGCGCTGGCCTATGTGATCGGCGCTTTCTTCTTACTGATGCAGGCAGATATTCGCCTTACCCTGCCCTTGGTGCTTTGGTTCGGGCTCTATTTGTTATTGCTGCGCTACACAGTAAAACGCGTTGGCCCTGCCTCTAAAGCGTCATCAGACGCGCGATCCGAGTTGAACGGGCGGGTCGTGGATGCTTATACCAACATCCATTCGGTAAAATTATTTGCCCATGAAGGCGAAGAAATCGCCTTTGCCAAAGCGGGCATCACGCAAACCCGCAACACTTTCATTACCGAAATGCGGATTTATACCCGCATGGATATTTTATTAAATCTGATAAATGGCTTTTTGATCGTGGCGGTGATCGGGTGGGGGATTGCGCTTTGGGCGCAGGGCAGCGCCAGTGCTGGGGTTGTGGCGGCAGCCTCAGCCTTGGTTTTAAGGCTGAACGGCATGAGCAATTGGATCATCTGGGCCATCGCCTCATTTTTTCGCGAATTGGGCGTGGTGGCCGAAGGCATGCAGACCTTGTCGCAACCCGTCACCTTAATTGATCACCCGAACGCGCAGGTCTTACAGCCGCAAGAAGCAAGGATTGAAATAACCGAGCTGTCGCATCATTACGACCGGGCTCTTGGTGGATTGGAAGGCATTAATCTGAGTATTCCAGCGGGTCAGAAGCTGGGCCTTGTGGGGCGCTCTGGCGCAGGAAAATCAACTTTGTTCAAGCTTTTGCTCCGGTTTTATGACGCTGAATCTGGCCAGATTTATATTGACGGGCAGCGCATAGACCTGGTGACGCAAGACAGTTTGCGCCGCCATATCGGCATGGTCCAGCAAGAGAGCAGTCTGATGCACCGCTCAGTGCGCGATAATATCCGCTATGGGAATAACGCCGCCAGCGAGGCGCAAGTGATCGCGGCGGCCAAGCAGGCCGAAGCGCATGACTTTATTTTGGACCTCGAAGATCCAGAAGGGCGGCGCGGTTATGAGGCGCATGTCGGAGAGCGCGGCGTAAAGCTTTCCGGCGGGCAGCGCCAACGTATTGCCTTGGCCCGGGTGATTCTGAAAGACGCCCCCATATTATTGCTCGATGAAGCCACCAGCGCGCTGGACAGCGAAGTAGAGGCGGCCATTCAGACAACGCTTTACAGCATGATGGACGGCAAAACGGTGATTGCGATCGCGCATCGATTGTCTACGATTGCGCATATGGATCGAATTCTTGTAATGGATCAGGGGCGGATCGTTGAAGAGGGCAGCCATGAACAGCTGCTGGCAAAAGGCGGGCTTTATGCCGGGTTTTGGGCCCATCAATCGGGTGGGTTCCTCGATGTGGATGCAGCGCAGTGACACCTTTGGCCAACTGGATCTCGCATCACGCCAAAAGTGATCACGCGCCGCCGAAAACATTGCTCGCCTTCCTGCGCTGGGCGTTGCGGGGCAGCGAGCCGGTTTTGCTGTTATCAGCCGCCGCCTCGATCACCGCCGGCATCGTCGAAATGTTAAGCGGCTTGGTTTTAGGCTTGGTGATTGATGCCAGCATGGCCAGCCCGCGTGAGGCGTTGTTTTCAGAAAATTTTTGGATGCTGGGCGCTGCCATCGCGTTTTTTTTATTGATCAGGCCGCTGGCCTTTGGCGCCAGCTCGATCATGCAAAGCTATGTGGTGGCGCCGAATGTGCATAATTTGGTGCTCTCGCGTTTGCATCGCTGGGTTTTGGGGCATTCGGTCAGCTTTTTTGAAAATGATTTTGCCGGGAGGATTGCACAAAAAGAAATGCAAACCGCGCGCGCAGTAACCGATGTGGTGATCGAAATCCTACACACGGTTTTATTTGCGCTGGCCTCTGTTCTGGGGGCCTTGGCGGTTTTGGGCGCCATAAATCTGTTTATGGGCTCGGCGCTTTTGCTGTGGATTTTAAGCTATGTATTGGTAATCCGGCATTTCATGCCCCTGATCCGAGCCCGATCTGCGGCGCGGGCTGGAGCCCGGGCCAATGTAACGGGCCAAGTGGTAGACACAGTCACAAATATCAAAACGGTCAAGCTATTTGCCCATGATGGGCACGAGGATAAAGCCGCCTTAACGGCCATGGAAGGTTTTCGCGGCGCCGCGCTTGACCATGCGCGGGTTTCTGTTGTGTTTCGCTTTTGGCTTATGGGGCTGGCCGGTATTTTGCCAATCGTGCTGGTTGGCAGCACGCTGGTCAGCTGGTCGCAAGGCAATGGATCGGTCGGGATGATCGCGACGGCCGGTGCCGTGTCTTTGCGGCTGGCGCAGATGACGGGTTGGGTCAGCTTCACGCTGATGGCGCTTTATGGCAATTTGGGCGAGGTGGAGAACGGGATGAAAACCTTCACCCCCGCGCATGATTTAATCGATGATCCTGCGGCGCAACCATTAAAAGTGACCCAAGGCGCAATCACTTTTGATCAAACCTCTTTTGCCTATGGTCGCGAAAAAGGTGGAATTGAAAATATCTCTCTGACCATTCAACCCGGCGAAAAGCTGGGGATTATCGGCGCCTCTGGCGCGGGGAAATCCACTTTGATTTCTTTGCTTTTGCGGCTTCACGATCCCGAAAGCGGCCAGATCCTGATTGATGGTCAAAACATCCAGCAGGTCACCCAAGAAAGCCTTCGCCGCGCAATCGCCACGGTGACGCAGGAAACCGCGATGTTTAACCGCGCGGCCCGCGATAATATTCTTTACGGTCAGCCAAGCGCCAGCGAAGCGCAAATGCGCGCAGCCGCTCAAAAGGCCGAAGCGGATGCTTTCATTCAGGATCTTGAAGATTTTAAAGGGCGGCGCGGCTATGAGGCCCATTTGGGCGAGCGCGGGGTGAAATTATCCGGTGGGCAACGCCAACGCATCGCCTTGGCGCGCGCAATTTTGAAGGATGCACCCATCTTGGTTCTGGATGAAGCAACCAGCGCCTTAGACAGCGAAGTCGAGGCATATATCCAAGACGCGCTCGATACGGTGATGGAAGGCAAAACCGTGCTGGCAATTGCCCATCGCCTCTCAACCATTGCGCGGATGGATCGCATCATCGTTCTGGATCAAGGTAAAATCATCGAAGCCGGCAGCCATTACAGCCTTCTGGCGCAAGGCGGGCTTTATGCGCGGTATTGGAACCGCCAATCCGGCGGCTTTATTGGGTTGCAACCGGCGGCCGAATAAAAGGCGCAATTGGTCCTTTTAACGGGGCCGCCCATCCTCTAAAGCAACACCATGCAAGAGTTTATAATTAAACGCATGGGTCATCTGGGCGATGGTATCACCGAGACGGGCCTTTTCGCGCCACGCACGCTGCCGGGCGAACTTGTGCAGGCCAAGCAACAGGGCCAAACCCTGATTGACAGGCGAATCCTAACGCCCAGCTCAGATCGTGTATCGCCGCCCTGCCCGCATTTTAAAACCTGTGGTGGCTGCCAAGTTCAGCACGCATCTGACGCGTTTGTAGCCCGGTGGAAAACCGAAATTATCGTGCAAGCTTTGGCCGCGCATGGACTAAAAACGCGGATGAACCCCATCCTCACCTCACCGCCCAACACTCGCCGCAGGGCAAGCTTTGCTGTGCGGCGGACCAAAAAAGGCGCATTGATCGGATTTCACGCACAGGCGTCGGATCAAATCGTTGAGATTCCAAATTGCGCGCTTTTACACCAGGATTTGTTAAAAGCGCGCCCCGTTCTGGAAACGCTTGCCCAACTTGGGGGCAGCCGCAAATCGACGTTGAAGATACAGGCAACCCAAGCCGCCGCTGGCTTAGATCTTTTGGCCATTGGAGGCAAACCATTGGATGATGCATTGCGCGTTAGTTTGGCTGCCGCCGCACTGCAACACCGGCTGGCCCGGCTAAGCTGGAACAACGAAGTCGTTGCCACCCTTTCGCCGCCCGAACAACCCATTGGACCAGCCAAAATCACACCGCCCCCGGGCAGTTTTTTACAGGCCACCCAACATGGGGAAACCAGCCTGATCGAAACGGTAGGGGACATCCTGAAAAGCGCAAGCCCTGTGCTTGACCTATTCAGCGGATGCGGCACTTTCAGTCTGCCCTTAGCACAAATGGCTGAAATTCACGCGGTTGAGGGCGAGGCAGATATGTTGGCAGCGCTTGATAAAGCTTGGCGCAAGACGCCAGGCTTGAAGAAAATCAGCCATGAGAAACGCGATCTATTCCGCCGCCCCCTTTTGCCAGATGAACTGAATAAATTTGAGGCCGCTGTCATCGATCCGCCGCGCGCGGGCGCGCAAGCGCAGGTGACGATGCTGGCCAAAACTACTATTAAGACCCTAGCTTATGTATCCTGCAACCCGGTGAGCTTTGCTCGCGATGCGAAAATATTAACAGATGCCGGCTATAGTTTAGAGGCCGTGACCCCCGTAGATCAGTTCCGCTGGTCTTATCACGTAGAACTGGTAGGGGCATTCCACAAACCGGCAGCATGAATTTACTTTGAAACCTTTGAAATTGTGGTAAAAGGTTCCAAAAAACAGGCATATTTATGGTTTTAAAACGGTTTTTCCTTCCCCTATGCGGGGTGCTTCTGCTGAGTGGGTGCTTGGATTTTTCCGGGTTCACGATGTCTGGAAAATCGTCCCTCACCAAGGATGTGCAAATCACCAGCATCAGCGTGGATAAATCGGCCCGCCGGATGTATCTGCTATCTGAGAACACAATCATCCGCAGCTATCGGATTGGTCTGGGGTTCACCCCAAATGGTCACAAATCATTGAGAGGGGATGGAAAGACCCCGGAGGGTCTATATTACATCGATCGCAAAAACCCGAACAGCAAATTTTATATGTCTTTAGGGATTTCATACCCGAATGCGCAGGATCGCGCCTATGCCCAAAGCATGGGTGCTTCGGCAGGCGGCGATATCTTTATCCATGGACAAAACAAAAAACCGCGCTTTTGGAAACGCGATTGGACCGAAGGCTGTATCGCCGTAAAAGATCACGAAATTCAAGAAATTTACGCTTTGGTGCCTATCGGCACCCCAATCTTAATCACTCCGTGATGGGCGCTTGTGGCGCGGGGCTGGCCCCTAAAACCATTGCCCACCAGATCTTTCCATCCGCTTCTTGATGCCAAGCCAAACCCAACTCATCGGCTTTGACATCTAAAATAATGCGACGCGCACCTTCATCTGTCATCCAAGCGGCCAGCGTTTCCAGCTCAGTCTCGTAGGTTTCCGATATCACCTCGCCAACCAACTGCCCAGAATAGCCAACCCTCACCAGCCGGTCGATGGGCGATGATGCATCCGACCCAAAATGCCATGGGCGGTCTTGCACAGACATATCGCGGGCATGCGTGGCCGCGGCAGCCGTTAAGCTGGCATTTAAATTTACCACATCGGCGCCGCGCGACTGACGCAGCGCGTTTACCCCGTCTAGCATACGAAATTTAATAATTGCGGGCTCAACTTGAGATAAAAAATAAGGTTTGGGTACGGGCTTACCATCTGAGGCCATCTGGGGCACATCACTGACACAGCCCGCCGTAATCATAATAACGATTAACGCGGCAAAGTTTAATCGAGCCATCTATCCCTCGGATAATTTAATAGCGGTTGCGTGTCCTTACTATGTCTGCCGTTGCCAATCAAACCCAGTTTTGCTTTATCTTCACAAATACTTGCTCAGATGTTGAAAAACCAGCATAAGCTGCATATTTCACAAAAAGCCTGTATAAGGCTGGAAATTTTAAGGATCTCGGCATGACAAATTTAACCAGACGCCATTTTATCCATTGCAGCGCAGCCTTGCTGGCCACCCCCGCGCTTGCTCAAGAGGCTGATGATAGCTCAACTGAAATTGAACAGGAAATTTCTCAAGGCGTGCGCCATAATGTCTCCAGCTTCCGAACATTAGAGTGGCGACCTTATTTCTCAAATTTAAAAAACGGGGCGGTGCTGGTTGATATCTCATCGCGCGCGCTGCATTTTTGGTCTGAAGATGAGAATATGTATAAATTATACCCCTCTAGCGTTCCCATGACAGACGATCTGACGCGTCGCGGCCGCACCTCGATCACGCGAAAGGTGACTGGGCCCAGTTGGCGGCCCACCCCTTCGATGAAAAAACGCAATCCGGAATGGCCAGATTTTATTGGCCCGGGCCCAGATAATCCGCTCGGATCGCATGCTTTATATTTAAGCTGGCAATATTTTCGAATTCACGGCACCCATGATACGCGCAAAATCGGGCGACGCTCATCTAATGGGTGCATTGGGCTTTATAATGAGCATATCGAAGACTTATTTCAGCTCACCAAAATAGGAACGCAGGTCTTGCTAATCTGAAAACAGCGCTCTTTCTGCCTTGCGCTTATTTCCTTCAGCCCAAAACCTACGAAGGCCCGTCTGCCAACGCCCTTTGCATTGATCAATCGCCCATTTAGATTTTTAAAGCGCATGCCAGCAGGGCGCACATTGACAAACGCATAGCCACAGACTTAAAGCGGGCAAGCAATTGAAACCTTGGATCTGCGCGATGGCCGACTGCACCATTCAATTTGAAAATGTTAGCCTAAGCTTGAATGCGCGTGAATTGCTCAAAGGGGTTTCGCTTGATATTCAAGAACAGCGCGTGGGCGTGATCGGGCGTAACGGATCGGGCAAAACCTCTTTTGCACGCCTGCTCTGTGGGCTGTTGGCTCCTTCATCAGGGCGGGTGCAGGTCAACGGGAATGATCTGTTTAAACACCGCGCTGCGGCGCTAAAAACCGTCGGCATTCTGTTTCAAAACCCGGATCATCAAATCATTTTTCCCACGGTTCTTGAAGAACTCAGCTTCGGTCTGACGCAACAGGGGCAGCGCAAAGCCGAGGCGATGCAAAATGCCACCAAAATCTTGCAGCAGTTTGACCGGCTGGACTGGGCTGAGCGCACGATTGCAACACTTTCTCAGGGCCAACGTCACTTGGTATGCTTGCTGTCGGTTTTGGCCATGGCACCCCCGCTGTTGGTTTTAGACGAGCCTTTTGCTGGGTTGGATTTGCCCACAAAAACCTATTTACAAAACCTTCTCTACGGGCTGGATCAATCGGTGCTGCACATCACGCATGATTTGCAGGCACTTGCGGAATATGAACGCGTGATTTGGCTTGAAAAAGGACAGGTTGCGGGCGATGGGTTGCCCAAGAATATTATTCCAGCCTTTGAAAACGCAATGGCGCAGGTAGAACAGATCTGATGCTGGCGCTCACAACCCCCTATCAAACGATTTTTCACCGCTGGCCCGCCAGCCTGAAAGTGGTCATGCTGCTGGCTTTTACCACCGGATTGATGTTGATCCAGTCTCAAATGCTTTTGCTATGCGCCGTGGGTCTCCCCTTTTGTCTTATTGCCAGTCAAGGTAGGAGATATCTTTGGTTCAGTTTAAAACTGCTTCGCCCGCTTTGGCCGTTCGTTGCGATTATTCTCATCTGGCATTTCTACACGGCTGATTTGCAATCTGGCCTCTTTATTATTTTTAAACTGGCAGCGGCCTTCACCTTCGCCAATCTTGTTACCACCACCACCTCTCTTGCTGATTTCAGCGCGTTGATCGAGAAAGCCATGGCACCTTTTGACAAAAACGGAGCGCAGGGTAAAAAGCTTGGTTTGATGATTGCTCTGACATTGCGCTTCATTCCCGTTTTCATCGAGCGGGCCAGCCTGCTGCGCCTTGCCCATCGCGCGCGCAGCAGCAAACACGGCACTTGGCGGATTATTTTTCCGCTTGCCCTTAGCGCGCTTGATGATGCAGAGCATGTTTCAGAGGCTTTGAAGGCCCGCGGCGGCGCGGCACCCAGATGATTGAAAAAAAATATGGATAAGAATGTTGTTTTGGTGGCGCTGTTTGCGGCGGTGATTGCGGCTTTGGGCTTAATTCCCAAAATCACCCTTATTAGCGGCGTGCCCATCACGGCGCAAAGCTTGGGGATCATGCTCTGCGGTACCATTTTGGGCGCGCGCGCGGGCGCGCAAGCGGCCTTGTTGTTCCTTGGCTTAACAGCGCTGGGCTTACCTCTTTTGGCCGGCGGGCGCGGCGGTTTGGCCGTGTTTGCCTCGCCCAGCGTTGGGTTCCTAATCGGATTTCCGATCGCCGCCTTTGTCACCGGATGGAGCATGCAACGCTTGGCGCGGCTCTCCATTGGCCCAGCCAGCGCCCTGGCCGCCCTGCTTGGCGGTATTATCGCGCTGTATATCCCGGGCGTTGTTGGCCTATCCGTAATGATCGATAAGCCGCTTTTGGCTTCATTGGCTTTGGTGGCGCCGTTTTTACCCGGCGATGTGATCAAAGTGATCCTCTGCGCCGTGATTACGCGCGCGATCTATAGCGCACGCCCGCAGATGGTCTTGGCAAAATCACCCCAGCCGGCGCCGGATCCGGATGCGGCTGCACAAGCGGCAGATAATCCGCCCCAAAAGGACGAAGCGGATTAATCGCCGCTTTGCAAAAGCAAGGCGCTGCCCAAGCCGCCCGCAGCGGCAATGGCAGCCAGCCCGATTTGCCCAGCGCTTTGGCACAAATCATGAAACAAGCGCACGGCCAGAATCGCCCCCGATGCGCCAATCGGATGGCCCCGCGCAAGCGCGCCGCCTTTGATATTGCACCGCGCCGGATCTAATCCAGTATCTTGAATGCAAGCCAGCGCTTGTGCGGCATAGGCCTCCATCATTTCAACCTGAGCAAGATCGCGCGCGTGCACCCCGCCCTTTTGAAGGACCTCGCGAATGGCGGGAACCGGTGCCAGCGCGGGAAAAGCCGGATCGCTGGCCAAAGCCGCGCTTTGTAAAATTGCAACCGATGGCGCAGCGATCTGCGCGGCAATCTGATCAGAGACCACCAAACAAAACGCCGCGGCATCGGCCGCAACAGCGCTATTGGCATGCGTAATGCTACCCGATAAAATCGGCGCTCTGGCGCATAATTCCGGGCTTAACCTGCGGGTATAACTGTCGTGATCTAGGTTTTTAGGGCCCAGCGCTACGATCTCAGCAGCCAAAGCCTTTTGCGCTGCTTGGGCCTTTTGATGACTTAGCCTAGCCCAAGCATCCTGCGCCGCGCGATCGATCCCCATCTGCTGCGCAACCTGATCCGCCGCAATATCCATATCCGGATCTTGATCCGCAACCGGCGCAAAAGCGGGGCGATCATAGGGCAATGCCAAAGCGGCGCCATGCCGGCTGCGCAGCCTAATCGGGCGCTGCGAATAGGTTTCAACGCCGCCCGCCAAAACGATCTCAGCTTGCCCCGATACAATCATCGCGCGGGCCAGCGCCAACGCATCCAACCCACCACAACATTGACGATCGATGCTATAACCGCCAATGCGTTGTGGCAAATCAGCCGCTAGCGCCACCAATCTGGCAGGATTGCCGCCAGCGCCCAGCGCATTTGATACGATAATCTCATCCACCTGCGCCGCGCCAATGCCAGCATCCCCTAGAACAGCACGGATCACCGGCGCCGCAAGCGCGTGCAACTCAAGCGTTGCCAAATCACCGCCCCTCGGTGCAACCGGACTGCGGCGCGCGGCCACAATATGCGCCAAACGCTGCATTACACGGCTTCTCTACATAAGCGTTTCAACGCTTGAAGATCCGGTTTTCCTGAATTTAAGATCGGCCATTGCGCCAAAGGTTTCAAAACATATTTTGCCGGGCGCGCCCGCAGCGGCAAATGATGTGAGGCCCAGGCTTGAAGATCCTTTGGCAGGGCGCCCGATCGAGCGGCAACCACCGCAACGATCACCGCGCCGCGTTTGGCGTCGGGGCAATCAAACACCACAGCAGCCTCAATGCCAGAATGTTGAGACAATTTGGCCTCAATAGCCTCTGGATAGACGGTTTGATCCGCCACTTGAAACGCCCGCGCGCGCCGCCCCTTTAAATACAGATACCCCTGCGGGTCTAGATATCCGATTTCGCCTATCGACAACCAATCATCGCGCCAGATGATATCAGGATCCGCGCCAGACCTATATTTGGAAAACACATAAGGAGAGCGCAGCCAAATATCTCCTGCCTTTGCGCTCTGGCAGGGTGCACCTTGGGCATCGCGTATTGCAAGCTCCACTCCAGGATAGGGCCTGCCCACAGAGCTCAACGGCGTATCGCGATCCGATGCGCAAATAAAGCTGGCTTCACTGGTGCCAAAAAATTCAGTGATCTCAGCCGCAGGCGCCCAGCGTTTTAACTGCGCGCGCGTTTCCTGATCCAGCGCGCCGCCACCCAGCATCACATGCCGCAATGCCTCCAAACCGCTTTTTTGGCGCTTCACATTTAAGAGCAGGCGCATTTGCGTGGGGGTTGCATAGAGCACGTTAACACGCGCGCTTTGTAACTTTGACAATTGCCGGCGCGGGCTTATACCCCCCAAAGGGTGGTAAATTGCACCAATATGCAACGCCTCAATGGCCCCATATAAGGTTAAGGAATGCTGCAAATCACCCAGCGTGGCATAGCGCAGCGGCCCTTGTTTCGCGAATCGACGAGCATGCAGCTGAAAGGTTTCAATCCAGCTGGCGCAGCTGCGCTGGATCACTTTTGGGGGCCCCGTTGTTCCGCCGCTCATCGCGCAAAACCCAGAATTGGCGTTTGCACCAAGCACCGCCTCAACCCGGCCCACGGCGCCAATCAGCGGCGTGGACTGGCGGTTTAAAAGATCAAAAAACCTACAGATAGGATGCATCTTAGCCGCGGTTGGGAGCTGATGCTGCGGCTCATCAAGGCATGTTCCATCTGGCAAAATAAGCTGCGCGTTTATATGCCATCGGAACCGCGCTTCCGGCAAAGAATTCTTCGAGGCATGCGCGTTCAGCAAATTATCATCCCCCGCAGATGGTCATATCTGACGCCAGATCAGAAAAGGCCTTCTTCTTTGGCAATCAAAGCGGCCTGCGTACGATTGGCCGCACCAATTTTGCGGTATAATGTTTTCACATGCAATTTAATCGTTGGTTCTTGCAAATCCAAATCGCGCGCGATCTCTTTATTTGATTTGCCTTTCGATAAGCCCTCAAGAACTTGTAATTCGCGTCTTGAAAGTTTTTGGGCCAAAGGGTTGGGCGCCACGGTTGGATCATCCGCGGTCATAAAATCAATCGGAGCGTATTTTTCCCCCATCGCCATAAATCGTACCGCGTTGACCAACGTTTTCGCCGCCAGCGTTTTGGGCACAAAACCCGCGGCTCCAAAAGCCAGCGCTTCTTCAGCCACAGAGCGCGATGCTATGCCCGACATCAATGCAACGGGACTTCCATCGCTGGCTTCCATCGCGCGTTTCAAACCATTCAAACCGGCCATACCCGGCATGTTGTAATCCAACATGATCAAATCGAATTTCTCTTCGCTATGTATAAAATCCAACGCCGCATCAAGCGTTGAAGCAAGCGCAGTATCAATACTTCCCTCTGAGGCTAAGAACATCGATAAGGTTTCCCGCAGGAGATCGTGATCATCCGCTATTAGAATTCGCATTTAGTTTCTCTCGCAATTTACAGTTCTTTTTCCCTATCGGCACTTAATACTAAGAACGCATTTCCAACCCAGAGACAGATTTACTTGGATTTTCTATTGGCCCACCCATAAGGCTTTTTATATATATTACAAAGTATATCACAATTCACAATTGGTCTTTTAAAGCGCATATAGGTGAAACTATTTAAAAAGTGCGACCCTTATCCCCCGAGACCTCGGACAAGATCAGATAAATCTGACTCAAATATGTAATATGAAAGACAATATACTGTCAAAATTCCCAGTCTGTATATATTTTATTATTTATATATACCACAAAGTATAAAAAGTGTAGTTTTTCTTTACGTCTATATGCTTTAGTTGCTATGTTTTGATAATTATTGATAGTTTTATCACGGAAGCTTTTTTAAGTTACAAATCGTGCTCAAAGTAAAAAGAGAACGGTGGATCACACAAATTAAGGACCTAAACCGTAGAATGGTTCATTTTTTTGAACAAAACGAAGCCAAAAAATGGGCCAATGATAATTGGCTTTTTTATATCGCTTGGGGAAAAAAGTCTGAATCTTGTGCGGCGAATGCATATTTCACAAGACCAACCCAATGATAATGGCCGGGCATCATAAAACAAAGCAGGGGCGAGGTTTATTTAAATGCCGCCCAGTTTTGTGGCACCGCTGCGCCAGATCAAGCCTTATGCCGGTTGATACGTAATGGGTGGTCAGACAGCATCTTTGGATCGGAATCCATCCCTCAAAAAACAGCGGGTTGGTATCGTGGCTTTACTGGCTTTGGCGCTAGCTGTTATCGGATATTTAACGTTTGAAATGAATCATAAGGCGCAGCTTTTTGGACAGCCCGCCGCGGAAGAACATTTAGGGGCCTTCCGGCAGCTCAGCGTACAATATGCATTTCTTGTCTTAAGCGCGCATCAAGCATCAAGCGACCCTGTCGGTGAGTTTGAAAAATTGCGAAATGAATTTAAAGCATTTCACTCCAAATCGGAATTGCTTAGCGCATCGCAATATTATCAAGACCTTCCACGAACGCACCGGCTGAAACTGAATATAAATAAAGTTCAAAAGTTCCTATCCGAAAATGCGCCTCTTATCGAGCAACCAAATGCAAAGCTTGAAACGACGCTTCCAAATTTGGTAAAAGACTTACGAAACCTTCAAACCCCCATTAAAATTATCTCTGAAGCGCCTACAAACAGCTTAATCGCATCACCACAGGCAGAGAGTGGCCTAACGCTATGGGTCTATGTGCGCTTGGCCCTTTTAACAATCTTAGCAGGGTTTTCGATAAGTCTTGCCGCTATTTTAATAGCACGGCAAAGGGCCGCGCGCGCAACGCCAAGCGTCGAAAAAGACATACAAATTATGCGCCCAGAAAGCCTTGCGGCCAACGCCCATGATGCCGTACTGAACCTCTCAAAAGACGGTATTATCATCGAATATAAAAACAATGCCGAAGCCCTGTTCGGATATACCAAAGAGGAAGCATTAGGGCGTAATATCGAAGATCTCTTTATACCGCCAAAATTGTTAAATCGGTATCGCAAAGAACTGAAAAACTTTACCCTAAGCGCTATCGCATCGCCAGAGCATGCCCAACGGATCAAAGCGTGGCTGCAGCGCAAATCGGGCGAAACCTTTCCAGCAGAAATCTCCTTTCAGCCAATCGCCCCAGAGGAGCGTTCGCGCATCTCTTTGGTTATTCGCGATCTTACCAAAGAAAAAACAAAGCAAAAAAATATCATCAATGCGTTGAATATTGCGCGGCAAAGCGAGCAGCAAAAAACCGCCTTCATTGCCACTAACAGTCATGAAATGCGCAACCCGCTGCAAGGGCTTTTGGGGGCATTGAAACTGTTAAATGACACGGATCTTTACCCTGTACAAAAACGCTATGTCGAGACGATGGACGCGTCGGGGCGAATGCTTTTGGCACAAATTGAAAATGCACTCGACGTTTCAAAAGTAAATGAAGCACGAGCCGAGCTTAGGGCAGATCCTATTCAATTGGACCAACTGATTGCGGAAGTGATCACCAGCCATGCCGCTTTAATCGATGAAAAAGGCAATGAAATCCGGCACCAATGGGTGCATTCTGCAGCACCAGATATCCTTGGGGATAAAGTGAAATTACAGCAGATTCTTCTCAATCTGCTCAGCAATGCCACGCAATTCACCCGCGATGGAAAAATCTTAATCGAAACCGAGATTATGACGCAAAGCCCGGATGCGATCATCGTCGAGTTTCGCGTGCGTGATACCGGCATCGGTATCACCCCAGATCGGCTTGGCCGTATTTATGATGATTTTGAAACCTCGAACCAAGCCAATGCGGATTTTTCTGCCAGTACCGGCCTAGGGCTTGGCATCGTGCGCCGACTTGTTGATTTAATGGGGGGCCAACTGAGCGCGGAAAGCGCCTTTGGAGAGGGCTCAACATTTTTGTTCCGTATCGCTTTCAAACCGCATCTGCCAGCTTTGGAAACGCCGTTGAATCTGGCGAGGTTCGCCAATCATCTCAGCCCAATCAACATCTTGATGGTGGAAGATAATGAGATTAATCGCTTTATCCTGCAGGAAATGCTTAAGCTTGAGGGGCATCATGTCACCGAAGCAAAAAACGGCAAACGCGGCGTAGAAGCGGCAGCGAAACAAAAATTTGACCTCATTCTTATCGATATCAGCATGCCGGTCATGGATGGGATAGAAGCCTCACGGCGTATCCGCTCGAGCGGGTGCGCCTCTGCAGATACGCCAATTATTGCCGTGACAGCGCATGCTATGCCCGACGAAATCGATGAATTCTTGGCGGCCGGAATCAATGATAAAATCATCAAACCGATCGACAAACGCACATTACTCGAAAAAATTCGGCTCTATTGCCCACAATCTGCTCCGAAACAGGATCCCCTGCCAGAGAGCGACGCAAGCGGGAAAATTGAAATTTTAGACCAGCCTCATATCCAAGATATCCTGACTCAACTGGGCTCTAATAAATTACAAAATTTGATGCAGCAATTTGTCCATGAAACCGATGAAATGTTGAAATTGTTCGAACCAACCGATGCAGGTTCAAAAGGCAAGCTGACCAAGGAAACGATTGAATTGGTCCATCGAGCGGCCGGATCAGCGGCCGTGCTTGGGGCCGTTGCGCTGCATCAAAAGCTTAATATGATCGAGCTGGCTGCACGATCTGATAGGGCCGATCAAGTGTCACATCTCATCAAAAACATCGGGGTGATTTGGAACAAAACCCAATCAGAATTGGCCGCTTCGATCGCCCAAAAGGCGCGTTGAAATCACGCAGGCCGCAACGAGAATTATTCTTTATTATCGTTTTGTTTTTGCGTAAGCTGTTTCAGTTCATATTTTTCTGTATAGAGCAAGTCAATCGCCATGCAAAACCAAGATATATCGCTTGAAACGATAGCTCCGCGCCCTGCCTCAGAGGTAATGCGCCTTACCCGCATGGGCTGTTTTCATCAACATCGCCTATCATTTATGCGGGTGTTGTTGAGGCGCTTGAAGTCACAGAATTGGCGCTTTGAGACAGCTTTATTCGATATTGATAAACAGGGCGTTGGCGTTGCGGTTTATAGCGCCCATGGGCCAAAAAACACCTATTCATTGGTGGCCTTTGCAAATGATTTGGCGCCTGAAAAACGTTCAGACCGGGTGATTGCAACAGAATGGGACGCCACGTTTACGCTGTTTGACGGTGTGCCCTCCACGCAAGACATAGCGCGCTTGCGCCAAAATATTCCACTGCAAGAGGCAGGCCGCGCGCAAGAAAGCGAATTGACCATCTCACGCGCTAACCGATCCGTCCGGCTTTGGGATCATGTGGTTCAGCGCTTGGCAGCAGGCCGACAACCCGATCCGACTTTGGTCGATCAAGTGGGATATTTAATGCGCACCACCGCGGTATATGGATCAGGAAAATTTGGTGCGGCGGATCGGGAAACGCTGAAAGAGCGCGACGAATGTCAGGGCGCGTTTCAAATAGAGATGCTGACGGTCTTTCTGATACGCGCATTCGCATTGGATCTTGTCGAACATATGGCCCGCGCACAAGGTGGCCAAGGCGCCGTTGTGCTTGATCCAAGCTTGCGTAGAAAATTTGGAATTGGCAATTCCACAGGGCTTGGCATGGCCCCCTTCTTAATCAACCACCCGATGCTTTTGAACAATTGGATTGCTGCCAAAGAAGAAGCTTTGGCGCGGGTGCGGCGCGTAGAATGGGCCAGCCAAGACGCCATAGATAGGTTTCAAGAGCTGCTGCCACGCGCGTTGCAAAATATCCATGACTGGCACTCAGAACATCCATTACAAGTTCAAAAATTGGCTCAGCTTGGATCAGATTTAGAGCGCTTGATCGCGTATATTCCTGATTTTAAGTTCAATACGCCAGCGCCTTGGAACCAGCTTTTCATATGGGGTCAAAAGAATTTGGGCCAAGATGGCCAAGAATTGCTGATCAGCCTGATGATGGAGCCTTATGGAGATCTGATCGATGGGCTTAGCAGCTGCATGACTGCAGATGAGCTCACAGGGTTTCGGATCGATGGCACCATGTCAATTGGGCGCCTAAAAGCGCTTTGCGAAATGATTTATGACTGGGCGCTGGAAATCGACTGGGCACAAAAACAACCCAATTCGCGCGCCTGGTACGTCTCTTGTGAAAAGCTCGAGCCGCGTCTGGGCGAACGTTTCGATGAAGATATCGCCGAATTTGAGCAACCGCTGCAACCGGGCCGCGATGCCGCGCGGCTTTATAAAGATCTGGATAGCATGCCAGACACCGCACAGGTGGCAGAGTTCTTAATGGCGCATCCCGAGCATCGCCATAGCGTGAGGCGGTGCCAGCTGGCGGCGCGCTGTGACTATGCGGAAATCCGCGACAATACGATTGATGCCGAAATGCTGCCCATTGACCTGTTGCGGGCAAAGCTGTCATTTTTCGGCGCAACGCATTTTGACCCGCGTTCCGATCGCTGGGTGCGGATCAATATGTTCCGGATGGCCCCGTTTCCACATGAGCTGGCACAATCAGACCCGGATCATTGGACCTACCCGCCCCTCAGCGCCGCCGAATGAGCTATTCGTTAAATGAGTTTCAAGCCTTAGCACGCAAAGCGGCCCGCGGCAGCGGAGTGCCCTGGGGGATCGCAGAAGAAGCTGGTATGGCCGCCCGGTATTTATGCGAGCACGGGTTAAACGGAGCAGAATCGCTATGCCAAGCTTTGGGCCAGCCGCCCAAAACCAACCCGCTTTATATTGGGCCCGCTTTAAGCGATGGGGCGTGGGCGCAGCAAAATTGGCAGTCTTCGCAGCCGATGCACGCCCCAGCGCTTTTAATTCCCTTCGCGGCTTTATCGCTGGCCGATACCGATATTTGGCTGCATATCGTTTGGGATGGCGTCAGTTTATATCTTTCAAAATCAGATTTGATCTATACGAAAATTGACCAAATTCACGCCGCGGGCCCAATCGAGGTAAGGATAGAAACGGGTGAAGCCGGCTTTGGAGAGACTTTCCAAAAATCCTCACGCGCGCAGATTTCAAAAGAATGTTATCGCGCCCTAGAGCGACTGGCAGAAAAAACCTATGCACCAGCAACCGAAGCCAGCAGATTGGCCGGCGCAGGTGCCGGGCTGAATGACAATGATTAGGCCAACTGACCGGCTTTGGCCAAATGCACCGGCCAAAGCCTTTACATGATACAGCATGATAGCAAATATTCTTGGTTCCGTCTGAGCGTCACATTAGCGATCGCTACGATTGGAAATGTAGGAATGTGGCTTATTATTGTGGTGATGCCCGCGATACAAAGCGAATTTCACATTGATCGTGCGGATGCCGCGCTTCCCTATACGCTTACCATGATCGGGTTTGCCTTTGGCAATTTCATTATCGGTGGATTTGTGGATCGTTATGGGATCGTTCGGGTTCTTATAGCGGCCGCTGTGCTCAATGCGATCGGGCTTGCGGGGGCGGCCTCAGCGCCCTCTATCGCAGTGATAAGCGGCTGTCAATTTTTGATTGGGCTCGGCAATGCTGCGACATTCGGACCATTGATTGCCGATGTGTCACACTGGTTTTTAAAGCGGCGAGGCATCGCAGTGGCGCTGGCCGCAAGTGGCAATTATTTTTCGGGGGCGCTTTGGCCATGGGTGCTCAAAGATGTGATCGAATTGCAGGGCTGGCGAAGCACTTACGTGGTTTTGGCAGGCCTTTCTTTGGCAATCATGATGCCTTTGGCGCTGTGGTTGAAAGCGAAGCTCAACGCGGAAAGCAGCGCCCATGCGGATCATATTTCGCGCGAAAGATTGGCGATGACCACAATGTCCTCGAACCGCGTCACTGCATTATTGGGGATTGCGGGTATCGCATGTTGCGTGGCGATGTCGATGCCGCAGGTCCACATCGTGGCCTATTGCGTGGATCTGGGATTTGGCGCCGTGGTCGGCGCTGAAATGTTATCCTTAATGCTTTTGGGCGGCGTGGTGTCGCGGGTGATCTCGGGGGTTCTGGCGGATCGTTTGGGCGGGGTGAAAACGCTTTTAATCGGCTCGGTTTTACAATGTTTGGGGCTGATCTTCTATCTGCCATCAAATTCGATGATGTCGCTTTATGCCGTGTCTTTGATGTTTGGTCTGGCGCAGGGCGGTATTGTGCCCAGCTACGCCTTGATTGTGCGCGAATATTTACCCGGCCGTGAAGCCGGTAGCCGGGTTGGGTTTGTGTTGATGACAACAATCTTGGGGATGGCTCTGGGCGGTTGGATGTCAGGCTGGATCTATGTCAAAACGGGCTCATATGAGCTGGCCTTTATAAATGGTATCGTTTGGAACTTGCTGAATATGGCAATCGCAGGGTTTTTCTTATGGTGGTCTAAACCGTCACGACCCGCCCCCATCCTGCCAATCGGCTAGGGGATCCAAAGCCCCAACGGGCCCTGATCAGAAGCCCAAAGCAACCGGGCGCAGCAGAATATAAAAAGCCCGCCAAAACTGGCGGGCCTATTACTTTGCAGCGTAAGGTTTAATTTAACGGTTACGCCTATGCGCTTTTCTTTTTAATGGGCGCCCAAATGCGCTTATTGGTCAGATAGAGAAGTGCCGCCAAAAGGCTAAGCATCAAAACACCCACAAATCCGGCGTGCTGACGCGCCATCATCTTTGGCTCGGCTGTCCACATCAGGAAGGCTGCAACATCCATCGCTTCGTGCTCAATATCATTGGCATGCCCGTCATCATATTCAACATCCTCGCCATATAAAGGCGGGGCCATACTGATCCAGCCCCCTGGAAATGCGGTATTCTCATACAGCGTTACGCCCGCTTCCTCCTTTTCTTCACCAGTATATCCGGTGAGCAATGACGCGATATATTCCGGGCCACCCATACCGTTGATCAGCTGGCTGATACCTGTGCCATATGGGCCGTGGAATCCCGCCCGCGCCTTAGCCATCAAAGAAAGATCGGGGGCGCCAGCGCCATCATTTGCAGGAAAATGATCGGTTGGCTTGGCCTCGCGGTAATCTTCCAGATCCGCATCATAAACTTCGAAATTGGTCGCATAGGCGCGCACTTGATCCGCCTTGAAATGTGGCCCACCCTCATCCGCCAATGTGCGAATAGGCACATAGCGCAGGCCATGACAGGCCGCACAGACTTCTGTATAGACCTTTAAACCGCGTTGCAGCTGGTTTTGGTCAAACTTGCCGAATGGCCCTTCAAAAGAAAACGCATAATCTTCGATATGCTGTTCACCACCGCCGGCTGCAAACGCAGCGGATGCGGTAAATGCAAGGGCAGTGACGGCCGTGATCGTCAGGTTTCTTAACATTGCTTTCTGTCCCTTTACTTATTCAGCCGGAGTGGCGTTTTTCGAGCCGTAATGCGCGTCAAAATCATCTTCAATGGTTTCGGGCACAGGCAATGGTTTTTCTAACACACCAAGCAGCGGCAGAATGACCAAGAAATAGGCAAACCAATAGGCAGACGCAATCAGTGAGAAGGTTGCATAGGGCTCTTCTGCAGGCATTGCCCCCAGCCACATTAGCACGAAGAAATCCACCACTAAGAGTGCAAACCACCATTTCAAAATGGGGCGGTAGCGCGCAGAGCGTACCGATGATGTATCAAGCCAAGGCGCCAAGGCCATAACAGCAATCGCCCCAAACATCGCCAAGACGCCGAAGAATTTCGCGTCGATGATCCCGCCCGTTACGAAGCTGGCCAATTGAACAACCCAAACTTCCGATGTGAAGGCGCGCAAAATAGCGTAGAAGGGTAAGAAATACCATTCTGGTACAATATGTGCCGGAGTCGCCAACGCGTTTGCTTCAATATAATTATCCGGATGGCCCAGGTAATTTGGCATGAACCCTACGATCGCAAAGAACACGGCCAGTAAAACCGCTAAGGCGAACAAATCTTTGATCACAAAATAGGGCCAAAAGGGCACGGTGTCTTTCTCGGCTTCGGCTTTTGAGCCGCGGCGCACTTCCACCCCCGTTGGGTTGTTATTCCCGGTCGTGTGGAATGCCCAAATATGCACGATCACCAAACCTGCAATCAAGAAGGGAAATAGATAATGCAGGCTGAAAAACCGGTTCAGTGTCGCATTATCGACCGCTGGGCCACCAAGCAGCAATGTTTGGATGGGCTCTCCGATAAATGGGATAGCGCCGAACAGACCTGTAATAACGGTTGCGCCCCAGAACGACATTTGGCCCCAAGGCAAAACATAGCCCATGAACGCTGTGCCCATCATTAACAGATAGATCAACATGCCGATGATCCACGTGACTTCGCGCGGCGCTTTGTAAGAGCCATAATAAAGGCCACGGAAAATATGCGCGTAAACCGCAATAAAGAACAAAGATGCACCGTTCATGTGCAGATACCGGATCATATGCCCACCGTTCACATTGCGCATAATATGTTCGATAGAAGCAAAAGCCATATCTACATGCGGGGTGTAATGCATTACCAAAACGATACCGGTGATAATTTGCAGCGCCAAACAAAAGGTCAGCACAATGCCCCAGATCCACATCCAATTGAGGTTTTTCGGCGTTGGAAGCATCAATGTATCATAGAGCAAGCCAACAACTGGCAAGCGGCTGTGAAGCCATTTCTGGCCAGATGTTTTCGGTTCAAAATGGTCGTGAGGGATTCCAGCCATTACAATAACTCCTTAACCCAATTTGATTGTAGTATCGTCGACAAAAGCGGCCACGGGCACCGGTAAATTCTCCGGAGCTGGGCCTTTGCGAATGCGACCAGATGTATCGTAATGCGATCCATGACAGGGGCAGAACCAGCCGTGGAAATCGCCAGCGCCATCGCCCAAAGGCACACAGCCCAGATGCGTGCACACGCCCATCATCACCAACCATTCGCCAGTCTCGTCAAGCGCACGGTTTTCATCGGCTGCATCTAACTCAGGCGCGTTGTTGTTGCGCGCTGACAAATCGATTAAATCATCCATGGCGACGCCGCGCGCTTCTGAAATTTCATCTTCCGTCCGACGGCGGATAAAGACCGGCTTACCTAGCCATTTTACAGTCAGCTGCGTGCCCGGTTCGATCTCTGAAATATCCACACGAATCGAAGACAGGGCCTTCACATCGGCAGAGGGGTTCATCTGGTTGACCAAAGGCCAAACCGCTGCGCCTGCTGTTATGGCGCCGGCGCCTGCTGTGGCATAGTAGAGAAAATCTCTCCGGGTGCCTTCGTGATCTTCTGCATGTGACACGAGGTAAACTCCATTCTTCGTCTAAATGATCGTTCTAACAACGCGAGACCAATACGAGGCCTCTGTTCTTTTCATGGGGCTATTTAGCCCCGCTTAAGGACTTCGTCCAGCACACTCTTGAAACCGCGCCGTTTTGGCGCGGCTCTAGACCCAGTTTTTACCGATTTTTTTGGCTTTTTTTTTCAAAAGACCCTGAAAATATTCTCTCTCTCGCAAGTTTCACGGGCGCATCAGAGCGCCCAATGTTGTTTGAACGGCAAAAACGAATCTTTTATCTTTAAACTTTGACGTCAAAAGCAGCCCTTTTGCGGATCCTTTAAACCGCGTGAGCATGACCGCTTTGATCCGCGTTTGATAGCCCCGCCTGATCCAAAAATAGTCACAGATTGAAGGTATAGGCATCAAGGCCCATCCACGCGCTGGCTCTTAAATCATTGCCGAACCAATATTTCATAACTTTCAGCAATATCACGCGTCAAAGCGCCCACGTCAAAATGAAAGTCGCCAATCTGGCCAACCGGCGTGACCTCGGCCGCTGTGCCCGTCAGCCAGCATTGCTCAAACCCTTCCAGCTCTTCTGGCATGATATGCCGCTCAATCACACGAATACCTTTTTCTTTCAGCATTTCGATAACCGTTTGACGGGTGATCCCGTTCAAAAATGCATCCGCTGTCGGCGTATGCACTTCGCCATCTTTGACAAAGAATATATTGGCGCCCGTGGCCTCGGCCACATAGCCGCGATAATCAAACATCATTGCATCGCTGCAGCCTTTGGCTTCGGCAGCATGTTTTGACATTGTTGCAATCATATAAAGCCCCGCAGCTTTGGCTTGCGAAGGCGCCGTGGCCGGATCGGGCCGGCGCCATTTTGCGATATCCAACTTGGCGCCTTTCATCTTGGCATCGCCATAATAATTGCCCCAAGACCACACAGCCACCGCCATGCGTACCGGATTGCGCGAGGAGGCAACCCCCATATCCAGCCCCGCGCCGCGCCATGCAAACGCGCGCACATAGGCATCGCTCAGGCCATTCGCCTGTAAAGCTGCCTCTTTGGCGGCTTCGATGTCATCCACAGAATAAGGAATTTCGAAATCGATCAATTTTCCCGAAGCCAATAAGCGCTCTGAATGGGCCCGGCTTTTGAAAATCTTGCCAGCATAGGCGCGCTCGCCTTCAAACACCGAGCTGGCATAATGCATCGCATGGCTCAGCACATGAACTTGCGCGCTCCGCCAATCAACCAATTGGCCGTCAAGCCAAATCTTTCCATCGCGATCATCGTATCCTAATTCCACAGCGCGCCCTTTCTCAGATTCTCACAGCAATTTATTCATATTATTTCAAAAATTGCGTCAATTGTGGTATAAAATTGCCAATAAACCAGATTTGGCTAGCAGTTGACGCTTGGAATGTCAACAAGACTGACATAAACTGTCAGACGAAATCAGTCGGAGATTTGGCATGGATAGCCCTTCCTTATCGCACCCCCTCGGGCATCGCGCTATGGGTGAAACGCTACTTTACCTGACGGATGATCAATTAAGGCAGGGCATTGAGGCAATGTTTTTCGCCTATCGTGGTTTTACCGCCGATCCAGACAGGATACTTGAATTACACGGCTATGGGCGGGCCCATCACAGAGCCTTGCATTTTATCAACGGCGCTCCAGGCACGAATGTGAATAACCTGCTACAAATTTTGGGCGTGACCAAACAATCACTCAACCGCGTCTTGCGCAAATTGATCGCAGATGGATTGGTCACCAGCCAAGTCGGGCAGCGCGATAAGCGAGAACGGCACTTGGCATTGACAGAAGCCGGCCATGCCCTCGAACAAAAGCTGTCCGATGCGCAGCGCAGCCGTATGCGTAGCGCGTTCCGGCAAGTCGGCCCGGAAGCGGTTGCCGGGTTTCGCAAAGTGTTAGAAGCGATGATGGATCCAGATATGATGACAGCCTATTCCCAACTGCGAGAGGATGGGGCTTAAATGTTGATCCCGCATGTTTTGATCATTGATGATGATGAGCGCATTCGCGATCTACTCAAGAAATATTTGCGGCGTAATGATTTCAACGTAACCACCGCCGATGATAGCCACCATGCCCGCAACTTGCTAGAGGGGCTGGCCTTTGATTTGATCATCTGTGACGTGATGATGCCCGGACAGGATGGCATTTCACTGACCAAGGATCTTCGCCGCAAAATTGATACACCAATTTTGCTTTTAACCGCGAAGGGCGAGATCGAGGATCGCATCGGCGGCCTTGAGGCAGGCGCTGATGATTATCTTTCAAAACCTTTCGAGCCCAAAGAATTGCTATTGCGTCTACATGCAATTTTACGCCGCGTTCCAACCGATCTGGATCAAGCCACGGGACCTAAATTAATCACGCTTGGGCAGATCAGATATGACATGCAGCGCAAAGAGCTTTGGAAAGCCGATGAGCAAATCCGCCTGACTGCCACTGAAAGCGCGTTAATGGGCATTTTGGCGCAAAGCGCGGGCAGGCCCATCCGCCGCGAGGATCTGATGAGCGAACTTGGACGCGATCACAGCCAGGGCCAAGACCGCGCAATCGATGTTCAGATCACTCGGTTGCGCCGAAAAATTGAGCCGGATTCAAAACAACCACGCTATCTGCAAACAGTTCGCGGCGAAGGTTATATGCTGAACCCGGATTAGGGTTTTACGCTGGCGGTTACGTAATTTACGCTCAGATCCCTGCCAGACAATCGCCATTGCCAGCTCAGCGGATTGAAAACAAAGCCTTTGCGATCCACAACCGAAAGGCCCGCAGTTTCGATGAACACAGACAATTCATCCGGGGTAATGAATTTTGACCATTCATGTGTGCCTTTGGGCAACCATCGCATCACATATTCCGCGCCCACAATCGCCATGGCAAAGCTTTTGGCGTTGCGGTTGATCGTAGAGCACACCATCAGCCCCCCCGGTCTCAGAAGCTCTTGGCAGGCCTTTAAATATCCCTGCGGATCAGCGACATGCTCGACCACCTCCATATTTAATACCGCATCAAACACGCGGCCCTGTGCGACAAGGCTTTCGGCCGTGCCAGCGATGTACTCTATCTGCAGGTTTGATTGATCGGCATGGGCTTGCGCCACAGGAATATTGCGCGCTGCTGCATCCACCCCAGTAACCGTTGCGCCCAATCTGACCATTGGCTCGCAGAGCAAACCGCCCCCACATCCAATATCCAGAATGCGCAATCCCTCAAAGGGGTTGTCTTGCTCAAGATCGCGGTCAAATTCTGCCGCTATCTGCGCGATGATATAATCCAATCGGCAAGGGTTAAGCATGTGAAGCGGTTTAAACTTACCATTGGGATCCCACCACTCTGCGGCCATCGCCTCAAATTTGGCAATCTCTTTCGCATCTACGGTAAATTCTGCGCCGCTCATAGGGTTCTCCGTCTGGTCTTTTGCTCTGTAAATCACATATAGTGCGTTCATGGATAAATTCTCAGATCAAAAACGCGCATATCAGCATTTATATCCTACCGTCGATCCATTTTCTGCAGAGATTATCGATACGGGAGATGGCCACCATATTTATATCGAGCAATGTGGAAATCCACAGGGGCGCCCGGTTGTGGTTCTTCATGGCGGGCCCGGCGGAGGCTGTAGCCCGATCATGCGGCGCTATTTCAACCCAGAAAAATACCATATTATCCTTTTTGATCAGCGCGGTTGCGGGCGCAGTAAGCCACAGGCCAGCGTGACCAACAATACCACCTGGAATCTGCTACAAGATATGGAAGCGATACGACAGCGACTGGGCCTTGACACATGGGCGTTATTCGGAGGCAGTTGGGGTGCCACATTGGCGTTGATCTATGCCCAAGCCCATCCAGAACGGGTGAGCCATCTCATTCTGCGCGGCGTATTCACAATGACACAGAATGAATTGGCCTGGTTTTATGGCGGCGGGGCCAGCCAGTTTTGGCCCGATGCCTGGGA
Source organism: Paracoccaceae bacterium (assembly GCA_016778765.1). GTDB lineage: Bacteria > Pseudomonadota > Alphaproteobacteria > Rhodobacterales > Rhodobacteraceae > Thalassovivens. The sequence goes on along the minus strand of JADHOV010000009.1, from coordinate 29,991 downwards.
AAAATTTATCGAAAAAATCCCAGAAGACGAACGAGATGATTTGATTGCAGCCTTTCACCGCCGTTTGTTCAGCGGGGACCTGCGCGTAGAAATACAGTTTGGCCGGATATGGTCAGCTTGGGAAACCGCATTGGCCTCGGTTTATTCGGATGGTCGTGGAGGCGAAGCGCCGAGCGATTATGCGCGCACCTTTGCAAGATTAGAGAACCATTATTTCATTAATAACGGTTTCTTGGATCATGATGGACAAATCTTAAACGCCATGGAGCGGATCGCCCATATCCCCGGGTGGATCGTGCAAGGCAGATATGATATGATTTGCCCGCCCAAAACTGCGATCGAGCTGTCCAAAGCTTGGCCCAAATGCAATTTAAAAATGATCAAAAACGCAGGCCATGCGATGTCTGAACCCGGCATCAGCGTCGAGCTTGTTAAAATCATGGATCGGATCGCGCTGTCTGATTATTAAACCTATACATCGCGTTAACGCCCTATTTTCAAATAAAGAGGGGCCCATGGCGCCTTTGAAATGGACCACGAGTAAATGCCCAAGCGCAACCAAGCCGCTTTAGATTTCTTATTAACGCGACGCTCAAGGCCGGCAAAAACCTTAAGCCTGCCCGCGCCAGATCACGAACAATTGCGTGATATTTTAACGGCGGCGCTGCGCACGCCCGACCATGGTAAATTAGAACCTTGGCGCCTGATCGTTTTAACGTCAGAGAGTTTGGATGAATTGGCAGGCTTTGCCGAGACCTGCGCGCTCGAGGCGCAATTAGACGCCTCTGCGGTTGAAAAAGCCCGCCAACCTTTTGACCAAGGTCATGTGGCAGTGGCCGTGATCGAGGTCCAAAAGCCATCAGAGAAAATTCCTACAATTGAACAAACCTATTCGGCTTGCGCAGTCTGCCTGGCTTTGCTGAATGCCGCCCTTGCCGCCGGTTGGGGAGCAAATTGGCTGTCGGGATGGGCCAGCCACAATCGCAACTTCGTCGAAAAAGGCCTTGGATTAAGCGCCCATGAGCGCGTGGCTGGTTTGATTTATTTAGGCACCGAAACTACAACGCCCCCAGAGCGCCCGCGACCCAATCTTGAGCAGAGCGTGACCTGGCGGTAAACGTTTACGTGCCGCACTCAAAAAGTTCGACATCTTGGCCACTTTTCAACCGCGCCAAACCTGCAGATTTTGCCACCACCTCATTGCGCACATGCATCCATGCATCGCTTGACAATAAAATCTGATCGCTCTCGGACAAATCACAAATATTGAAGGCGATATTCACATCTTTGCCCAAAATATCAAATTGGATGGTTGATTTGCCCACGGTGCCAGCAACCAATGAGCCGCTATGGATGCCCACATGCAACCCAAAAGAAGGCTCAAACGCATTGGCAATATCGCGCAGCATCAAGCTGGCAGAGACGCAGGATTTAACCGCTTCGGGTGTTGGCCGCGCTAAACCGCCCACGGCAACGATCGCATCGCCCACCGTTTTCACCTTGTCTAGACCAAATTTGGCGAACACCTGTTCAAACGCTTCCACCAGAGTTTGCAAAGTTTCAACCACAATTTCAGGATCATTCTGCTCACAAAACGCGGTAAATCCCACCAGATCACAGATCAAAATAGCAACATCATCATAGCGCCGAGAATGCACGCGCCCAGTGGATTGAAGCTCTACGGCGACATCGTTCGGCAGCACTGTTTTCAATACCTCTTGAGAGCGCTGCTTGTCGCTTTCCACTCGGCTAAGATACAGATCTTCGCTATCTTGCAAACGCTTCTTTTCAAGGCAGGCACCAACCCGCGCCTTCAGCAAAGTGGCGTTAAACGGCTTAGTAATGAAATCATCAGCGCCGCTTAAAATACACTCAGCCGCCGTCTCAACCTCATCAGAGGCAGTGACCATAACAACTGGAATTTTGCGAAAATGTGGATCAGATTTTAAGATTTTAAGCACCTCAAGACCGCTCATATCAGGCATCATAAGGTCCAAAAGCACCAAATCAAATTCGGTGCTTTGAACAGAGCTTAGCGCGGCTTTACCGCAATCTGCTAAAAAAACATTGGCATATCCATCGCGCTTCAACCGGCGCTCTAAAGTGAAGCGATTTGCTTCAATATCATCGACAACAAGGATCTTTGCCTGTTCTTTATTAATCATTTCACCGCCCCAATGCTGCGTTAATTTTGGCCAGCAATCGGGGCAGGTCCACCGGCTTTGTATCATAATCATCACAACCTGCCTGCAGGGCGCTTTGCTTATGCTCTTCCATCGCATGGGCGGATAAAGCAATAACGGGAATCTCTTGCGTGGCGGGGTCTGCCTTGATCGCCCGCGTTGCAGCCCACCCATCCATTTTGGGCAAACTCAAATCCATAAGAATTAAATCGGGGGTTTCACTATGCGCCATAGCCACTCCGGCAAGCCCATCACCCGCGATCACTATGTCAAAGCCTTTGCGCGTTAAGCGCCGCTTCAGCATGTAAACGTTATCTTCATTATCCTCGACATATAATATTTTCACCATCAGCGCACCGCCCCGCTGATTGTTTCGATCGCTTGCGCGATGTCATCGGCAATAAGCGCCACGCTTTCGGTATTTTTTTCAATCACGCGCAAGGTTTCCTGCGATAAAATTTCACGCTCTTCAGAGCTTAGATCCGCACCTGTCAATACCAAAACCGGGATTGATTTAAACTTGGTTTCCTGCATCTGTTGCAGAAATTCAAACCCGTTCATCACGGGCATCAACAGATCAAGCAAAATCAAATCGGGCAGTTCCTTGTGGTTTTCCAAGACAGAAAACGCCTCTTTCCCATGGCTTGCCTCAAGCACTGTCACGCCGGTTTTTTCTAGAATTTCTTTCACGGTAAAGCGCAGGTCTTGATCATCTTCGATCACGCAGATGGTCGCGGCTTTTTTCTGGCCAATAAGCCGTTGCACCGAAGAAATAAGATAATCCCGCTCGATCGGCTTGGATAGAAAATCTGCGGCGCCCAAGGCAAAGCCTTTGTTTTTTTCATCCAAAATCGACGCCATGATCACTGGGATATGGCGACACTCGGGATCGGCCTTTAACGCCCGCAGCGTTGACCACCCGTCAATTTCTGGCATCAAAATATCCAAGGTAATCACATCGGGCTGGTGGGTTTTGGCCAAAGACAAGCCTTCCTTGCCCGATTTGGCGATAAGCACCGCATACCCGTTTTTGACCAGTTGCCGCTGCATCAACGCACTGATCGTTGGATCATCATCGATGATAAGCACTTTCTTACCCGTTGGTTCACCGCCGGGGATCACCCGCGTTATCAAAGGTTCAGCGCTGGCGTTTTCGATATGCATATGCCCGGCATTGTTCAACGCGAAACTTGCGGTGAATACCGTGCCTTTGCCCTTTTCGCTCTGCACGATGACATCCCCACCCATCAGCTGCGCAAGCTGTTTTGAAATGGTGAGCCCCAAGCCGGTTCCGCCATATTTGCGGGTGGTCGAACTGTCGGCTTGTACAAAGGCATTGAACAAACGGCCTACCTGTTCTTCATCCATGCCAATACCGGTATCGGCAACATCCACTTTGACCAAATCGCCTTGCGGCGTGGATTGCCGGCTGACGGTCAAAGATATTTGGCCATTTTCGGTAAATTTGGTGGCGTTGGAAATCAAATTCAGAAAAATCTGCTTTATCCGCGTTTGATCATTTGTCACCTCATCGATCGACTCCAAAAAGGTTAAAGCAATTTCATTATTATTTTGCTCGACCAGCGTTTGGGTGGTTTGAATTACGCCATGCAGCAAAGGCTCTAATTCGAATGTTTCATTATATAACTCGACTTTGCCCGCCTCAATTTTTGATAGGTCTAGAACATCATTGATCAACGTCAGCAAATGCTTGCCGGCGCTAAAGACACGGTCAAGCGGCTCGATAAAATCCTCCAACCCATCATCAACACAATCTTCCTTCAACATTTCAGTAAGGCCAATAATGGCGTTTAATGGGGTGCGCAATTCATGGCTCATATTGGCCAAAAACTGACTTTTCGTTTGGTTGGCCGCATCCGCCGCTTGTTTGGCTGTGTTGAGCTCTTCCACCAAATTATTCAGCTCTTCTTCACGGTTGGTCAAATCACTCACATCTACAAACACTTGCACCATGCCGCCATCTTCCAGGCGTTTACTGGTGATTTGAAGATGCGACCCATCTGCCATCCGTGGCAGCAAATTTATAGCCGTTCCGGTCAACGCCTGGCGTTGCGCCACTCGGTCTTTTAAAAACTCTTGCTTATCAACCCCTTCATCCAAAGAAAAAATGCCCCCATCAACAAGCTTTCCAGATTCGTGAACATAGGGTTGTCCAGGTTCGAGCGGCACGCCGAAGCGATCAAAAAACTTATTCACCCAGACCAGATGATCCTTGGCATCCCAGACCATGATCCCGGCTGAAATACTGTTTAACACATCCTGCGAGCGTTTTTCGATATCTGCCATGCGCAGCTGTATTTTCTTTTGATCATCGATATTTTCAACCAACCCATAGAATTTGACCGCACGCCCCTGTTCATTCCAAAGGGCTTTGCCGCGTGTGCGGTACCAATTCAATTGGCCTGTATCCGATCGGATTCGGTGATCGCATGAAAATAGCGGGGTTTGCTTTTTAAAATGCGCGATCATCGCGGATTTATACGCCGCACGATCTTCTTCAAACACAGCATCCAAACGATCCATTTGCAGCCTGCTCATATTTTTTTCAGCTGCCGGCCCAACGCCTTCGGGGATTGAAAAGCTGGTCTGGCCGTTTTCAATATTCCATTCGAAGACAAATGCATTCAGAGCATGCGTTACACCGACATAACGCCGCTCTTTATCTTCCAGCTCGGCCTCATGCTTTTTAAGCGTGGTGATATCGGTATAGAGCTGCAGGTAATTGCCGGAGGTCAAAGGCTTATTGGTCAATAGCAGCACCCCGCCATCGCGCAGGGGCAGCTCGATGCGCGAGCCCCCATCTTGGGCATACATATCGGCCTTACTCTGCCGCAGATAGGCCTCAATATCCAAATCGGGAGGTAACTTTAAAAATCCACAATCAATATTTTGTCGCACAACTTCTAAGCGTGAGATGCCCGGTTCGAGAGACACCCCAACCTCTTTTTGAAGTTCGTTGAAAAATCGATTTACGAAAACTAGGCGATCATCTTCTGTCCAAACGCATACACCGCTTGGAAGAGTGTCCAAACTTTCAATTAAAACTGCATTCAAATCTGATTTTTCTAAAGAATCCATCTTATCCATCCCACCCGTTTTCACATTACAAACGTCACCCACTTTTTAAGATCTAGATTAACGAAGATTATTTTAACCTGTCTATGGGGAAACCAAATTCCCTTGGGTCATATCCAATCAAAGAAAACCAAAACTCAGCAAAAGATTTTTCAAAATTGTTTTAATTTGTAAAAATTCTTCCTATGAGAAAAGAGTAAGGATAGGTGGTTTCTCTAGGGTTGAATAATTTACCCTGATCTTGTGCAAGATATCAGCAAAATTGCTGAATTATTATTCGGTACAGCTGATTTAACTTGGTCTTTGTTTCAATATTCTTGTCTGTTTATCAAAACGAACAATTAGAATGTTGTCACAACCTGCGACTTGCTGAATACTGTCGTGAAACCAAAGTCGTAAAGCGGCAAAACCAATGTATATAACTATTCTAGCTTTGGCCCAATTTAAAACCATGGTGCGAGGAAAAATCTGTGACTGAAACGCCTAAAGACCAAGAAACAGAATTGAAAGACCTGAAGAAGGAGCTTTCACGGCTACGCTTAGAAGCCAATTTGCGTAAGTCACTGGCAACCCAGCTGGAAAAACAAAAAAAGGTTGCCGAAGACGCAAAGGCTGAGGCGCAGTTAAAAACCCAGCAAATGGAAGACGTATCGGGGCAATTGGCAAAATACCTGTCGCCCCAAATTTATGAATCGATCTTTAGCGGCAAACAAAATGTTGAGGTAAAAAGCTACCGTAAAAAAATCACTGTATTTTTCTCTGATATTGTAAATTTTACGGCCATTTCTGACAAATTGGAATCCGAAGAGCTTACCGCGTTATTAAATTTCTATTTAAACGAAATGTCGCAGATCGCGCTGAAACATGGTGCAACAATTGATAAATATATCGGTGATGCGATTATGATTTTCTTCGGCGATCCGGAAAGCTTTGGAATTGAGGAAGATGCCCGAAGATGCGTAGCGATGGCGGTTGAAATGCAACAACGAATGGCTGAATTATGGGGTTATTGGAGCAAACATTTTGGCTTAAAAAAAGATTTAGAAATCCGCGTTGGGATCAATACCGGATATTGCACCGTGGGCAATTTCGGCAGTGAAGACCGGCTTGATTATACCGTGGTGGGCGCTGCAGTTAATTTGGCCTCACGTTTGGAAAGCGCCGCGATGCCATCGGGAATATTGGTCTCTGAGGAAACCTATTTTCAAGTGAAAGACTATTTTAGCTTTGACGCCCCCCAACAGCTTGAATTGAAAGGGTTAGAGCGCGGTGTGATCGCCTATGAGGTTGATATTAGCGATATGTCCCGTGCTGAAACAAAGAATTTTGAAGGTGAGAATTTTCAGTTAAAGCTTACAAAACATCCGCTGGAACTGGAAGAATTGGAAGCCCTTAAAAAGATCATTGATGAACTTTCAGAACCGCAACCGGAAGAAAATGTTGCCTAAATTTTCACGATAGCGGGCATATGTCGCAAAGGCTGGTGACAAACAGCCAAATGCACCGGCGCTTGCCCCATAACATAACTCTGTAGGGTGATATGGACACGCAGGAAAAAACCGTTTTATTTTCGGATATTGTTGGCTTCTCGCGGCTGGTTGAGAGGGATGAACACCGCGTCATCACGCGCCAACAAACCCTACATACCAAGCTGCTTCATCCGCTTTTAACCCGCCATAACGGACGCTTGATTAAAACCACCGGGGATGGGTTTTTATGCCTTTTTGAGGCTGCTCAGGATGGGTTTGATTTTGCAACCGCGTTGTTAAGCGGCGTGAAAGCCTTTTGCGATGAAGATCCCAATAGCGATGTTTTTGTGTATCGGATTGGCCTGCATCATGGGCCAGTTATAGAATTGGAAGGGGATGTTTTCGGATCGACCGTCAATATCGCCTCGCGATTGGAAAATATTTCAAAACCGGGATCTATATGCACCTCAGAGCATTGCCTGAGCAAAATGTCAGCGCAGTCGCAACAGGCCTTTGATGCCCAAGGTCTTCAACGGCTTAAAAATATAGACCGTCCGATCGCATGCTTCATGAGCGCGCCAGATTTTAATCCGAGCCATCCGCGCAGCGCAATTTTGGGAAAACAGCTCGATCAGCAAATCAGCTATTGTACAAGTGCCGATGGCTGCGCAATTGCCATGGCCAGTTTGGGGCAGGGCCCGGTGCTTTTAAAATCGCCAAATTTTGTAACGCATCTGGATGCAGATTGGCACAGCCCGTTATGGCGCCATATTTTCGAAAACCTTTCTTCTGAGCATCAATTGCTGCGCTTTGATCAACGCGGTAATGGGCTGTCAGAGCGCCACCCGGAAACAATATCATTTGACGCGTTTGTGGATGATATCATGGCCGTCTCAAACACCATTCAAGATGAAAAATGCGTGCTCTTTGGTGTTTCGCAAGGCTGCGCCTCGGCGATTGAATTTGCCTATCGCCATCCCGAGCGCGTCAAGGGTTTAATTTTCTTAGGCGGGTTCGCTCAAGGCGCCAATAAGCGACCATCCGCCAATCCGTCGCAAACTGACTTGGAAATTCAAATGATTCAAACCGGGTGGGACTCTGATATCCCAGCCTTCCGGCAGTTTTTTGCAAATACTATGATTCCCGATTCGAACCAGGCAGAAAAAGATTCGTTTGATCAATTGATGCAACTGAGCACCAGCGCAGAAAAAGCGGCCGCAATCTCGCGCGTGAATGCAGAAATTGATGTGACCAACCGCTTAGGCCAGATCACCCTGCCAACATTGATCATGCATAGCCGCGGCGATCAACGCGTGCCGATGGATCAATCCCAGATAATGGCAGATAAAATGCCCAATGCCCGCTTTGTGCCGCTTGATTCAAAAAACCATCTTATTTTGGAACAAGATGCGGGGTGGCCAGTGTTTCAACAAGAAGTGTCCAAGTTTTTAGCGGCTTTGTAACGGGGTTTGACAGCCAGCTGGCTCGGGTGGTAAAAATCCAAGCTCAATGCTGCAGATCATAAACCCGCTCTGGCGTTGCTCATTTGGAAGGCTTATTAAGCCAGTATGATTATAATGCCCCTAAGGCCGCAAGCGTTTCCAATGATACGGGCTGACGACTAGAAAGAAGGAAAGTTCATATGATTCTTGTGGGTGGAGAGAACTTGATTGACTTTGTACAAACCGACGCGCCGGATGGGGCGGCTTTGTACCAAGCCATTCCAGGCGGTTCTTGTTACAACTGCGCGATAGCGACAGCCCGCCAAGGCCAAGATGTAACCTATATGACGCCCGTTTCAGAAGATGCTTTAGGGGCAATGCTGGCAGCGCGCCTGGCACAGGATAATATTGCCTTGGCCGCACAGCGCGTGTCGCAACCAACATCGCTGGCGGTGGTATCGCTTGCAGATGGCATTCCAAGCTATCAATTCTACCGCGAGGGCACAGCGGAACGCCAGATATCTTATCAGCAATTGATCGAGACTTGCCCCGCCAAGGCAACGGCGTTTCATATTGGCTCTTTGGCCTTGATCACCGGTGCGGATGCCCAAGCCTGGGAGGCGTTTTTTGAAAGCTGCGCTGAAAAAGGCATGATGACCTGCCTAGATCCCAATGCGAGGCCGGGATTGATTGCCAATAAAGCGGAATATGTAGAGCGCGTGTTGCGGCTATTAGGCTCGGCAACACTGGTCAAGCTGAGCGATGAAGATCTGGCCTATCTGCTTCCAGAGCTGCCTTTGCTCGAGGCATTTGAAAAAATCCGCGCGCTGAGCAATGCCGCATTGCTGGTGATGACAATGGGCCAAGAGGGCGCGATCGGCGCCACCGCGCAGCACAAAATTACGGTGCCTGCGCGCGTAGCATCCCCACTGGCCGATACGGTGGGGGCGGGCGACACTTTTATGGGCACTTTAATCGCGCAGATCACCAAAAATGGCTGGAACACGCATAAGGCGCTTTCGTCCTTAAGCTCTGAGAATTTGCAAAGCGTGTTAGAAATCGCCGCAACAGCGGCGGCGCTGAACTGCGAACGCTCGGGATGTAACCCACCCTATCTAGAAGAGCTTCACCTCTAAAGCTGCGCAAAAAGCGCTGCGGCGTTTCGCAACTATATTCTTAACAGAAGAACCGAATTTGATAATATGGCAGGGCAGATATAACGGCGCGTCGGCGGCTCAACCCCTCCCCATGCCTTTGGCCAGAGCAGACCCGCGAAACCTGAGGAAACAAGCTAATGAGCGATACAAAACCTAAAGCCCTGTTGGAACAAGCCGGAAGGGATATGGCGGGGGCCGTCTCAGTACGGCTGTGCAGTCTTGGCATTGAACTGGGGCTTTTTAAAGATTTGCACGAACACGGGCGCTCTACCTCAGCGCAACTGGCAGCGCGCCTGCAGTTAAACGAACGTTATGTTCGCGAATGGCTGCACGGGATCGTGCTCAGCGGCTATGTGATGTTCGATAAAGCCACGCGCGAAGCGTGGCTAAGCCCGAATCAAGCACAGCTATTGGTGCAAGACGGCGGCCGCTTTGCCCAATATGGTGCCTTTAAATTGCTGAACAGCGCGTTATTGCCCTATGAGAAGCTGCGCGAGGCCTTCAAATCTGGTGGCGGCGTCGGGTTTGAAGATTATCCGCCAGCGCTTTGGCAGGCGCTGGATCACACGGGCTGCGCGCGCTATCGTAATTTCTTGGTAAAAGATTGGTTGCCCCATATCCCAGCGTTGACGCAGCGCTTAAAAAAAGGCGCCAGATTTGCCGATTTTGGCTGCGGTACGGGCAGGTCCACGATTGAGTTGGCGAAGCTATTTCCCGAGTCAGAGTTTATTGGCTATGATGCATTCTTGCCAAATATAGAACAGGCCGGCGTCAACGCAAAAGAGGCTGGCGTTGACAGTAATATCACGTTTCAACATTGGAACATGGAAGAAGGCAGCCCGGGCCAATATGATATTGTGGCCACGTTTGATTTAATTCACGATCTGCCCAACCCTGCGCTTGGCTTGAAAACCCTCAAACAGTCTATGGCCAAGGATGGAATGTTTTTGCTGATGGATATCGAAGCCACAGAAGATCCGGTTGATAATTCAGGCCCGTATGGCGTGTTTAAATTGGGCATCAGTCTGCATTTTTGTATGACCACTTCGATGTGGCAGGGCGGCGAGGGTATGGGAACGGTGGGTCTATCCGATTCCGTGTTGCGCAATCTCTGCGCCGAGGCCGGATTTTCTGAAGTGCGGAAAATTGATATCAAGCATCCACTCAATTCTTTATACCTCATCACTTAAAAAACAGGGGACTGAGCCACTACTCGGCATAGGCTACTAAAGCACAATTCTGCACCCCAGCGACGACCCGCGCAGCAGATCCAGCCGAAAGCTTGCGCGCCAAAACCGCCCATACCCAGATAAAAGCTTGCGCTGCATAAAATTAAGGCATTTCTTCCCATATCTGCACAAAACCGCAGATGATTATGCATGAGCCATGATTTTTCTGCATAGCAGCAATTCAAAATTAACATTTCTGCAGTGCAGAAAAATATGTTAGAGAATTGTTACGATCTACCTCCTCCCAGATCGTAAAAGCCGAAAATATATCCTCCCAGATTATTCGGTATCTCGAGACGCTAGAAATAGCGTCTCTTTTTTTTGGCGAAGCGCTATACATCAAGGATATGCTGTGCGTTAACCCCATATACGAGGGCACAGGCAATCGCCTCTAGGCGCAAGAAACCCTTGCGATGCCACCTGATTTAACGATTAATGCTCAGAGAAAATTTCAGGTAAGAGGTTGACATGCAGCAAAACGAAAAAGTTGGATTTATCGGCGTGGGCCTGATGGGCCATGGCATGGCCAAAAATATTTTACGCGCGGGATATCCTTTAACCGTAATAGCGCATAAAAACCGCGCGCCGGTTGAAAATCTAGTGTCGCTGGGCGCGCATGAAGCCGGCAGCTTAAAAGAGCTGGCCAAAAGCTCAACACTGGTGTTCATCTGTGCCCCAGGCTCGCCTCAGGTCGAACAAATTATCGCCGAACTCACCCCTTATCTTTCACAAAACGCCGTTATCATCGATTGCTCAACATCCGACCCCACCTCCACACAAAAACTGGCGGAAAATTTGAAATCAAAGCGCATTCATATGGTGGATGCCCCGTTAGGGGGCACGCCAGTGCAAGCAGAAGAGGGCGCGCTGTCTGCGATGGTGGGCGCGGATAAGTCGGTTTTTGCGCGGATCAAACCAGTCATCGAAAGCTGGGCCGCAACGCTCGTACATATCGGCGTGGTTGGCGATGGCCACCGTATGAAATTGCTGAATAATTTTCTATCGCTGGGCTATGCCGCCATGTATTCTGAAGCGCTGGCCTTAGGGGCTAAAGTGGGAATTGATGCCAAGCGCTTTGACAGCGTGATCCGCGGCAGCCGGATGGATTGTGGGTTTTATCAAACCTTTATGGGCTACGCGCTGGATGGCAATCGCGAGGCCCATAAATTCACCATGACCAACGCGCTCAAAGATCTGCGCTATCTCGAAAGCATGGCCAATCAGGCAGGCATTGCAAATCCAATTGGAAATGCCGCGAAAAGCAGTTTTGCGCGCGCCATGGCCGCGGGTGGCGATGGCCCAGAGGATTACGTGCCCCATTTGGTAGATTTTGTAGCGCGGGAAAACGGGCTAAAAACGCGCTAAACGCACCATCATTTCGGCGCAGCCATTGCCTGGCTCAGCGGCGCGCCGATAGCTTTTGCGAGGCAGGCGGCACTTGTCGTTTAAATTCACGTATCGCCACAAAAACCCCCGAGGCAATGATTAAAAAGATCCCGAAAGCCGAACTTAAGCCCGGCACTTCCTGCCAAAATATATAACCCCATAAAACGGCCAAAATGATCGTAGAATATTCAAAAGGGGCCACCAAACCAGCGCTGCTGCTGCGATAGGCTTGGCTGATAAGATAGCCACCAGACGCGCTGAAAAACCCCGCAGCTACGAATAATAGAACATCTCTGCCGCTAGGCCATGCCCATGCGCGCAAAATAAACTCAGCCGAAGGATGGCCCAACCCCTCAAATCTTCCATCTCCAAACATCACCCCCATCCCAAGGCACACGACAATAAAGACCAATTGGATATAAAGCGACATGGTTATGGGCGATTCTGCCAGCCCCATCGAGCGGGTGATCGTGTGCAAGGTGGCATAGGCAACAGCGGATAAAAGCGGCAAAATCACTGCCCATTGAAACGCTGCACTGCCGGGCTTTACGATGATCAAAACACCGAGCAAGCCGACCAAAAGTGCCGTCCAGCGCCAGACACCTACATATTCTCCCAAAAAAAATGCCGAAAATCCGGTAATTAACAGCGGTGCGATAAAGAAAATCGCAGAGGCCTCCGCCAATGGCAAGGCAGCCAAGCCTGCAAAAAATGCAAAATTTGCCACCACCACGCTTAGTCCGCGCAAGATATGGCGCGACAGGCGGCGGGTTGAAAACATGGTTTTTAAGGGCACTCCTCGCCCGAAAAGGAACAGAATGAATGCCATTCCAAAAAGCGAACGGAATAAAATAACTTCATGAAGCGGTAAGCTATCGGTAAAATATTTTACCGTAATATCGTTTAAGGAAAACGCCAAAGACGCACCCATCACGCATAGAATGCTTAACTTTGCCTGATCTGACACCAGTGCTTGCGACATAACGGGCCTTCCTCTTCATATCCCTAGCCTTGCACTATCCGAGCAAGGCCCCCCGCTGCAGCTTCATTTGCGACAAGAGATGACGGGCCAAGCGGATCAACGCAGGTTTTACGGCTTCCGGCCCGCATGGTTCAGCGCCCCCACGGTTAGCCAACTGGCCAAGATCAAAGGCAGCGCCAAACCAAAGGAATAGCGAATGCCGAAATTTTCCGCCACAAAGCCCAATAAAGGCGGCGCCAAAAGAAACGTTACAAACGAGAATTGCGCCAAAGCCGCTACATTTTCTGAGGATGGGCGATCGCCTCTTTGCGCCGCCGCCGAGATCGCCAGAGGGAAAATGACTGCGGTTCCCGCACCCAAAAATACAAACCCGATCAGGGCCAAAGTGGAATTGGGCGTAAACGACACCACGCCAGCGCCCAAAGCCAGCGCAATCAAAGACACCCGCGCCACCCGCTCGGCGCCATGGCGATCCACAACGGGATCAGCAAAAAAACGGATGATAAATTGCCCCAAAGCTCCCAATGTCAGCGCTAGGCCGTTTACAAACGCGCTTTCCTCAAAAACATCGCGCATATAAATGACAGACCAATCAATCAAAGCCCCTTCGAGCAGCATGGCGGATAATGTAAAGGCAACCAAAATCATGATCCCACGGGTTGGACGGGCCAATTTTGGCGGGCCATCATGATCGGCGCCGCGGATCGGCGCTGGCTGATACCCTGCCAAAAACAACAGCGTTAACGCAACCGAAACAAGCCCCGTCAAGCTTAAATGCAGGGCCGCAGGCACGCCCAGTTGCGCTACGAACGCGCCCAGCAAACCCGTGGCAAAAAACCCTAAACTCCAAAAAGCATGCGACCGGTTCATGATCCGCCGACCCGCCAGCGCCTCGACTCGGTCGGCTTCGACATTCACCGCAACCTCCACAACGCCAATCGCCAAACCCGCCATAAAAAACCATCCGAAGAAAACATAAGGGTTGGTGGCCAAACCGGCCAGAGCTTCGCCAATGCCCATCAACAGCATGCCAAAGAACATTACTTTTCGAAATCCCAGCCGCGACAAGACTGAACTGGCCATCAATAATGAGACTTGCACCCCCAGCGCGGCGCCGGTAACCGAAAGCCCAAGCGCCGCCGGGCCAACGCCCATTTGTAATTGCAAATCCCCAAGCCGCGGGAAAATAGCCCCTAAACTGAACGCATAGATAAAAAACGAAAAATAGACATTCCATACCAAAGGCAGGCGGAATTTTATTCCCATAAGACATCCTGTTTATGAAAAACCCAATTTGGGCGCGACGTCACAGCAGTTGAGCGATTTTTTCTGAGTTTACAAGCCTTAAACTTATTTGCCCCAGTCGTGATGCGTTGCGTATACCGGCTTTCCCAACCTTAAAACCTGCAGCAGGAAAACTACAGGAAACAATCGCTCCAAACGCTAATGCCCGATGCCCGACCAGATTTTATTGCGGGTACATTCCGTGTGAAACTGATCACCAAAATAATTCACAGCTGTCATTTGCCTCAGATCGCTATTGGCAATTTTTCGACTCATTTTGAGTGATTGACGCAGCATAGCCCCGCGCAAGGCGGGCGTATGCATATGCCCATGTGCCTGCATTTGGGCCACAATCATCTCGTCAATTGCGGTTTCTTCTTGACCCTCTATCAGCATTTCAGCCCCACGCACCACCACAGCGCGGATATCCGTGCAAAGATGAAACGCCTGCGCCGAAGACGCCCAAAGAAACAGATTGAACATAATCAAGATAGGTTTGAGCATGCTGGCCCCCAATACGTTACCAGACAGTGTTGGCGCGGTGTGCGGGATTAATCAAGCCTCTCGGCCCGTTTCATGGCATTTCGCGAAAGGTTTCAACGCCTTTTGCAAAGATCTGCGCAAAATATCGACCGCCTCAACCAGAGTTTTTTAGGCACGCAAAAACCATCATCCAGATATTAAAATATCATCCTGCGCAGAAAACATACTGGCATATAGCCCCGCTTTGGCCATCAAATCGGCATGAGTGCCTTGTTCAACCAATTTGCCGGCCTCAAGCACGTAAATATGGTCTGCATCAACCACGCTCGAAAATTTATGCGCCACAACAATGGTGGTTTTACCGGCCTGAAGATCCTTGAAACTGGCATTAACTTTTTGTTCTGTCAGCGCGTCAAGCGCCGATGTTGCCTCATCCAAAAGCAGAATCGGCGCCGGTTTTAAAAAGGCCCGCGCGATCGCGATCCGCTGCTTTTGACCCCCCGAAAGCAGGCGGCCTTTCGGGCCCACCGGCTGATCGCCGCGTTCGATCATCAAATCATCAATGCGCGCCAGTTTTGCCGCCGCACGCACCGCCTCTGCGCTGGCTGTAGGATCTGCATATTGGATGTTTTGTGCGATGCTTTTGTTAAAAATAACCACATCCTGCGCCACGATTGAAAATTTCTCGCGCACCGATTTTAACGTGAACTGTTTAATGTCCTTTCCATTAAACAGAACCGCACCGCTATTCAAATCATAGAGCCGCGCCATCAAACTGAGCAACGTGGTTTTTCCCGAACCGGTCGAGCCGACAATGGCGGTTTTTTGCCCCGCTTTAAACTGCAGGCTAATACCATCAAATAATTTATGATCAGCCTCATAAGAAAACCCGATATCATCCAAAGTGATATCGATCCGCATATCGGTAAAATCTGACGCAGTGCCTTCGTCTGAAACATCGGGCTGCGTTTGCAACACCCCGCGCACCGAGGCAAGCAAGATCAAACTGGTTTGCAATTTTGTGAAAAATTGCGACAGGCGCCGTGCGGGATCAAAAACGATCACCAAACCCAACAGGAAGGCGATAATCGACGCCCCGTCTAAGGTCGAAGCCTCTGAAAGCGCCAGATAGCCGCCACCGCCAATCACCACCATATATACAATTGCTGAGGATAAATCGATCGAAGGCAGAACAAGCGCCTGCGCCATATGTAGGTTGACCGCTAATTTTTTGATATTGCCCGATTCAGAAATCATCCGATCAACCTCAGCCGCTTCTTGCCCGGTCATTTTAATCGTGCGCATACCCCCAGACATTTCTTCAATTGTATTCATGTAACTGCCCAGCGCCTGCTCAGATTGCGCCTGAATGCGCTTAATGGTTTCAGACACCATCCGCATCAGCAAAAAAATGATCGGCAAAAGAAGCAGCGCAACGCCAAAAAGCAACGCCGATTTATAAATCAAATACCCTGAAATGATCACAATCGTGGCCACATCGCGCACCGCTTCCACCGTGGTGCGGCCAACGAATTGGCTCAACGCTTCCACTTGATTGACAAAGCGAAGAATAAGATCCGAAGCATTGGTACGATCAAAAAACCGTTGATCCATATAAAGAACATGGCGGATCAGATCTGAACGCAGCTCTAGGACGGCGCCGCTGGCCAGACGAACGGATAAAGTTGGCACCACAAAAGACACCAAGGCGCGAACCATAAAAATCAAAAACACCACCAAGCAAATCCACAGCAGATCCATGGTGTCGCCCTGCTCAAAAATCACCCGCAATCCGGTTTCCGTGATGGCCAAAAACTTTTGCAGCACGAAGCCTTCCAAAAGCACCATTGCCAATATCAAGCCCAGCCATGGGGTTTTTCTTTTAAGATATCGGCGCCAGAACCAAGTAATATTTGATTTGTCTTTTTCCGAAAAAAATTTCGAAGCCATAAGGTTTCTGCCCATTCCCTGCGCCAGTGTCCCAGAAGATATGGAGAGCATGGCCCTTTTTTGCAACATAGATGCCGCGGATCAAACGATGCGCCGCTTATATGTGAAACATGATAAAAAACAATCGCCTTTCCATATAGCGCGGGCCGCTTGCAACATGGCGCAGCTTAGAACTGCACCATAATCTACCCTAAACGGCCGAAAAACGTCATCCGCGCGGCTTCAGACAGCGCAATTCCCGGCTTGGAATTATACGCCAAAACCACCAAAATGCGATCCCGCGCGCCTTGCGTTGGGGTAACCCGGTGCATCGCGTTGCGTCCACGAAACAGCACCAACGTGCCAGGCTCAACTGAAAGCGCCTCAGGTTGGCGCTTACCCTCAACAACCGCTTGCACGCCAGAAAAATTCATATCGCCTTCTTCTGCATCGCGCAGATCGCGCAGATATTCAAATTCACCGCCTGCCAAAGGGGCCTGCAACAGCAGGGTGATGGCAAATTCAGAATTGTCAAAATGCCAATTCAATTCTTGGCCTTCGCCCGCGTAATGCACATTGATCGAAGATAACGGATCGGCATATTCAAACAGCGCCTGCTCTCCCAACAATTGGGCGATAAAGCTACGAAACATGTCAGAATTGTAAAGGCAATGCAGGCCCGACCCTGCAGGCACTTGATCCGTGGTGATGCAGCCTTTTGACGAGCTAACTTGACGGTTAAAAATATGATCTGTGGGCAGGCTGGGATCTGTGGGCGTTAGGTAAACATTATGCGTTGATGCGGTGAAAAATGCATTCTTGCGCTCCTGCTGCGCTTCTTTCACCAAATCTATCACCGCTTCGGGGCGCAAAAAGCCTTTCAAGGTTAGTACCCCATCGCGATCAAAAGCAGCCCGACAGCGTTCAAGCAAAGCAGGATCGCGCAAAGGATAGGCGCTCAGGTCAACAACATCAGACAGGGTGGGCATCAGCAATCTCTCTGCAAAGGATTTTGCGCGAAACCCTAGGAGCTTGCGCAAAATCTGACAAGCCCTGAACCGGCAGCGCCGAAAACGATACGTGGTTTGAACCTACAAAAGCGGCCTTGCCTTTCACGCCTGCGCCATGAATTTGCGCTGTAGATTTGCCCAAATAGGTTAGGAATTTATCGGCAGACCCGAAGAAGTTGGCTGTTATAAACGCCTTCAAGATTGCTTTTTGCGTTGGTAAATGCATGTGTGAAGCATGACAACGTTAGAGTTTAGCCATAATAGCGGCCTTGTCGTCGTGTCTTTTCTGATTGCTTTGGTTGCGGGTTTCACCGGCCTGACGCTTACCAAAGACCTGTCTCAAAAGTCTTTTTCGCAGCGTAAAATTGCGGTATCGCTCGCCTCCGTGGCTTTGGGAGGCGGAATTTGGTCGATGCATTTTGTGGCCATGTTGGGCCTGCAAATGCCCATTTTATTTTACTATGATGCCGCAATCACGCTGGCATCTGCGCTTTTGGCAATTTTGATAGTGGGCGTTGCTTTGGGGCTTTTGCATTTTTTCGAACGCCGCCCAAAAATTCTTATTCTTTCTGGCAGCCTTGTTGGATTTGGCATTTTAACCATGCATTATCTGGGCATGGCCGGTCTGCAATTATGCCGCCCCGTTTATACGGTTCAAGGTATCTCACTTGCATTTTTATCCGCCATAAGCCTTTGCGTTGCGGCGATCTGGATCGCCTATGAACAGCGCTCGAACCGAAATATATTGCTGGGGACGGTTTGTTTCGGTTTGGCGGTTTTTGCGGTTCATTTCGTGGCCATCTGGGGCACGCGCTTTGTCGAAGCTCCGGCTTTTAATGAGCTAGGCCCAAGCATTACAAACGAGGTGCTAGCGTTGATCGTAATCTGCTCAAGTTTCCTCATTTTAGGAGCGTTTTTATGGACAGGTGTGACGTTTCTGTTGCCACAACCTACCCAAATGCCAAACCCAAGCGCAGCAAGCGCGGCGCCCGTCTCGTCGGGGGCGCCGGATCCAACGCCAGCGCCCAGCCCCAAGCCGGCTTTGGGCCCTGCCCAATCCGCCGCGTCGCGGGCACAACGAATCCCCTGCGAGAGCAACGGCACCACCTTGTTTATCGCGCCCGCTGACGTGGCCTTTATCCGGGCCGAAGGGCATTATACGCATGTGTATAAAAACAATGGAGAGCGGCATTTTTGCGTTTGGCCTATCACCGAAGCCACCAAACGCTTAGCCCAATACAGTTTTCTCACAACCCATCGCAGCTATCTGATCAACAGCGCCAAAGTGCAGCATTTTGAACGCCTCAAAGACACAGGCCTGTGCCGGTTTGAAAACCCTAAACTGCCGCCTGTTCCTGTCAGCCGATCGAATCTCAAACGGGTTAAAGAAACCCTCGGGCTTTAGCAAAAAAGCGCAATTCGTGCAGATCATTCGCAACTGGTGAGAAATTCAGCGGCATTAATGTATTAGAGCATGTGCGAAAAACCACTTTCACTGACACTTTTCACAATGAATGCTTTTATGGGAGAAAAAGCAGTGATACCAGCACCATTCAGCTATCATCGGCCCAGCGCTTTGACAGATGCCATCGCCATTCTATCAGAGCATGGCGACGATGCGCGGGTTATGGCCGGCGGCCACAGCCTAATTCCGATGATGAAACTGCGCATGGCGGATATTCCGCACCTGATCGATTTACAAGACATCCCTAATTTGTCTGACATCTCCGTTGAGGGATCGCGGGTCAGAATGGGGGCGATGGTCACCCAAGCGCAAGTGATTGCGGATCAAGGCTTGGCAAATGCAGCGCCTCTGCTGAAAGAAGCCGCGCTTCAAATCGCAGATCCACAAGTGCGCTACATGGGCACGGTCGGGGGTAATGTCGCCAATGGCGATCCGGCAAATGATATGCCCGGTCTTATGCAATGCCTTGATGCCTCATTCACTTTGGCTGGGCCCAATGGCACGCGCTCGGTGACGGCCCGCACGTTTTACGAAGCGGCCTATATGACGGCCCGCGAAGATGATGAAGTTTTGACAGAAATCTCGTTTGACGCGCATGCGGCGGGATATGCCTATGAAAAGCAAAAGCGCAAAATCGGTGATTACGCCACGGCCGCCTCGGCAGTATTGCTTTCCAAAGACGGCGGCCGCTGCAGCAGCGCCTCGATCGCAATGACCAATCTTAGCGATACGCCGATCTTCTCAGAATCGGCCAGTGCTGCCTTAATCGGAACCCAACTCGATGACGCGGCGATTAAGCAAGCCGTTAGCGCGGCGCTGGGTGATATCGATCCAACCGAAGATAACCGTGGCCCCGTTGCGTTTAAAATGCACGTGGCTGGCGTTATCCTGACCCGCGCGATCCGACGCGCTTGGTCCCGGGCTTGAAAGGAATAAAATATGACAGATAAACTACATATCAAGCTGACCGTGAACGGCCAGAAAGAAGAGTTTCTCGCCGAGCCGCGCGAATTGCTGATCTATACATTGCGCGAACGGTTGAACATCACGGGCCCACATATCGGCTGCGAAACATCGCATTGCGGCGCGTGCACCATTACCATGGATGGCAAATCGGTCAAAGCCTGTACGGTTTTTATCGGCCAAGCCAATGGCGCAGACGTGACCACGATCGAAGGTATGGGCGGCCCAGATGCGCTACACCCGCTGCAGAGCGCGTTCAAAGAGCATCATGGTTTGCAATGCGGCTATTGCACGCCAGGAATGATCACCCGTGCGGCAAAACTGCTTGAGGAAAACCCATCCCCAACCGAAGAAGAGATACGCTTTGGAATGTCGGGCAATCTGTGCCGCTGCACCGGTTATCAAAATATCGTCAAATCCATTCTCGCCGCTGCGGCCGAGATGAACGCCGCGAAGGAGGCTGCAGAATGAATGATATGACTCCAGACCGCGAAGAGCGCAAATCAAGCCTCAAAGGCATGGGATCCTCGCGTAAACGCGTTGAAGATGCGCGCTTTACCCAAGGCAAAGGCAATTATGTCGATGACATCAAACTTGACGGGATGCTGTCGGGAGATTTTGTACGCTCACCCTATGCGCATGCCCGCGTGGTGGATATAAACACCGAAGCCGCTTTGAAAGTGCCCGGCGTGTTGGCGGTGCTGACAGCCAAAGATCTTGAACCTTTGGGCCTGCATTGGATGCCCACTTTGGCCGGCGATAAGCAAATGGTTTTGGCCGATGGTAAAGTGTTGTTTCAAGGCCAGGAAGTGGCGTTTGTCATCGCCAAAGACCGTTTTGCAGCCGCGGATGGAATCGAGGCGGTCGAGGTTGAATATGAAGAACTGCCGGTTCTGACAGATCCGTTTGAAGCGCTGAAGTCAGACGTTGTTTTGCGCGAAGATCTTGATCCAAAAGCCGATGGCGCGCATGGACCGCGCAAGCATCACAACCATATCTTCACATGGGAAGCTGGTGAAAAAGACGCTACCGAACAGGTGCTGGCCGAAGCCGATGTGGTGGCTGAGGAAATGATCTATTATCATCGCACCCATCCTTGCCCCT
This sequence comes from Paracoccaceae bacterium, assembly GCA_016778765.1. Taxonomy (GTDB): domain Bacteria; phylum Pseudomonadota; class Alphaproteobacteria; order Rhodobacterales; family Rhodobacteraceae; genus Thalassovivens. Next base: position 8,809 of record JADHOV010000009.1, on the reverse strand, counting down.
TGGAAACCTGCGGCTGCGTGGCCTCAATGGATAAGGTCAATGGCAAGCTGACGCTTTGGGGCACGTTTCAAGCGCCGCATGCGATCCGCACCGTGGTCTCACTGATTTCGGGCATTGAAGAACATAATATTCGCGTGATCTCGCCCGATATCGGAGGCGGGTTTGGCAATAAAGTTGGTGCTTATGCTGGCTATGTCTGCTCAGTTGTGGCCTCCATCGTCACTGGCCAGCCGGTGAAATGGATCGAAGATCGGATGGACAATCTGATGACCACGGCTTTTGCCCGTGATTATTGGATGCAAGGGAAGATTTCGGCCACCAAAGACGGCAAGATCACAGGGCTCTGGTGTCATACAACAGCCGATCACGGAGGGTTTGACGCCTGCGCAGATCCCACCAAATTTCCAGCCGGCTTCATGAATATTTGCACAGGATCTTACGATATCCCCACCGCCTATCTGGCAGTCGATGGTGTCTACACGAACAAAGCCCCTGGTGGCGTGGCCTATCGCTGTTCCTTTCGCGTCACGGAAGCGGCTTATTTCATCGAACGCATGGTCGAGGTTTTGGCAATTGAGCTGAACATGGATGCAGCCGAATTGCGCCGGATCAACTTTATCAAAAAGGATCAATTTCCGTATAATTCAGCGCTGGGCTGGGAATATGATTCCGGCGATTATCACACGGCTTGGGACAAAGCGTTGAAAGCCGTGAACTATGACGATCTGCGCAAAGAGCAAAGCGAGCGCGTGGCCGCGTTTCAGCGCGGTGAAACCCGCAAATTATTGGGAATTGGTTTGACCCATTTCACCGAGATTGTCGGGGCCGGACCCGTCAAAAACTGCGATATTTTGGGGCTGGGCATGTTTGACAGCTGCGAAATTCGCATTCATCCCACGGGATCCGCCATCGCGCGGCTTGGCACCATCAGTCAGGGGCAGGGCCATGCTACAACATTTGCCCAAATTCTGGCCACAGAAATCGGCCTACCGGCAGATTCGATCACCATCGAGGAGGGCGATACCGATACGGCCCCCTACGGGCTTGGCACCTATGGCTCGCGCTCAACGCCGGTGGCCGGCGCCGCCACCGCAATGGCGGGGCGTAAGATTCGCGCCAAAGCGCAGATGATTGCAGCCTATCTGCTGGAAGTGCATGATGATGACGTTGAGTTTGACGTGGATCGCTTTGTGGTTAAGGGCGCGCCTGAGCGTTTCAAAACCATGAAAGACATTGCGTTTGCCAGCTATAATCAGGCGATACCGGGGCTTGAACCGGGCCTAGAGGCGGTCAGCTACTATGATCCGCCCAATATGACCTACCCGTTCGGCGCCTATATCTGCGTGATGGAATTAGATGTGGATACAGGCGAGCATGAAATCCGGCAATTTTATGCGCTGGATGATTGCGGCACGCGGATCAACCCGATGATTATTGAGGGCCAAGTGCATGGCGGTTTAACCGAAGCGCTGGCGATCGCGATGGGCCAAGAAATCGCCTATGATGAGATGGGCAATGTGAAAACTGGAACCTTGATGGATTTCTTCCTGCCAACGGCTTGGGAAACGCCCCATTACACCACTGATCATACAACCACGCCCTCGCCGCATCATCCGATCGGAGCCAAAGGTGTCGGTGAAAGTCCGAATGTGGGGGGCGTTCCGGCCTTTTCAAACGCTGTGCATGATGCCTTTCGCGCCTTTGGATTGCGGCAGGCGCATATGCCCCACGATCATTGGCGGGTTTGGAAGATCGCAAACGATTTAGGCTTGCATGACTAAGCAAAGCACGGGCGGATCTTTTCCGCCCGCTTTCGAGGATGGCAGAAATGAGCTTTAGCGCAGTGCAAACCGCGATGGCCGAGGCAGGATATATGGCATCGGATGATTTGGCTGTCGCCTTGCATTTGGCGATCTCGCTGCAACGGCCGATCCTGTTAGAAGGGGCCGCTGGCGTTGGCAAAACCGAAGTGGCGCGGGTGTTGGCAACGGTGCAAAATACCAAGCTCATCCGCTTACAATGCTATGAAGGTCTGGATGCTGCGCAGGCTATTTACGAATGGAATTACCAACGCCAACTTTTGGCGATCCGCAGCAGCGCCGAAGCAGGCGAAACCGGATCCACGGTTGAAAAGCGCATTTTTTCAGAAGAGTTCTTACTCGAACGCCCGCTTTTGGCCGCCATTCGCCAACCCCAAGCGCCGGTATTGCTGATCGATGAAATCGACCGCGCAGATGAAGAATTTGAAGCCTATCTTTTAGAAATTTTGGCGGATTTTCAAATCACCGTGCCAGAGCTCGGCACATTAAAAGCGGTGAGTAAACCCATTGTGGTTCTGACTGCAAATGGCACGCGCGATTTATCAGATGCGCTGCGCAGGCGTTGCCTTTACACCTATGTTGACTATCCAGATCGGGAAACCGAATTGGCCATTTTAAACAGCCGATGCCCCGATATACAAGCCAAGCTCGCGGAGCAAATCATCGGATTTGTGCAAAAACTGCGGGCAGAGGACTTGGAAAAAATCCCTGGAATTGCCGAAACGCTGGATTTTGCAGCAGCGCTGATGGGGCTGGGCATCGCCGATCTCACCGCGAACCCCGCGGCCTTGCAGGCCAGCTTGACCACGCTTTTAAAAACCCAAAGCGATCAAGCCCATATCACGCGTGAAGTGGCACAGCGGCTTGCCGGGCGCGCAGCATGAGCCGCGTAACCCGATTTGCTGGGCGCGATCCGGGCCCTGCCGCCAGAATGAGCGGATTTTTGGCCCATCTGCGGGAAAATGGCCTGCGCCTTGGCGTGGCGGAAACCGATTTGGCACTGGTCGGTCTCAGCCATGTCTCGGCGGCACATATCCAAGAAACCCGCGCTGCCCTAAAGGCGATCTGCACCGGATGCAAAGAAGATGCAGCGCGGTTTGACGATCTTTTCGCCGCCTATTGGTTGAATACTGGGCGGGTTAAACCAAAAGTTATCTCCGCTCAGAAACCTTCGCACGCTGATCAAATGTCATCTTCGCGCCGCGCCGCGGGCACCGATCAAGGGGCATCTGGCGCCCCCGACACCCCAGAGACCGGCGAAAACGAGGCAGAAAGCGATGGGGTGGGGCGTTTAATCGCCAGCAAAACCAATAATCTAAAACGCGCCGATTTACGCGCTTTGATCGAACCAAGCGATCTTGCAAAGGCCCAAGAACTGGCCGAGAAACTGGGCACCGCCTTAAAAGACCGCCGCGTGCGCCGCCGCCGTGCGGCGCAAAAAGGGGCTCAATTGCATTTTCGCAAAATTATCCGTCAAAGCCTTGCAACGGGCGGCGAGCCAATCCGGCTTGCCCGAAAAAACCGCCCCGAACGCAGCTTAAAAATATCTGCACTCTGCGATGTCTCTGGCTCGATGACGGTATACGCAAAAGTGTTTCTTGCGTTTTTACTAGGTTTGATGCGCAACGACCCCACCACCGATGCCTATTTATTTCACACCCGCTTGATCCGGATCAGCGAAGCCATGCGCGACAAAGACGCGTTTCGCGCCTTAACGCGGATGTCGCTGATGGCAGACGGGTTTGGAGGCGGCTCAAAAATCGGCGAAAGTTTGGATTATTATGCCCGTAATTATGCAAAAAAATTCGTCAACGGGCGCACCGTGGTGCTTATTTTATCCGATGGGTACGATACGGGCCCAGCGCATCAATTGGCGGGTGCGCTGGCGCAGCTCAAAAAGCGTGGCTGTAAAATCATTTGGTTGAATCCGCTGAAAAGCTGGCAAGATTATCAGCCAATTGCCAAGGGCATGGCGGCCGCAATGCCTTATCTTGATGGATTCAAATCTGCCGGATCATTGGCTGAGCTTGCCACTTTAGAACCGGAGCTGGCCCGCCTATGATGCCCAAAGAATTGCTCGATGATGATATTTCCGAGGCGATTGACGGGCTGCGTACGCGCCAAGAAGCCTTTGCGCTGGCCACGATTATCCGCACCGCCGGAGCCACAGCGGCCAAGCCGGGTGCCAAAGCTGTACTGGATGCGCAGGGTCAGATTGTTTTTGGTTGGATCGGGGGGGCCTGCGCCCGCAGCGCGGTTACACAAGGCGTCTTGCGCGCCATTCACGAAGACACTCCGCAGCTAGTTTCGATCACCCCCGAAGACCTGCTGTCAGAAAAGGGATTGAGCAATGGAGACGAAAGCGAGGGCATGCGCTTTGCGCGCAATGGCTGCCCTTCAAAAGGCACGATTGATATTTTTATCGAGCCCTGTTTGCCCCGCCCTGAGCTAATTGTTTTTGGCGCCTCGCCGGTGGCGATGGCCCTTACCGCGCTGGCCCCTCAATTTGATTGGTCGGTTTCAGGCAACGCGCGATCTGATGGGTTCGCCATATCGCCATCGACAAAACGCCATGCGATTGTGATCGCCACGCAAGGCCAAAGCGATTTGCAAGCACTGCGCGCCTCATTAAGCGCAAGCACAGGGTTCGTTGCCTTTGTCGGCAGCCGCAAAAAATACCAGACGCTCGCGATAAAACTGATCGAAAGCGGATTGCCGGAAGAGCGGGTGCGCGCCGTGCAAGCACCTGCGGGCTTAGATATTGGCGCGGTTACCCCCGAAGAAATTGCGTTGTCTATCTTGGCCGGATTGACGCAATTGCGGCGCAAAACCTTCCGAGGAGAGGCCCAAAATGACTAGTGCCAAAACGCTGCGTTTGAGATGTCTTGTTTATGCGCAGGATCTCTGCCAGACATCTGCGCATCATGCTTGGAAAGTGAGGTTCATATGAAAATTATTTTAAAGTTTATACGGCGGCAAATACAGCGCTTATCGCTGACAGCGCAGCAAGCTGACGCATTGGCGCGCCTCAAATTCCCCTGCTGCTAACGAAGGAACCCCCATGGAACTGAACGACGAAATCGAAATCAATGCCCCGATAAGCACTGTTTATGCGGCGCTGAATGATCCTGAAATTTTGCAGCAATGTATTCCGGGCTGCGAAGAGCTGATCAAACATTCCGACACCAATTTAGAGGCCAAAGTGGTTTTGAAAGTTGGCCCGGTAAAGGCGCGCTTCAGCGGTGAGGTTGTTCTTGACCAAACCGGGGCACCGGACAAGTTTTCGTTAAGCGGTAAGGGCAATGGCGGTGCAGCCGGGCATGCCAAAGGCAGCGCCGATGTGACTTTGCGCGCCGAAGGGGATAAAACCATCCTTGCTTACGCGGCCAAAGCCGATATCGGCGGCAAACTGGCGCAATTGGGCAACCGGTTGGTGCAAAGCACAGCGAAAAAACTGGCGGGTAAATTTTTCATCAGGTTTTCCGAAATTTTAGATGCGCCAGAGCAAACGTAATCTCACGTATCACCCGGTGAGACCCTGAATTGCGAAACTGGCGGGCCGGGCCCTTTTAGAACGCGTAAGCCAAAATCGTTGCCCTTATGGAAATTACGCTATTTCTCAAGCGTCAGCAGACCCAGAAGGGCAGAGCGATACGCTTTTGGCCGCGCAGCAAAACGGTTGCGGCAATGGCTTGTTTAAAGGCCTTTATTTCCTTTTGAAACCGCCATCTCAACCCGGGCCGAGCGGCAATCCAAAGCGCTTAAGATAGCGCTCTCGCAAGGCTTGAGAGGTATGTTTTGGCCAATGGTTTTGCAACAGAATGCGCGCCTGCCGCGCCGCGCGGCTGCCCATATCCAGCTTATCGCTGGCGTGCCACTCTTCAATCAATCCACGATCCGCAACGTCAGGATATAAGAAATCACTGCGCATGCGCGCATAGGTTTCGGGCCGGCCCAAGAAATGCCCTTCGCCGGCGACAACATCCGCGATCGCGGCTAAGGCAAGGGTCTCCTCTGAAATTTCGGGCAGAATATTGGCGCGCAAAATAGCGCCAAGCATATCATTATCCGCAACCATGGCAGCAAAGCTCACGCCCATCAAGGCGGCTTGCGCCCCCGCTGCCTGCGTGATCAAATTGGCCCCGCTTTGCATCGCAGATTGAATCGTCATGGCTTTTTCATATCCGGATTGAAAATCAGCCAGCTTGCTATCGGTTGCCCCCGCAATCACCGAGCATGGGATCTGCCACGAGCGCAAGGCTTGCGCGGCCATCGCGGTTGCCATTGATTGTTCCCCCGCCCCGCCAGCCATGCCGCCGCTGCGCAAATCGATAATCATCGGGCGCGGCCCCGCGATTCTGGGCGCTTGTGGGTCTAACGCATGCACAAAGGCCAAACCCGCCAACACTTCTGCCAAGGTCTGCGCAACCGATCCCGCCAATGTGACCGCGCTAGACGCGCCCAATTGACCAAAAACATTACAATGCACCGGAATGCCCGCCTTCACTGCCGCATGCATAACGGCGATGCTTTGCGCATGCATGCGCAATGGGGGTACCGCATGATTTATATTCAAGGACAAAAACGGCCTCTCCCGGAAGGCGGCTTCCCCTCCGGCAATCTCATAACACAGCTCGGCAATTTTGGGCACATGCGCGGCCTCACTGGCTGCAACCATCACATGCTTCGAGGTGCCAAAAACCGAAGCAACCGCGGTTCCTAGATCAAATTCCAGCGGATCTTCAATATCGCGCGCCACCACTGAGCGTGAAAAAAAATGGATATGATTGAGCGTATCGGACAATCGGGCGGCAGAAAATAAATCTGCCAATGTAGACGGGTGGTAGGTTTTGCTCTGATCATCCAAAACCGTCGGGGCTGCCCCCCCGGTTCCTGTATAAGACGCGCTTGCGCCCAGCCTAAGATCATGCAGGGGGATTTGTCCGGCCAGCAAGACCTGTTTTGGGCCCTCTTGCACAGCGGCCTCCAACAAATCGCGCGGATAAAAGAGCCGGTCGTTTTCACACCGTCCCCCCGCCTCGATGATAACATCGCAGAGCGTATCGGGCGCTTCAGACACGCCTATATCGGTTAAAATTTTAAAAACAGTTTGTTGAATTTTACTAAGGCTCTGATCTGAGAAAGGCGCCCAGGTTCCCCCCTGTGCAACCGTATTCGGTGCAGCAGCTGCCTGGTTAAAGGCCGCTGATGAGCGAGAGCGGCGGACCATCAGGCTGGCGCAGCCGGAGCATTAAACGAGCGATCCTTCGCCCATACAAAGATTTGAGGACGATCCAACCGGCGCAGCAAAACACCATTAAAATTTCGGAGCATCGGGCCCATCTTTTTGCCCAGAATAGCGCGGCAAAAGCCCCTTGCAGCTTTTATCCGTTGTAAACAACTTTGTCTCTGTGGCTGCCGAACGTTGCAGATAGTTTTCATCTGCAGCCGGCGCTTTAACCTGCACCGCCCAAGAAAATATAGGTCATTATCAAGGCTGAATTCTGCGCGCATACGGCCCCTCCTGTGACGCGGCTTGAGACTTTACCAGACCCACTATCTTAACGCCAAATCGATCCTGCGCTGCAAGCAGTATTTTTTCAAGCTCCGCCATTGCGCTAACATGGCTCAAAAATATTGATTTCTGTATGATCATTTGAAGCGCTCGAAATCGGTTTCAAAGCATTTGCCAAAAGCGCAAACATATCTAAGGTTGAATGAAAAAAGCCTCAAAACATAAATATGCGTCAGTCTATCTTGGCAAAATGGCGGCCCTGCACGGACAGTATGCAAGCTTGAAAGGGTCCAAAGGCAGCTGCGCAGATGACCGCCTTGAAGGATTTAAACCATAAAATGATATGACGATAAAGTATCACAACAGTATAAAATGCATTTATTTAAAAAACTTCTTTCATTTTGCATAACGTATAAAGAGGCTTTTTTGTTGACATATAGGGCCCCAGAGGCACCATTGTTTTCATGATCGACAATAAAAAAATACGATCAGATCAATAGGAGGAGGAAATAATGAAGATAACACTCAAAAGAACGCTGTCTATCGCCCTCACAGCGTCTGCCTTAACCGGTATGGCAAGTTTGGGCTTTGCCGGTGAATGCCGGGTCAGCGAGGCCAGCATGGCCAAGCCCGGTGGCTTTCCCGAGCGGGCTTTAACCATGGTGGTTCCCTATGGTCCTGGTGGTGGATCGGGCCAAGTTGCAGCTGCAATGGCCGAAGCGGTCACCGGTTTGACATCAGTCAATATCAACCGCGATCACAAACCAGGCGGATCCGGCACGGTTGGTATGACCGCCTATATGTCAGCGCCTGCTGATGGTTACACGGTTCTTGAACATATTGATGATGCATCCTCAGCCCATGCGCTGGATTCGAGCAAACCAAATCCAGCAGTTGATCTGATTCCATTGGTGATTTCACAAGTTACCTTCTCGCAAGTGTATATTCGAAGCAATGAAACACGCTTCACCGATTGGCCCAGCTTTGTGGCATGGGTTCAGGCTCAGGATGGCAAAGCAACCATCGCCAACGTGTCAAAAGAAGGCTCGATGGAACGGGTGATCATGAAATTTATCACCGATGCCTCAGACATGCAGATCCAGCAGATCTCATTTGACAAAGGAGCCCCGCGCTATGGCGCGCTTTTGGGTGGCCAAGTGGATGCTTTGTTCGAACAACCAGGCGATGTGCGCAACTTTCTGGATGCGGGCAATTTCAAGCCAATCCTAACCGTGTTCAACGAGCGCCCCGCCGCATTTGCTGATGTGCCGACGCATGTCGAAATGGGTATGGATTTTGAACCTCTTTTGCGTTTTCGCGGCTTTTACGTGCATAAAGATGCACCTGCCGATCGCGTTGACTGGTTGAAATGGGCCTTTCAGCGCGCCTATTGTGAAGACAGCTATCAAGCCTATAACGAGAGCAAGTTCATGACTGTGATTGACAGCTATCGCGATACAGATGGGGCGATTGA
>JADHOV010000080.1 GCA_016778765.1 Paracoccaceae bacterium | reverse complement strand
TGTTTTTACAGGAGGTTGTGGATGTGGGCGTTGGCTTGCGCTATCCTTAAGCGCATAATCTTAAATATTGGGTAAGACGGCACAGCAAAACGCGGAAAGCGCGCTCTAAAAAGAGGGGTCCTTTATGAAAATAGAGTTTCATCACATCAATTGTGTTTCCAAAGATGTCGAAGGCCTTGATCTTTTCTATAGAGATATTTTGCAAATGCAGCCCATTCCCGCCCAGCAATTCGTAAGAACTGAGGCGACGAAAGCCGACGGGTATGACGGCAAAATTAAATTCGTCACCGAAGGCAGTATGCAAATGCATCTGGCCGAAAAAGACTTAAACATTGCAGCAAAAAATAAACGCCATATCAACCCGGTTGAAAACGGTCATATAGCTTTTCGGACAGATGATATAGCGGCATTTAAGGCGCATCTTGATGCGCATGGGATCCCATTTGCGGATTATGGAACCACGTTCTCGCAGCAATGGCACCAGATTTTTTTTCATGATCCGGAGGGGAACGTTATTGAGGTGCATCAAGAGCTGTAGCTACAAGCGCCGCGCATTGAAACTATGCAGGAACAATGCATAGCGGTGCCGCTGCGCGCAGCGATTGAACCTTTACATAATACGGCTGCAAAATTTGCAGTGATCTCAAGAAATATGCCCAAAGACGGGTTTGTGGAAGATATCGTGCAGGGCCTTACCGATGCGCCTTTTTTTGGGCGCGTTTTCGCAACAAAATCTGGTCACGCATGATAATCAGATTTTGACCATTGTATTTTTTGACGCCGCCCATGATGGCCAGGCAAATGCGCCTGTCTGCTTCAGTGGTTTAGAAAATCTCAGCGATAAATTGGTGGGTTTTCCAAATGGTGGCTTGCTTGAGGTCAGATCTGGGCCAGTGGTGTTCGACCTGTATATCGAAGAGAATGCGCGCCGCTTGAAAGATGAAATGTAGGTTTTGTTGGTTGTGCGCTTTAAGGTGAAAACCGGTTGTAGCGGGGTGTTTTTAGAAAACATTCCAAATTTTCCTTTGGAAGAAGATTGTATTTGAAGAAGCGTTGTTCAAACCGGTGAGCGCGATTTTATCGCCATTACCAGAGATCCAATAGAAGCCAAGACGGCTTTAGAACCTTTACGTTTGCAGGCGCTTGATGGGATTGAACATTTGCTAGAATGGTTTGATGACAGTCGTAGAGATCCGCGGTCAGGCGTGGTTCACCGTGATAGGGTGAGGCAATAAACCATCCGTCTTGCGGCGCGCTGGCTATGATTTGAAACGGCAATTTTTATGCAACGCACCGGTTTTTTGAGGCCGCATTGCAGTAAAATAAAGCTGGATGATGGGTTTACAGAATGTTTGCAAAAAATTTGAAGGCGGCCGTAGTTGGCTGATTGTCTTACACCATCACTGCCGTAACCCGCGCCGCCTCATGAAGCTGTTTAAACCAAGAAATAGAACAATACAAGAACAAAAATAGATTTGTTCTATATTCATTCTTTTTCTGACTGGGTGTTTTTATTCATTAAAGCTGCCCTTAACAAATTTTATACAAAAAATACCTCAGAGTCGGAGTTTAACGCTATCACTGATAAAATATATTTGGGGGTGAATTTAAATATCGGTGAAGCGTTGTAGATCCAAATGGGTGCGATTGTTTATCCCGCAAATGTCTGGCGCTGCTGATACACGCCTCTTATGATCCGGCGTGAGCGCGCCGCATCTGAGTGCAAAAGAAAAGGAACCGAAATGTCTGAATGGTTGTATCAAATCCGGATCAAAACCTCTGAGGTACTGTCGGCCGATCTGCGCGGTGCGCGGGCGATGGCTTTGTCGCAGGCGGTGCTCAAAATTGCCGAGCAGAACGGAATGCAACTGGTCTGCACTTTTGATGCGTTTCGGGAATATTGCGAAGAAGCGGAACGCAATGATATTGCGCAATATCACCTCTATAATTGGACCAAAGCTACGATCGAAAATCCTGAGAAGAAAGCCAAACATCTCAAATCTTTCGCGTTTTATCTTGAGAATGAGCAAGTATATTCGAAAGCCCATGCAAGCATCGTGGAAAAATCTTTAAAAAATCTTGGTGAGGCGGTGCATCTTATAGAAATTAACGTAATAAATTCAAACCCAGCCAATAATCCCCAACCTCCAAGCTGAAGCCGAATTTTAACCGCGAGGACAAGAAAATGTTGAATGAGCGAGATAAGCGCAAGATTGAATTGTTAGAGATTTTATCAGAGGGATGTCGCAAACATCCCGCGTATCGTGCCCGGCGCAAAGTCAGCATATCCTGCGAGGGTTGCGTTCAACTGTGGAACGCGCGCGTAGAACTTACGTTATTAAACGAAGCTTAGAGCCGTGTTGGCACACGCCCAAAAACCCGTTTTTTGTGGATGTCGTTTTCGATGTAGAAGGCGACTTAACGCTATGGTCTCATGGCTTAATATGATGCTGTCATGGGGCAAATACGCGCCACCGCGCATTGCGCCGCACACGTTATGATGTAGAGAGCGAACGCTTTTTGACAATCATATAATCCTTGATTGAGCAATCAGAGATTGAAATGCGGGCCGGTATGCCTAGAGTGATGTCGAGCTTTGAAAAGGAAATGAAATGGCACTTTTTGAAAAATGGGAAGAGGCTTGGAATAAGAATGACGCTGCAGCCTGGATCGCATTGCTTCATGAAGATTATCAATTCAAATTTCATTCCAACGGGAAGGTCATGAAGAAATTTGATATGACGCCTGAGATGATGACCGATGTCATGAGAAATGAGAGCGTTACAAACAGGCACTGTCTATATGAGAATGATGATATTTGCGTGATCCACCAATTCAATGACTTTGAAAATGGGGATAAAGAAGCGGTTATGTTGGTGACGCTGAAAAAAGATGGGTTGTTTTGGCGCACTGAAACAGGTGCCACATCCCTTAAATAAACCTCTTTGAAACGGGTTTGATGAAATGGCGGCCTTTTGGATATGAAAGCGGCTGTTTGGCGGCTGTTTCAGGTAGAACGGTATCCTAAGAATTCGCCTCTGATTGCGTGTCCACGCGCTGTATTCATCCGGCCCCGATACTTGCATTGCGGTAAGCGAACCCTGCGCGCAACTGCCTCGCGATATTTAAATCTGAGGGTAACACGCATTAAAACCAAAACCATTAGGCTTGGAACTTTGTGAGCATAATCCAAAATCATCAGGCGCAAATTAAGATCCTGACGGTGTGATCTCAGCTTACCAATTGCAATTTGGGTTGCAGCTTTGCGACGTGATCCAGAAATACCTCTCGTAACGTGCTTTGAACCACCACGTCATATCTACCCATCTCTTCAATCGCTGCTTCCAGCCCTTCAAAATTGCAGGTTTTCAGATCCTTGATCAGCCAAGGACATGGTTCCAAAGAGCCATGTTTTGCAACTGAGAGCGCCGCAGCAAACAGAAGTATATTTTCCGAACAAGCCTCAATTTCTTCCGCCAGCTCTAACCCCAGTTCAACCCGATCATCCATCAAGCACCCAAAAACAGCATCGCTTTTGCGCTTATCACTATTGGTTTGGCCCTGCGCCACCGGATCATATTCCAACGCGAGCAATGTTAAATCACAGCCCTGTTTGGTTTTGCCCGTTTTCAATAGAATTTCGCCATATTGTTGCAAAATTCTTGGATCATTAGGCACCATATCATAGGCTTTTTTTCCATGTTCAACGGCCGCTTTGAATTTTCCGGTCATGGTGCTTATGCCGCATAAAAGCCTGTGAAGTTCAAAATCATTGGGATCCGCTTTGAGGGCGTGATCCATCAATTTATTAAATTCAGGCATAACCTCTTCAAGCGATTTCTCTATCCATCCACGGCCCAAGGCTTGCCCCATAGTGCAGGCCTTCCATGCATAAGCTTGTGCGTTAGCAGGGTCTGCTTCGATGGCTTTATCGAACATTTCAAGCGCATGCGCATTGGCCTCCTTGTCGATCGCATGATGCCCTTCTTTTCCCCTTAGAAGGAATTCATAAGAGCTCATATTTTGGGTGGGTTTACGTTTTGCTCGGTTCAAGCTGGCCAGCTCAATTTCGCCCAAAATCGCCTGTGTCACGCTGCGAACGATCTCATCCTGAACTTCGAATATATCGTCTAAATTTCGGTCAAACCGCTTGCTCCAAACGATTTCTTTGGTGTCAGCCTCTAAGAGTGAAACCGTTACGCGTACCTTTGAGCCGGATGATCTAATCGAGCCTTGGATGAGGTAATTGACTTTAAACTGAGCGATGAAATCATCTAGTTCCTTATCGCTATCTGCAAAGTTCACGCTTGATTGACGTGAAACAATAGAAAGTTGCCTTACCATAGAAAGCTCGGTCAGGATGTCTTCATAGACGCCATCGATCAAAAAAGAGCTGTCTTCGTTTTCATTCAGATTTTTAAAGGGCAGGATAGATAGCGTTGGCTTTTGTCTGCGGTCTGTTTCTTCTTGTTCTTCAGAGATGTCAGCGCTTTCAAGATTATTTGTTTTATCAGTGGAAATGGTAAAAACCTCAAATTCGCTTGAGATATTTTTCAGTTTTTTGGTTCCGGCCGCCCGCGAAATCGCTTCGATTCTAGAGGCAACCTGCTCATTAATCGCCCTGGAAACAAGAATTTGACCCGGCACGCATTGGGCTTCCAGGCGCGCCGCAATATTGACGCCATTTCCGTATACATTGTCTTTCTCGAAGATCACGTCATCTGAGTGAATCCCAATTCTCCAAAGTAATTTTCGCCGTGGATCTTCATCTGAAATTGTTTCATTGCGCTCTTGGATGGCTTCTTGGAATTTGATAGCGCAGTTCACGGTTTCAATTGGGCTTTCAAATTCGGCAAGCACGGAATCCCCCGCAGTATGAAAAATTCGGCCACCATGCTGTTCGATAAGCGAGTCAATGATTTCGCGGCAGGCGTTTAAGCTTTCAAAGGTTGCCTGCTCATCTTCCAGCATATGTTTGCTGAAGCCCACGCAATCTGTTGCAAGAATAGTTGCAAACTTTCTTTTAACATCGCCCATAGAATATCTCCTCAGATCGAGCTAGCAATATGATGGAACCACGCCTATAATCTAGCATAAAGAAGACATAGATAAATAGTTTTACCGCGCGTCACGAATTTCGATTAATTTTCAGGCAATCGGCCAGTCTATTTGAGAGGCCAGTCTATTTGAGAGGCCAGTCTATTATCTTGCTCAGACTTAGAATTCTTTTCACCAAGGCAGGTATCCACCCAATCGCAGAGGCTTGCTTGATGGCACGATCGTCTTTTTGGGCCTTCTACCGACGATACCAATTTTTCAGTGCCACCAATTTTGGTTGTTAAACATAACAGAAACCTAGCTCCAGTTCGAAGACAGCAAATAGATACAGAGACCGCAAAAAAAGGCTGGCTACTCAAACCCAGAATAAGCCAGCCAGAAGGAACATGTCGCAATGCCAGGAAGCATCACGAAGGGATTAAGACTGACTTCCCCAACCATTGGAGAAACCCAGCCTTAACTAACAAAATACGGGAAGTATAGAGTTAGACCTTTACTGTCTGCTGGCGATCTAAAGTTTCAAAACGTTACCTAACGTCACAATTTAAAATTTCCATCAACTTGCTTAATTTTTGATCACTAGTCTTGTTCTGGAATTTGTGACTTGCAAATGCTGCATAGCGGCAATTCCGTATTGTCCGATGCTGCAGATGCAGAAAAATGCTATAACACAGTTGTACAAACAAAGGAGTTAAAAATGCTTAGACAACTGTTTAAATCAATGGTCATGGCCCGTCAGGCTTCCGCTGCAATCGAAACTTTGAACCACATGTCTGACCGTCAGTTGGAAGATATTGGTTTCACTCGTGCAAATTACGTCGAGAAAATTAAAGCCAGTGTTTTGGCTGAATTAGACGCACAAGACGC
>JADHOV010000033.1 GCA_016778765.1 Paracoccaceae bacterium | reverse complement strand
GTGGCAGCCCGTAGGGGAATCGAACCCCTCTTTCCAGGTTGAAAACCTGGCGTCCTAACCGATAGACGAACGGGCCACTATCTCGTGCCGTGTCTTTAGGCAATGACCAAGGGGCTTGCAAGTGAAATTTGAGTGATTTTTAAAAAATCTACTTTTTATTAAATTGGGCGTGTTAAAACCATCTGCTGGCAATTCAATCTAGGCTTGCGCCGCATCATCGAGCACCAATTGAATGGATTTGCGCCCGTTCCAGATGTTTAGGTTTAGTTTTCCTGCCAAGTGAAACCGTTTTCCCTCATGGGCAAGCAAAGCAGGGCCAAGCGCCGTTTGAAACGCATTAAACGCAATGCCTTCAAGCGCGGTGCCCTCGGGATCTTGCGCCCGAAATTTGAGGTGCTGATCCCCAACGCGCTTTGCAAAGGATAGACGCATATCGCTAAAAGCAAAGCGTGGCGTGGGGGTCCCCGATCCAAAGGGCCCGGCTTTTTCCAGATCTTCATAAAGCTCGAGTGAAGCTGCAGAGGCCATCAGCAACGCATCGAGTTGTAAATCTCTTGCGCCCCCTGCGGCGCTGCCTTGTTTTGCCAGTAAGTCAGACAAACGCGCCATTGCCGGCGCCAGCTGGGCTTCTGTTAGGCTCAGACCAGCCGCCATTTTATGTCCGCCGCCCTTTTCAATCATTCCTTCTTGCACCAATTTTTGAATTGTCGCGCCTAGATCAACACCGCTGACGGATCTGCCCGAGCCCTTGCCCGAATTGCCGTCAAATCCAATGACGATGGCTGGGCGATTGGTGGTTTCTTTTAACCGCGCGGCGACAATGCCCACAACGCCTGGATGCCACCCCGCGCCGGCGGCCCAGACAAGGGGGCCGTCTAAACCGCGCTCGCTGGCTTGCTCGATCGCCGCTAAGCGCACGCTTTCTTCCACGTCTCTGCGATCTTGGTTCAACTCTTCCAAGCGTTCAGCTAGGGCTTGTGCGTGAGAAGGATCATCGCAAATAAGCAATTTCGCCCCCAAATCCGCTTGTCCGACGCGACCGCCCGCATTGATGCGCGGGCCTAAAACAAATCCAAGATGATAACTGCTGGGCGGGCTTTGTAAGTTTGCGCAATCTGCAAGGGCCGTTATGCCAAGGCGTTTGCGCTGCGCCATAATGCGCAGACCTTGGCGGACAAAGGCGCGGTTCACCCCGATTAAAGGGGCAACATCGGCGACCGTCGCCAAAGCCACCAAATCGAGCAACTGCATCAAATCTGGCCCGGATTGATCCATTTTTCGCAATTGTCGACCCGCCTCTACAAGGCATAAAAATACCACAGAGGCAGCGCATAAATGCCCAAGGTCACTGTCTTCATCTTGGCGGTTGGGATTCACAACCGCGCAGCATTGGGGCAACATCTCTGCCCCTAAATGATGATCTAAAATGATCACTTCGGCAGGGTGCGCCGCCTTCACAGGAGCATGGCTCAGCGTTCCACAATCAACACAGATGATCAGATCATGATGTCGCCCCAAGTTTTGCATTGCTGTCTCATTGGGGCCATATCCCTCCTCAATTCTGTCCGGTATGTAGAGCGTTGCGGCTTGGCCAAAATGTTTCAGCCAGTTGATCAATAATGCTGCGGATGTGGCCCCATCAACATCATAATCCGCAAAAATCGCGATCCGCTGTTTTTTGAGCATCGCCTCAATCAAGCGGCTGGCCGCCTTATCCATATCGCGCAAACGTAAGGGGTCTGGCAATAGGTCACGCAATTGCGGGTTCAGATAGGGTTTGGCCTCTTGGTCAGAAATATTTTGCCTCGCCAACACCGCAGCGACGGCAAAAGGCAGGTCATGGTTTTGTGCAATTGTTTCAGCGGCACGGCGCGTCGCGTCTGATGGCCCCACCCAGGGGCGACCGGAGATCGAAGACTCAACGTTTAGAAAGGCCAAACCATCTCCTTTATTCGCGTGGCTCCGTGGGAACGCGATAGCTCATTCGGCGCACCGAGCCAGTTTTTGAGCGCATGAGCAAGGTTTCGGTTGTGCGAAATCCAATCTCACGCTTGATCCCCGGCAAGAGCGAACCGTCTGTCACGCCGGTTGCCGCGAAGATCACATCTTGAGTGACCATGTCATCGCGCGCATAGATGCGATTTAAATCGGTTATACCGGCTTTGTACGCACGGTTTTTCTCATCCTCATTGCGAAATAAAAGCCTGCCGAAAATTTGCCCGCCCATGCATTTTAAGGCAGATGCTGCCAAAACCCCTTCTGGGGCCCCGCCATCGCCCATGTAAATATCAATGCCAGTGATGCTGGGCTCTGCGCAATGCATAACACCGGCTACATCCCCATCTGTGATCAGACGAATGGCTGCCCCCGTGCTGCGCACTTGTTCAATCATTTTTTCGTGCCTTGGTCGATCAAGGATGCAGGCCGTCAAATCAGAAGCAGAACAATTTTTGGCAGAGGCCAGCGTCATAATTCGCTCCGCTGGGCTCATATCAAGATGCAGCAAATCATCGGGAAAACCGGGCCCAATGGCTAGTTTTTCCATATAAACGTCTGGCGCATGCAGCATTGAACCGCGTGGACCCATAGCGATCACGGTTAATGCATTTGGCATATCTTTGGCGGTCAGCGTGGTGCCTTCCAGCGGGTCCAAAGCGATATCCACCCCGGGGCCATTGCCGGTGCCTACTTCTTCACCGATATAGAGCATAGGGGCTTCATCGCGTTCGCCTTCTCCAATCACCACCACCCCAGCAATATCCAGCTTGTTTAACTGGTCGCGCATCGCGTTCACGGCCGCTTGATCGGCAGCTTTCTCATCACCCCGGCCAATTAAATCAGCTGATTCTAGCGCCGCAGCTTCTGATATGCGCGCCAACCCCAAAGACAGCATCCGATCCCTAAAATCCGTTTTGGTCATTTTTGTTTTAATTCCTTTTACTGGGTGCAAAGGGTGGTTTGCTCAAACCGTTTCAATCCGAAGTGCCACCGGCTGGGCCGCCAATACATTCGTGTTCGGCAATTCGGCCAAGGCTTTGTTTAAGCTCTGGCGCGAGGTTTTATGCGTAACGATCAAAACCGGAGCGGTTTCTTCGGAATGGCCATATTGGCGCATGCGATCGATCGAGATCCCTTTTTCAGCTAAGATAGCGGCAACGCGCGCCAAAGCCCCCGGTTTATCGAGCAATTGAAGCCGAAGATAAAACGGGGCAGGCGTCACGCTTTGTGTGGTTTGCGCCTGTCGAAGCGATTTGGCGGGTTGCCCAAAGGTGCTGATGCGCGTTCCGCGGGCCAGATCACAAATATCGGACAGAACCGCGCTTGCGGTGGGGCCTTCACCGGCGCCCGCGCCGCGCAGCACAATTTGCCCCACATTGTCACCTTCCAGCACCACCATATTGGTGCCGCCTTCCAATTGCCCCAGCGGCGATTGCGCGGGCACCAAGCAGGGGGTCATGCGCTGCTCCAACCCGCGATCGGTGAATTGAGACACCCCCAGCAGTTTGATGCGAAACCCCATATCGGCGGCTTGTTCGATATCATCGATCGAAATTTGGCCAATGCCTTCCAGCTCTACGCCCTCAAAATTTACCTCCGTGCCATAAGCAATCGAAGAAAGCAAAGCCAGTTTATGCCCTGCATCAATCCCGCCCACATCCAGTTCGGGATCTGCTTCTAAATAGCCCAGCGCGTCGGCTTCGGAAAAAACATCGGCATAGGACAAACCTTCGGTTTGCATGCGCGTCAGGATGTAATTGCAAGAACCGTTCATCACGCCCAAAATGCGGGTGATCTCATTGCCGGCCAACCCCTCAGTTAAGGCTTTTACCACTGGAATACCCCCCGCAACAGCGGCCTCAAAGCGCAGCACCTTACCGCCGCTTTCAGCTTTTTCGGCCAGCTTTTGTCCGTGATGCGCCAACAGGGCTTTATTCGCCGTGACCACATCTTTGCCTACGTGCAAGGCGGCCTCTGTTGCCTCTTTGGCCGGCCCTTCATGGCCGCCCATCAATTCAATAAATATATCAATGTCAGAGCGCTTGGCCAAAGCAACTGGATCCGCCTCCCATGCATAGGGCGATAGGTCAATTCCTCGGTCTTTCTGCGCGCTGCGTGCAGATACTGCCGTAATAACTATCTCGCGCCCCGTGCGCTGGCGCAACAAGGCGGTTTTTTCTGTGACTATTTTTACAACACCGACACCCACGGTGCCCAATCCGGCAATTCCCAGTCGTAATGGAGCGCTCATCTACAATCCGATTTTCTACATAAAAACGATTCCTGATCTAGCGGTTTCACCGCAGCGCTGCAATCACTCTGTGCTTTATTCGGCAAAAGACTGACAGAATTTCATCTGGTGCTTTTATCTGAACAAGTGTTCATATATTGTTACGTTATGGCTCGAACCTCTGGATCTCATGCGTTAAAAACTGGCCCAAAAGTCCGACAAGCCGCTTTAAAGCTGTTTGCGCTTTACGGATATGCGGCTGTGTCTATGCGCCAGATTGCGGCAGAGGTGGGCGTGCAAGTGGGTGCGCTGTATAATTATACACCTGATAAACAATCCTTACTCTATGATTTAATGCACGCGCATCTCACCGATTTGTTGCAGACTTGGCGGTCGCAAAAAACGGATATCGCCCCCGAGAAACTGGTGTTGCAATTCGTGACTTGCCATTTGAATTATCATCTGGACAAATCAGAGGCTGTTTTTATCGCCTATATGGAGTTGCGCAATCTCTCGGAGCTTAATTTTGTTAAAATTGAAAATCTGCGCAAGAGCTATGAATTGGAGCTGGAATCCATCATCACTGCAGGACAAAGGACGCGTGTTTTTTCGGTTGAAGATCCAAAAATTACAAGTTTTGCTATTTTGGGCATGCTGAAAGAGGTGAGCACTTGGTTTGACGGCGAGGGCCGCTTAACAAAGGATGAAATTATTGCGCTTTATCGTGATCTTGTGCTTCGCATGTTGGGCGTACCCGCCAGCAAATCCTAATCTGCTTTTTATGACTTAAACCAGTGATCGCGTCGAAAGGCGTGGCCTGCTGCCGAGCGGTGTTTGATTTTTCAGGCTTGCCTAAGTAAGCTGACTGCGCCCCGTGGACAGATCCGCGTGTTTAAGAGTTAATTTGCCGCAAAAACCGGATTTACAGACAAGCTGGTTGTTTTGAAATTGGAAAATGGCTTTTTTTGAACTGAGCGCTGGAACTCTAAATTTTTCTTAAAAATAAAAGCGTTTGAAATTGGCCAAGCTGCGGAGCTGGGAAATATTCGACTCTGGAAGGTCGGAAATAGACGGAACAATGGGTTGGAAAGCCCTAAGTTTTAGAAAAAACTAGGAGAAATAAGATGCAGGTTGGATTTATTGGATTAGGAAATGTTGGAGGCAAATTATCAGGCAGTTTGCTGCGTAATGGCGTGTCTTTACAGGTTCATGATTTGGACGAAGCTTTGGTGGAAGCGTTCGTGGTAAAGGGCGCTCAGAACGGAGTAAGCCCAGCTGAAATGATGCAAAGCTGTGATATAGTGATCACTTGTTTGCCAAATCCAGCCGCTTCTGCCGCGGTGGTTCAAGCGATGCTTGCGCATGTAAAGCCCGGTAAAATCTGGTTGGAAATGTCAACCACAGATGAAGCGGAAGTCAAACGTCTTGGTGCCTTGGTGCAGGCCAAGGGCGGGCAAGCCGTGGATTGTCCTGTTTCAGGCGGGTGTCATCGCGCAGATACGGGCAATATTAGCATTTTCGCCGGCTGTGACCGGCAGAGTTTTGAAGCGGTTTTGCCATTTCTTGCAAAAATGGGGCGGCGC
Source organism: Paracoccaceae bacterium (assembly GCA_016778765.1). Classification (GTDB taxonomy): domain Bacteria; phylum Pseudomonadota; class Alphaproteobacteria; order Rhodobacterales; family Rhodobacteraceae; genus Thalassovivens. The sequence continues at coordinate 20,358 of JADHOV010000033.1, read as the reverse complement.
ATTTTGCATACCGGAGATCTGGGGTCTGCCAGTATTCTTAAAGTGATCACAAATTATATGGCCACGGCCAATCTAGTGTCTTGCGCGGAAGCCTTAACCGTCGCCAAAGGGGCGGGCATGGATCTTAAAGTGGCCTATGAAGCTTTGAAAATCTCTTCGGGCACGTCATTTGTACACGAAACAGAAAGCCAGTTGATCTTAAATGGCAGCCGTGATGTGTCGTTCACGATGGATCTGGTTGCAAAAGATATTGGCTTGTTTCAAGAGGTTGCAGATCGGGCTTCGATACCGCTCGAGTTGAGTCCATTGTTAATCTCTATCTTTCAGGATGGGATTAAACGCTTTGGAGCGCGTGAGTTATCCCCGAATATTATCAAGCGCTTAGAAGAGGCGACAGGGTTAGATGTGCGGGCGGATGGTTTTCCGGCCGAATTGATTGATGACGAGCCGGAACAGCCCGGCTATGAGGTGCGCGTTTAGTTTAAACAGCTTTCGCGTTTTAACCATTAGAATTGTTCTTAGGGTTGTTGGAAATGTGATATGCGTGGGGAGTAACGAGCTTTTATATTCATATTTATGATTTAGGGAGATTGCAGGATGAAAACGGAAATTAGCTTTCGCGAAAGCGTTGAAAGAATGTTTGACCGGGCAGTTCTCTTGATTGATTTGCCGGACGGGTTGGAAGAAAAAATCCGGATTTGTAATGCCACTTATACAGTGCGGTTTGGCGTACGTTTGCGCGGTGAAATAAAATCTTTCACGGGATATCGCTCGGTACATTCTGAACATATGGAACCTGTGAAAGGGGGCATTCGGTATTCGTTAGGGGTGAACCAAGACGAAGTGGAAGCTTTGGCGGCGCTGATGACCTTTAAATGCGCTTTGGTCGATACGCCGTTTGGCGGCTCTAAAGGTGGGCTTTGCATTGACCCAACGCTCTATGAAGAGCATGAACTTGAGTTGATTACCCGCAGGTTTGCCTATGAGCTTATAAAGCGTGATTTGATCCATCCCAGCCAAAACGTACCCGCGCCGGATATGGGCACGGGGCAACGTGAAATGGCATGGATTGCAGATCAATATGCCCGCATGAACACAACCGATATCAATGCCAAAGCCTGCGTCACTGGCAAGCCGATTAACGCGGGTGGAATCGCGGGGCGGGTTGAGGCCACGGGGCGCGGTGTTCAATATGCGTTGCAAGAATTTTTTCGCGAGCCATTAGACCTTCAGCGCGCAGGGTTAAGCGGTTCTTTAGAAGGAAAGCGCGTGATCGTTCAGGGGCTTGGCAATGTCGGGTTTCATGCCGCAAAGTTTTTATCCCAGGAAGATGGCGCCAAAATTATCGCCGTGATCGAACGCGATGGCGCGCTCATAAACGAAACCGGGCTGAATGTTGAAGGTGTTGCAGATTGGAGAAATACAACAGGGGGTCTTAAAGATTACCCGGATGCTGTCTTTGTGCCAGAGGGCGCAAAGCTGCTTGAGCATGATTGCGATATATTGATCCCGGCGGCTTTGGAGGGTGTGATCAATTTAGATAATGCAGCGCGCATCAAAGCGCCGTTGATCATCGAAGCAGCAAATGGGCCCGTCACGGCGGGCGCTGATGAAATATTGCGCGAAAAAGGCTGCGTGATCATTCCGGATATGTATGCAAATGCGGGAGGCGTAACCGTCTCTTATTTTGAATGGGTAAAGAATCTCAGCCATATCAGATTTGGCCGGATGCAGCGCCGTCAGGAAGAGGCACGCAGCCTCATGTTATTGGCCGAATTGGAGCGCCTCTCAACCCAAATGGGCGCTGATTGGAGTATGAGTGCAGATTTTAAAAAACGCTTTGTTCAAGGCGCGGGTGAGTTAGAGCTGGTGCGCTCGGGTTTGGATGACACGATGCGCGCTGCGATGCAGGCAATGCGGGCGCTTTGGCATAGCGATGAAAACGTCACCGATCTGCGCATCGCAGCTTATTTGGTAGCCATTCGTAAAGTCGCAGAGAGTTATCAAACAAAAGGGCTTTAAAGCCGGATCGTGCTTTCCTGAATTTCGCGGAGGCGTAAAAAGCCGGTTTCTTTTTGCTCAGTACTAGACTTCGCCTTAGGAAGCTCCGATATTCACCTCATGAGCCTGCCCGCTGGATTTTTGGATGAGTTGCGAAGCCGCGTCAGCATAAGTGCTGTTGTGGGCAAGAAGGTCGTATGGGATCTGCGTAAATCCAATCAGGGCCGCGGCGATATGTGGGCGCCATGCCCATTTCATCAAGAAAAAACGGCCTCGTTCCACGTGGAGGACACCAAGGGTTATTTTTATTGCTTTGGCTGTCAGGCCAAGGGCGATATTATCACATTCGTTAAAGATACAGAAAATGTGAGCTTCATAGAGGCGGTAGAGATTTTGGCCGCAGAGGCTGGTCTGAGCATGCCGGCTCGCGATCCGCAGGCGAAAGAGAAAGCGGATCAAAAAGGTGCGCTTGTCGATGTCATGGAGCAAGCGGTTCGCTTTTTTCGCTTAAGCCTGAAAACAAACGCCGCTGCTGATGCGCGGCGCTATTTGTCTGGGCGTGGGCTGTCTGAAGAGGCGCAAGCGCGCTTTGGCATTGGCTTTGCGCCAGAAGATCGCTCTGCGCTTATACAGCATTTTAAAGCTGCCGGTGTTGCCCCTGAAAAGCTTATTGAAACAGGCCTTTGTATCCAGCCCGAAGAGGGCAGAGCCCCGTATGACCGGTTTCGTGGACGGATCATGTTTCCTATTCGTGATGCCCGTGGGCAGTGCATTGCTTTTGGCGGGCGCGCGCTTGATCCGGCTGCCAAGGCCAAATACCTCAATTCTCCTGAAACTGTTTTGTTCGATAAAGGGCGCACGCTCTACAATATGGGCCCTGCCAGAAAGGCCGTTGGACCGGATCAGCCATTGATTGTAGCCGAAGGGTATATGGATGTAATCGCATTGGTTGAAGCGGGCTTTGAGGCCGCGGTTGCGCCGCTGGGCACAGCCATCACTGAAACCCAGCTTTCGCTGTTATGGCGCATGACCCCCGAGCCTATTGTGGCACTTGATGGCGATAAAGCGGGCTTGAGAGCAGCCTATCGATTAATCGATTTGGCGTTGCCGGCGTTGGAAGCCGGCCGTGCTTTGCGGTTTGCCTTGATGCCCGAAGGCCAAGACCCAGACGATCTCATTCGCCAATCCGGGGCTGGCGCCTTGCGCAAATTGCTGCAAAAATCGATGCCTATGGTTGAGCTGCTCTGGCAGCGCGAAATGGCGGCTGGACCGTTTGATAGCCCGGAGCGCAAAGCCGGCTTGGATAAAGCGTTGGCGAGTAAGACCAAGTTGATCAAGGATCACGGCCTGCGGTTGCATTATGAAGCGACGCTGAAAGATTTGCGCTGGGCGTTGTTTCGAAACCATGGCAAGAAGGGCGGCAAGCGTGGTCAAGCGGCAAGCCTGCCGGGAAAACCTCAGCAAAGCACCAAAGCTTCAGCGCTCGCCTCAGGTAATGATAGAGTTGCTCAATATATTCATGAGGCAGTGATCGTTGCGGCCGTGCTGGTCTGCCCAGCTGTGTTGGAGGATGTGCGCAGCTTACTCGAAGGTGTTGATTTTGATGATCAAAATTTAAACGCAATGCTCCGCCTCATGGTGCTAAGCAAAAATCAAACGCGCTCTGAGTTAGAGGCCCAGATCGCCGCTGAGCTAGGGCCTCAGGTGATCGAAAAACTGTTTTCTGCTGGGCATGTGCGCATGGCTGCCCGTTTGCTCGATTCGGATCAAACAGAAAATGCCCGCGCTACGATTTTAGAAGCTTTGGGGAAACTTTCCAGCCAGAAAGGTCTGGCCGCAGAATTGAAAGAGCTGCAAGAGGCCGGAGAGGAGGCCTTGGATGAAACCGCTGTTTGGCGTCTGAAGGAAGCTGCTAGGGCGGGGCATAATGCTTTAAAATCAGTCCAAGAAGATAAGGTTCAATATCAGATGGCGCGGAACGGTGCCCGAATCAACCGCAGTGAAAAAGACCGATTCGATGAAATTTTGGGGGGGATTTCCTTTCAAAAGCCAAAAAACTGACTAAATAGAGAGATATCGGTAAATAAAGTGCTGTAAACGGGGTAGCCGAATCATCTGATTCCGTTATCTCTTGTCAGAAACGAATCACCCGCGTTAAATTAGGAGTGCTGAATGGCCGCTAAAGACACCGACGATCGCAAGACAGATGATCAGGACGCCGAGATCTCCCTTGATATGAGTCAAGCCGCAGTCAAGAAAATGATCGGTGAAGCGCGTGAACGTGGTTATATAACATATGATCAACTTAATCAGGTATTGCCACCTGATCAGGTTTCTTCCGAACAAATTGAAGATGTGATGTCGATGCTGTCTGAAATGGGCATCAATATCATTGAAGATGAAGAGATCGAAGAAGAAGAAAAAGGAGCCACGGATCTGGTCGCGGTGACAGGCGGTAAAGATGTGGCGCTATCCTCGGGAGAAACCGAAAAGCTTGATCGCACCGATGATCCCGTGCGCATGTATCTTCGTGAAATGGGCTCGGTTGAGCTGCTCAGCCGCGAAGGTGAAATTGCGATTGCCAAACGGATCGAGGCAGGGCGCAACACGATGATCCTTGGGCTATGCGAAAGCCCTTTGACGTTTCAGGCGATCACAATTTGGCGCGATGAATTGCTGAGCGAAGAGATTCTGCTGCGCGAAGTGATCGATTTGGAAACCACCTTCGGCAATCAAATGGAAGAAGATGGTGAAGGCGAAAATGAACTGGCAACCGGCAATGTCGCGGTTGGGCAGCAAAAGGAGGCCCAATCCGAAGAGTTGGATGCAGATGGCAATCCAATACTGAGCGATGACGATGATGATGACGATGAAGACGATCAGTCCAACCTGTCTTTGGCAGCGATGGAAGCGGCGTTGAAACTTCAGGTGCTTGAAACGCTTGATCGTATTGCATCCGATTATATCAAATTATCCGATATGCAGGATTCGCGGATTTCTGCAACTTTGAATGAAGATAGCAGCTTTACTGAGACAGAAGAGGCAACATATCAGGCATTGCGCGCTGAAATTGTCGAGCTGGTCAACGGGCTTCATTTGCACAATAACCGGATTGAGGCACTGATTGATCAGCTGTATGGCATCAATCGGCGCATCATGCAGATTGATAGTTCCATGGTTAAATTGGCGGATCAAGCGCGGATCAACCGCCGCGAGTTCATCGATGAATATCGGGGCCATGAACTCGATCCCAATTGGATGGAACGCATGGCTGAGAAATCCGGCCGGGGATGGCAAATGTTCATCGAACGCTCTACCGATAAAGCGGAAGGGTTGCGCAGTGATATGGCGCAGGTTGGTCAATATATCGGTTTGGATATAAGCGAATTTAGACGCATAGTGGCGCAGGTTCAAAAAGGCGAGAAAGAAGCCCGCCAAGCCAAGAAAGAAATGGTTGAAGCAAACCTGCGTTTGGTGATTTCAATTGCTAAAAAATACACGAACCGCGGCTTGCAATTTCTAGATTTAATTCAAGAAGGTAATATTGGCCTGATGAAGGCTGTGGATAAGTTTGAATATCGGCGTGGGTATAAGTTTTCAACCTATGCGACATGGTGGATTCGCCAAGCGATCACCCGTTCGATAGCTGATCAGGCGCGAACCATTCGTATTCCTGTTCATATGATTGAAACCATCAACAAGCTGGTGCGAACCGGCCGGCAGATGCTGCATGAGATTGGGCGCGAACCAACGCCCGAGGAATTGGCTGCTAAACTCCAAATGCCGTTGGAAAAAGTCCGCAAAGTGATGAAAATCGCCAAAGAGCCGATTTCACTCGAAACCCCGATCGGCGATGAAGAAGATTCGCAACTGGGTGATTTTATCCCAGATTCTAACGCAGTCTTGCCATTGGACAGCGCAATTCAAGAGAATCTGAAGGAAACCACAACGCGCGTGCTGTCATCACTCACGCCGCGGGAAGAGCGGGTTTTGCGCATGCGCTTCGGGATTGGCATGAATACGGATCACACGCTTGAAGAAGTGGGGCAGCAATTCAGCGTGACGCGCGAGCGGATCCGGCAGATCGAAGCCAAGGCTTTGCGCAAATTAAAGCACCCGTCACGCTCGCGCAAATTGCGTAGTTTCTTGGATCAATAAACACGCTACTTGGCCGGTTTACAGGCTAGATGCATTCAATGCATCTGGTGAAATTAGGGCGGTTTGATAAGCGCAAGCCAAATGTGAGAAACCGGTTGAGCGGGTATGATGCAAAAGACTTTCATTGTACAAACGGATGGTCCGCGGCTATATGAGCTTACCGATCGGATCGCTCGGTGGGTGCAAGGTAACGGTCTGGTAAATTTATTCGTTCAGCACAGTTCGGCAAGTTTGTTGATTCAAGAAAACGCTGACCAGGATGTGCGCTCTGATTTAATGGCATTTTTTGATCGTTTGGTGCCGCCGGCAACCCATCCTTCCATGTCATATTTGACCCATCTTTATGAAGGTGCGGATGATATGCCGGCGCATATAAAAGCCGCGCTTTTACCGACATTTCTAACTATTCCACTGCATGAGGGCCAATTGGCATTGGGGACGTGGCAGGGGATTTACCTAGTCGAACATCGCGTGGCGCCGCATCAGCGTCGGATCATTGCCTCTGTCTTGCGCGATCAGCTGCCCGCGCCCATGTAAATGCGCTGCGCCCTGTTAACCATTTTTTGAACGTGTCTCCTGTTTCTGTACAGGTATAGCGGCGCTATAGGTGTCTGGGCAGGCCTTATGAAATTCATCAAAATCTATCTGTAGTGATCAAAAAAGCAGACTACACAAAGCATTGCGGTTGCCCTATAGTGCTCGTGTAAAACAGTATTTGGCCCGCAAATTCGGGCCAGTCTTATGCCAAAGGATATGCCAATGCGTTGCCCGTTCTGTGGGAATATTGATACTCAAGTGAAAGATTCCCGCCCCGCTGAAGACCATGTTGCAATTCGACGCCGTCGGTTTTGTGCAGCTTGCGTGGGGCGCTTTACCACTTATGAGCGGGTGCAATTGCGCGATCTTGTGGTGATTAAGTCGAATGGACGACGCGAAGATTTTGATCGCGACAAGCTCGAGCGTTCCATTCGTATTGCGCTGCAAAAACGGCCAATTGAAAACGAGCGGATGGAGCAAATGATTTCGGGGATCGTACGGCGTCTGGAAAGCCTTGGCGAAACCGATATTAATTCAAAGAAAATCGGTGAGATCGTTATGGAGGCGCTGGCGCGCATCGATACGGTGGCCTATGTGCGCTTTGCGAGCGTTTATAAAAACTTTCAGGCTGCCGATGATTTCGATAAATTTGTCAGTGAATTAAGGCCCAATATACCCACTGAAGAATAGGCAAGGTCGTTGCAAGATCACCAGTTCATGACGCATGCGCTGGCTTTGGGGCGGCGCAATCAAGGCCAATGCTGGCCCAATCCGGCAGTGGGCTGCGTGATCGTAAAAGAGGGACGCGTTGTTGGCCGCGGTTGGACCGCGATAGGGGGGCGTCCGCATGCCGAAGCACAGGCGTTGAAACGCGCGGGCGCGTTGGCAGCGGGCGCCACTGCCTTTGTCACGTTAGAGCCCTGTGCGCATCAAGGGCAGACCGGTCCTTGTTGTGATGCGCTGATTGCGGCCAAAGTTGCGCGGGTTGTGATTGGTGCGGCAGATCCAGATCCCCGGGTTGCGGGGCGCGGGGTGGCAGCATTAAAAGCTGCGGGCATTGAGGTTGTTGAAGGAGTAGAGGCAGAGGCTGCTGCCTGGGATCACGCGGGCTTTTTTAATCGGATTCTGCGTGGCAGGCCGCATGTAGCGTTGAAAATGGCGGCCAGCTTTGATGGCAAATCGGCGATGGAAAATGGCGAAAGCCAATGGATTACCGGGCCTTTGGCGCGGCGATGGGTGCATGGGATGCGGGCTCGCTATGATGCCGTTTTGGTTGGGGGGGGGACGGTGCGCCGTGACAATCCCAATCTGACCGTTCGGGATATCGGCATTGAGCGGCAGCCGGTACGTGTGGTGGTTAGCAATGGCGCTGATCTTCCCGAGACCCATCACTTGGCGCAAACGGCGAAAAGCGTGCCTGTCTGGATCTGCCATGGCCCGCAGGCCAATAAAGCGCGCTTAAGGGCATGGCAAAAGCTTGGGGCGGTGTTGATCGAATGTGCGGCGGATAAAAACAATCTTGACCTTAAAGATGTTGCGCAGCGTTTGGCGCAAAAGGGCCTGACACGGGTTTTTTGCGAAGGCGGAGGGGCACTGGCAGCGGCTCTGCTGAAAGAAGACCTTGTCGATGAGCTGATGGGAGTCACTGCCGGGCTTGTGCTGGGCGCGCGCGCCGAGCCGGTGATCGGGGATTTGCCCATCAATCACTTGAAAGAGGCAAAGCGCTTCGTTGCGCATAAGGCGCAGGCCATTGGCCCCGATCTGTTGCAAATTTGGCGGCGCTGCTAGGTTTGTTTCGTACAAATCCTGGCTTAACGCCAAAACGGATCGGGCTTGGCAAACCAACCCTGCAGTTTGGCGAGCGCTCTGTTCGCCTGGCTTGAGCGATGCGCACCAGGGTCCAGCAATCGATCTACCACCACTTCAACGGGGCAAGCCCTGCGCGTGACTGGATCAAAGTAGCGCGGGTATATTATCAGGCATCCGTATAAAAATTCCTGCAAGGTTAGGCCGGGTTTGCGCCGTGCGATTTTAGGCCCTAGATCATTGGTGAATCCCCAGCCTGCATAAAATGGTTGCCCATATGTTGTAACGGAAATACCGCGTAGCAGCGCTTCAAACCCCATCAGTGATGTGCCAGTGTACACCTCATCACAGCTCTCAAGGGCCTGCGCTGCGCCACAATTTTCGAGGCAATCATCGGCATAGCGCAGAACAGTTTTTTTAGGTAAGGCGCCACGCCTTAAATTGCTTTCCACATCCGGGTGCGGCTTATAAAGAATAAAGGCGTTTGGATTGGCGCGCCTAACGCGCTTTAAAAGCGATAGATTGTCACCCTTTGGGCCACCGCCGCACAGCACAGAGGCATCATCGGCAACTTGTCCCGGCACCAGAATGCAGCTTGTTTCTTGCTGCAGGTTATAGGCTCTATGAAGATTGTATTTTGTCAGATTATGGTCAATCAACCTCCTTTGCAGCGTTTTGATGCGCCGCGTCTGATCCGCGCGAAGCGGAAGCATTTTTAACAATATGCGCTCAAGCCGGCTTTCTTGGGAAGGGTCGTAATAAATGCCAAGATCGTCACAAATTAGGGAAAGCGGCGGCACCAAATTAGCCCCCAAACCCTGCGAGCGCAGGAACCCGTCTTCGATGCGCGTGACAGATGTGCCGGCCGATTGTTGTGCGCTGGCCCAAACCATCCTTTTGCGCGGGTTCCCTTTTAGGTCTTCGCTGGGTGTGTTTTGAAATTTCACGGATTTGTATCGGCCAAAAAAAGCCCGAAAATGCTGCCGTTTCCACCGGCTAATGCCCGAAGCAGACCAGCCTTGATGATCTTCGCGCCACGTGCGGGTTTTGGCTTCCAAATTGTCTAATATGGTTTCTAAACTGCATAAGCGGTCCCGATAGGCATCATACCAAATTGGATATTTAATCATTGCCGCAAAAAAACAATTGGCTAGAGCTAAGCTTTCGGCTTCGCCAAGGCATAGGCTTGTGATCCACTGTTAAGCCCCAGCCTGCATAAAAAGGTTGCCCAAATATATGTGGGTGGTGCCCCGCTAAAATCGCCTCAAAACCTAACTGTGACGAAAAGCTATACACTGCTTTGGCGCGTTCCAGGAGATGCCAGGGCGAAGTTGCGCGATTGAAAAGCGTGATCTGTGGGCTATCGCAATGCCGCGCTGAAAAATAACCTTCGCGCAGATTGAACCGCGTTTCTGGGTGGGTTCTGATAATGATTTTATGATCGGGGAAATGGGCTTTTGCGTGGGCAAGCATTGCGTCGAAGTCTATTTGCCCACCGCCAGACGCGCGTACAGCACCATCGCCGCGGGTTTGATCGATCAGCAAAATGAACCCGGGTTCGGGAAGCGGCATGCGCGGGTCAAAGGCTGAATATTTGGAAAGGTGCTGGTCTTGAAGCCGAGATACTGCGTCTTCTGCGCGCTGCAACTCGTGTGGATCGTTTAGCGGTTCATGCTGCAGAATCTGTTCCAGATCGCTGGGTTGCGCCGGGTCGTAATGGAAGCCCCCTTTGTCGAGCATCATGCCGATCGGGGGCTCCTTACCTAACTTGGCGGGAAAAAGAGATCGTAAAAATGCATCTTCGCAATAAAGAAGTGGTGCGTTGAAACGCTTAGCTATCTTTTGGCCACGCCGCGCGGCTGCCGATTTTCCCCAGATCAGAACTTCAGTTTGCGCAAATGGAAGGCCCAGCGTCAGCTGATATCCTGATAGTGCCAGAATACGCGCCAGGCGGCGGTTGTGTAAAAGGCCTAAACTATACCAAAAAACAGGCTTTTGGTGCAGTGATTGAACCACGCGGCGTTTTTTATTAGCGAGAGGCGCTTGCATCGCTTAGGGTTTTAACGAGAGCGTATTCGCGGATTGATTGATCGTGTTTACAGTGTCTAAAGATCCGGTAACGGCGGCAATAAGCTTGTTCCATTGGGTAAAGGCGGCCTCGGTAACGTAAACGGTATCTTGATCACGGATGGTGAAATCGCGGGCGATAAAGATGCCTGTTGGCTTTGTTAAATCCAAAATATAAACAATTTTAACCTCGCCAGTTAGATCCGAGCGGCCCAAGACATGATTGGCGGTTTTGGCGGCCTCATTGCGAAACACGAAAATGCCCTGTGGGTCAGAGGTAACGGGCGATAAGCCCCCCACCAAGGCCAAGGCTTCGATTGCCGAGATCGTTTGCGTGGGAAATACAATACTTGCTTGTGTGCCCGTGGATCCTAAAGAGGTGAAGGCGCGTGTGTCGGTCTCGACAAGAACTCTATCTCCTGCACGCAGCGAAATATCGGTGTTCGGGTGGTTATAAAGGTCTTGAAACCAGACCTTTTCCAAAAGACTTCCGCGTAAAATGGTGATTTGCGCCACCTCGGGTTCGATGGTCACGCCGCCTGCTCGGGCCAGCATGGCACCCAGCGTTCGCGTTGGGCGTTCTATAGGATAGATGCCCTGTTGCACCACGGCGCCAATCACCGATACGGTCGCGCCATCTCCCGAGCTGCGGCGTACTTGCACCTGCGGGTCAGGGGTTTGCACCTGCAAGATTTCCGTTAAATGCTGGCGGATCGAGTCAGGTGAATGCCCAGCTGCTTTGATCCGCCCAGCATAGGGAATGAAAATATACCCCTCGCCATCCACCTGTACCTCGTCAAGGATCGTTGAATTGCTGTTTTGGGCTGCCAAAAGACTGCTTTCCACGCTTTCCCAAATCGTCAGGCCTTATGTATCACCAGGCTGTATCGTATCGGAGCCCAGCATGGCGGCTGATTTGAATTTATTAGAAAAGCCCAAGGCAGGGATACTAGCGGTTCTTCGTGCAACGGCGGCGTCAACTTCGACAATAAGATTTTTTTCAGTTGTGTTTAAATCGGCAATAATCTCTGCTCGCGTCGGGCCAACTCTGGGCAATTCGCACGCCATAACGCTGCTTAAACAGATAAGCCCCGCGATCTGGCGAACCAGCCATCCGGGCGATGCGGGTTGAAAGCGACATACACTTAAAAAAATGCGAGATAAGGGGGTCATTCGGCTGCCACCAATGCGGGTGCGTGCGCGGTCGATAGGGTAAAACCATCCGGATTCTTAAGACAGGGCTGATCCGTTAAATAAGCGCTATAGGGGTCTAGTGGATGAAACATTTTCTTTGCAAGGCGGGCAATTGCTTGCTGCCGCCCGGCTTTTGAATAAAACCCGCCAGGTATTTGCGATGTCAGTAATAAAAAGTTTCGAAACGCTTTGTAAGCTTGGAGATTTGGAGCTTTTGGGTCTGCAAAAAACGCATCAAGCGATTGCTCGGAGACAAATTTATTTTGATTGTAAATCGCCTTTCCCAACGTTTTTACTGGAATACCTCGCCATAAGGCTTGTTGCCCGGCGGTTGAATTGACGGTCACAACGCTGAGTGTGGGATCTAAGACATGCGCGAGCTTGCCGCCGGGAAGATAGTGAATACGCCTGTTAATATCGAATTTTGCACCTAGTCTTCGCAAATGATATGCGATCTCTGAACGACCGTCTTCCAAAGGGTGCGCTTTGATAACAAGATGATGATGCGGCGCGGCGTTATTTGCAAAACTTCGAAGAACGAATTCAAGAAAACTGGCGTTCGTTTTGAAGGGAGAGTGGTTTTGAATTGCGCTGTCATGCTGCAATTGCATCAAAATCAAATGATAGGGATAGGTCCGAAACTTTAAGGTTAAATTTGCCCAGAAACGTGCCGCTATCCGCGCCGGCGTAAAAACCAATTGCTTTAAATGAAGCCGAAATTCCTTCCTAATGCTGATCTCTCGGTGCGAGGTAAAATTGGGAAATTGACGATTGGCGCACAGAATGCACCAATGATAGACAGCATCGTAGAAAATATGTTCGCGCATATCCCCCCAATGACAGGGCGCAGGCACGGGATCTGAATCGCGGATCAAGTGATCGGGAACAACAGCGCTCTGGGCGAGGGACATTAATTTTGAATTTCCATTGCTGCCGTCGCGCTCATAGGTGATCCAATAGGGTCTTAAATAGCCCTCTTCAAAGATATGAACGTTTATGCCTTTGGCATGCGCGGCTTGAATGGCAGTTTTATGGAAGGGGCGCGTGTCGTTATAGATCACAAGATCTGTGATCTGCTTTTCTCGAAATTCTCGTTGCAAAAACCCGCTCCACGCATCGATTGGTAGAGTGAAAGGAATAAAACTTCGCTTATTTGCCCAAAAGGTTTTATCGCCCTGATTAAAGCCAATTTGGCTGGTGGCGTGGCCATAGCTTTCAAGCGCACATGCCAGCTGTGAAAAAAAAGGTCCATGCGGCCCTTGTAGAAAAAGAAACATACGTTTTTTCTGCAGGTCATTGTTCATAAGCGTGAAATGTTCCATATCTATACAGGCCAAGGGCTGTCGCTCGAATGCGCTAAATTTTTGGCATAATTGCGGCGAAGATAAGAAAATTTGGAGTCACCGAACAATGTTTACTGGGATCATCACCGATATTGGGCAGATTGAACGCGTTGAGCTTCGTGGCGATATCAGAGCCAGGTTAAAAACCAGCTATGACCATGAGACGATCGTCTTGGGTGCATCGATCGCGTGCAATGGTGTGTGTCTGACTGTTGTTGATTTTGGCGTTGGTTGGTTTGATGTTGATATTAGTGCAGAAACGGTTTCAAAAACCAATATTGGGCCAGCTGATACGGCGGCAAACAGTAGATCGGCTTGGGTTGAAGGGGGGCGGGTAAATCTCGAGCGTGCGCTCAAATTGGGCGATGAACTTGGCGGGCATATCGTGTCGGGCCATGTTGATGGTATTGCTGAAATCACGGCCATCACCGAGGAGGGCGACAGCACGCGGGTTGAATTTAAAGTGGCGAAAGATCTTGCGCGTTTTATAGCCCCAAAAGGGTCGGTGGCTTTGAACGGCACCTCGCTAACGGTGAATGAGGTTGGGGATGAAAGCTTCGGCGTCAATTTTATTCCCCATACCAAAACGGTCACAACTTGGGACGACATGGCTGTAGGGGATTTGGTCAACCTAGAAATAGACACGCTGGCGCGATATGTCGCCCGATTGGCCGAAACGCGTTAAATTATCGAGAGCGACGTTAAGATTTTCGGAATTTTTTCTCTGAATTTGAAGAAGCCTTTTGTGGCATATGGCCAAGAAACAATATCGTACTCGCGCATCACTTGCGTTAACTGAACGCCGTGATTACTCAATAGATGTTTACATTTTTCAAGCATCTGTGACGTATTCCCTACCGCGACGTAGGGTGTGACTATTTGCTCTAATTTGTTTTCTAGCGCCCAAGACAAGATCCCCTCGGGGGTGGTCACGTCGCAGCAATTGAGCAGGTTGGGTTTCCAGTGCTTTGTCGCAGCATCCAAAGCTGCGTTGTTAAATTCAAGCAATTTCGGGCTCGAAACCAGCATAGTGCCCGCATCAACCGGGCGATAAGCGGCCGATGCGATGCAATCGCTATGATGAGTGAGATGGGCAATATTTAGATCCTCTGAATGAAGCAAGAAGCCAGTTTTGTGCCCGTCTAGGTAACGATTGGGTGGGTCTATTGTTTTAGGGCGTGTCGTATGCGCGGTGTCGTTCAGCGGCGGCGCGACCTGGGCCAATCCTTTGGGGGCGAAGCGGCCATTGGTGAAGCGTTGAATATTTTCGGCGCGCGCCAGATAGGTTTTCCCAACAGAATGCAAGCCAACCACCCAGCGCCAGCTTAGCGTGTTTGAGGCAGCATCGCCATCCAGAAGGTGCCGCAAAAAAAAGTCAGCACCCAATTGCCAGGGCAACTGCAGCGTGTAAACCCAGATCGAGGCAAACCACATTCTTGCATGATTGTGCAGATATCCGGTTTCTGCCAGTTCTTTTGCCCAGGCATCAAAACAATCTATCCCGGTTTCGCCAAGGCAGGCTGCTGCCCAACGATCGCGCAGGCCCGATTGAGTTTGCAAATCATGAGTTAGGTGCTGCACATCGGTGCAGTATTGCGCCCAAATATGAGGTCTGCTTTCGAGCCATCCCTTGAAGTATGTGCGCCAAAAAATCTCATCAATGAATTTTCCGGCCTCGTTGAGAGAATGCACTGACAGCACTTTTCTCAAAACCTCTTCTTCCGTTATAATGCGGCGTTTTATATAAGCAGAGAGCTGCGACACATGTTTATGCTGGCCCGCGCCCAGTTCAAAGTTTCGGTTTTCTGCATAGGATTTTCCAGCTTTTGGTAAAAAAGCTGTCAAAAGCACAAGGGCTTCTTCTCGCGATCCTGAACAAGCCTGCATTAAAAATTCCGTTATTGCCGTCGTTTTAGAAGTAATCCGAAAGCGGATGATTTCAAGGCGGTAAAAACAAACGGGTTTTGGCTTTTGTTTTAGAAGCATATGAAGCTTAAGAGGATCAAATGTTACTTAAAAGCGTGGGTTTTGTCTAAAACAAGCGAGTTGCCAGCTTTGCAAGCAGGTTTAATATGCGTGAGCTATTGCAGAGCGAGGGTTGCAGCACTAAGACTCTTATTACTTAGATATCCTTAGGAATAGGCAGGGCAGAATGAAAGATCCATTAGACACATATATGAACAGCTTGGTTCCGATGGTGGTTGAGCAAACCAGCCGCGGCGAGCGCGCCTATGATATCTTCTCAAGGCTTTTAAAAGAGCGGATCATTTTTCTCAGCGGTCCCGTCCATGATGGGATGTCCAGCTTGATCGTTGCGCAGTTGCTACATCTTGAGGCGGAGAACCCCTCTAAAGAGATTAGCATGTATATCAACAGCCCGGGCGGTGTAGTGACCAGTGGATTGTCGATTTATGATACGATGCAATATATCAAACCCAAAGTTTCAACGCTTGTGATCGGGCAGGCGGCTTCAATGGGGTCATTACTGCTTACGGCAGGTGAAAAAGGCATGCGCTTCTCGCTTCCAAATAGTCGGATTATGGTGCACCAACCCTCGGGTGGATATCAGGGGCAAGCCACTGATATCATGATACACGCTGAAGAAACATTAAAGCTCAAGAAACGCCTGAATGAAATCTATGTGACGCATACCGGCCAGGATCTTGATCAGGTTGAATCGGCTCTTGAGCGCGATAATTTTATGTCACCCGAAGATGCGAAAGACTGGGGATTGATTGATGAAATCGTGACCAACCGCGCGAAAGATGACGCGGAATAAGGTTCGTCTTGTGACAGCGCCCGCAAAGGCAGGAGGTTTGAAGCAAAATTTTGGCATTGTAGAGCCGCCACGCCTAGCTTAAGCTAGCAGGCACTATATGCAGACGCGTAAAGTTTTTTTTAGGATTTCTAAAATCCAAAAGGGTAGAACATGGCATCAAATTCCGGTGGTGAAAGCAAAAATACTCTTTATTGCAGCTTCTGCGGTAAAAGCCAGCATGAGGTGCGAAAGCTGATCGCTGGTCCGACGGTGTTCATCTGTGACGAATGCGTCGAGCTCTGCATGGATATTATCCGCGAGGAAACCAAAAGCTCGGGCTTGAAATCCTCAGAAGGGGTTCCAACGCCGCGCGAAATTTGCGGCGTGCTTGACGATTATGTGATTGGTCAAAGCGTTGCCAAACGTGTCTTATCGGTGGCGGTTCACAACCATTATAAACGTTTGAATCACGCTGCTAAATCGGGCGATATCGAATTGTCAAAATCCAACATTTTGCTGATCGGTCCAACTGGCTGCGGCAAAACCTTGCTTGCCCAGACCTTAGCACGGATTCTAGAAGTGCCCTTCACAATGGCGGATGCAACCACTCTGACTGAAGCCGGATATGTTGGCGAGGATGTCGAAAATATTATTTTGAAGCTTCTGCAAGCGTCTGAATATAATGTCGAACGTGCCCAGCGCGGCATCGTTTACATCGATGAAGTTGATAAAATCACCCGGAAATCTGAAAATCCATCGATCACTCGGGATGTGTCGGGTGAGGGGGTTCAACAAGCTTTGCTGAAGCTTATGGAGGGCACTGTTGCAAGTGTACCTCCGCAAGGGGGGCGAAAGCATCCGCAGCAAGAGTTTTTACAAGTGGATACGACCAATATTTTATTCATTTGCGGTGGCGCGTTCGCTGGGTTGGATAAGATTATTGCGCAGCGTGGCAAAGGCAGCGCGATGGGGTTTGGTGCCGATGTGCGCGATAATGATGAGCGCGGTGTGGGTGAGGTTTTTCAAGATTTAGAACCCGAAGATCTTCTAAAATTTGGTCTTATTCCCGAATTTGTGGGGCGTTTGCCCGTTTTGGCGACGCTAGAAGACCTGGATCAAGACGCGCTAGTCACGATTTTGACTCAGCCTAAAAATGCGTTGGTGAAGCAATATCAGCGTTTGTTTGAGCTGGAGGAAACAAACCTGACATTCACCGATGAAGCGCTCGAGGCAATCGCACAACGGGCGATCAAACGTAAAACTGGTGCCCGCGGATTGCGCTCAATCCTAGAAGATATCTTGCTGGATACGATGTTTGATTTGCCAGGTATGGACGAGGTTCAAGAGGTTGTTGTGAATGAAGATTCGGTTAATTCCGATGTGGCGCCTTTGATGATTTATTCTGATGCTAAAAAAGAATCGGCAACTGCTGGTTAGGGTTAGAGTTATGGGGGGCGCGAATTCGGTTATTTACCTTTAGGGTGCAACCTTATAGAGCGTTCGGGTAAATGAGATTATTTGCGATTTGGAGAGTGTCATGGGTGTTTTGAAAGGCCTGCTAAGGGCGTTTACGTGGTGGCATGGTCAAACCTTAAACACGCAGCTGTTCACATGGCGCAGGGGGCTTAAAGTGGGCATGGATGAGCAGGGCAATACCTATTACCAAAATGCTGATGATAGCCGCCGGTGGGTTATTTTTAATGGAGAAATCGAAGCCAGTCGTGTTAGCCCTGATTGGCATGGATGGCTTCATCATACTTGGAACGATCCTCCCAATGTTGCGCCGTTAAAGCGTAAAACTTGGGAAAAGGCGCATCAAGAAAATTTAACGGGCACGCAATCTGCCTATGCCCCGGCAGGATCCTTACGCCTCCAGTCCCCCAAGCCCGCACAAGATTATGAAGCGTGGCAACCAGAAGGGTAACGGAGAGCTCTAGCATGTCTGAGAACCGTCTTGAAATTGCCGTTGGCGGGGTGGTTTTAGCCCTCGCGGTGGGGTTTGCGGTATTCCTAGCGCAATCAACCGGATTGTCCGGATCATCTTCTTCATACCCGATATCGGCCTCTTTCCGCTCGGCAGAGGGGATCAGTGTTGGCACTGACATTCGCCTAGCGGGTGTGAAAATTGGTACGATTAGCGATTTGAAATTGAACTCCGAAACTTACCGCGCTGAATCTATCCTGTCGGTTAGAAATGACGTTCGAATTCCTGATGACAGTGCTTTGGCTGTGGCTTCAGAAGGCCTTTTGGGCGGCAGTTTTGTCGAAGTGATCCCTGGCGCCTCGTTGGATTATTTAGAGGCTGGTGATGAGGTTATCGACACGCAAGGCTCGGTTAGCTTGATTCAATTGTTGTTGAAGTTCGTGTCTAACGGCCAAAACTGATGCGGTTTGGCTTTTTTGGCTTTTTGATCGGGTTCGCTATTTTTGCCCAGGTTGGGCAGGCGCAATCCGCCGTGCAAACGGCGGATGGGGCGGTACTTCGCGGATTAGACAAAGTCAGCGGCGACATACAAGATTTTCCGCTGCGCGCCGGGTCTTCTTTTGATCTTGGCGCCTTGAATGTGGCACTCTCCGAATGTCGCTATCCAGTCGATAATCCGATGGGCGATGCATTTGCTTATATCACAATTTCTGAGGATCCGCTTCAGCCGCCGGTATTTATGGGGTGGATGGTGGCCTCGTCACCGGCCTTAAATCCACTGGATCACCGACGTTATGATGTTTGGGTTTTGCGCTGCGCAATGTCTGAAGCATCTACAGAATAATGTCTGTTTAAAAAATCGCCATTTTCCCGCAGGGCATGGCGCAACTTTTGATGATAATCGGCGCGGCTGATTTCGAGGGCTCCCAGAGATTGCAAATGCGGCGTTATAAATTGAGTGTCAAAAAGCTTAAATCCTGTGTGCTTCAATCGGTGGATAAGATAAGCCAGCGCGATTTTTGATCCATCCGTCTGCCTAGAAAACATGCTTTCACCAAAAAAGGCAGCTCCGATTGTTAGCCCATAAACACCTCCGGCCATCCTACCCTTTTGCCAGACTTCCAGGGAATGGGCATGGCCCAATTTGGCCAATTCGCAGTAGAGGTTAAAAATCCGCGTGTTGATCCAAGTTTCGCTGCGCTCAGCGCAGGCTTGCATAACGTCTGGAAAGGCTGAATTGATCCGAATTTCGTAATTTTCCTGACGGATCCTTCGGCCTAAACTACGCGAGATGTGATAATTATCCAACGGAAATATTCCGCGAAACTTTGGGTCAACCCAGAATATATCTGGATCATTCCGTCCCTCCGACATTGGAAAAACGCCTTGTCGATAAGCTTGTAGCAAAAATTCAGGGGCAAAAGCGTCATCTGCCATTACGCGTATCGCCCCTTATTTCAGCGCTTCAAGCCGCGTGCCTATGCGGTCACTTCTTGTCAAAATGAAGGGCTTTGCTGTGCCGAATATTCCTAACATTGTTAACCCTGGTCAAAATCCTGCGATCCCAACCAATCCTCCAGCCAGTGAATATTGTAATCTCCACTCAACACCTCTTGCGCGTTTAGAAGTGCTTTAAAAAGTGGAATGGTTGAGTCAACGCCATCAACGATCAACTCAGCCAAGGCGCGGCTTAGACGCGCCAATGCTTCCGGGCGGTCGCGCCCATGCACGATGAGTTTTCCAATCAGACTGTCGTAATAGGGCGGAATGGAATAGCCAGCGTAAAGCGCGCTATCCATGCGCACACCCAATCCGCCAGGGGCATGATAGGCGGTGATTTTACCGGGGCAGGGTGAAAAGTTGGGCAGTTTTTCAGCGTTGATCCGCACTTCTATCGCGTGCCCATCAATATTCAAGTCTGATTGCGAAAAGCTCATCTCAAGCCCACTGGCAACTCGAATTTGTTCGCGCACTAGATCCACGCCAAAAATTGCCTCCGTCACCGGATGTTCAACTTGCAAACGCGTGTTCATTTCGATGAAGTAAAAGGCGCCATTTTCGTATAAAAATTCAATGGTTCCAGCGCCAATATAATTGATCTTAGCAACGGCGTCGGCGCATACTTTTCCGATTGCGGCGCGTTCTTCAGGTGAGATAGCCGGGCCGGGGGCCTCTTCGAATACTTTTTGGTGCCGCCGCTGTAACGAGCAATCTCTTTCACCAAGATGAACCGATTTGCCTTTTCCATCGCCAAATACTTGAATTTCAATATGGCGCGGAGTCGTAAGATATTTTTCTATGTAAACCTCATCATTGCCAAAAGCCGCTTTGCCTTCTGCGCGAGCGGTCATAAATGCCTGTTCCATCTCGGCTTCGTTTTGGGCAACTTTCATGCCGCGCCCTCCGCCCCCCGCGGTGGCTTTGACAATTACTGGATAGCCAAACTCTGCGCCAATGCGATAGGCCTCTTGCAAGGTTGCAACGCCGCCATCTGAACCAGGTACGCAGGGCACGCCGAGGGCTTTCATGGTGTCTTTGGCTGAAATCTTATCGCCCATGATGCGAATATG
>JADHOV010000079.1 GCA_016778765.1 Paracoccaceae bacterium | reverse complement strand
AATCCACCCCGATGATCCACTTTGCGCCAGCGCCCGCACGCATTGGACCTGTGAAAACAGCCGTGAGGGCTGGGTAACGCGCACGGAAACCTTTGCAAATATGACATCGGATCTGACGCATTTTCACCTAACCGCACGGCTGGAAGCCTATGAAAATGAACAATTGATCTTTGAAAAAGACCTATCGGAAAGCCTGCCCCGAGATCTGCGTTAAAACGGCCCTGGGCTTGGCATTTTTTAGCTTGCGGTCTCGGCCCGTTGCCGTGACAGATTGGTCAGCCAATCTGGGTCCATTTCAGGCACGGATGACAACAGCAAATTTGTATAGTCGGGATGCGGCGGTTGGAACACGTCGAATTTTAGGCCTTGTTCGACCACTTCGCCCTGATTCATCACCACCACTTGATCCGCGATGGCTTTCACCGTTGAAATATCATGCGTGATGAACAAATAGGTTAGGCCAAGCTCGTCTTGAAGCCGCAGCAACAGCTTTAAAATACCTTCTTGCACGATCTGATCCAAGGCTGAGGTGACTTCATCGCAAATCACAAATTCGGGTTCTGCAGCCAGCGCCCGCGCGATACAAATCCGTTGCTTCTGCCCCCCCGATAATTCACCCGGCAAACGCGCCAGAAAGCTTGCATCCAGCTCGATCATCTCAAGCAATTCAACGATGCGCGCCTCTTTTTTTTCACCGCGCATGCCAAGATAAAACTCTAACGGCCTACCAATAATATCGCGCACCGTCTGTCGCGGGTTCATCGCCGTATCAGCCATTTGATAAATCATCTGAATACGGCGCTTTTGATCTTTGCTGCGCTCAGACAGCTTTTTGGGCAGAGCCTCGCCATTAAACTCTATGCTGCCTGCAAGCTGGGGCAGCAATCCAGTGATCACCCGCGCCGTCGTTGATTTGCCCGAACCGGATTCGCCCACCACAGCAACGGTTGAACCGCGGGGCACCTCGATATCCACTTGGTGCAGAACCTTAACCGTTCCATAACTGGCATCAATTCCTTTTAAAGACAGTAACGTATCGCTTGGTTTTTGAATTGGCTTCTCCAGCGCCCGTACGGACCATAGCGATTTTGTATAAGCCTCTTTGGGATCGTTTAACATCACCCGCGTGCTCGCCTCTTCCACCTCTTCGCCATAGCGCAGCACTTTGATCACATCCGCCATTTGCGCCACCACGGCCAAATCATGCGTGATGTAAATAGCCGCAGTGTTGAACTCTTCAACAATCGCTCGCATCGAAGATAAAACTTCTACTTGCGTGGTGACGTCAAGCGCCGTTGTCGGTTCGTCAAACACGATCAAATCAGGGCGCGGCGACATCGCCATAGCCGTCATCACGCGCTGCAATTGACCACCGGAAACCTGGTGTGGATATCGATCCCCAATATGATCAGGATCGGGTAAATTTAACGCCCCATATAAGGTTTTCGCATCTGAATGTGCTTCTGCGCGCGGCTTAATCTTCGCGCGAATGGTCGAGGCGGTTGTTTGGTCAAGCAAGCGATGCGCAGGATTGAAGGAGGCGGCGGCAGATTGTGCAACATAGGTCATTCGGTTGCCCCAAAGCCCGCGCTTTTCACTTTCAGATAGCTGCACAAGATCAGATCCGTCAAAAAGAATTTTACCCCCCGTTATGCGGCATCCCGGCTGGGTATAGCCCATCGCGGCAAGCCCCAAGGTTGACTTGCCCGCCCCTGATTCCCCGATCAGGCCCAGCACCTCACCCCGATGCAGCTCCAGATCAACGCCTTTTATTATGTCGTGCCATTTTTCATCTGAAAATCCTTGGATTTTTAAATCCTTTATCTCAAGCAGAACATCGCCTTTTTCCGTTTTATTGCTCATCACGCAGCCCGCTTGTTTTATGCAAGAACCAATCCACAACAAAATTCACAGCGACAGTTAGCAACGCTATTGCACCTGCCGGTAACAAAGGTGTAAGCCCAGCTTTCAAATCATACTGAGCGAATTGGATGAGAGATGCATTTTCGCGCACCATCGATCCCCAATCTGCCGTAGGGGGTTGGACGCCAACACCAAGAAACGACAAGGCTGCTATGGTTAAAAACACAAAACAAAACCGCAAGCCGAATTCAGCTATTAAGGGTGGCAATATATTGGGTAATATCTCACGGCGCATAATCCAGCCTAAGCCTTCGCCGCGAAGCCGCGCCGCTTCCACATAGTCCATCACCACCACATTCATAGAAACCGCACGGGTGAGCCGGAAAACTCTCGTGCTATCTAAGACCGCAATAATAATGATCAGATTCACCACATTCGTTCCAAATATCGACAATAATACCAGCGCAAAGATCAGTGATGGAATAGCCATTAATATATCAACAAGACGGCTTAAAAATTGGTCAAGCCAAGATTGATTTATCGCCGCTGTCAAGCCTAAGCATCCGCCGATCAAAAAAGCCAGAAACGTCGTGGCCACTGCAATTCCCACAGTATTGCGCGCGCCATAGATCATACGTGAAAAAATATCGCGCCCGATCTGATCCGTCCCAAAAATAAATTCACTACTCCAAGGTTCATATGGCGCAGGAAACACTTGTGACTCGCCATAAGGCGCAAGCCAAGGGGCGAAAATTGCAACAAAAATATACGCAACAATCACGATCATTCCAAATCGAGCGGTGCCCGTTGATTTTTTCAGCTCTAGCGTCCACTTATTCCAGCGACCGCGTTGTTGGACAGTAACACCCACCTGATTGGTCGCGGAAATGTTTTGCTTTTCCTCTATCATTTTGGATGTAGCAATCTTGGGTTGGTGACAATTCCGATAATATCTGCGAGTAAATTAAGTAAAATATAGGTTACGGCGAAGATCAGAGCACAAGCTTGCACAACTGGAATATTGCGACTCGTGACCGAGTCCACCATCAATTGCCCGATGCCCGGATAAACAAACACCACCTCGACTACAACTACACCTACTACCAGATAGGCAAGGTTGAATGCAATTACGGTCGTAATTGGCGCCCAGGCATTGGGAAGAGCGTGCTTCATAATGACCTCGCGGGGCGAGGCCCCAGACAAGCGCGCCATCTGAATATAAGGGCTTGCTAAAAGGTTGATAATGGCCGCGCGCGTCATACGCATCATGTGAGCAATAATTACTAAAGTCAGAGCCATGGCGGGCAAAGCGCAACGGATAATCCTCTCACCCAAAGGCGTGGTGGCATCGACATTAGCCAAGGTCGGTAAAACCGGCCAAAGCGAGCCAAAAATTAAAATCAGAATATATGCTACAAAAAATTCTGGGAACGATATTGTTGTCAGAGATGACACATTCACTACTCGATCATATATGGAATTCCGATAGAGCGCCGTCGTAATGCCAAGAAATAGTGACAAAGGTACCGCTATAAGTGCCGTCATCCCAGCCAAAAAAAGCGTATTCCATAGCCGAGGCTCTATCAGATCCACCACAGCACGGGAACGATTCGGTCCGCCTGTGCCACCTGTAAGCTGGCCTCGCCCCGAGAATGAATCTCCAAAATCGCCTTGCACAACGCCACCAATCCAATTGAAATAACGCACATAAGCAGGCTGATCCAATCCCAACTCTTTACGAAATGCGGCAATTGTTTCAGGAGTTGCCAACTGCCCCAAAACAGCTTGCGTAAAATCGCCTGGTAAGAATTCTAACGCAGAAAATATTATAATTGAAACGGCGATTAGTGTTATAACACCCAATCCTAGCCGCACAAATACTGTCCTTACCACTGGATGCACGTTTTGAATTTCCACATAAGCGTTTCTGAACTAAAGAGGTTAGCACGCCGTTCTGCACGCTAACCCAAAGCTCTTGAGTACTAATAACTCAGGCAAACCACCAGCGTTCTGATACCTTATTGCCATCGTTAATCCAATTTCCAGCAACCGTACCATGCGCTAAGGTTTTAGAATGCGCATGAATGTAGTTGGCCCAAAGAGGAATAAGCGCTCCACCATCATCATGCAGAAGCGCTTGCGCCTGCCAGTACATCGCTTTACGCTTTTCATTGTCTGTCTCAGACCGCGCCTTCACAACCAACTCGTTAAACAAGGTAGCCGACTCTGTTTCACGCCATGCCGTTTCGTTCCAATTAGTTTCCTTGGTATAGGCAGCTTGGTACATCACATCCTGTGTCGGACGGCCACCCCAATAAGAGTTGCACCATCCTTTCACGTTCCAGACGTTAGACCAATAACCATCATTCGGTTCGCGTACCAGCTGGATTTCAATACCGCATTCTTTAGCCGACTCAACAATCAATTCACCAGCCGACACGCCGCCTGAGAATCCGGCATCCGCAACGGAAAGTGGAATTGGGCCAGAATGACCGGACTTTTTATAATGCATCGCTGCTTTTTCAGGATTAAACGCATATTGCTCGAGCTCGGTATTTAAGAATGGCATCGCCGCAGAAACTGGGATGTCATTTCCAACAACTCCATGACCGAGCAGAATTTTATCTAGCAGCTCTTGACGCTTTATCGCGTATTTCAAAGCTTTTCGCACATGGTAATTGTCAAAAGGCTCTGTATCCAAACGCATCGGAAAAATATAATGTTGTGTACCTGTGGTTTCTAGGATTTCAAGATTAGGCACACGTGACAACAGATTTACTGTTTTTGCTGGAATTGCATCTGCATAATCCGCATCCCCACTCATTATCGCGCTTTGACGCGCTGCTGCATCCAGAACAGGAATCAGTTGTACTTCATCAAAGTGACCGCGATCTTCCTTAAAGTAATTTGGGTTACGTTTGCCTACAAACTTAACTCCCGGCTCATAAGACTCCACTATGTAAGCACCAGTTCCGTTGGCAGGGTCCTGCGAATCAACCGTACCGTTTTTAGAAGCCATAATCATGATGTGGTAATCAGATGCCAAATACGGAAAATCTGCATTACCTTCAGTTAGTTCAAAAATTACTCGGTGATCACCATCTTTCTTGATAGAAGCAACGCTGGATAGGTTTCCTTTTGCTGATGACGTCGCGTTTTCACCTCCATGATACTCCATAGACGCTATCACATCGTCCGCGGTTAGAGATTTTCCATTGTGAAATTCTACGCCTTTACGCAAGTTGAAAACCCAAGTCTTTGCATCGGGCGAGGCTTCAAAAGTTTCTGCCAACTCTCCAGCCAGATTCCCGTTGTTATCAACCTCCGTTAAGTGATTTCCGCGGGTATAAATTACATTTTGGCTCATGCCATTTGCAGAGGTACCCGGGTCAAAGGAATCATCAGTAGAGCCATAGCCAGTTGCATGACGGAGCACTCCCCCACGTTTGGGAGAAGCAGCCTCCGCTTTGTTGGCCAAACTTAATGCCGCAGGAACGGTCAGGCCTGTGGCCAAGGCCTTCATCATGAATTGACGACGATCAATACTACCATTCGTTAGCTTTCGCGCCTGTAAGTCTATGAATTTATCTTCCATAATTTCCTCCCTAAATGTATCTTTCTTCAAGTTGATATTAAAGATTGTCTAACAAACATAATCAACCCTTATAATTAAATTGGCGCATCAGAGCGCCGGTCATAATGATTTTCCGCTATTATTTCTTCACCTTTATAAAATTGGGTCGCGACAAGCCTAAGTGGCGCTCCGAATTAAGTTTATTACTTTCTCTTGCGACTCGAGGCAAGTGGACTAGTTCGAGCCTCAGTTTTGAGGCGAGCGCGGCAATAAATAAGCTTTCGACTAAAAGATCTAAAAACAATTTAGATCTTAATTAAAACACATTTTACCAAAATTTGCCCACCCTATTTCAACCATGAGCGATAAAGACAGCCACTACTTCTTTTTTGCCTTGATCACCGCGGCACAGCATCGTACAAACTCCCGCAATTGGGGTGTAGCCAAGCGGTAAGGCAACGCTTTTTGGTAGCGTGTACCGTAGGTTCGAATCCTACCACCCCAGCCAC
>JADHOV010000078.1 GCA_016778765.1 Paracoccaceae bacterium | reverse complement strand
CATTCTGACAGCGCATTCACCAAGGCAATTTTATCCGCTGTCGCAATCGGCGCGGCCTCATTTTGCAGCCCATCCCGTGGACCCATTTCAAACACAGTGACCCGCTCGCCCATTTATCCCTACACCGCTTATTGCCCATTTCTAATGCGGGCACGCCAATCTTGCCCGCTTACGCCCAAGAGCGCAAACCTATTTCAGCAATTATCCATGACAAACCAAAAATTGAGATTGTGCTTAAAGCAGTAACCCTTCACAAAGCGAGAAGAGAAAAAAATAGGGTGATATGATGATTGAGGAAAAGCCCGGACTATTGGCGCAGGTTCGCGATAAATTTGCCCATGTCGATAGCTGCCCGTTTACCGGCCCACGCGTGTTTTTCGAAAATGCAGGCGGCGCCTTAACCCTGAAATCAACCGTTGAAACATCTGCAAAATTTGCGGCTATTCCCGACAATCAAGGGCGGGATAATCCGGCCAGCCATGCGCTTATGGCGATTATCAAGAAAGCAAAAGATCAATCTCATGTGTTGTTCAACGCGCCAGATGGTCAATTTTTTGTGGGGGAAAGCGGCACTGAATTATTGTTTCGCATGGTGCGCACGGCCGTGATGGCGGCGCCTGCGGGCGGCGTTGTTCTGGGGTCCAGAGTAGAGCACCCTGCCTCGCGCAGCGCCGCGCAGCATTGGGCAAAGGCGACAAACCGTCCCTATATCAGCGTGCCCCATAATCAAGAAACCGGCGCCGTTGAGGCGGCGGATTACGCAGCTCATGTAACGCCCGATACACGAGTTGCCACCATTTTGCATACCTCCCCCGTGACCGGAATGGGAATGGATGTTGCGGCTATTTCAGCCGCAATACGCGCCGTGGCGCCTGATTGCTTTATCATCGTTGACGGGATTCAACATGCGGCGCATGGCGCGCTAAACCTTGCCAGCTATCATGTCGATGGCTATGCAATCTCGCCCTATAAAATGTTTTCGCGCCATGGGTTTGGCTATGGGTGGATTTCTGATCGTTTAAGCAAGCTTGATCATGAAACCTTGTTAAACGGCCCTGCAGAAAATTGGGAACTTGGCACGCGCGATACCGGCGCCTATGCCACAATTTCAGATATCGTTGACTATTTGGATTGGTTGGGCTGTCAGTTTAGCGATAGCGGCGATTTGCGCAAACGGCTTGAAGCCGCGTCATGGGCCATTCAGCACCACGAAAAAGCGCTAACAGATGCCATTTTATATGGGTCTGATAATTTGCCGGGTATACGAGACATGGATGGGATTGAAGTTATTGGCGGCTATGAAAACCCACGCCGCGAGGGCTTGGTTGCGCTGCGCGTGACCGCGCAGGCCTCAAGCGATGTGGTCGCTGCGCTGAACAGCGCCGGTATTCGCACCCATACCCGCAAAGCCGATCACTATTCGGGCAATATCTTATCCCCGATGGGATGGTCCGATTGCATCCGCATATCGCTGTGCCACTATAATTCCAAAAGCGAAGTCCGCCAATTGCTATCGGCGCTGAAAGAGATCACAGAGACCACGAACTGATTTCTGGCCGCCGGGCGCAACCCGCGCCAGAGGGCCAGAAATCAGCTCTGTATTATTCGCGCCAGCGCTTATTCAGATGATCGACGATCTGATCGCGCGCCTGGCGATAAGAGGCCATTTTTACCTCGCGGCTCTCGCCCAATTCCGTCGGATCCATTATCGGCCAATATTCTACCTCTAGATGAAAAAAGCGGGTTAATTCCAAAGCGCGTTGCTGGCTTGCAGGCGATAGAGCCACCACCAAATCAAACGCAGAGAGGTGATCGCCCCCCTGCGCCATTTCATCAAAACTACGGGTGCGGTGACGCGACAGCTCAACGCCAATTTCTTCGCAGACGCTGATCGCAAATCCGTCAATTTCAAGATCATTCATCACGCCCGCCGATTGCACATAAATTTCAGTGCCATAGAGCTTTTTCATAATGCCTTCCGCCATAGGAGAGCGCACGGCATTATGGTCACAACAAAATAAAATAGATTGGGGCAAAGTATCCGACATATTATTCACCCCCAAAATGCAAAACGCAAATAAGTGTAAACAAGCGGCGCGCCGTATCATTATCAATTTCGGCCTTATCAACCAACCGCTCGCTC
This sequence comes from Paracoccaceae bacterium, assembly GCA_016778765.1. Classification (GTDB taxonomy): domain Bacteria; phylum Pseudomonadota; class Alphaproteobacteria; order Rhodobacterales; family Rhodobacteraceae; genus Thalassovivens. The sequence goes on along the minus strand of JADHOV010000078.1, from coordinate 3,884 downwards.
AGAATCCGCGCGCCTTCATTATGAATGCCGCGACGGGCCATATCGACGGTTTCAATCTGGCTGGGTGGCATATGTTTCACAGCATCGTAATAGCTTTCACAAATCGCCCAGTAATCCTTGACCACCTGCCGAAACGGGGAAAGCGACAGATGAAATTCAGCCACTTTCACCTGCGTTTCAGTGCCCACATCAAAAACCAAGCGTTTTTCTTTAATTGAAAGACGCACGCGATACGGCCCAGGCGCAATGTCGCGCTGGCCGCGCGCCGGCAAAACAAAATTATTTTGTTCTAACAGATCAAACATCGCCACGCGGCGCTCTTGTTCAATCTCCGGTGTGGGAACCGGCAGATTTTGATCATCGATCTCTATATGCACAATATGGGTCATCAGACATCCATCAAACGTTGGTAGTTGCAATTGCAAAAAAGGGCAGAGCGCGCGCAGTCAAAGACAAGCCTACCCTTTATTCGTTATTGAATTTTAATCGGATCAGATTCGAAAGACCAGAGCAGAGACAGCCACTTAATCAGCCCCATCATTCAATTTACGCAGCCGCGCCGTGACCGACAGCGCATGCGCCTGCAAGCTTTCCGAGCTCGCCAAAATTTCAGCCGCCGGCCCAATGGCGCGTAACGCCTCTGGGCGCATCATCGCAAGGGTGGTGCGTTTGAGAAAATCCATCACAGACAGCCCACTGCTGAAACGGGCAGAGCGGGCGGTGGGCAAGACGTGATTTGGACCTCCAATATAATCGCCAATGGCTTCGGGCGTCCAACCGCCCAAAAAGATCGCCCCTGCATGGGTAATCTGCGCGCTCAAGGCTTTGGGATCTGCCACACATAGTTCCAAATGTTCGGGGGCGATACGATCGCTTAATGCAACCGCCTCACGCAGGCTGGACACGGTGATGATCGCGCCAAAATCGCGCCAGCTGGCCGCGGCGATCTCGCGACGTTCAAGCGTTTTAAGCTGATTTTCGACCGCATCGGCAACCGCAACGGCAAATTCTGGATCATCCGTGATCAATATAGATTGCGCGTTTGCATCATGTTCGGCTTGGCTTAACAAATCCAAGGCAATCCAATTGGGATCATTTTCAACATCCGCAATCACCAATATTTCGGAGGGGCCAGCGATCATATCAATGCCCACCTTTCCAAATACGCGGCGTTTTGCGGCGGCGACATAGGCATTGCCTGGGCCAGTAATCTTATCAACAGGCGCGATCGTCTGGGTCCCATAGGCAAGAGCAGCGATCGCTTGCGCACCGCCAATACGATACACCTCATCTACACCCGCGATTTTACAAGCCAGCAAAACCAGCGGATTTAAAATACCACCCGGGCAAGGCACCACAACGCTTAGACGGCTTACTCCGGCCACTTTCGCCGGGATCGCATTCATCAAAACCGAAGAGGGATAGCTGGCAAGCCCGCCTGGAACGTACAGACCGGCCGCTGATATGGGCGTCCAGCGCCAGCCTAATTCAGCGCCCGTGCTATCGGTCCAATAGGCATCTTCAGGTTTTTGCTTTTCGTGATAGGCGGTGATGCGCGCCGCGGCCAGTTCCAAGGCAGAGCGCTCTTTCGCTCCAACCTGCGCGCAAGCAGCTTCAATTTCTGCGGCGGAAATTTGCAACTCCTCAGCGCGCAGCGTAACCCCGTCATATTTTTCTGTTAAGTCCAGAACCGCAGCATCACCGCGCTGTTGCACATCCGCGATGATCCGAGCGACACTGCTATCAACATCCGGGCTGTCTTCGCGTTTTGCAGATAAAAGCGCCGTAAAATTCTTTTCAAAATCTGCGTCTTGAGTGTTTAGTAAAACTGGCATTTTGCGCTCCTACTTTCGCATAACAATTAGCGCCTCTTCGGCCAAGCCTCAAGCCCAAGAGGGGGTTTAAACGCTATGAGTAGGTATGCGGCCCGAGGGCGCGATATAAGGTTTCGTGACATCCCGAAGCGATATCTCGAGCGCCGAAATTTGTATTTTAATCGCTGCAGAGCCAGAAAATGTAAGTTGGACATCTTCAGAGGCGCCTTCACCCTCTTGATACGACAGGGACAAAAGCGCCAAAACGGCTTTGGGGGTGCTGCGATCAATCCCGATCGAGGCGACATGGCGAACGTGATCAATCACGAGCAATGATTGCACGCGTTCGACGGGGCGTTTTTGCTGTTTTGCATGATCTTTATCTTCCCAGCGAAATCGGTTGAGCAGAACCACCAATTGCCGATATTTCTGGCGCCATTTGATTTCAGAAACCGGCACCACGGCATCCTGCAGAAAGGCTGACATCACCTCGATATCTGCCGGGTCAATTGCCCCGATATATAAAGGCTTTTCAACGCCGTCTTGAAAGCGGGCATCCTGCGTCATCAGGATGAAATCCTTTCCACTTTGGCCCCAACAGCCTGCAATTTTGCCTCTAATTTTTCATAGCCGCGATCCAAATGATAGACACGGCTCACCACGGTTTCACCCTCCGCCGCCAGACCTGCCAAAATTAAAGACACCGAAGCGCGCAAATCAGTGGCCATGACCGGCGCACCCTTTAAGTGATCCACGCCAGACACATTTGCCACCCCGCCTTGCACATCAATCCGCGCGCCCATGCGCATCAATTCAGGCGCGTGCATAAACCGGTTTTCGAAAATGGTTTCCTCTAACACACTGATGCCTTTTGCCGTGCATAAAAGCGCCATCATCTGCGCCTGAAGGTCGGTTGGAAACCCCGGAAACACTTCCGTTTTAATGTTCACGCTGTTCAAAACATCGCTGCGCCGAGACACCTGCAGCCCGCCTGCGGTTTCGACAACATCCACCCCAACCGCGTCTAACTTCTCGCAAAACGCAGAGAGCAAATTGATCCGCCCCCCCAATAATTCAACTTGCCCCCCCGCGATCACCGGCGCCAGCATATAAGTGCCCAGCTCGATACGATCGCTCACAACGGGATGCGTTGCACCATGCAACCGTTCAACGCCTTGGATGGTGATGGTGTCACTACCGCCGCCATCGATTTGCGCCCCCATTTTGCCAAGACAGTCGATCAAATCGACGATCTCGGGCTCGCGCGCCGCATTCTCTAACACCGAAACGCCCTTGGCAAGGCTGGCCGCCATGATAAAATTCTCAGTCGCGCCAACCGAGGCAAATCGCAAGCGATGTCGCGCGCCGCGCAAGCCCCCAATTGGCGCTTTGGCATGCAAATAGCCCTCTTTCAACTCGATCTCGGCGCCCAGCGCTTCCAATGCGCTGATATGTAAATCCATCGGACGCGCGCCGATCGCGCAGCCCCCGGGCAGCGATACAACCGCCTGTCCAAACCGCGCCAAAAGCGGCCCCAGCACCAGATTTGACGCGCGCATTTTGCGCACAAGATCATAATCTGCCGTTAAATTTTCAATATTATGCGAAGATAATGCCACCACCAGCCCGTCATTCATGCTGGAGACTTCTGCCCCAAACGAGCGCAGCAAAGATGACATCGTTGCGATATCGGATAAGCGCGGTGCATTGGTCAGGGTCAGGGGCTCTTCGCTTAGCAAGGTGGCTGGCATCAAGGTTAAGCAGGCATTTTTTGCCCCTGCAATTGGAATTTCTCCATGCAAAGCGCCATTTCCGGTGACCAAAATTGAATCCATATTTTATTCCTTTTTGGCGGCTTGAGCCGCGGTTTCACCCGGCTCCCCCGCTTTGGCTTTCGCCTGCGCTTTGCGTTTCGCCAGATTTGATTTCAGCGCCTGTTTTAAGCGCTGGTCGCGCTGCTCGGCGCCAGATCCGGATCCGGAAGCTTTGGGTTTCTGCGTCATGGCGCTTGCTTACAACATCAAAGAAAACGCGTCTAGTTTTGACTTGCGTGGCAGATGATTCCCGTCT
>JADHOV010000077.1 GCA_016778765.1 Paracoccaceae bacterium | reverse complement strand
GGCTCCAACCCAACAATCGGAATGCCGGCCGCCGCATAAGGAGCGTAGGTTTCAACAAGGCGCTGCGCGGTGTCACGCGCCCGCGCCACGTTGCCAACCGACAGATGCGTGCGCCCGCAACATAAGGGTTTTGTACTGCGCTGATCTGGCAAGGGCGCGAAAGGGGTGAATCCAGCTGCGCTTAAAACCCGCTGCGCGCTGCGCAGATTTTCAGGCTCAAAATACCGGCTAAACGTATCGACAAATAAGAGGACGGGCCTCTCTCCGATTGGCGTAACCGCCAGTTCGGTGGATTGAAACCACCTGCGTTGCCAAAGAGGCAGGGGCCGTTTGGCAGAAAACCCCGTTAAAATTTGGCTCAGCCATGCCAGTCCGGGAAGCTTATCGCGCAGGTTAAACAGCGGCGCCAGCGACGCTGCAATGGGGCCATAATCAGGCAAATAGGCAATCAACCGGTCGCGCCTGGATAATCCATTTTCTGCGCTGTGCAACGCAGAGATTTCAATTTTCATCGCCGCCATGTCAACACCGGTTGGACATTCATGCTTGCAAGCTTTGCACGAGACGCACAGCTTCATCGTATCGGCCATATCCGGTGAGGCCAGCGCCTTTGCCCCCAATTGTCCCGACATTGCAAGCCGCAAGCTGTTGGCCCGCCCGCGGGTGCTGTCTTTTTCCGCGCCTGTAACGCGAAAAGACGGGCACATCACACCGCCGTCGCGTTTCCGGCAGGCGCCGTTATTGTTGCACATTTCAACCGCGCCCTGAAACCCGCCCGCCGCGCCCGGCCAAGCCGACCAATTCAACTGGGTTGGAAAATCCGCAACATGATAGCCTGGTGCGAAGCGAAACAGCGCCCGCGTATCCATATCTGGCGCATCTATGATTTTGCCGGGGTTGAAAACGCCCGCCGGGTCAAAAAGCGCTTTCAGCTTGCGAAACGCCGCCGTCAATTGCGGGCCAAACATCACCGGATTGAATTCAGAACGCGACAAGCCATCGCCATGTTCACCCGAATGCGATCCACCATATTTCTGTACCAATTCAAACGCTTCGGTGGCGATAGACTTCATCTTTTGCACGTCGGCAGATAATTTCATATTCAACACCGGCCTCACGTGCAGACAGCCCACAGAGGCATGCGCATACCAAGTGCCGCTGGTGCCATATTTTTCAAAAATTTCCGTCAGCCCTTGCGTATATTCGGCCAAGTCTTGCAACGGCACGGCGCAATCTTCCACAAAAGAAACCGGCTTGGCCTCAGATTTCATCGACATCATGATATTCAGGCCAGATTTGCGCATTTCTGAAATCCGCGCTTGCTGATCAGGCGGGGTGATCACCACAACCGCCTCCTCTGCGCGAATTATCTGGCGAGGCTTGTCGGCTTGCGCGTCAGAAAGCTCGGCCATCACCGCTTGCAATTTATCTATTTTTGCAAGGTTTTTGGCCCAATCTTCCTCGGCAAACTCAATCACCAGCACCGCTTCTGGATCGTTTCGGATATAATCATCAACAGTGCTTTTAAACAGCGGGATCGAGCGGGCCAAGGAGATCATTGTTTGATCGATCAATTCCACCGTAATCGGATCCAAGGCAACCAAATACTGGGCCGCATCCATCGCGGCATAAAAGCTTGCAAAATGGCATAGCGCCATAATTTTTGGCGCCGGCAAGGGGGATAATTTCAGCTCGATCGCCGCGGAATAGGCCAGCGTGCCTTCTGAGCCAACCAATAAATGCGACAGGTTGATATCATTTTCCTGCCCTGTGCTGCCCGGGCGTTTCGCCAGCGTATCGGGCAAAAGCGCATCCAAATTATACCCCCCAACGCGCCGTAGCACTTTGGGAAAACGCGCCTCTATTTCCTCGCTATTATCTTGTCCAAGCGCCAATAAACCCGGCAACAGGCTTTCAAGCCCGGCGCTGCCCTCGTTTAAAAGCCCAAACCGAGCCGTGCGGCCTGTGCTGAGGATCGCATCAATCGCCCCAACATTATCGCGCATAATCCCATAGCGGATGGATCTGCCCCCAGCAGAATTATTGCCAACCATACCGCCAATCGTGGCCCGGCTTGAGGTTGAAACATCCACCGGAAACCAAAGCCCATACGGCTTGAGCAGCCGGTTCAGCGTATCTAGCACCATTCCTGGCTCAACAATGCAGCGCATATTCGCAACATCTAAATCCAACAAACGGTTAAAATAAACGCTGTTATCCAACACCAGAGCCTTGTTCACGGTTTGCCCATTTTGCGAGGTTCCAGCCCCGCGCGGTAGGATCGACAGCTTACGCGCTTGCGCAAATTCGATGGTGGTTTTGATATCGCTTACAGAGCGGGGCGTAATCACAGCCAAGGGCATCATTTGATAAATCGAGGCATCCGTTGCATAGCGCCCCCGATCAAAAGCACTGTCTAAAACATCGCCCTCAAGCGCGCGCTTTAAACGGGTTATATCCTTTATCATTTGCGGTCTTCTTCATGGCTCATGCTGCGGCATCAAGCACCATAATAACCAGTCACAGAAGGATCACAATGCTTGCTATTTTAAACTGAGCTTGACTATAATTCATTGGTAAAAATGCGATAAAAAGGTATCTTGCATATGCCCCATTCAAAACCGTCAGGCCGCCATTTTCTGCAGATACCCGGGCCTTCAAACGTACCGGATCGAATTTTACGGGCAATGGATTTTCCCACCATCGATCATCGTGGCCCAGAATTTGCCGAGCTTGGCAAAAAATGCCTTTCAGGTTTGCAAAATATTTTTAAAACCCGCGCGCCTGTGATCATCTATCCTGCCTCGGGCACGGGGGCTTGGGAGGCCGCATTGGTCAATACGCTGAGTGCCGGCGATTCTGTTTTAATGATCGAAACCGGGCATTTTGCCAGCCTTTGGTGCAAATTGGCAGCGCGTTTGGGGCTACATACCGAATTGCTAAAAACCGATTGGCGCCGCGGCGCCGATCCCCAAGCGATTGAAGCGCGGCTTGCGGCCGATAAAGAGGGCAAGATCAAAGCTGTCTGCGTGGTGCATAACGAAACATCAACCGGCGCGATGTCGCGAATTTCGGACATCCGCGCCGCGATCGATGCCGCGCAACATGATGCGTTATTGATGGTCGATACAATTTCGTCTTTGGGCTCATCTGACTATTGCCATGACGCCTGGGGCGTTGATGTCACCGTTGCCGGCTCTCAAAAAGGACTGATGCTACCGCCTGGCTTGTCGTTCAATGCCGTGTCGGAAAAAGCCAGACAGGCCGCTAAAACCGCTGATTTGCCCAGATCCTATTGGGATTGGGAGGATCAAATCGCAGCAAATGCCTCTGGGGCTTTTCCCTATACACCGGCCACGAACCTGCTTTACGGATTATCCGAAGCAATTGATATGCTGCTAGAAGAAGGGTTGGAAAACGTTTTTGCCCGCCATAAGCGCCACGCGCAGGCAACCCGCATCGCGGTGCAAGCGTGGGGCCTAGAGGTTTTATGCCAAGAGCCTTTGGATTTTTCCAATACGCTGACGGCGGTTTTATTGCCTGATGGCCATAATGCAGATGCGTTTCGCAGCACCGTGCTGAAAAACTTTAATATGTCGCTGGGCAACGGCCTGTCACACCTGGCTGGAAAAGTGTTTCGAATTGGCCATTTGGGGGATTTCAACGATCTGATGATGATTGGCACTTTGGGCGGCGTGGAAATGGGGCTTGCCCTTTGCGACGTGCCGCATCAATCCGGTGGCACAGATGCCGCAATGCAATTTTTGAAAAACAATTTGACATAAAACAGGCAAGAGGTCTGCGGCCGGCTTGGTTAGGATTTGATCGTTTCAGAAATGGGAAAAACCCTGCGCCGGATCGATTAAACCCAGAAAAGGCGCCGGCCTTTTCAACGCAGCGGGCTGCTTCGCTTTGGTAAAAAACCCCCTCGCTTGACCGCGGCTTTCACACCAAGAGCAAACGCCGGTGATCTGTTCGCCTGCAAGCAAAAGCAAGCTGTGGCTTGCACGGGCCGCCCGGCGCAAAATGCCCTGCTAAGCGCGCGAAACCCAACTCGAGCAGCCCGGCCGCAGCCTGATCACGCTTAATAGTAAAACCGTTGCTTTGCACGGCCAATTTCACGTGCATCGACCAATGCTTTGGTGTCAGGATCATTGGTAACCTCGGCGCCAACAACCTCCCACCAAACTTCCGATCCAGGGGGGGAACGATAGCGTTCTGTTGGCACAACGATCATACAGGGGCCAGCTTCATCACGGGCATTTGAAAGCGCTTGTTTGAACGCAGACTCGTCTTCTGCAAGCCACGCTTTTACCCCGACGCTTTCTGCATTTTTAACATAATCGATCTGAATAAACTCACCCTTATCAAGAAGGCCAGATTGCCCATCACGGATTTTGAATTCATTGCCCAAAGAGTGCCCGACCAAAGCCTTTTGATGGCCATGTATGGATTGATATCCGTCATTCACGTTCAAAATAATAGTGATCTTGGCGCGCTCTTGCATCGCGGTAACCAGCTCCATCGGGTGCATTTGGTAATTTCCATCGCCCATTAGAACGAAGATTTCATCATCCGTGCCGGTTAAACGCACACCAATCGCAGCGGGAATATCATATCCCATGCAGGAATTGCCAAATTCAATATGTAGGTTCTTGCCATCTTTTACATCGAATAATTTGGTTAGATCAGCTGGCACGGTGCCAGCGGCGGCCAATAATGTATCGCCCGTTTGCATCTGATCAGAGATCAACCCGATCAATTGGCCCTGACTCATTCTTTCGCCTTTATGCTGAACAAAAACCTGCTCCCGTTTGGTTTTGTCCCATGCCAAACGCGCCGCATTTGCGGTTTCAACCCAAGCCTCATTCGCGCCGATACCCGCTGCGGCCGCGGCCTCAGTTAGGGCTACAAGCGCCAGCTTGGCATCCGATGCCAAAGGCAGGGCCCCCAATTTATAAGCATCCCGGCCATTCACGTTGATCGAAACAAATTTAACATCCGGGTTTTGAAACGCCGAATTAGACCCGGTAACGAAATCGTGCAAACGCGTGCCAATACAGATCACCAAATCAGCTTCTTCAGCGATTTTTGCAGCGGCGGGCGTGCCCAAATGGCCCGTGCCCCCCATCAATAGAGGCGAAACGTTTTTCAGCGCGCCGCGCCCTGCATGGGTTTCTCCGACGGGAATGCCAAACCGCGTTGCAAAAGCCTCTAACTCTTGCCAAGCTTCGGAATAATGAATGCCGCCACCCGCAATAATATAGGGTTTTTTTGCGGCTTTGAGCAGCGCAATGGTTTCCGCAATGCGGTTCGGATGTGGCACCTGCCGTTCAATGCGCCAGACGCGTTTTTCAAAAAAACTTTCTGGATAATCAAACGCGTAGCCCTGAATATCTTGCGGCAACGCAATCGTAACCGCCCCAGTTTCTGACGGGCTGGTCAGAATCCGCATAGCTTCGGGCATTGCGGTTAAAATCTGTTCGGGGCGGGTCAGGCGGTCGTAAAAACGGCTGACTACGCGAAACGTATCCGTCACCGACATATCATCCGAACTAAGATGATCAATATCTTGCAAAACTTTGCCTTGAAACCGCGTGGCATAATAATCTGAGGGCAGCAACAGAACTGGGATTCGGCAAATGGTTGCCGTGGCCGCCCCGGTAATCATATTGGTGGCCCCCGGACCAATCGACGTGGTGCAAGCCATGGTCGCCTTGCGCCGCATCGTGCGCGCAAATCCGGTTGCCGCATGCACCATTGATTGCTCATTGGTGGGTTGATGATAAGGAAGATCATCGCCATATTCGACCAAGGCCTGACTCAGGCCCGAAACATTACCATGCCCAAAAATACCCCAGATTCCTTGAAAAAACCGGTGCTCAACCCCATCATATTCGCTATATTGCGCTTGTAGAAACTTCACCATCGCCTGTGACAGGGTGAGGCGCTGCTTTTTCTCTGAGCTATAAAATTTCATACCAAATGCATTCCTTTTTCTTTTCTGCAACAAAGCCAGCGCTTAAGCTTAACCGCTGCACTGCTCGCATGCACATTTTCGATGACCAAGCTGGGGCGGTTATACGGCCATCCATTCTCCGTCATTTTTGGCCGATTTAACCATCGCCTCAACCACTTCGATCG
>JADHOV010000008.1 GCA_016778765.1 Paracoccaceae bacterium | reverse complement strand
AACTGTTTTTGCAATCCGCTGCATAACCACTCTACCAACCCGCCTCGGCTGTTTGTGCGTGTTACACAATGGAAAGAAGATGTGCAAGCGGTGTCGTGCTAGACGGGGCGCGGTGATTACCTGCACCTTGCATCTAGCGCGTTATATAAAATTTATTTTAAAATGCTGATTTTATGAAGTTTTCTTCTAACGTATGTTTTCTTCTAATGTAATCATGCGCGCGCAAACCCGACAATTCAACAAAGCCTTTATGTAAATATAATCCAATATTTTTAACGCGATCAAAGCATGCGTCTTTTTTAAAAGATTTGAACCACACAAATTTGGCCGTAAAATTTTTGATATTGGTTCAATTCTCTCCGAATAAGTCGCGCGTGTAGGTTTTATCAGCTACATCCTTTAGCTCGGACGACATGCGGTTTGTCAAAATCACGTCACAAGCTGCTTTAAAGGCCTCTAAGTCTCGCATAACCGGCGAGTTGAAAAACTGCTCTTGCGCGAGCGCAGGCTCATATATCACAACCTCAATTCCCTTGGCCTTAATCCGCTTCATAAGACCCTGTATTGAGGATTGTCGAAAGTTATCGCTGTTCGATTTCATGGTGAGGCGATAAATGCCAACTTTGCGAGGTGACCGCTTTAAGATATCTTCGGCCAGAAAGTCTTTACGCGTTGTGTTCGCATCTACAATTGCGCGGATGATGTTCTGCGGAACGCTGTCGTAATTAGCCAGTAATTGCCTTGTGTCCTTGGGCAAGCAGTATCCACCATAGCCGAAAGAGGGGTTGTTATAATGCGCTCCGATCCGCGGATCAAAAGAAACACCTTCAATAATTTCCCGGCTATCTAAGCCTCGCGACATCGCGTAACTGTCTAATTCGTTGAAAAAAGCCACCCGCATTGCGAGATATGTGTTTGAAAAAAGCTTGATCGATTCCGCCTCGCGGGTGCCCGTAAGCAGCAAGGTCGGATCTTTTATATGTGCGGCCGACTTGAGCAATTCTGCGAATATTTTTGCTTTTTCAGACTGGTCCCCCACAATAATACGGCTTGGGTTTAAGCTATCGTATAGCGCAGAGCCTTCGCGTAAAAATTCCGGTGAGAAAAAAATATTTTGGCTCTGCAATTTGCTGCGCAACCCATCCACAAAGCCAACTGGAATTGTTGACTTTATCACCAAGCAGGCTTCGGGTGCGTGTTGCATGCATTCAGCAGCCACGTCTTCAACGGAACGCGTGTCGAAAAAATTCAGCTTCTCATCATAATTGGTGGGGGTTGCGATGATAACGTAATCACTACCAGGTAAAGCCTCGTGCAGATTTGTTGTCGCGCTTAGATTTAGATCGCCCGCAGCAAGGAAATCGGGCAAGTCTTGGTCCTCGATGGGAGATTTTCGGGCATTTAAAAGTGCCACCCGACTGGAAGAAACATCTACGCCTATCACCTCACAATGTTGCGCCAGAATGGCCGCATTGGCGATCCCCACATATCCCAAGCCCACAACAACTATTTTCATTTCTTAAACCTTCCGAGTGCCGCGGCGTGTTACGCGTTAGATTGCGCCTTTGATAATCGCGCAACTGAACGGTGTAAAGAAACGCATTGAGCGCAGGGCATGTGCAAGCTGTGCTGATAGAGGGAATGGGCCCAGCATTTTCTGTTAGGCGCTTTATTTAAGCGGGAAGGCTTTAAGCGCAACTGGCTTTTGTTCTTATTTTATGGCCTGCGCTGGCATCATGATGCCCAGCGTACGCCGCTCTAAACCAAAAGAAACATTTGAGCCTATATCTTGGCCACCCGTTAAAAGGTGAACCAACCATGCTGCATGATATTGAGATTATTCCCGGCACATCGGGCACTGTGGGCCATGAGTTGGGTTTGGTGTTGAATTACAAAATCCCGGCCTCTGGCAAGCCGGTTGATTTATCGGGTGCAGAATTGGTGTTTATCGCCAGCGCAGGGGGCAGCGCGGTTCTTACCAAAGCCACGCCAGATATCACCTGGGCCTCTGAGACAGGGCAGATCGTGGTGCCCTTTAGCGTTGAAAATACGCGGGCGCTGGGCGCGCATTCCTATTTGAAATACACGCTTGAACGGCGCGAGGGCGCGGCGCAACGGCTGATCCTATATGGTCAGATCAACGTGACCAAAGTTTATAATGATGACTGACGCGGTTGTTGAGGTGATCGAGGCGCGGCGCGTGATCGAGATTGCGCAGCATCTCTCAACCAGCCTTGAGGTTTTTGCGCGCAAAGCCGAGCTGGTTGAGCTGCCGCTTCTGCCCGCAGCGGTGATCGAGTTGCAAAACCAAAAAGATGCATTGCTCGAAATTGTCACCTCTGGCCCGCAGGGGCCACGCGGCGATAGCGGCGCAAAAGCCACCGTGTCAGATCACCCCGATAACGCTTTGAGCGCAACAGCAGAGGGAACGCTGTTTACGCCCTATTTGGAATATTCAACAACAGATTGGTAAGTATCATGGCCCGTTTTCAAATTCACAAAGTCACTGCTTTGCCATCGCCACTGGAAGCAACTGCGATTTATCTGGTGACCTCTGGCACGGATTACGTTGAAATGTATGTCACAGGGGCCAGCGCTTCAACGTTGCGCCGCCATATCAACGAAGCGGATGTGCAAAGCCTGATTGATGCAGCCGTTGGCGGGCTGGGCGCGATGGATATCGTGGATGATATTGCTGCCCGCGATGCGCTGGATCTCAGCGAGAATGCCATTGTGCTGGTGCTGGATGCCAGCGCCGATGCCACTATAACCAGCGGCGCGGCCACCTATGCCTATCGCGCCAGCCCCGATCTTTGGGTTAAAATAAGCGAGGCTAAAAGCATGGATCTGGCGCTGACATGGGCCAGTTTGAGCGGCAAGCCGAGCAGCGCGGTGGCCGAGATTGATGATGCTGTGGCCAAAAAGCACAGCCATGCCAATAAAACCCAGCTGGATAAAATTGATGAGGTGGATGGGGAGCTCACCTATGCAGGATCGGCCGTCAGCACCGATTGGGCAACGATAGGCTGGTGAGCGCGTTTCGAGCGCATAAGCTGGTTGCCGCCTTGCCTGATCCGCTTGAACGCAACGCGCTATATCTGCTGCGTTCGGGCGCGGGGTTTGATCTTTATGCCAGCGATCAAACCGGCAGCGTGGCGCATAAGCTGAACGCGGGTGACGGGGGCGGGGGCGGCACCGGCGGCGGCTTTACGCCCTCCCGCCAAAGCGCGGCCCATGCGGCGTATATTTATTTTGATCTTGGCAATCGGATCAATCGCTGGGATCGCGCTGCAGAAACCATGCAAAGCGCGGCGGGGCTTTGGGCGGATCGGGAAGGCTTGAGCTACGCATGAGTATTCGCACGCATCTTACACAAACGTTGGGCGCAACGCATTTGCTGATGCTGGATAATGCCACCGCCTTGGGTGATGGTTTGCCGATTGCCTTTGACCCTTTGGGCTGCAGCTTTGAGGGCGCAAAGATTTGTGAAGGCATCAGCGCCAGCTATCGCGCCAGCGCCGATAAGTTTCAACGCGGCACCATCCCGCGCTGCGATGATATCAACAATAAAAGTAACATTTATCAGCATCGCAGTTTATGCGTTTGGTTTGCCAGCACCAGCGTGGATGCCCCAACGGGGATTTATGCCCAAGGCGGCGGGGGCAATAACTTCGCCATTCTGGTCGGGATTGCCCGCGCCATTACGGTGCAAGCAGCCGATGACGGACAACCGTTTTTAATCGCGCAATCGGCATTTCTGGCCGAGGTGGATCGCCCCTATTTTATCTGTTTCATCTGGCAGCGCCCCAGCGAGCATGAGGGGGCGGGCACGCGGATTTTGCTCTATATCAACGGGGTGCATCAACACACGGTGGAAAAAGATGGCACCGAGCCCTTTCCGGGGCATAGTGCCGATATTGGCATTGGCAACTGTAAGCTTGGGCTAAAAAGTTACAATGATGCGGGCATGCAAATGGGCGGGGTGATCAAAGATGTTGCCATGCTGGGCATGTTCAACAACCGCTCCTTCAGCGCAGCTGAGTGCCGCGATCTGTTCGAGCGCAGCGTTGTGCCGCGTCACGTGATTGAAGGCAATGTGGTGCAGCAACAAGCGGCGCTGGATGCGCTTTCGGGCACAGAATTTGCCGGTCAGAATTGCGCCATTCGGATTGTTCAGGCAACCAATGCCACGGATTACCGGCTGATCCTTGATAATCTGCTCTTTGAACAAAATCTCAATTTGCGCGATATCGCAGTGCAATATGTTGGGCCGCATGAATTGACCTTACTCAACGCCAATGGATCAAATGCAGCTGAGATCTGCACCCCGCCCGCGTCAGATATGGCGATCATTGCCGATCCTTACGGGGCTGGGTTTGACGTGCTGCGCGCCACGATTAGAGGTGATCATCCCAATATCACCACACAGCAATGGCTGCGCTTTACCGATTATGCGGCGGCCACAAAGGAAGGGCTGACCGCCTTGGGGCTTTATGGCTTAAGCGGCGAGGATGTTTATCAGGCCACGCCATCGGGCTTGGCGGTGCTGCGCCCTGTGATCGAGGCGCGGCAGATGCCACCAATCGGGTTGAGGTTAAAGCCTATATCGATGCAAGCGGCGCCAAAGCGCTGTTCGCGGGCTATGAGTATGCGCCGCGCAACGCCGAGAATGTGGCCGTTCAAACCACCAATGCCGAGCCTTTGGTGGATTACAATCAGATGCAGTCGATCATGCAGGGCGCGATTGCGCTGACCGAGGATTACGCGCAGATCGCCGCGCAAAATACTCAAAAATAAGAAGGAGCGGATATGGTTGATCGAATGATAAATGCAGGGACATGGAGCGGAGCGTTTATCTCGGTCTTTGGCGCTTTAACGATCAATCAATGGTTGGCGATTGGTGGCTTTTGCCTCGCCGCAGCGGGGTTTCTGGTAAACTTCTGGTTTAAATACTCGTTGTTGAAAATTGAGCGCGCAAAGCTCAGTAAAAACTCTGAAACTTGAGGGAGTTTACCCCCTTGGTGTAGGTGGCTAACACAAAGCCTCCGCGACTATTAAATATTTGACACCACTCGTATAGGTTGTAATCTATCTCTCTATTTTATGGAGAAATTTATGTTGAAGAGTAGATATGCAGTTTTCAGGTATACAATCATAGATGCGGGTAACCGAGATATTCATTCAGAACAACGTTTGGAACCTATATACTTAACTAGGCCCATTTGATGATCAGTATTCGATGTGGCCTGACTTTTTTTCGCACCAGAAATAAAACGCAGTTAAGCGCAAAAAGAAACAACCATTAATTTGGCTATTTCGTATCATCCCAAGCGCGGAACAATAGTTTGTGTGAACTTCGATCAGGGCTTTCGTGTTCCTGAAATGGTAAAGTCACGTCTTTGTATCGTAATCTCGCCGCCTATCAAGGCGCGGCCTGGGTTGTGCACAGTTGTTCCCCTTAGCCAGTCCATGCCAAACCAAATACAAAAGTATCACTGCGAGATACAGATACCTTTCCAGATGCCGCGAAGATGGGGGAATGATCCCAGGTGGGTGAAGGGAGATATGGTTTGCGCCGTTGGCTGGCATCGGGTAGATCTGTTACGTTTAGGAAAAGACTCTAGCGGGAAGAGATCTTACCAGTTGAACACTCTTTCGAGCATAGATTTACGAGAAATTAGTAATTGTGTTCTACATGGGTTGGGTATTCCCCCTTTGACATAGAGAAAATTCGTGACTAAGCTAATAAATGAGGTGGCACTGCTTCGGCATCCACATTGAGACCCTGACAAGGGCCACTGGCCAACTAAACGAAAGCAAGTTTTGGCCAGTGCTGTGAAGCCCCATTGGCGTAAGCTCTTGGGGCGTTTGCTTTCTAAGCGGCTAGTTAAGCATGTAGGCCCTCAGCATTACTGTGGGCTTACGTTTCCCCGCCCTTTACGGGCTTTTTTGTTTTGGAGATCCTATGCCGGGATGATATTGGCCGTTATTGATTAAGTGCTTGAATGCTTTAATTGTGGATTACGCGGGGCATTGGCTCTTTCCCATGTCAGTCGGCTTACACTCCATTCTTGTCACAAAAGGCAAACCACATGAAAATCTCGCTTCCGAAGCTTTTGGATCAGGCATGGGGCCTTCTAGAGGAAGGGCAGGTGGATGGGCAGTCGCCCTTCCGGCTGATGTCCTTGGCGACGGTGGATAGAGAGGGCCAACCACAGGCGCGCCATGTGGTGCTGCGCGGCGTTGATCGCGCGGGTGAAAATTTGGAATTTCATACCGATATTAGCAGTTCGAAATGTGCCGAGTTGCAGGCCAATCCACAGGCTCAATTATTGTTTTGGGATCCGGATCGCGCCATCCAATTGCGGCTTCACGTGCGCATAGCTTTACGCCAAGATGCCCATCGCGATGCTCAATGGCAAAACGTACCCGGGCCCAGTCAAATTGCATATGGCAAAACCCCGCGCACCGGTCTTGCGATCCGTGACCCCTTTGCCTATGCGCTCACACCGTCGAGATCGCAGTTTATGGTTTGCAGTTGTGTGGTTCAAAAGCTTGAGTTTCTTTCGCTCAAAGAGCAACATTTCCGGGCGGCATTTCAAGCTGACGACCGCTGGGCCGGAATATGGCTTTCGCCCTAATGTGATCAACTAAAGAGATGTTTCAGGCGGCAAAACCCGCAAAAAATGTTAAGTACCATTGCGGGATGGAGAGGGTGATTTTGTAAAACCTAGTTGCGCCGGTATTCCGCAACTGGGCAAAGCCGGGCAGTGCCGCCAAAAATTTTGGAAGACCGGCGCCTCGGCCGCGCGAAATTTTGAACGTAAAACCGTGGCATGCAAAGACATAAGACAGAAAACAAGAATGAGAGCAGCAGTAAAAATATCGCCTTAAGATCTGTTTTCTTTAGCTTTTTTATAAGCCCCACTTTTTGCCCTAATACGCAAACAGATGTTTGGGTTCATCTGCGCCATCAGGCTGCAAATCCTGCAAGGGCTGCGGTTAAATTTATGCCCAATTCTGGGCAAATATACCCGCCTTCTTGAACCAAAAGAATCGGGCAGCCCAAAGCACTGATGGCTTCGCCAATCTGGGTGAAGCCCTCGCTGCTCACTGCAAGGCCCTGAAAGGGATCGCCTTCATAAGCGTCAAGGCCCAGCGCAACCACCAAACAATCGGTGCCATAGGCTTGAATGTGCTCTAAAGCTTGCGCAAGAGCGGTTAAATAATCGGCATCACCGCTGCGGCGGGGAAGCGGCAGATTCAGGTTATAGCCTGCGCCCAAACCAGCTCCGGTTTCAGCGCTGTGCCCCCAGTAAAAAGGATAAAACCGCGCCGGATCGGCATGAAGTGACACGGTGAAAACATCGTTTCGGTGGTAAAAAATATTCTGTGTTCCGTTTCCGTGATGCACGTCTATGTCCAAAACGCTGACGCGTCGGCCGGCTTTGCTTAAAAGATCCGCAGCAATAGCGGCATTGTTCAAAAAGCAAAACCCGCCAGCCAATTCACTCATGGCGTGATGGCCAGGGGGGCGGCATAGCACATAGGCGCGGCTGCCCCCCTGAAGCATATGTTCTGCCCCAGCGATGGCTGATTGAGCCGACCAATAAGCCGCCTCCCATGTTTGGGCGGAAATTGGGCAGGCTGTATCGGCTTGATGAAACCCCGCCTGACCCACCGCAGAGGCTGGATAAGAATCCACTCGGTTGGCGGGGTGGATATTTGGTATCACCTCATCACCACCGTCTTTCATCCGCGACCAGCGGGTATAAATATTTTGTAAAAACGTCAGATAACGCGGAGAGTGGATGGCGCTGATGGGGCCAAGCCCGTAATCGCGTGGGGCCTCAAAGTCACAGCCTGCGGCCTCAGCGCCTGCCTTTAAAATTTCAATACGTGCGGGGGTTTCGGGGTTCTCTGCTTGGCGGCCATTAAACATGAAATGCTTTGGATTGTGCAAAATTTGCCTTGGGTCTAAAAAACTTTTCATACGCATCCTCTTTTTGGCTGGGCCAAGCCTAACAGGCCCAACGCGGTGGGGATATCAAAATATCGCGGATCGCTGTGATGCCTCTATCTTGGCTGATAATTTTTTATCAGGGGCTACCATCTTTATTTAATAAAACCCGATTTCATCTATCCAAAGATCTGCGTGGTGGTCTTTTCCGTAGGCGACGATACCCAAGCTTGAAATACTCGCGGGGTCGATTTCCGCCCCCAAGACCCAGCCGGATCGTTCAAAGCTGGAAAACGGTATGGAAAAGCTTTGCCAGTCTGAACTGCTGTCAAAGCTGGCCTGATAGTAATGCCAGGGAAGCCGCGTTTGTTTTGTTCGCAGATGCAGGTAATAGCGCTCTCCATTGCCTTTAACTGTGAGCGTCACACCTTGTGCATCAGGGTAGTTGAAGCCGTTGATCTCGCGGCGTATTTGGATGAATCCACCATTATTCTGCGTGGTGACCCAACCCGATAAATGCGCGCTAAAGCGGGCATCGGCTTTAACGAAATTTGCTTGGCCTTGTGACAAACCGCCCATCACTTGATCGGAAAAATAACGCCAGCGGCGTTCCGGCTGCTCTTCAAATGCATCGATCATCTTTGTATCGCTCCAGCTGGGGCTGATGAGCAGGCTAAAAATCAACCCGTAGATCCATTTGGTCATCTGCAATTCCCGTAAATTTCAAAACCCTGACGAGGGAGAGCTAGCGCGCATGAGACGATCGCCAAGTCTGGGCGCTGCGCCAAATTAGGCGCGTGCAACGCGGTTTTTTAGCGATAGCTGCGCGCCAACTTGAACCTCAACAAGGTCACCCGGGCGCAAAAACGCTTTTGGGTTGCGGGCGCCGCCCGTCCCATCTGGAGAGCCGGTTGCAATAACATCTCCTGCTTCAAGCGGAAAAAGATGCGAGATATAGGCGATTTGCGCAGCGACTGAAAATACCATTTCTTTGGCGTGGCAGCTTTGGCGCAATTCGCCGTTCACAAAGGTTTTGAGGCGCAATTCATCCGGATCATCCAGCGCATCTTTGGTTAGAATTGCCGGTCCCCAAGATCCAGAATGATAAAAGTTCTTGCCTGCATAAATGCTGTGCTTTTGCCAATTGCGTACCGAGCCATCATTCAAGGCGGAATAGCCTAATACATGATCCAAAGACGTTTCTTCGCTGATTTGAAATGCAGGCTTGCCAATCACCACGGCAATCTCGCCTTCGTAATCAAAGCTTTGGCCGGCCATGCCAGCGGGGGGCTGCAGCGGCTCGTGATGGGCCACCATGCTGCTTTGTTCTTTTCCAAAAAGAATAATATGCTCTGGATCAGGCGGCGCCACCCCGTCAACCGGATAGGGTTTTCGATAATTGAGCCCAACGCAGATGATTTTTGAAGCATTGGGGATTGGTTGGCGCAATGTTACCGCTTCTAAATCGATGCCCGCCTCCAGTTGCGCTTTTAAAACATCCAGCGCATCATCGGCGATCAGGTCTTTCAGGCTGGGCCAGCGTCCCAGAACATCGGCAGTCGCAGGAAAAAACAAGCTTGGCCCAAGCACGCCATAAACAGGGGTATTCTTTACGAAAGCAGAGGCAAGCAGCATAGCCTTAACCTTTAAAACTGGCTTCTTTGAGCCGAACTTTGGCGACCAAATCATCATTCACAGGGGTGGGAAGGCCCAGTTCTTTGCTCAACACAGGAACCATACCATTAATCGCGTCGAGCTCAGAGGGTTTTTGGGCTATGAAATCCAATAACATTGAGGGGCGCGCATCGGGCATCTGTGCCCCAAAAGCGGTTACATAGGCCACCGGATCTTCGAAGCTAAACGCGATATTTTTGGCTTGCCCCAAACGATAGGCCTCTTGCATTGCAGCCAGCGCAACCATCCAATGATCCTGATCCGCCATCAAAGCGCCAACGGTTTGCTCATAGACAGTGCAGGGCGCGCTAAAGGTGACGTTGCATAAAAACTTTTCCCAAATCAATGTGTTGATATTTTCAAAGGCTTTTGCGTTGAACCCGGCGTTTTGAAATAGCGCTTCCAGCGCGCTGAGGCGGGGGGTTATGCCGCCCGTGATTTCACCGATACGGATAAGCTTCATCGCGTTGTGATGGGCGTGTCCGGGGCCTTTCATCGATGCCCCAAAGCCATCAGCCACCCCGAGCAGCACGTTATGCATCGGCATATGCTGGGCAAGGCGCTGATCTGCACCCAAGCCATTTTGAATGGTTAAAACCAAACAATCGGGCCCGATGACAGAGGCAATGGCTTTTGCCGCGGCAGCAACGCCCGAGGCTTTCGTGGCAATCACGCAGATATCGCATCGCCCGACTTGTGATATATCAACGCTGGCCCGCAGCGTATTTATAACCCGATTACCGCTTGCCCCTGACAAGCGTAAGCCTTTAGCATTGATCGCCGCCACATGCGCCGCCCAGGGATCAATGGCCCATACCTCATGCCCGGCTTCGCTAAGCATACCGGCATAAATTGAACCCATTGCCCCCACACCGATAATCGCAATTTTCATATTTGGCGCCCCCGGCCTTTTTGTTCGCTTGCTGGCGGTTGCCTGGGCAAGCCGCGTTATCTCGGGGGGTGAAGGTAACGGTCGTGATTTCTTTGTCCAGTTGCTTTTCAACTCCAACCGATAAAGATGCGGTTTTTATGTTGGGTTTCGGCTCAAGGCAATATCTCGGGCAAAGGCTATATGAAATCTACAGTGCTGGCCGGAAAGCGTGATTTTTCAAACTCAAAATCAATGTGGCCGTTGCCCCTGCGCGTGCTTTATGTCAAAACGCGGGCAAATGTAGATTGATAGAGCGCCAATATGAGTGATTTTGCAGCCCGCCGTTTGATGATGGTTGATACCCAGGTCCGCCCTTCGGATGTAACCAAATTTCCGATTATTCAGGCCATGTTAACCGTTCAGCGGGAATTATTTGTACCGCGGGACAAACGCGAAGCCGCTTATATTGGTGAAAATGTTGGTTTAGGCGATGGCCGCGTTTTATTAGAAGCGCGCAGTTTGGCAAAAATGTTGGACGCTTTGGACCTTCAAAAAACAGATTTGGTGCTCGATATCGGCGCTGGGCTTGGATATTCCGCCGCGGTGATGGCGCGGATGTCTGAGGCGGTTGTGGCGCTCGAAGATACCCCCGAGCGCATTGCAGAGGCGCAAGATGCCCTCACCGAAGCTGAGGCCGATAACGTTATTTTACAGCTTGGACACCTGATTGAGGGAGCGGCGCAGCACGGTCCTTACGATGTGATCGTGATTGAGGGTGCGGTTGAGATGGTACCGCCAGGACTTGTAGCGCAGCTAAAAGAAGGTGGACGGATCGCGTGTATTTTCTCTGATGCTGCGTTGGGCACGGCCAAAATTGGATATAAATTGAATGGTTGGGTGACGTGGCGGGCGCTGTTTAATGCGGGCGCTCCACTCTTGCCGGGCTTTCAGGCCGCGCGTGATTTTGCCTTGTAAAGCGCGCGTCTTGGGCTAAGCTTTTCTCAGGCAGGGTGGCTATGTATTGTAAGGGTCGATGTGCACGATGAAAGTTTTCAAAACACTGAACTTGTTTATTTTATCGGTTATCCTGGCGGCACCCGTAGGGGCTGGAAGCCTGCAACAAACGCTCGTGGATGCCTATAATAACAAGGGCCTTTTAACGCAAAACCGCGCTTTGCTGCGTGCCGCAGATGAAGATGTAGCGGTGGCGGCTTCTGCGTTAAAGCCGGTGCTGAGCTGGAGCTCGAGCTTGCAGCGCCAGTTTGGTTCCAGAAACACCGCGCCACTGAATACCACGTCGGGTATATCCACGAATTCCGCAAACCTTGACGTGACAGCGGCGTTAACAATCTACGATGGTGGGCAAAATAAACTTGCTATAGATGCCGCGAAGGAAGCAGTGCTCTCAACGCGTCAGTCGCTTATTTTGGTTGAACAACAAGTGTTGTTTTCAGCGATTGAGGCCTTTGTGAAAGTGCGCCGCGATATTGAAATCGTGGGCCTGCGTGAAAATAATGTGCGCGTGATTAAAGAGGAACTGAGAGCTGCTCAGGATCGCTTTGACGTGGGTGAAATTACCAAAACGGATGTCGCTTTTGCCGAAGCGCGCCTGGCTGCGTCAACCAGTGCTCTTGCCGCTGCGCAGGCGAATTTGGTTCAGGCAAAAGAATCTTACAAACAAGCGGTCGGCAAGGCGCCGGGAAAATTATCGGCGCCGAAAAAGGCGCCCAATCTTCCGGGCAAAGCGTCTGATGTAAAAGAAAAGGCGTTGCGGGCGCATCCCGAACTGATCGCGCTCCAGCATGATATTAAGCAAGCCGAGTTAAACGTGCTGCGCGCAGAAGCAGGCACTGGCATGACGGTAAAGCTTTCAGGCTCGCTGGGCTATTCAGACAGTGAAGGGGATAATTTTTCAAATTCAAATTCTTTTGGTGTCTCTGCAGAGGGCCTGATTTACTCTGGTGGAAGATTGTCGGCTTTGGTGCGCCAAGCCAAAGCGCGGCGTGATGCGCAGCGGGCTGGTCTTTACGTGACAAAAGCCAAGATTGAGCAACAGGCGGGCAGTGCGTTTGCTCTGTTGCAGATGGCCCGTGCGAGCCGGGCGGCAACCGATGAGCAAATACGCGCCGCGGTGGTGGCGTTTGAAGGCGTGCGTGAAGAAGCCGCCGTGGGCGCGCGCACGACGCTGGATGTTTTGAATGCAGAACAAGAATTATTGGATGCCAAAGCAGACCGGGTAACCTCGCTTACCGATGAGGTGATCGCCGGGTACCGTGTGTTGATGAGTATGGGTCAGCTCACCGCAGAATCGTTAAATCTTCCAGTGCAAAAATTTGATCCGGCCGAATATTATAATTTGGTGAAATCTGCCCCCACCAAACGCAGCGTGCGGGGCAGCAAACTGGATCGTGTTCTAAAGGCGCTTTCGCCCTGAATTTAATGCGCAACACGCCTTGCCTAGGGTGATAGTGTGGCAATTTCTGCCTTTCACTTGTGCGTAAACTCTATCAACGTTATATTTTTGTGAAGGCTGGTAAAGGCGATCTGGATGGACGGACCTGTTTCACAAGCGAATCTGAGTGACCTTTTGGTATCGCTTAAGCAACTAATTGCGGATGAAGAAAGTGAAGCGGCAGATCCGGTTCTGCGGAAAAAAGCCGAAAGGTTGTTTTTAGACCCGTCCCTGCGGATCAATACGGGCGGACAGGAGCCTGCTGTCGAGCGCATTGTGCGCACGCTTAGTTTAAAAGATAAAGTTGCAAAACTGGAAGGTTTAATCGATTTGGGTGCCGGCTCAGAGCCAGAGGTACAAAAAAGTATTCTGACTGATGATGGCCCCGAGATCTCAACTTTTTCTTCTGCCATGCCGATGCATGCGCGCGATCACAGATCGAGAACGCCAGAAAATTCAAGCGCGACACAGAGCTCGGATAGCTTGTTGCAAATGGATAACGAAGACCTTGAGCTGATGATTTCTGAAATCATTCGGCGCGAGTTGCGCGGTGTGCTGGGCGAAAAAATCACCAAGAATGTGCGCAATTTGGTTCAGCATGAGGTGCGCGCAGCGTTGAAAGCCAGTGACGGATAAGCGCAATCGGATGAACAATCTGGGGAGGCTGCATGAAAAAGGCGCCAGATCCGAAGATCTAACGCCCAAAATCTAGTTCATAGCTGAGGTAGTTATGCCGCCTCTGCCTGCTGGGCTGCGTTGCGGCGTTCGCTTTCTTCGCGTGACAGCGCAACAGAGGTTCTGACGCCTTTGCCCACAAATTCCATCAAACCGCTCACCACGCGCTCATTTGGATCAATTCCAGCGCATGACAGAACTTCGCGTCCGTCGCGCGAACGGGCCCAACGAGCAATCTGCTCAGGTCCATTGCCGTATTTCTTATCATCAGCAATCGCATCATCTAGAGCGGCCAAAACCACAGCTGCAAATAATTTGCGGGCCCTGTTGCCTTGCTCGCTGTTAAACGCTGTTGCGTCCACAAAATCTTTCATTTCGCGTCCTTTATTCTTGCTCTTGTATTTTTGACGTAACGTTGCTTATGACTTATTTGAACCGATTCGGGTAGCCTTATTTTGCATATCTCCCATGCGTCCTGTGCATGCCTTGTGATCTGCTACCTTCCCTTCGAATAGGTTGCCAAGCCCTTGTGGCGTAGATATAGGGTGGCGCAACGTAAATTCAACTTCTTTATATCAGGTGTATGATGCCCAAAATAAATGGTAATGAAATTCGTCCAGGTAATGTTTTAGAGCATGAGGGGGGGCTCTGGGCCGCCGTAAAAGTCGATCATGTGAAGCCGGGCAAAGGCGGTGCATTTGCTCAGGTTGAGATGCGAAATTTGCGCAACGGATCAAAACTTAACGAGCGTTTTCGCAGCGCTGACAAGGTTGAAAAGGTGCGGCTCGAGCAAAAAGACCAACAGTTTCTCTATGAAAGTGACGGCATGCTGGTGTTCATGGACGCCGAAACCTTTGACCAGATCGAACTTCCTGCCGAGCTTTTGGGTGAGCGGCGGCCGTTTTTGCAAGATGGCATGACAATCGTGGTTGAATTTTACGAAGAAGAAGCGCTAAATGCGTCGCTACCGCAAAAAGTGGTCTGCCAAGTGGCTGAAACAGAACCTGTGGTTAAAGGTCAAACAGCGGCAAATAGTTTCAAACCTGCGATTTTGGATAATGGCGTGAAAGTGATGGTACCGCCCTTTATTGGGCAGGATGAAAATATCGTGGTGAACACAGAGCTGATGGAATATTCCGAACGCGCCTAAGCCGCTGTCATTTAGGCTGCGTGAAGAGATGCGATAGCAAGCTGAGACAGAATGCGATCGCCGGACCGATGCCGAAGGCAAAAAACAGCGTTCCAAGGCCAAGCGTGCCACCAAGGGCAAAGCCTGCCAGAACCACCATCACCTCTAAGACGCTGCGCACCAAGGCCAGAGGGTGGCCGCTCATCGCTTGGAGCCCGGTCATTAAACCGTCGCGGGGGCCGGGGCCTAAATTTGCAATAAGATAGATCGCTCCCCCTAGCCCCGTGGTGAAAACACCCAGAAATGCGAGAACAATCTGCAGTAGTAAATCTTCAGGCCTTGGCAGATACGGCAACGAAAAATCTAACATAAAGGCGATGATCAAGGCATTGAGCAAGGTGCCTAGCCCTGGTGTTTGGCGCAGCGGGATCCATAAAATCAACACGCTGAGACTGATCAAGAAGGTTGTGATGCCAAGGCTGAGATCTGCGGTTTTGGCGATCCCCTCGGCCAACACCGTCCAAGGGCTGACGCCGATTCCCGCCGCCACCAAAAGCGCCTCTCCCAAGCCAAAAAGGATCAACCCGAAGACCAAACCCAGAAATGATCTGAAGGGCGGGCGCAAGGTTAAAGCGCGCGGTGCGCTCCACCACAAGCGCGGAACCGATTTAACGGTTAAAAATTTGAAGGTGATCGGCATGATATAATGCCTATCTCTTTGGGCGATCTAGAGGTCGCTCGCGTATCGGTTCGGGCAGAGGCTTGTGACGCGGCCGCCAGCACATCGGCCGTTCGCGGATGATAATTGAGTTGTGTATAAAACACTAAATCTTCACTCCTCTGCGCGATCTATAACAGTAACGGGCACGCCGGCCGCCGTCATCTCATCGCTGATGCGGTCAAAGCGCAGATAGGCCAAGGCCTCAGTGCCGCTTTGGGCGCCGATAAACCCGACCTCTTTGCCTTTGGAAAGAATTGGCGTGTGAGGTGCAACCGTCTCGGCGCAGGTGACGCGGCGCAACCCTTTGCGCAATTGGGTTTTATGCTTCATTCTCGCGATGATTTCTTGTCCGACATAACAGCCTTTTTTGAAATCAACGCCGTTCATCTGTTCGAACCCCATTTCCAAAATATAGCTATCGGGTGTTAATTCGCTACAGGCTTCGGGAATGCCCAAACGAATGCGATGGGCCTGCCAATCAAATGGCATTTCTGGGGGCAGGTCTTGACCGTAAAGTCGCCAGCCCATCTTTGGGTGCCGTGGATCTTGCAGCGCGCCCTCAGGCGCCCTTTCCACGCCGCGCGCTACGCCCAGCGCTGTTTCCTGAAGGTGCACATCAGCGCGTAAGCGGTATAGCATCAACTTTTTTTGCAACGCGGCCGCCATCTCTTGGTCAATATCCATCATTACATCTTCGCCATCCGCGAATAGAAAGAAATCATATTGAAATTTCCCTTGGGCGCTGAGCAATGCCGCATAGACCAGGCCGTGATTGATTTTATGGATGTCATTGGTGATCAATCCCTGCAAGAAGCTGCGATTGTCCTTTCCCGAAATCCGAATAATGCAACGCGCATTGGGTTTTTTTTCTGCTAGCATAGTAGGGCCTCCAAATCGGTTGTAATATAAGTTGCCGCGTCAGAAAGCGAAACCGGGTTTTGCCTGATGTTACCGGGCGTTAATGAGCCCTGATTGGCTTCATGGTGTTTTTAGCGGCATTGGCAAAACTGCTTTTTTAGAGGGTCGTTTAAAACATATCCATGACAACAATGTGGCCACATCTAATTTTTCTGTTATCGCATTCATTCGATACCAATTGTGAAGCGGAGTAACGCTTAGCGCCATCGGCTTTATCCCCGCAGCCGCCCCTGTTCCAAAGTGATGGTGCGATCCATACGCGATGCCAGTGCAGGGTTATGCGTTGCGATCAGCGCGGATAGCCCGGTTCGGCGCACGATGCGTAACAAGGCGTCAAACACTTGCTCGGATGTGGCTTGATCCAAGTTTCCGGTTGGCTCGTCGGCCAATAACAATTTGGGGCTATTTGCCAAAGCTCGGCAAAACGCGACGCGCTGTTGCTCTCCCCCTGACAATTCGGCTGGCCGATGTTTGGCGCGTTTTAGCAACCCTACGGCCTCTAATAAGTGCAAAGCGCGGGTTTTGGCCGCAGATTTTCGATGTCCATCCGCCATTTGCGGCAACATAATATTTTCAGCTGCGGAAAATTCAGGAAGCAAATGGTGAAATTGGTAAATAAACCCAATATCGCGGCGGCGAATGATCGTGCGGCGGCGTTCCGATATGCCCGCCAGATTTTGCCCAGCCACCAGCACATCCCCCGTATCGGCTTGATCCAAAAGCCCTGCGATATGCAATAATGTGGATTTTCCCGCCCCTGAAGGTGCGGTCAGTGCCACAACTTCGCCCTTTTCAAGCAGCAGATTGGCCCCCAAAAGCACATCAATCTGATTGGATTTATTTTGGTTATAGGATTTCTTTAAATCCTTTAATTCCAATATTGCATCACTCATAGCGAAGCGCTTCCACAGGGTTTAAACGCGCCGCCCGGCGGGCGGGAAATAGGGTGATGAAAAAGCTAAGGCCCAAAGAAAGCCCGATGGCCGATAAAACATCCGACAGGTATAATTCTGCGGGGATTGCGTAAAGGCCGCGGATGCTTGGATCCCAAACCCCGCCGCCGGCCAGATAATTGACCAGAGAAAAAATCGTATCGATATAGATCGCAAACAGGCATCCCAAAACCACGCCAAAGACTGTGCCGATCAACCCGGTTCCGGCGCCGCAGATGAAGAAGATGCGCATAATCGCGCCTTCACTCAGCCCCATCGTGCGCAATATTCCGATATCACGGCCTTTGTTTTTCACCAGCATCACAAGGCCAGAAATAATATTCATTGCTGCAATCAACACCAAGATCGACATAATAATAAACATCACATTATCTTCTATCTGCAAGGCGCGCAGGAAATTGCCCGATGCCTCCTTCCAGCTCCAAAGCTGCGCGCGCGGGCCTGCGGCGTGCAGCAAATCGGGGGTCAAGCGTTCGATCTGTTCTGGATTGGTGACCATCACCTCGATTTCATCTGCCGCGCCTTCCATATTGAAATAGGCCTGAGCTTCGGAAAACGGCATATAAAGACGGGTCTTATCAATATCATAGCGTCCTGCGGTGAAGATATAGGTGATCGGATAGCTTTTGACCCGCGGGCTGGTGCCAAAGGCCGTTTTGACGCCATCGGGCGAAATAAGCTTTATGCTATCGCCCAAGCGGGCGTTTAAAAGCCGCGCGACGCCTGATCCAATCGCGATGCCGCGGTCAAAATCTTCTATTCTGCCTTGAAAGTTTTCTGGGGCGGCGATGCGGGGCAAACTGTTCAGATCCTTTGGAGATAAGCCAAACACTTGAACACCGGTGTTCTTGCCGCCAAAGCTTGCCATCACTTGACCTTTGACCAATGGCGCGGCCCGCGACACGCTTGGAAGCGCGCGCAATCGATCGGCCATGTCTTGATAGTCGTAAATTTTACGGTCCAATTTGCCGACCTCATTGGCAATGGGAAGCTGATAGACCGTGATATGGGCATTGGCGCCCAAAATAGTATCGACCAGCTCGCTGCGGAAGCCCGAGCGCACCGCCAATGTGGCGATCAACGCAAATACGGCCAGCGTGATTCCGATCAGGCTGATCCAGGTCATCACGCTTACACCGCCCTCGGCGCGGCGGGCGCGCAAGAAGCGCCAAGCGATCATCCATTCAAAAGCGGCAAACGGGGCGGGGTTGCGTGACACTTAAGCCTCTTTTTTAGTTTCCTCAGCAGTACACGGCTTGGCAAAAGATCACAAACCTTTGCTGCTGCTTTCGCGAAAAATATATCACTGACGCAGAAAATCTAAATTTGCAGCGCGGCGGGTCATTGTGCTCTTGATGCTTGAGATAAAATATTCCTAAACTGCCCGCATGACACATGCGCGTTTCACCTCTCTTCTGTCGCAATTGCCGGCAAGCGTTCCTTTCGTTGGCCCCGAAACCCAAGAACGCGCGCGTGGCAGCGCGTTCGATGCGCGCCTTGGCGCCAATGAAAACGTGTTCGGCCCATCTCCGAAGGCCATTGCAGCGCTGCAAAGCGCCAGTGCCGAGATTTGGAAATATGGAGATCCGACCAGTTTCGAATTGCGGCGGGCTTTGGCGCACCATCATAAAGTCCGCCCTGAGAATATTGTGGTGGGAGAAGGCATAGATGGGCTCTTGGGCTATCTGGCGCGCATGATGATCGACCCGGGTGACGCTGTGGTGACCTCGGATGGCGCTTATCCAACCTTTAATTACCATGTCAGCGGGTTCGGCGGGGTTTTGTATAAAGTGCCTTATAAAGAGGATGCTGAAGATCTGCCGGCTTTGTTGGAAGAAGCAGGCCGCGTTGGGGCTAAATTGGTGTATTTTGCCAATCCGGACAATCCGATGGGCACATGGCATAGCGGCGCTTTCATTATGGAATGTTTGGCCCGCCTTCCCAAGGAAACATTGCTGATATTAGATGAAGCTTATATTGAGTTTGCTCCTGATGATACGGCGGCACAGATCGCGATAGAGGATCCGCGTGTCATCCGCATGCGCACCTTTTCAAAAGGCTATGGTTTGGCGGGTGCGCGGGTCGGCTATGCGCTTGCTGCGCAAGATTTGATTGGTCAATTTGAAAAAATCCGCAACCATTTTGGGATGAATCGCGCGGCGCAAAGCGCCGCCGAGGCGGCGTTAAAAGATCAGGCTTGGCTGCATTCTGTACGCGACAAAGTCGACGCGTCAAAACAAGAAATTGCGCGTATTGCGGCCGAAAACGGATTGAATACCGTTGAGTCAGCCACCAATTTTATAGCCATTGATTGCGGGCGCGACGGGGCGTTTGCCCAGGCTGTTTTGGCGCATTTGGTACAGGCAGGGCTGTTCGTGCGCATGCCGTTTGTGGCCCCGCAAAACCGTTGCATTCGGGTTAGTGCGGGCCGGCCAGAAGATATGGATTTGCTGCGCCGCGCGCTGCCCAAAGCTTTGGCCGCTGCCTCAGCGGGCTGAGCCAATCACCCGTGCAGCAGCCTCTAGTGCGCCTGCCCCATGCGGTAGAGACAGGGCGCATAACCCGGCTTCAACGCTGCCCAAAAGCGCCATAATCATTTGTGCATTGACATGGCCCATATGGCCAAAGCGGAAAAATCCTTTTCCGTCTGGATCTGTTGGCGTTGACATGCCCAAACCGATGCCCACAGTGACCCCGGTGTTTTGTTCGAGCCATTGGCGAAGATTTTGCGTGGCCGGCACCCCCATATGCATGGCTGTGACGGCATGGCTGCGCTGCGCGGGATCTGTGATATTCAGGGCCATCGTTCCCCCTGCTTGCCCCCAAATATCAACCGCGCTCCAAATCGCTTGCGCCAAGGTTTCATGGCGCGCCCAAATATGCGGCAGACCCTCATCTTTCAACATATCAAGCGCGATGCGCAATCCGAAGAGATGATGGGTGGGCGCCGTGCCGCAGAAATATTCATAAAATAATTGCGGGGCAACGCGCGGTGCCCAATCCCAATACGAACTGACATGGCGCAAAGCCTTTTGACGTTTTGATGCTTGTTCGCTGAAAAACACGAAAGACAGGCCCGGTGGCACCATCAATCCTTTTTGGCAGCCCGCCACCATTACATCAACGCCCCAAGCGTCAAATTCAAATCGGTCACAGGCCAAAGAGGCGATGCAATCTACCGCCAACAGGGCAGGGTGGTCCACCGCATCCATCGCCTGTCGTATCTGCAAAATATCATTGCGTACGGAAGTTGAGGTATCGACATGGCAGATAAGCACCGCTTTGATCTGCCGGTTACGATCATCTTTGAGAGCCTGCGCAATTTGGGCTGGCTCTGCAATGCTTTGCATTCCAAAATCGATCAGCTCTACGCCAATTCCCATATGCCGCGCCATCTCGGCCCAACCATGCCCGAAACGTCCCGTTGCCGCCACCAAGACTTTATCCCCAGGCTCGGCAATATTGGCCAATGCGGCCTCCCATGCGCCATGGCCATTGGCAATATAAATCGCCACATGTTGGGTGCTGCAGGCCACCCATTTCAGATCCTCAACGATGCTTTTTGTCAGATCGATTAGAGGCCCTTCGTAAATATTAGGCGCAGCTTGATGCATCGCTTGCAGCACAGCATCAGGGATCACGGAGGGCCCAGGAATTGCAAGATAGCCGCGGCCTTGGGATAATGTCATCGGTTTCATCTCATCATTTTCTTCATAGGTAATCGTTTGGCAGATAAGGTCAATCTATGGTTTGGCTTGTCACTCTGGCGCAGACGATCTACACCTCGCCAACTTGTGTGAAAAGGGACCTTAATGCTGAAAAAGATTGCTCAGCGGCTGAAAGCCTCGCACCAGCGGTTGCGCTGCGCCTATGCGGCCAAGTTATCTCCAACGCAGGATAACTTTTGGGCGCGGGTTGATTACTATTGGTTTGACCATGCCATACTGCGTACGTTTTGGACCAATTTTTTCGAAATTGCACCTGGGATTTACCGATCCAATCAACCCACTGAGCGGCGTTTGGAAGACTTTAAGAAAATGGGCGGTAAATCTGTTTTAAACCTGCGCGGTGAAGATAGTTATGCCCATTTTCTTTACGAATTATGGGCCTGTGAGAAATTGGACCTGACATTGGTCTCTAGAAAGCTATGGGCGCGTGATGCCCCTGCGCGCGAGGCTATTCTGGCTGCCATTGAGGCGTTTAAAACGCTGCCCAAACCGCTTTTATTTCATTGCAAATCCGGTGCAGATCGCGCCGGGTTTACAGCGGCAATGTATTTGATGGTTTGCGAGGGGCGCCCGGTTGCAGAAGCGAAAAAGCAGCTGGGGTTGCGCTATATTCATCTGGATTTCACGGCCACCGGCGTGCTTGATTACATTTTGGCGGTTTATGAAGCGCGGGTTGAACAGCATCCTATTGATTTTGAAGATTGGATCCGTAGAGAATATCATCAAAAGCTGCTTCAACAGGGGTTTAACCTGCGGCGTCCGCTTGCCGAAACGCTGGACCTTATTGCGCAGTCACAATAACGCAATCTCAGCCCGAAAAGACGAGGAGGCATTATGCCAAAAATATCAATTGATGAAATTGAAACCACGGCCAAAACTGCCTTGATCAAACATGGGGCGGATGACGCGATTGCGCGACATGTTGCGCGCGCTGTCGCGCAAGCGGAAAGCCTAGGCAACCGCATATGTGGCCTTTATTATCTGGAAAGCTATTGCGTTCAGCTGCAAAGCGGCCGCGTGCGCGGCGATGTGACCCCCGCGGTCAGCCAGCCAAAACCCGGTGTGGTGCATGTCGATGCGAAATTCGGCTTTGCGCAGCCTGCTTTTGCCGCCGGATTGCCCGCGGCGCTTGCGGCAGCGAGGCAAAACGGCGTGGTCAGCTTGGGGATAGGTCATGCGCATACATGTACGTCTTTGGGCTATTTTACCCAGCAAATTGCCGAGCATGGGATGATTGGTCTTGGGTTTACAAATGCCTCGCCCATCGTAGCCCCCCCCGGCGGTAAGGCCCGCACCATTGGCACCAACCCAATTGCGTTTTCTGTGCCCGATGGCCGGGGCGGCGTGGCCTTGCAATTTGATCAATCAACCACGGTTGTGGCTTTGGGCAAGATCACCATGGCAAAAGCAGCGGGTGAAGAAATTCCATTGGGTTGGGCCTTGGATAGCGAGGGGCGTCCAACGACGGATCCAGATGCCGCATTGGCGGGATCTTTGGTCTCTATTGGCGGCTATAAGGGCTGGGGCTTTGGCGTTATGGGCGAGTTATTGGCCGCTGGCATGGCAGGGGGGATTTTGTCGCGCGATGTAAAGCCGCTTAAGGCGGCCGATGGCGCACCGCATGATTTGGGTCAATATTATATTCTGATTGATCCGGGCCAAGGTCATGCGTTTTCCGAACGGCTAGAGGCGTTGGCAGAGATCGTGGCCCAAGAGCAGGGAACGCGCTTGCCCGGGCAGAATAAAAAGCCAAACCAGACGGTCGATATCCCCGAGGCGCTTTGGGCTTTGAGCCTTGGATTGGCCGCTGATTAATTGTTTTGAGATCTGCAGGGATGAGAAACGCCCTGGGCCTTTTTCAGGGGCGTCTTTCGGTTTGGATTTCTTAAGTTTTACAGATAGCCTCTAAGAAATAAGAAAGGCGATTGTATTTGGCACGCGATAAAACCCAGCAAAACCTTAAGTATTTGATTTATGCGTCGAAGCCATTTGGCTTTGATCAAAGCGCTCTAAACGGAATCTTGGTGACCGCCAAAACCAATAATCAACGGTTTCAAATCACCGGTGCGCTGATTTGCCGATCAGACTTATATTTACAGTTTTTAGAGGGCCCTGCTTCTGAAATTGATCGTATTTATCAAAATATCCGCCGCGACGATCGGCATGTTGAGATCACGCTTTTGGCCGAAGGTGGAGCGCAAGCGCGGCTTTTTCCGGATTGGGCGATGCGCGATGACCCAGTGCGTAGCTGGATGTGGAGCCGCGAAGAAATCGCGGATGGGGCGTTGGAAACCGTCTCTGCCAGCGAGGCGTTTGCACTCTTTTTGCGCCATGCAAAAGAATTGCTCTGACCTGCAACGTGACGCTGGCTGCTTTGCGTTTGGTATTTGAACAATTGGATGCGCTTGGGCTGTTATGATTGGCCCGGGGGGTGGCTTTCGTTAAACGTCAAGCTCTTCCACAAATTTTGCATTTTCTTGGATATATTGAAACCGCAATTCAGGTTTTTTGCCCATCAATTGTTCCACCAAATTGCCCGTTTCCCCGGGTTCGTCTTCGTCAATATTGACCCGGATCAATTTCCGGCTTTTGGGGTCCATCGTGGTTTCTTTTAGGTCTTTGGCATCCATTTCGCCAAGCCCCTTAAAGCGGCTCACATCAATTTTGCCTTTGCCGCCAAGGCCCTTTTCAAGCCAATGATTGCGTTCAACTTCATCCTCGCAATATACGCGCACCGCCCCTTGCGTTAGGCGGTAAAGCGGCGGGCAGGCCAGATAAAGATGGCCACTATCGATCATCGGACGCATTTGCGTGAAGAAAAACGTCATCAATAAGGCCGCGATATGCGCTCCATCTACATCCGCATCGGTCATGATAATCACTTTATCATACCGCAGATCGTCTAGATTAAAGCGGCTGCCCAGCCCCACCCCCAGCGCTTGGGAAAGATCATTAATCTCTTGGTTTGTGCTAATCTTATTGCTGGCAGCTCCCAGAACATTCAGAATTTTACCTCTCAAGGGCAGCAGCGCTTGAGTTTTGCGGTCGCGGGCCATTTTGGCCGATCCGCCGGCGCTATCCCCTTCGACCAAAAACAGCTCGGTGCCGGCCCGGTTGGTTGCAGAACAATCCACTAGCTTCCCCGGTAACCGCAGTTTTTTGGTGGCGGTTTTGCGCTGCGTTTCTTTTTCTTGCCGGCGCCGCATACGCTCTTCGGCGCGCAAGATCAGAAAATCCAAAATTGCACCGGCCGATTTGGTATCAGCGGCCAGCCAATTGTCAAAATGATCGCGGACTGAATTTTCCACCAGACGTTGGGCTTCATTGGTGGCAAGGCGATCTTTGGTTTGGCCAACAAATTCAGGTTCGCGGATAAAGCAGCTGACCAAGGCACAGCCGCCGGTGATCAGATCTTCGCGGGTGATCTCTTTGGCTTTCCGGTTATTGATCAATTCGCCATAGGCGCGAATACCTTTCAAAACCGCGGCCCAGAAACCGGCTTCATGGGTGCCGCCCTCTGGTGTTGGCACCGTGTTACAATAAGATTGGATGAACCCGTCGCGCGATGGTGTCCAATTGATGGCCCATTCCACTTTGCCGGGAACTCCGAAGCGCTCTTGAAAATCAATCGTTCCGGCAAACGGGTTTTGGGCGTAGGTTGAAGCGCCGTTCAACGTTTCCGAGAGGTAATCAGCCAATCCGCCGGGGAAGTGAAAATTGGCTTCAGTAGGCGTATCACCATCTTCAATAACCGATTTCCAGCGAATTTGAACGCCGCTGAACAAGTAAGCCTTCGAACGCATCGATTTGAACAAACGCGCAGGTTTGAACTTTAAGCTGCCAAAAATCTCTGGATCTGCGTGGAAGGTGACATTGGTTCCGCGCCGGTTTGGCGCCGCTCCAATTTTTTGAATGGGGCCTAAGGGAAGGCCGCGGCTAAATTTTTGTTCATACAGCTCTTTGTTGCGCGCCACTTGCACAATCATCCTGTCTGACAGCGCATTCACAACAGATGCACCAACGCCGTGCAGACCACCTGAGGTTTGATAGGCCTTGCCGCTGAACTTACCGCCCGCGTGCAATGTGCATAAGATCACCTCAAGCGCTGATTTATCAGGGAATTTGGGGTGTGGATCAATCGGGATGCCGCGGCCATTATCCCGAATGGTAATCGAATAATCTGCGTGTAATTCAACATCTATGCGATTGGCATAACCTGCCACCGCCTCGTCCATTGAATTGTCGAGCACCTCGGCCACCAAGTGATGCAAGGCGCGCTCATCCGTACCGCCAATATACATACCGGGCCTTTTTCGAACGGGCTCTAGACCTTCTAAAACCTCGATCGAACTGGCGTTATAATCCTCGCCCTGGGCTTGGTTTAATAGATCACTCATTTGACTGCTCATTATTCTTTTTTCAGCACTATGTCATTTTGACGGGTCTAGGGAAAGAGCTCATGCAGATAATTGCGTCAGCTGTTTTATACCTAGGGACTTAGGCAAGCTGCAAGAAGAACTGAGCTTGGCATGAATCTGTATCGTTATAGTTTGACATACTACAGTTTTGTGACATGATTTTGCGGGCTGTAGCGAGCCTGACGCTAGTTTGCGTCAAAACGCTTTTTTTTTGATCGTTAAATTTAAAATATTATGAGGATTTTTTTCTTTATTTAGTCTTATATTTATAATAAATAATTTAAATAATGAGAATTATTTTAAGGTTTTAATAAAAAGATCAATGTGCCTTTTAACGGATGGTAAAGGTATATAACTACTCAGCTCTGTAGTGCATGCTGATAAATCCTCCCTCAAAAAAATGTTTGAGAGAGCTTGTTGGTATTGCAGGCTCTACTTGGCGGGAAGAGCAAGGCAAAGCGAGTAATGGCGGCCGGTATTTCGCTCACCTTGCCGGTTGTGTTGTGGCCCAAACAGAAAATAAGTACAAATTGTCTTTCTGTTTGGGCTACATTGACTATTTAAATTTGACCTGTCTTAAAAACGTGTCTTGAAAACTTGCCTCTTGAAACATCTGATAATGTTTTTGCAATCGACTTGGGAAGCGCTCTTTTGCAACCCGGCAATTGCCATCTCTGAAAATCCCTGACGCGGCTGGCGATTTAAAGCTTGCTGTTGCGGATCTATGGCCTATCAAGGTGCAGGAGGCCAACTTGACCCGCTATCAACATTTCCGAGCCATTTGTTCGTTAGGATTGCCGCTAATCCTGGGCAATATTGCCCAAATCTCCATCGGCGTTGTCGATACCGTGATGACTGGATGGTATTCTGTTGAGGCGCTGGCCGCCTTGGTTTTGGGCAGCTCTTTCTTCTTCGTTGTGTTCATATTGGGAGCAGGGTTTGGACATGCTGTTTTGCCGCTGGTAGCAAGCGCAGCGGCGCGCGAGGATGCGGTTCAAATTCGCCGCGTAACCCGCATGGGCTTGTGGTTATCCATCATTTATTCCACAGGGGTATTTTCGCTTTTTTGGAGTTCGGAATTTGTTTTCATGGCGCTGGGGCAAGACCCAATACTGGCAGGCTTGGCGCAGAATTACCTGCGGATTTTAAGTTTTGGGTTGATCCCCGCTTTGGTGGTTTTGGTGCTGAAAAATTATCTTGCCGCCCTTGAGCTGACGCAAGTGGTGTTGGTGATTACGGTGGCGGCGCTTTTGCTCAATATTCCGCTGAACTACCTGCTTATCTTTGGCAAATATGGAGCGCCCGAGCTCGGCGTAGCCGGCGCGGCGTGGGCGTCACTGGCCGTGCATCTGCTCAGCGCGCTGGCCATCGCGTTTTATGCGTGGTGGCGCTTACCTGAGCATAAATTATTTCTACGTTTTTGGCGGCCTGATTGGGGCATCTTTTCAAAACTGTTCAAGATAGGCATGCCGATTGGATTGACACATTTGGCGGAAGCGGGATTATTTTACGCCTCTTCAGTGATGATGGGCTGGTTGGGGGTGATTGCGCTTGCTGCGCATGGTATCGCTCTACAAATTTCAAGCGTTACGTTTGTGGTACATCTAGGCCTGGCGGCGGCGGCAACGGTGCGGGCAGGGGCCGCCTATGGGCGCAAAGATTTTGTCGGTTTACGTGATGGTGCCGCGGTTGCAACCTTGGCCTCAATTGGTCTTTCTACAATGACATTGATCCTGTTTGTAACCTTTCCAACGGTTTTGGTGGGTCTTTTCATCGATGCGCATGATCCTGCCCGCGATCAAATTCTTGCGCTGGGCGCGATTTTACTTGTGGTGTCTGGGTTGTTTCAATTCGTTGATGGCGGCCAAGTGATGGCGTTAAGCCTCTTGCGCGGCATTCAAGATACTTCAGTGCCGCTGCTTGTTGCGGTGATCGGATATTGGGCTATTGGGCTTCCGGTAGGGTATGTTTTGGGGTTCTGGCTGGGGTTTGATGGCGTCGGTATTTGGGCGGGTATTGCGGTAGGGCTGGCGATCGTGGCCCTGACCTTGGGCCACCGATTTGTTAAGCTGCTGGGTCAGATGCTGGACCGGAACGTTTTGCGCTCAAACTCTGGTGCTGTTTCAAATTAGGCGTTCACAAAATTGGGCAATTCTGGTGCAGGCTTCGCTAAGCTGGGTTTCCGACGTGGCATAACTGATCCGAAAATTGGGCGACAATCCAAAAGCGGCCCCAAAAACCGCTGCAACGCCCGTATCTTCCAACAAGGCGATCGCAAAATCTTCGTCAGTTGCAATAACCTTCCCACCGGGCGTGGTTTTACCGATCAAACCGGCGATTGACGGATAGACGTAAAAAGCGCCCTCGGGGATCGGGCAGGTGATACCGTCAATCGCGTTTAATCCGGCAACGACCAAATCGCGCCGGCCTTTGAACAGCGTTTGGTTGTCTTGCAGAAACGCTTGCGGTCCCTCTAACGCTTCGAGCGCGGCCCATTGGCTGATCGAACAGGGGTTTGAAGTGGTTTGGCTTTGTACTTTGCGCATCGCTGCGATCAAAGCCTCGGGGCCTGCGGCATAGCCAATGCGCCAGCCGGTCATGGCATAGGCTTTTGAAACGCCATTGCAGGTTAAGGTGCGCGCGTAAAGCCGCGGTTCGACCTGGGCAGGCGAAACAAATTTGAACCCGTCATAGGTAAGATGTTCATACATATCATCCGACATCACCATAACATCAGGGAAATCCAGTAAGACATCCGTCAACGCCTTTAATTCAGGTGCCGTATAGCCCGCGCCGGTTGGGTTTGAGGGCGAATTGAAAATAAACCATTTTGTATTTTCGGTGATGGCGGCGCGCAGCGCTTTTGCGGTCAGCTTATAATTGTCTTTCACATCGGTGGCGACAACCACCGGGGTGCCGCCGGCGAGAAGTACCATATCAGGATAGCTGACCCAATAGGGCGCAGGGATAATCACCTCATCCCCTGCGTTCAATGTGGCCATCAGGGCATTAAACAAGGTTTGCTTGCCACCGGTTCCGACCGAGATTTGGCTTGGACTATACTCTAAAGCGTTTTCACGGGAAAATTTCTTACAAATTGCTTGCTTCAGTTCGGGCATACCGTCAGGTGCGGTATATTTTGTTTTGCCCGCTGCGATTGCTGCGGCTGCGGCCTGTTTTATGTGTTCGGGCGTGTCGAAATCGGGCTCGCCAGCGCTGAGGCTGATAATATCCCTTCCTTGGGCTTTCAGCTCTTGAGCCAAAGTGGTCATGGCGATTGTGGGCGAGGGTTTGACACGTTTTAACGAGAGCGATTGCATGGGGTGCGCCTATTTGAACTTACGATTGATATACCATAGGGTGCCGCTGAGAGGCCTTCAAGCGCCCATCAAAATGTTAGGAAAACCTATGACGGATTTGGCAACAGACTGGTATGGTGGCCATATCGCCACGTTTGGCGACCGCCTGGCGGCGGCGCGGGATGCGGCGCAACTGAGCCAGCAGCAGTTGAGCAAACAGCTTGGTGTTAGGTTGAAAACGCTAAAAAGCTGGGAAAATGACAGATCAGAGCCGCGCTCAAATAAGCTGTCGATGATCGCTGGGGTTTTAAACGTATCTTTGATTTGGCTTTTAACCGGCGAGGGGGAGGGGGTTCTGGCCCCTGATGATATGCCCCAACCCGCCCCAGAAATGGCCAAAGTAATGAGTGATATAAAAGATTTGAAAGAAATTGTGGCAAGCGCGGCAGAGCGTTTGGAGCAGCTGGAAAAACGGCTTCCAACGGTGTTGGGGACGCCGCGATGAGCGAATTGCCGGCCATTCGCCTGAAGCGACTGCAGATGCGATCGATGCGCCGTGGTATCAAAGAAATGGATTTGATTTTGTCGCGTTATGCGCAGGCAAAATTGGCTGTTTTTGACGCGGCGAGTTTGGATTGTTACGAAGATTTGTTAAATGAAAATGATCAGGATTTGTATCAATGGGTCTCTGGGCAAGCGCCTAGCCCCCCCCGTATTTCAGAAATGATTGAAGATATTCAAGCGTTTATCGCGCAGGCCCGCGGTTAGAGTCATCCTTTAATGGATTGTTTGGACTTAGAGGCCAGACTGGCAGTGATTTTGATTTGATGGTGGAGTTTTTTCATGAACAGTCCAACCCCGGTTGAGGCCAGCAAACAAGCGCTGTTTATGAGCAATTATCTTGACACATTATGTTTGGTTGAGCGCTTCCACCGCTTGCTGCTCGATGTGATCAAGGATGAATTCGAACGATTGGATATTTTTGACATCAACGCGGTTCAAGGCCTTTTGCTGTTCAATATCGGTGAAAATGAGGTATCCGCCGGCGAATTGAAATCGCGTGGTTATTATCAAGGCAGCAATGTCAGTTACAATCTGAAAAAACTGGTTGATATTGGCTATATGCATCACCAGCGCTGCCGGATTGATCGGAGGGCAGTCCGCGTTGGCCTGACGCAAAGCGGCCAAAATATCCGTGATATCATTGCGCGTTTATTTGCCCGCCATGCGCAAGGCTTGATCGAAAGCAATGCGCTTGAGGCGCAATCAGTGATGGATATTTCGCATATTTTAAAACGTATTGAGCGGTATTGGAAAGATCAAGTCCGCTATATTTATTGATCCTGTGGCCCCTCAAATGGGGTACGCACTGAATATGATTTTGCTCTAGCAACGCAGAATTTGGTTCCGTCATTTCGCTGGATGAGCGGGATTTACCAATGGCCGGTATTGTCCATAGATACCCAAGGCTCAGCGGGCGGTAGCGCATCGCCCTTTTGCAGCAGTTCAACCGAGATATTATCAGGCGAGCGCACGAAGGCCATATGTCCATCACGCGGGGGCCGGTTGATCACAACCCCATTCTCCTGCAAATGCTGGCACATGTCATAAATATTATCCACCAAATACGCCAAATGGCCAAAATGCCGGCTGTCGCTTGGCAAGCCTTCATCACCATCCCAATTGTAAGTCAACTCGACAGGGCAATCTTCTTGGCCCTCGGGCGCCATGAAGACTAAGGAAAACCGACCTTTTTCATAATCAGAGCGCCGCGTTTGAACCAACCCCAGTAACTTGAAAAATGCGATTGATTTATCAAGGTCTTTGACCCGAACCATCGTATGTAAATATCGCGTGCCCATGCGCAACTCCTTTATTTGATTATTCCTTTTACGCTATCATGACAGCGGCTTCTGTCTAGAGGCAATCGCCGCGTTTAAGGCAAAAGTGATTTAAATTTTCCAATGCAGGGTCCACGCATGAAGCTGCAAGCAGATTTTTTGACAATTTCCGCCGTGTTTTTCTAAAATCTCCTTCATATCGCGGTTTTTTGTTTGCGAGCCTCAAGATATAGTAGGAGCACTGCAGCAGTAAAAAGGATTCGTCAAATGCCCCTTTCATCCGATCAGCAGGCGGAAATCGCGGAACAGCGCCGCCATACGCAGCCGACTTTAAGGGCTGTCAGCCAGGGGATGGAGGATCACCTATACACTGCCTATCCCGTGCTAGATCACGGGTTTGTACGTGTGATTGATTACATGGGCGATGATGCGGCGATTTGCCAAGCTGCGCGGGTGAGCTACGGCAAAGGCACCAAATCGGTTCAAAATGATGAAGGGCTTGTGCGCTATTTGATGCGGCATTGGCACTCAACACCTTTTGAAATGTGCGAGGTGAAGCTGCATGTGAAGCTGCCGGTTTTTGTGGCGCGTCAATGGATCCGCCATCGTACGGCCAATGTGAACGAATATTCGGCCCGCTATTCTATCTTGGACCGCGAATTTTACATCCCAGCGCCCGAATCCCTTGCATCGCAATCTGTGGTGAACAATCAGGGGCGCGGCGCGGCGCTTACCGGGCAAGAAGCCGAGCGGGTTCTGCGCTATCTGCGCGATGATGCAATGCGCGCCTATGATCATTATGAGGAAATGATTTCTCAGGAGGGTCAGGATGGCTTGGCCAGAGAATTGGCGCGTATGAATTTGCCTGCGAATATTTATACGCAATGGTATTGGAAGGTGGATTTGCACAATCTGTTGCATTTTTTACGTCTGCGCGCTGATGCGCATGCGCAATATGAAATCCGCGTCTATGCGGATGAAATTTGTAAACTGGTGGCCGATTGGGTGCCCTTCGCCTATCGGGCGTTTGAAGATTATCGTATGGGCGGTGCAACGCTCTCAAGTACTGCGTTGGCTTGCGTGCGGCGGATGCTCAGAGGCGAGGCGGTCACGCAGGAAAACTCTGGGATGAGCGCCGGCGAATGGCGTGAGTTTCAAACAACGCTGGCAGATTAGCTGGTGGAGACGCGCTACTGGGTAATCTCAACGGTTTGGAACAGTTTACCTTTGGGTGTGAAAAGTAAAATTGTATTTTCTTGGGTTACCACAGCATACCAGTCGCGGGTTTGCGTGAACGCAATCGGTGTGACGCCGCTGGGCAACGTAATTTCTGGGGGAACGCTCAGTTTATCTTGCTGAAAACGAATGACAAACAAGATGATTAAGATTATCATTCCGCCAATCATCGTGGCGCTTAGCAGCGTTACCAGCCGCCGTAAATAATCGAGATGCGGCACCTTATTTTCAGGCTCTGTAGGTTGCTCCATGACGACTACCCTTATTGAATTTCAGATCGCAGCGGACCCTCCTGCGCGCCTTGATAAAGCGCTTTTTCGCGATGCACCAGCGCAGGCTGAGCTTTCCCGTACATATTTAACGCGTTTGATCCTGGCTGGTGCGGTTCGGATCAATCAGGCGCCCCAAAACAACCCAAAAGCCAAAGTTATGGAAGGGGCGCAGGTTCAGATTCAACTTCCCTGCGCTGCCGAGCTTGATCTAACGCCCGAAAATATTCCTTTGCGCGTGGTCTATGAAGATGACGCGTTGATCGTGATTGATAAACCCGCCGGGATGGTCGTGCATCCCGCGCCCGGATCGCCCACCGGTACGCTGGTGCATGCTTTGTTGCA
The DNA here is from genome assembly GCA_016778765.1 of Paracoccaceae bacterium. Lineage (GTDB taxonomy): Bacteria > Pseudomonadota > Alphaproteobacteria > Rhodobacterales > Rhodobacteraceae > Thalassovivens. The sequence continues at coordinate 64,119 of JADHOV010000008.1, read as the reverse complement.
TCATTGCGCCGATAGCCTGTCGGGGATTGGCGGTGAAAAGCGCCCGGGAATCGTGCATCGCATTGATAAGGACACATCCGGGCTTTTGGTGGTTGCGAAATCGGATAAGGCGCATCACGGTTTGGCCAAGCAATTTGAATTGCACAAAGTAGAGCGGGCTTATCGCGCGATTTGTTACGGTGTGCCAGATGCCAATGAACCCCGGTTAAGAGGGGTGCGCGGGGTGAATTTTGAAGCGGGAAATGTGATGAAAATCACCACGCATCTGGCCCGCCATCGTACGGACCGCCAGCGTCAAGCAGTATTTTTTGAAGGTGGCCGCCATGCCGTAACCCGGGCGCGATTGCTGGAAAGTTATGGACGCCCTGCGACCCTTTCGTTGATTGAATGCCAGCTCGAAACCGGGCGCACGCATCAAATTCGCGTGCATCTGGCGCATACTGGCCACGGCCTCTTGGGGGATCCAGTTTATGGCGGCCGGCGAAAGATTGCTAAAAAAGCTTTGTCCGAGGCCAGCTTGGCCTTGGTAAGTGGTTTTTCAAGGCAGGCTTTGCATGCGGCTGTTTTGGGGTTTGAACACCCGATTTCCGGCAAGAAGATGCGATTTGAAGCGCCATACCCCACCGATTTCAAAACCCTCCTAGAGGCGCTGGAAAAAGATGGCTAAAAGCGCGGGATTGCCAGCGCGACTGATTTCGCTTTTCCGTTATTTTTTCTGTAAATTTTTCCTGAAGCACTGGGCCTGATCTTGAAATACCAAAGCCCGGCTCTTATCTGCTTTTTATAAGACGTGTGTAAGAGGTAACCAATGGCAAATTATTCTAACCTTCCCGCTCCAACCCCAGAAGGGGGTTTAAGCCGATATTTGCAAGAGATCCGTAAATTTCCAATGCTTGAGCATGAAGAAGAATATATGCTGGGCAAACGTTGGGTGGAAAAACAGGATACACAAGCTGCGCATAAAATGGTGACCTCGCATTTGCGGCTGGCGGCAAAAATTGCCATGGGCTACCGCGGCTATGGGTTGCCGCAGGCAGAAGTGATTTCAGAGGCCAATGTTGGTTTGATGCAGGCTGTAAAGCGCTTTGATCCTGAAAAGGGGTTTCGCCTTGCCACCTATGCCATGTGGTGGATAAGGGCGAGCATTCAAGAATATATTTTGCGCAGCTGGTCTTTGGTAAAAATGGGCACCACAAGCGCGCAAAAGAAGTTGTTTTTTAATCTTCGCAAAGCCAAGTCGCGCATCGGCGCGCTGGAAGATGGGGATATGCATCCCGATAAAGTGCATAAAATTGCGACAGATTTGGGCGTCAGCGAAGAGGAGGTGGTGAATATGAACCGCCGTCTGTCCGGCGGGGATGCCTCTTTGAACGTACAAATCGGGGCTGATGGCGAAGGCTCGATGCAATGGCAGGATTGGCTGGAAGATGAAGACGCGGATCAAGCGGGTGATTATGAGGCTAAAGACGAACTAGAGCTGCGTCGCGCCATGCTTGAGCAAGCGATGGAAGTGTTAAACCCGCGCGAGAAAGATATTTTGATCAAACGCCGGCTTGATGAGCAATCAATTACTTTGGAAGATTTGAGCGAAGAATATAGCGTAACCCGTGAACGTATTCGCCAGATTGAAGTGCGCGCTTTTGAAAAGTTGCAACAGGAAATGCGGCGGCTTGCTGTTGATAAAGGCATGCTCAGCGCCGTCTAGGGCTTTTGCGGATCACTAAAACCCGCTAGCCTGAAGGAAAAAGGCAATCGGGAGAATATATAATGACGAAGACAGTGCGCTGGGGAATATTGGGGGCGGCTAACTTCGCCAAACAGCATATGGCGCCGGCGATGCAACTGGCCCGCAACACAGAATTGGTGGCGCTTGGCACCTCGGATGGTGCAAAAGCAGCTCCGTTCAAAGCCCTAGCCCCTGGGCTGAAAGTGCATAGCAGTTATGACGCCGTTTTGAACGATCCTGATATTGACGCGGTCTATATTCCCTTGCCCAACCATCTGCATGTGGCATGGGTCAAAAAAGCCATTGCCGCTGGCAAGCATGTTTTATGCGAAAAACCGATTGCGATGCAGGCGTCGGAAATTGATGAGCTTATTGCGCTGCGCGACAGCGCGGGTTTGATGCTGGTCGAAGCCTATATGATCGTTCATCATCCACAATGGCAGTACGCAAAGGCACTTTTTGAAAGCGGTGTGATCGGAGATCTGGTGCAGGTCGATGGCGTCTTTTCATATAATAACGCAGAAGATGTGGCTAATATCCGCAACCGACCGGATACGGGTGGCGGCAGTTTGCCCGATATCGGGGTTTATACATTTGGCAGTGCGCGCTATGTGACCGGACAAGAGCCTGAGACGATTTTGGACGCCACGATAACGTGGGAAAACGGGGTAGATGTTTGGGCTGGCGTCACGGCGCAATTTCCCGGCTTTCGGTTTATGGGCGTGACATCAATGCGCATGGATGCGCGGCAGGAAATGAATTTTCATGGAACCAATGGGTTTATTCGCCTCACCGCGCCTTTCAATCCGCAGGTTTTTGGACAGGCAGAGGTTGAACTGCACCAACGGGGCGAGGCGAAACAAGTCAAACGCTTTCCAAATGAGAACCATTATGCGCGCCAGCTTGAAGCGTTTCAGGCCAGCCTTCATGAGGGCGCGATCTATGCTTGCCCGTTAGAGTTCTCACAAGGGACGCAACGGATGATTGATCAGGTTTTCCAAAAAGCGCGCGGCTAAACCTTGCGCTAAGTTGCTTTTTTGGAGCGTGTTTCTTGGCGGCGTTTGCTGTTCGCATCGATAAATTCGAGCACCAAGGGGCGAATGTTGTTGCGCCAACTTTTGCCAGCAAAAATACCATAATGCCCGGCATCAAGTTCTAAATGGCTGGCTTTCTTATCCGCTGACAGCCCCGTGCAAAGCGCCAGCGCTGCGACGCATTGGCCCGGCGCTGAGATATCATCTTTGGCACCTTCTACGGTTTTGATGGCCACATCCGTTATCGCGCCAAAATCAATCGCCTTACCCGCGATGCTAAACGTGTTTTGCGCGATCTCGCGCGATTTGAAAATGCGTTCAACGGTGCTCAGATAAAATTCAGCGGTCATGTCCATAACTGCAAGATATTCGTCATAGAACTTGTTATGCGGATCGTGATCCGATGCCTCGCCGCGGATCACTTTCAAAACTTGATCGCGAAAGGCCAGCGTGTGGCGCTCGGCATTCATCGACATAAATGAGGATAATTGAAGTAACCCGGGATAAACTTTTCGGCCAACGCCAGCATATTTAAACCCAACGCGCTGGATCAGGGTCTGTTCAAGCTGCCCCATTGTGACGCGATGGCCAAAATCAGTAACATCGGTTGGGTTTGCATCCGGATCAATTGGCCCCCCGATTAAGGTCAGGCTGAGGGGCTGGGCTTTTGGATCTTCTTGCGCCAGATAGGCTGTGGCGGCCAGCGCCAAGGGCACGGGTTGGCACACGGCGATTACATGCGTGTCGGGTCCCAGATGGCGCAAATAATCCACCAAATAAAGCGTATAATCTTCAATATCGAATTTACCATCCGATACAGGAATGTCCCGCGCATTATGCCAATCGGTGATATAAACTTCACAATCGGGGATCAGGCTTTTCACTGTCGAGCGCAGCAAGGTCGCATAATGGCCCGACATGGGCGCCACCAACAACACTTTTCGCGGCGCGGTGGGCCGATCTTGTACGTCAAAATGCACCAAGTCGCCAAAGGGGGCTTTCAAAACGGCTTTTGGCTCTACCAAATGGTCCCGCCCATCTGCACCGGGCATGCTATCAATTCCCCAATCGGGTTTTACGCTCATCCGTTGGAAACTGCGCTCGGTTACTTGCCCCCAGGCGGCCATCCATTCAAGCGCAGGGTTAGGCATCATTGCAAAACCGGGATTTGAGGCAAAGGCTTGTGCGCTTGCGCCAATCCATTGGTTGGTATTGCGCATGGTTTCCATAAAATCATAATTCGCCATAAACCGCATTTTCTGCTCCAAACTTATCCATTTTGCCGCTTTGCATCGACGCTTGGAATTTTTATCCGGCGCTGTTATGCTGCATAGCAGAAATATAAACTGAAAAATGCCGAAATGACAAGAAAAGACAATGCAGTTGCAGAAAAAGCTGACCAAATGAGTGAGAACTTGGTCAAGCTGGAAGAGCTTTCGCAGCGCTTTTTAACGCTTGTGCAAAAGAAACAAGCGGTCGCCCCGGCTTTGAGCGGCCCCGGCCCGGATTTGATGGTCAAAGCTTCGCATGCTTATTGGGAAGAGGCGGTAAAGAACCCGGCGCGATTAATGGCGCAGCAAGTTGAATATTGGGGTAAATCTCTAAGCCATTTTGCAACGCTGCAGCAAAGCCTTGGCGGAATGCAAAGCGCGGGTGAAGAATCATCAGCCACCAATCCGGATCCCCGGTTTTCCAATCCGATGTGGCAGAGCCATCCTTATTTTAGTTTTGTAAAAGACCAATATTTGCAAAATGCGGCAGCTTTGCGCAGCGCGGCGCGCAGCATGGATGGCTTGGCACCCGTCGAACAAAAACGCCTGTCATTTTTTACCGATCAAATCATTGATATGATGGCGCCCACAAATTTTCTTGGCACCAATCCAGATGCGCTGGAACGCGCGATCGAAACAGATGGTCAATCTTTGATCGATGGGTTGGAAAACCTAATCTCGGATTTAGAGGATAACCAGGGTGAACTGGTTGTGAAGCTGGCAAATGACAAAGTGTTCGAATTGGGGGTCAATATTGCCAATAGCCCGGGCAAGGTTGTTTTTGAAAATCGGATGTTTGAATTGCTTCAATACAGCCCCTCCAGCGAAGGTGTCTACGCGATTCCCTTGCTGATTTTTCCGCCTTGGATCAATAAATTTTACGTTTTGGATCTAAAAGCCCAGAACAGTCTTATTAAATGGCTGACAGAGCAGGGTTTTACCGTTTTTGTGGTATCTTGGGTGAATCCGGATGACAGTTACCGTGATGTTGGGTTGGAAACATATATCGAAGATGGGTTTTTAACCGCGATCCGCGAAGTGAAAGCGCGTACCGGACAGAGCCGGGTGAACGCGGTTGGCTATTGCATTGGCGGCACAACATTAGCATTGACCTTGGCGCTGCTGAAGAAACGCGGAGAGTCTTCGGTGAATTCGGCAAGCTTCTTCACCACATTAACGGATTTCTCACAACAGGGAGAATTCACCCCATTCCTGCAAAATGATTTTGTCGATGGGATTGAACAAGAAGTCGCGCAGCGCGGCATGCTGAAAAGCTTTGTTATGGCGCGTACGTTCAGCTTTTTGCGCGCCAATGATCTGATTTATAAGCCGGCGATAAAAAGTTATATGATGGGCGAAGCGCCGCCGGCGTTTGATCTGCTTTTTTGGAACGGGGATGGTACCAATCTTCCCGGGCGGATGGCGGTGCAATATTTGCGCGAATTATGCCAAAGTGATGCCTTCGCCACACAAGGCATAATGCTGCTGGGGGAGCGTCTGCATTTAAAAGATGTCAGCGTTCCCGTATGCGCGATTGGCTGCGAGACCGATCATATCGCCGCCTGGAAAGACAGTTATCGGGGCGTGCAGGGGATGGGCAGCCGCTCAAAAAAGTTTATTTTATCTCAGTCAGGCCATATCGCAGGAATTATAAACCCTCCTAGTAAAAAGAAATATGGCCATTTCACGAATCAAGATTTAGCCCTCTCTAGTGACGTTTGGCAGAAAACAGCAGATTTTAATTCTGGCAGTTGGTGGCCCAGTTGGAGCGCATGGCTGAATCGTCGGTCCGGTAAAAAAATCGCCGCGCGCCATTTTTCCGAAGCTGAGCGTGAAAACCTTCCCGATGCACCCGGGCGTTATGTGCGGCTCTAGACGCTTTGGGCGTTGATTGCGCAGCGTTTAACTTTTTATGCTGCATTGCAGAAAAAAAGCTTGCAATGCTGCGCTGCAGCAAGTAATAAGTGTCGAGCGATCGCGGATACTGCCGCCCAACTGAGGAAAATAGAATGACAAATTTGAACGATATGACTGGTTTTTTCAAAGATATGATGGGTGCATTTCCTATTGATCCAAAATCTTTCGAAGAGGCGATGAAAGGCACGACAGCCCTGAATGAGAAATTTGCAAGCGTAGCGGTAGAAGCTGCGGAAAAAAGCGCAGAAATCTCAAACAAATGGACAAAAGAGACATTGTCGCGTTTGAGCGCAATTTCGAAAGCGAAAACAGAGCCAGCCGATTATGTAAAGGCGATGACAGAGTTTGCCTCTGCGCAGGCTGAAGTTGCGGCTGAAAATATGGCAGCCTTTGCTGAAGTGGCAAAGAAAGTTCAGACTGACACGGTTGATTTGATGATGACCGCGGGTAAGGATTTCAGCGAAGACGCATCTGCTGCGGTTAGGAAAGCCACCAAAAAAGCGGCAGCCTAAGCAAATAGGTCCATGTAATAGGTTTGCCTTTCCTCCCAGAGGCAATCTACAGTAAAGGGTGCGTTTCGGCGCACCCTTTCTTTTCTTTTCGCAAGCGCGTAATGTTTTTCTGCACTGCTGCATTTTTGGGAGGTCTTCGTGTCTACAGCCAATAAACCTTTGTTGATCAAGCGCTACGCGAGCCGGCGTTTATATAATACGGAAACCAGCGATTATGTTACGCTTGAAGATATTGCAGGCTTCGTGCGTAAAGGGCGCGACGTTCAAATCGTTGATTTGAAGTCTGGCGATGATTTAACCCGACAATATTTATTGCAAATTATCGCCGAGCATGAAAGCCGCGGTGAAAGCGTTCTTCCAATCAATGTATTGAATGATTTGGTGCGCAGTTACACGACGCAGGCATCGAGTATCGTGCCGCAGGTCTTAGCCATGTCTTTTGATATGATGCGCGATGGTCAAGCGAAAATTTTTGAAAATATGGGCGGGGGTAACGCTTTGTCGCAAATGCCCGGTTTTGATGCTTTGCGCGCGCAGCAAGAGGCGTTTGTGAAAGCGATGACATCGGGCTTCGCGGCTTGGCCAGGTGCGGCCGAGGATAATCCCGCAGCGGCAAGCCCAGCGCCACAGGCCGCGCCTACAACGTCAAGCGCGGCTGATGAAGATTTGCAGCAAATCAAAAGCCAATTGGCGGATCTTCAAGAAAAGCTGAGTAAGCTGGGATCTTAATGGTCTCCGCGAGGAATATCAGCCTCTTTGCCGCGGCATAGGCCCTGTTAAAGCCCCAATCGGTCGCGCAAACTGTACCAAGTCATGGCCATGACTAGCAGCGGCAGGCGGGCGTAGCGGCCCCCGGGGAATGGGCGCTGAGGAATCTGCGACATCGTATCAAATCCGTTGGCTTGGCCCATAATTGCCTGTGCGATCAATTTTCCGGCATGGGTCGCGGTGCCCACACCATGGCCCGAATATCCCGAAGCTGTGATGATGTTTTTTGACATTCTTGCAAAATAGGGTGTTCGGCGAATGGTGATGCCAAGCGTGCCGCCCCATGCATATTCAAGTTTAACATCTTTGAGATGCGGGAAAATTTTCAACATCGGTTTGCGGACTTTGGCCGCAATATCGGCGGGAAAGCGATAGCCGTAGCTTTCGCCTCCGCCAAAGAGCAACCTTCCATCATGCGACAATCGGAAATAATTCACCACGAATTTGGTATCTGCAACCGCCACATCTTGGGTTAATACGCGTGTGGTTGCCGGGCCCAGCGGTTCTGTTGCGGCAATAAAGTTATTTATAGGCATCACGTGCCGGGCTATTTTTGGGTGGAGCTTGCCCAAATAGCCATTGCAAGCCAAAATTACCTGCGCGCAGGTGATCTGCCCGTTTGCAGTTGTAATGGTTGGCTTAACCCCATCTTTTAAATCGGTGACGCGGGTATTTTCATAAATGCGAACGCCCGCGGCTGCGGCTGCTTTTGCCAATCCCAAAACATAGCGCAAAGGATGCAGATGGCCGCTTCCGTGATCCAAAACCCCGCCCTTATAAAGCGGAGAGGGGCAGAGCGCTTGGCTTGCCGCTTCATCGAGCAGCGTGATTTTATCATAGCCATAGCGCTTTTGTAAAAACGCTGCACCACGATGAAGGTTTTGCCTGTCTGCGCTTGAAAACCCCAGCTCGGCGATTCCGGGTTTTAAAAAGCAATCAATATTGTGCCGTTTAATCAAGGATTTGCTACAATCTACAGCCTCTTCCGCCAGATCCCACAGGGCATCGGCCGATTGTGCCCCCAGCCAACGCAGCAAGGTTTCTTGATCCAACCTTTGCCCTGACCCTAACTGGCCACCATTGCGCCCCGATGCGCCAAACCCAACGCGCTGGGCTTCTAAAAGCGTGACCCTACAGCCCTGACCGGCCAAATGCAGCGCCGCTGACAAGCCGGTATATCCGGCTCCGATAATGCAAATATCCGTATTATCGGTTCCCTCAAAGCTGGGAAAGGGTGGCAAGAATTGCGTAGTCGCAGCATACCAACTGGGCGGGTATTGCCCGGGTTGATCATTGGCGTCGAGCAGATTCATACGTTTAACAGAAGATGTTCGCGCTCCCAGGGGCTAATGACCTGTAAAAACTCGTCATATTCCGCGCGTTTTACGATAGAATACACCCTCGTAAATTCGGATCCTAAAATTTCATGCAAGTCTGAAGCGTCTTCAAAAAGCCCAAGCGCTTCGCCCATGCCGCGAGGTAGATCTTCGCGCCCCTCATATGCATCGCCGCGATATTGTTTCGTGGGCCACAATTCATTTTTCATCCCCAAATATCCGCAGGCCAAAGACACAGCGATCCCCAAATAGGGGTTGCAATCCATCCCGGCGATCCTGTTCTCAACCCGCCTTGCCTGAGGCTCAGAAATCGGAATACGGATCCCGGCTGTTCGATTGTCACGCGCCCAAGACAGGTTAATCGGGGCGGCATGGTCTTTGACATAGCGGCGATAGGAATTCACATAAGGCGCCAGAACCGCAATCGCCGATGGCAGATGCGTTTGCAACCCTGCGATGAAGTTATAAAATAAATCTGTCTCGCCGCCTTGGGGGCCGGAAAACACATTTGTGCCCGTTTCGATATCGATGATCGAGTGATGAAGGTGCATCGCGCTGCCGGGTTCTTCGGCAATTGGTTTGGCCATAAAAGTGGCAAAGCAATCATGGCGCAGCGCAGCTTCGCGTATCAAACGCTTAAAATAGAATACTTCATCTGCAAGCCGCACCGGATCTCCATGGCGGAGATTGATTTCCAACTGACCGGCGCCGCCTTCTTGGGTGATCCCGTCAATCTCAAACCCTTGAGCTTCTGCAAAATCATAAATATCGTCGATCACTGGGCCGAATTCATCCACCGCAGTCATAGAATAGGACTGGCGCGCCGCCGCCGGACGCCCCGAACGCCCCATCATGGCTTCGATGGGTTTGGCCGGATCAATATTGCGGGCGACCAAAAAAAACTCCATCTCCGGAGCGACAACCGGTTCCCAACCCTCTTTTCTGTATAGCTCGATAACCCGCTTTAGCACGTTGCGGGGAGAAAATAAGATTGGCTCATTTTTTCGGTCATAAGCATCATGGATCACTTGCAGCGTAAAATCACCCGTCCATGGCGCGGCAGTTGCGGTGGAATAATCCGGTTTCAACAGCATATCGCGTTCGATAAACCCGCCTTCCCCCGCGGCTTCACCCCAGCCGCCCGTGATGGTTTGATAAAAGATTGAATCGGGTAAATAAAACGTATTTTGCCGCGCAAACTTGGTTGCTGGTACAGCTTTGCCGCGCGCGATCCCGGGCAAATCGGCGATCACGCATTCGATCTCATCCAGCTTTTGATCTTTCAAATAGGCCAAGGCGGCCTTGGGCATTTGTTTAAAAATTTCATCAAGACTGGGCATCTTAACCTGCTTTCGATTTGAAAAATGTGGCAATTTTTTCTGCTAAAATATCGTTTGAATTCGGATCAGATAATTTGCTTTGGGCCGTTTCCAGCAATGTTTGCGGCACGGTTTTTTGGCCGCGGAACTGGATCAGCCCTTGGATGAAGGCACTGTTGAATTCCGGATGCGCTTGCAGCGAAAAAATAGCGTCTTCATATTCGAGGAAGGCGTATTTGCAAAAGTTGCTAGAGCCTGTGCAGCGTGCTTTTGGGGGCAGAGTGACCACCTGATCTTGGTGCCAAGCGTTTATCCGCACCTTCTGGCCTTCAAATTGATAGTCGGTCAGGCCGATGCTCCAACCGCCGGAAAACTTTTCAACATGCCCACCCATCGTTTGGGCGATGATTTGGTGGCCAAAACATATGCCAACCAATGGTTTTTTCGCAGCAACAATGCGTAAGATGAGCGCCTTTAAAGGCTTGATAAAGGGCAGATCTTCGTAAACCCCGTGGCGCGATCCGGTGATCAACCAGGCATCGGCTTGTAATTCATCTTTTGGAAACTGCTCATTGACGACGCTGAACACGTCGAAGTCAAAGCCGTGCCCGTCTAATAAATTGGCGCAGAGCACGCCGTAATTCTCTGTCTGCGGGCGCATTTCGTCAGGGGCATGGCCAGCCTGTAAGATGCCGATTTTCATAAAACCCTACTTGCCGTTCGGAAGGCGTTGTATCGTTGCAGGTTCAGTTTACACGGTTTCAAGATATGTTTTCCAGTGCTCTTCTTGCGGAATATTCTTCAAGCCGTCAAGTTCTTGGCGTTTGGTTAAAGAAAAGTTTTCAATAAGTTGTGCGGGTAAGATTCGGGCAATCATCGGATCGTTTTCAAACATGTCTATCGCTTCAGACCAGCTATGGATCAATTGTGGCAGATCTTGGCTGTAGGCGTTGCCTGTGATGGGCGGCGGCGGCGTAAGATCATCTTCGATGCCAAGCAACGCCGCACCCAGTATAAGGCTGAGCGTCAGAAACGGGTTTATATCGCCGCCTGCGACACGATGCTCGATCCGCCGAGCGCTGGGCGCGCCTGCGGGAATGCGCAGCGCGGTCGTGCGGTTTTCATATCCCCAACAAATTGATGTGGGGGCGTGGTTTTCTGGATCCATACGCGCATAGCTATTGGCATGGGGTGCAAAGCCAAGGGTGGCGGCACGCAGCGTGGCAAGGCAGCCTGCGACGGCGTTTTGCAGCAGGGGTGATCCCTGTTTTGTGCCGTCGTCAAAAATATTTTCTCCAGCCTCATCAATCACCGAAAAATGCAGATGTAAGCCGTTTCCTGCATCGTTTGGATAGGGTTTGGCCATAAAGCTTGCGGCATAGCCATGCTTGCGTGCCACGCCTTTGAGCAAGGTTTTAAACAGCCATGTATCATCCGCAATGCGCAATGCATCGCCATGTTGAAGGCTGATTTCGAATTGCCCGATGCCCGCTTCAGATGAGGCGGCTTGCGCGTTGATCCCCATCTGCGCGCAGCTTTGATAAAGCTCTGAGAAGAAGGCTTCAAACGCGTCTAACTGTTGCAAGGATAGAATTGCGCTGGAGTTGATTTTGCGATTGCCGGCGGGGTCTTTCGGCGGCCTCGGGCTTTCAGCACTGTCATCGATCAGATAAAATTCAAGCTCGGTGGCGGCCACAGCTTGCCATCCGCGCGCGGCGTAGCGGTCCAGAATTTGGGCCAATGCGTGCCGAGGATCCCCTTCAAAAGGGCGGCCATCCTCTTCAAACATCCACATTCCCACCAATGCGCTTGGCTGGTCAAGCCAGGGCATTGGTACAGGCCCGCGATTGGTTGGCAGCAGATAGCCATCGCCATCACCAGAGGCAAATAAGAGTGGGCTATTGGCAATATCGGCCCCCCAAATATCTACGTTTAACGCAGATAATGGCATACGCAGATCGCCGGAGGCTAATTTTCCCTGATCTTTTTGGGGCATGCGCTTGCCGCGCATTTGGCCGTTTAAATCGCAGGTTGCAATTCGAAACGTATCGAAATCATCCAGATCCATTGGTCTGCCCTTGTTTGTCTATTTGAATCACTCACAGCATCCTAGCGGTGGGGTTGGACAGATTTTGCATAAAGAAAATGGCTTGAAAAATCTAGCGAATTAGCATTGGACGCAGTTTCAAGCGCGCGGTTTGATCGGGGGGCAGGTGCCGGTTAAGGCGTTTGTTGATAAGGCCAAAAAGGACCAAAATCAAAAAAGTCAGCAAAACAAAATACCCGGCTAAAATTGGATAGGGAATAAAAGGGTTGAATGTTTTATCGGCAAAGTAATTGGCGTAATATAAGGCATCTCCGCGTTGCTGCCAGGCGGGAAAGGCTGAAAAAAACACCAGCGTTGTAGAGTGAAATAAAAAGATTGCCTCATTGGTGTAACCAGGCCAACCCAGCCGCAACATGGTCGGCCAGATGATCCGACGAAACCGCGCCCATCCAGAGATCGCATAAGCATCGGCAGCATCCAAATCCCCCTTTGGAATGGATTGCAGCGCGCCATAAAAAATTTCGGCAGAATAGGCGGCAGTATTCAAAAAAAGCACCAGCAGCGCACCCATCCAGGCCGAGGTTAAAGGCGCAAAGGCGGGCACGTTGCTTTTCAAACCCAGAAATAAAAAATACGCGAAAAAAAGCTGGATAAACAAGGGCGAACCGCGGAATATAAAAATGAACCATTCAGATGGTTTACGCAAAAGGCGGCGGCGTGACGCTTTTCCAAGCGCCAGCGCAGTGGCCAAAAGGAAACCAGCGGTTAATGCCAAAACGCCAAAATACACGTTCCAGATCATCCCCGAACCGATCAGCGTGAATTGTTGACACAGGGTGAAATCCGAGCGTGGTAAGAGCCGCTCGCCGATGCCCAGTGATCTAAAGCCATAATCTGCAATTGTGTCCCAACAGCTCATGCGGATCCTTGCGCTTGCGCTTGGCCGCCGAGCGTGGCTTGGCCTTTGTTGAGCCGCCGCATCAAGCGGCTTTGAACGTTTTCAGATAATTTTGTGAAGGCCAGATAGAACACCAGCAGTGCAAAGAAATACCACATGCGGTAATCGCCATGCGGATAATCGGTGAATTTTGCGGTTTTTGTGCCGCCCAATTCGCGGGCCCAATACACGATATCTTCAATGCCAAGCAAAAACAGCAGGGGGGTGGCTTTTATTAAAAGAATCCAAATATTGCCAAGCCCGGGCAGCGCATATACCCACATTTGCGGCACTAAAATGCGCCAGAAAACTTGGCTTTGGGTCATTCCATAAGCAGCGCCTGTCTCAAGCTGTGCTTTTGGTACTGCGCGCATCGCGCCATAGATAACGTTTGAGGCAAAGGCCCCGAACACAATGCCAAAGGTGAAAACCGCCAGCGCAAACCCGTATAGATCATGCACCCAAGGGGCGGCGCTGGACAGCGGCAATTTGGCCGCATCGCAGACCACAAAATCATTGCCTTGGCGAATGGGCTCTGACCAATCGCGGCACAGTGCCTTGTGGCGCATCCATTCGAGGATTTGATCCAAAGCAATGACGAAAAACAGAAAATACGCGATATCGGGAACGCCGCGCACGATCGCGATATAGCTCCGACCGAGCAGGCTGAAAATAAGCGTGCTTGATCGCGCGGCCATTGCGCCAAGAAATCCCAGAGCCAATACCACGGGCGCGGTGATCAATAACAGCAGCAAAACGGTGCCCACAGCCCAATACAATCCAACATGTTTGCCGGTTGTCAGGTAACAGGCCCACCACTGCGCATCTGCCAGCAGATCAGGGTTTGTACAAAAAGAAAAAATAACATCCCCCAATTGGTGTTGGGATGGGAAAGATCGGACCTTTTAGCCAAAGCCAAGGCCCGATCAAAACGGTGTTTCGGCTTAGAATGTTTCGCCGATTTCCCATTTGGTAATCAAAGCGTTCAAGCTGCCATCGGCTTTCATCGCGTCAATCGCTGCGCTAAATTTTGCTTTCAATGCGCCATCGCTTTCACGAATGCCCATGCCAACGCCACCGCCCAGCATCACTTTATTACCCACCAGCATCAGATCGGCGTTTTCATCCGCGATTGGGGCCAGATAGGCCATATCGGCCAGAACTGCATCAGCTTCGCCATTGCGCACCGCGGCAATGGTTTCTTCTGGTGTTGCAAATTCCACCAAAGTGGCACCGGAAGAGGCGATATAGCTTGATTGAATGGTGTTTGATTGCGCTGCAATCACGCCGCCGCTCAAATCAGCCGACTCCGATAATGCCATATAGGCAGATGGATCAGGCTGCGTGTAATTGCTTGTAAAATCAATTACTTCATCCCGCTCGGCTGTGATCGACATACCGGCGATGATTGTGTCATAATTGCCGGATACTAGATTTGGGATAATACTGTCCCAATCATTAACAACCCACTCGCAGGTCAAAGAGGCACGCGCGCAGAGCTCGTCACCCAATTCGCGCTCAAAGCCGTCAACCTCGCCAGCATCATTGATGAAGTTATATGGGGGATAGGCTCCTTCTGTGCCCATGCGCACCACATCGCCGGCAAATGCAATGCCAGTTGACAGCGCCAATGCTGCCGCAGTTAAAAGACGGATAGTCATGATAGATCTCCCTTTGGTCATGTTACGCCGCCACAGTCGAGCTTAAAAACTGTCGCAGCCGGTCAGATTTCGGCGCGTCGAAAACGGTTTTCGGCGCGCCTTGTTCTTCGATAAGCCCTTGGTGCAAAAATATAACATGATTTGACACATCAGCGGCCAATTTCATGTCGTGCGTAACGAGCAGCATCGTGCGCCCCTCGGCCGCGAGATCTTTGATCACGCGGATAACTTCTTGTTCCAGCTCAGGGTCAAGCGCTGAGGTGGGTTCATCAAATAGTAAGGCTTCGGGCTCCATGCACAGCGCCCGCGCAATCGCCGCGCGCTGCTGTTGCCCCCCTGATAATTGCGCCGGATAGGCATCGCATTTATCGCCAATGCCCACCTGCTCAAGATAACGGCGGGCGCTTTTTTCAACCTCGGGCCGGGGGCGTTTGAGCACAGTGACGGGTGCTTCAATCACATTTTCCAATATGGTCATATGGGCCCATAGATTAAACTGTTGGAACACCATAGATAGATTGGTGCGTATCTTTTGCACCTGATGCTTATCGGCTGGCATACGGTTATATTTCCCCGGGCTCCAAAGCACGGCCTCGCCGTTAAACAGGATCTCGCCCTGTTGGCTATCTTCCAGTAAGTTCACGCAGCGAAGCAACGTGGATTTTCCCGAGCCGGAAGATCCGATCAGCGATACCACATCCCCCTTACGGGCGGTCAGGCTGACGCCTTTGAGAACCTGCAAATCTCCATAGGATTTGTGAAGTTTGGAGATCTCAATAACATTTTGTTGCTGTGGCAATATCAACTCGGTGTTTTGTTCAGGCTCGCACTACGCCGTAAAATAAAAGGTTATGCAATCAAAAAATATCTGCTCGCAGATGTTTTTGCGGTTTTTTAGCTGTGCGGGTGGCCTTGTTTCTTATGCCTGCATCACGCGGCGGCGTGCAGAGGCGCTATCAACATCTGTAACCCCCAGCAAACTGACAACCAAACGCAACAGCGCGTCTTCTTCCGCGTCGCGATTGCCATCGGCCAAGGCCACCTGCCATAAGGCTTCCACAACTGCAATCCGGTCTTCATAGGCAACGCGGTCTTTAATGGCGCGGGTAAAACGCACGGTGTCAGGAGCCTCTTGTTCCAAAGTTTCTGCGGTTTCGCGCAGCGCGATCGCCTCTGGTTCGGCCAGTTTGTAGCGCGCCATAATCACCTGCGTTATGCGGTGGATTTCTGCGGCTGCATATTCATTATCCGCGCGGGCCAAACGCACCAGCAAAGCGGTCATAGCGAGGCGGGCATCCTCGTCGTGAAGCGGCTCTGCTTGGGGTTCGAGCAAGGATTTTAAAAACGATCCGAACATATGTGATGCTTTCTGAGTAAGGGCCCTAATAGATTAGATAGGGCGGGAGATTAAATTTCAATAAAGGTAGCGCTGCGGTTCATCTGCGCGCTGGTTACTGCGTTTGGCCTTTTTTAAAGCAGAAAGACAGGCGTGCCAATTCATCCATTAGCTCATAGGGCGGATTGATGAAGAAGAGGCCAGAGCCAACCATTCTATGGGTTTCTCTTGCGGGAGGAAAAAAAACTTCATGGCGTAACCCTTCTGGATATATCGTTTCCAACTGCGCCAACATTTCCTTATGGGCCGCGCTGCGCAGCACGGGATACCAAAGCATCACGCTGCCCACGTTCCATTTGCGCGTTACTTTTGTAAGCACTTTGGGGATTTCAGCATAATCTTGTTTAAGTTCATAGCTGGGATCCATCAAAACCAAACCGCGCCGCGGGGTGGGTGGGCAGAGCGTTTGCAGCAAATCCAAGCCATTCTGGAGGTAAAGCTTGGCTTTATATTGCGCCAGATTATACCGCAAAGCGGCGTGTTCTTGCGGGTGCAATTCGGCCAGATGAAGATGATCTTCTTTGCGCAGCTGTGAGGCGGCAATCATGGGCGAGCCTGGATAGGCATGTGGCCCATGCAAGGCGCGGCAGTCTTGCAGGGCACGCAAATAAGGGTGCGCGGGCTCAAACCATTCGGCTTTTAACGCCAGTGTGATCCCCGCCTCGGCCTCGCCCGTTTTCACAGATTCGCGCGAGGTAAGATCATATAATCCGCGGCCTGAATGGCTTTCAATATAGCTCAGAGGTTTAGGTTTTTTAAGCAGATAGCTCAACACCCATGCCAAAGCCGCGTGTTTGTGAATATCTGCCAAGTTCCCGGCGTGATAGCTATGTTGATAAGAGAGCATAGCGATGCTTTAAACGTGTTTGGATGGTTGAAGAACGCCAAAAACCACAGCCATATTCCAAGCCGTTTTCAAATTCAAACCAACCGTGAGACGTCTTTTGCGGCGCGAATGAAATCTTTGAATAGCGGGTGCGGATCAAAGGGTTTTGATTTCAGCTCGGGGTGAAACTGAACGCCGATAAACCAGGGATGATCTGTCCACTCGACAATCTCCGGCAACCGCCCATCAGGGGACATGCCGGAAAACCGTAGCCCCGCAGCTTCCAGCTGGTCACGATATTTGATATCCACCTCATAGCGATGCCGGTGGCGTTCATCGATCGTTTGCGTGCCAT
Organism: Paracoccaceae bacterium; assembly: GCA_016778765.1. GTDB lineage: Bacteria > Pseudomonadota > Alphaproteobacteria > Rhodobacterales > Rhodobacteraceae > Thalassovivens. The sequence continues at coordinate 47,013 of JADHOV010000008.1, read as the reverse complement.
AAATGTCTGCAACTTTTGAGTTTTCTAGCAAAGCGGCGTCATAGGCGCCAAGGCGCATCGTGCCGCCTTTGTCATCTGAGACGCTGCGCGCCACTTTGTGATTTCCTTGCACCCATTCTTTCAAATGATACACCACGGGTTCAAAGCGCCGTTTTCCGGCTTCATGGTCAAATTCTTCTGACCCTGCAGCTTTCAGCCCAACCACGTTGCGCGCCGCTTCGATCACGGCCATTTGCATGCCAAGGCAAATACCCAGATAAGGCACGTTGTGCTGGCGGGCAAATTCGGCGGCTTTGATCTTGCCTTCTGTGCCGCGCTCGCCAAACCCGCCTGGCACCAAGATCGCGTGGAAGCCTTGCAGATGCGGCGCCACATCTTGGCTTTCGAAAATTTCCGCATCGACCCATTGAATTTGCACGCGCACGCGATTGGCCATGCCGCCATGGGTAAGGGCTTCCGCGATCGATTTATAGGCATCTTCCAATTGCGTATATTTTCCTACAATCGCAACATTCACTGCGCCTTCGGGGTTATAAATCCGATCGGCCACGTCTTCCCAACGCGCGAGATCCGGCTTCGGAGCCGGAGCAATCTGAAACGCGTCAAGCACCGCCTGATCCAAGCCTTCGCGGTGATAGGCCAAGGGAGCCTCATAGATCGATTTTAAATCTTGCGCGGCGATCACGCTTTCCGGCCGCACATTACAAAACAGCGCCAGTTTTTCGCGCTCTTTTTCAGGAATCTGGCCCTCTGAGCGACAGACCAAAATATCTGGGGCAATGCCGATTGAGCGCAATTCTTTAACGCTATGCTGGGTGGGTTTTGTTTTCAGCTCGCCACTGGCTTTGATGAATGGCAACAAGGTCAAATGCATGAAAAGACATTCGCCGCGCGGCTTTTCCTGCGAGAATTGACGAATGGCTTCAAAAAATGGTAGGCCTTCGATATCGCCAACCGTCCCGCCGATTTCACAAAGCATGAAATCAACTTCATTCTGGCCAATTTTGATGAAATCTTTGATTTCATTAGTCACATGCGGGATCACTTGAATGGTTTTACCCAAATAATCCCCGCGGCGTTCTTTTTCCAAAACCGTAGAATAGACTCTACCGGAAGACACAGAATCGGTTTGCCGCGCCGCCACGCCCGTGAAACGTTCATAATGGCCCAAATCTAAATCGGTTTCAGCGCCATCATCGGTCACAAACACTTCGCCATGTTCAAACGGGCTCATCGTGCCAGGATCTACATTCAGATAAGGATCGAGCTTGCGCAATCGCACACTATAGCCGCGGGCCTGCAGCAAAGCGCCCAAGGCGGCCGAGGCCAATCCCTTGCCCAAAGAAGAAACAACGCCGCCTGTGATAAAAATAAATCTTGCCATATTTGGCTGTCTCCCGTGGGTTTCTCGGTGCAAAATTTGCCGAATGTACCGCCTGAATTCACGCGTGAAACAGGCAGGCTCACGGGGGTTAAGCAATAAAGGATTCGGTGCCGTTAGGCAATATCACCACAAGATAATGTTGCAGTGATTTCACCACCCTCAAGGATTGGCTGCTCAGTCGGCGCTTGGAACCAGGGGCGCTTCGGTTGGGGGCGTCGGTGGCAAAAGCGCATCGGTATCCAGCGCGTCGCTTTGTTGCTCGCTTTGAACGGCGCTTGCGCCGCCAAGCCGGTCAATAACTGAAGAGCCGGCTGATTTGCGCGCGGCGATCGCCGTTAAGGTTAATGACGTGATGATAAATGCCACCGCGAAGATCCATGTGAGCTTGGTTAAGGCCGATGCAGCTGACCGCCCAGACATCACGCCATCGCCACCGCCACCGCCGCCAAGACCAAGGCCGCCGCCCTCAGAGCGTTGCAGCAGCACCAAAGCGATCAGTGCCAAAGCCAGAAGCAAATGAATGGTCAGAACGACGTTTTCCATGTCAAACCCAATTTTATATAACCTCCGGCTAGATAGGTAAGTTTTAGCCTCGGGGCAAGGGGCAATAGCCGCTTGACCTGCGACAAACGCCTTGTCAGAGTGTTTTAATGCCCCATGATCATTCAGATGACGCGCATCCGCATAGTTTGCTGCCTTCAGATCCTGCCCTGCGGGTGAAGGCGCTCGAAAGCCTTTTGGTCGAAAAAGGGCTGGTGGATCCGGCTGCGTTGGACGCGATTATCGAGACATATGAACATAAAATTGGCCCTCAAAACGGGGCGGCCGTTGTGGCGCGCGCTTGGCGAGAGCCGACGTTTCGCGCAGCGCTTTTGACAGATGCAACCGCTGCGGTTTCCCAGATGGGGTTTTATGGCCGTCAAGGCGAACATATTGTGGCGTTGGAAAACACCGATTGGCAGCATAATCTTGTCGTTTGTACTTTATGCAGTTGTTATCCTTGGCCCCTTTTGGGGATACCGCCAGGCTGGTATAAATCGGATGCATACCGCGCCCGCGCGGTGCGCGAGCCGCGCAAAGTTCTGGCAGAGTTCGGGCTTGAATTGGCGCGGGATGTCGCCTTGAAAACTTGGGATTCAACCGCCGAAATTCGGTATTTGGTGATCCCGCAGCAGCCCGCGGGTACGCAAGGGTGGAGCGCCGAGGCGTTGGCCGCATTGGTCACGCGCGATGCGATGATTGGCACCGCCATCGTTCAGAGCCCGGCATGAGCCGCGTGCATGATATGGGCGGACGGATTGGTGATGGCCCCGTTCGCAGAGAGGCGGATCCCGAGCCGGTTTTTAAAGAAGAGTGGCAAGCCCATGCTTTGGCGCTTACGCTCGCGGCCGGAAGCCTCGGGCGATGGTCGCTGGATGAATCACGCCACGCGCGCGAATGTTTGGAGCCGCGCGATTACATGCGGTTTTCCTATTATGAAAAATGGCTCGCAGGCTTGACAGATTTGCTGGTGGCAAAATCAATTGTCGCCGCAGAAGAGCTGACGTCTCTATCCGCCCAACCGGCCGCCCCAGAGCTGCAACAGCGGCGTTTGCCCGCTGCTAAAGTGGCGGCTGTCTTGTCCAGCGGCGGCCCCACATTGCGCGCAGAGGCCGGTAACGGTATCGCGTTTGAACTTGGGCAAAAGCTGCGGGTGCGCAGAAGTGGCAACCTTGTTGTTGCTGGTGGGCATTCGCGTCTTCCCGCCTATGTTATGGGGCAGGTGGGCACCATCATCAGGCTTCATGGCAACCATGTTTTTCCCGATAGCAACGCCCATAGCGCGGGTGAAGCGCCGCAGCAACTATATACGCTCAGCTTTGCTGCGAGTGATCTGTGGGAAGATGCTGAGAGCGATCTGGATCAGGTGATGCTGGATTTGTGGCACAGTTATTTGGAACCGCTATGAGGGCCGAGTTACCCGCACCCGCCTTTGAGCAACCATGGCACGCGGATCTTTTTGCTGTGACCGTTTGTTTGAATGAACAGGGGCATTTTTCCTGGAGCGAGTGGACGGGCTGGTTCGGGGCAGGGCTGGCGCGCCGCGGTTTGGATAAGCAATTAAACGGCGGCGAAGATTATTTTTTGGTTTGGTTGGAAACCCTCGAAGCCGTTTTGGAGCGCTTGGATATGGCCAGCTTAGACCAGCTTGCGAGCGTGAAAACCGCGTGGCAAAACGCTTATTTATCAACGCCGCATGGGGCGCCGGTGCGCTTGCCCGATTGAAAATGATCTCTTAACAAAATTCGAGGTTCACTCTTGGGCAAAGCCTCGTTATACGGGCGCGGGTTTTAACTTATTTTGAAAGGTCCTTTATGGCAAACGTCGTTGTGGTCGGCGCTCAGTGGGGCGATGAAGGAAAAGGCAAAATAGTCGATTGGCTGAGCGAACGCGCCGATGTGATCGTGCGGTTCCAAGGCGGTCATAATGCTGGTCATACGCTGGTGATTGAAAGCCAAGTGTATAAGCTTTCGCTTTTGCCCTCTGGCATCGTTCGAGGCGGAAAATTATCGGTGATTGGCAATGGCGTGGTGCTGGATCCCTGGCATCTGCGCGAGGAAATTGCCAAATTGACGGGCCAAGGGGTCGAGATTAACCCTGAAAACTTGATGGTGGCGGAAAATACCCCTTTGATTCTTCCCGTTCACGGAGAATTAGACCGAGCCCGCGAAACGCAAAACAACGTGGCGAAAATTGGAACAACAGGCCGAGGTATCGGCCCCGCCTACGAGGATAAAGTTGGGCGGCGCGCGATACGCGTTGCAGATCTGGCCGATCCGGCCACGCTTGAAACGCGCGTCGATCGTATGTTGCAACATCACGATACATTGCGCCGTGGTATGGGGCTGCCTCAAGTTGACCGCCCAGCTTTATTGGCTGCGCTGCAGGAGATTGCGCCAAGCGTGCTAAAATTCGCGGCGCCCGTTTGGAAAGTTTTGGCAGAAAAGCGCAAAGCAGGGCATCGCATTTTATTTGAAGGCGCGCAGGGCAGTTTGCTTGATATTGATTTTGGAACCTATCCCTTTGTAACCTCGTCAAATGTGATCGCGGGTCAAGCGGCGACAGGATCCGGCGTTGGGCCAGGATCCATTGATTTTGTTCTGGGCATTGTTAAAGCCTATACAACCCGCGTGGGTGAGGGGCCATTTCCCACCGAGCTTGACGATGCGGATGGGCAGCGTTTGGGAGAGCGGGGCCATGAATTTGGCGTTGTCACGGGGCGTAAGCGCCGCTGCGGCTGGTTTGACGCAGCCCTCGTGCGTCAAACTTGCGCCACCTCCGGCGTGAGCGGCATCGCCTTTACAAAACTGGATGTTTTGGACGGGTTTGAGACCTTGAAAATCTGTACAGGCTATATGCTTGATGACACCCAATTGGATTATTTGCCGACAGCTGCGGATGAGCAGGCCCGCTGCGTTCCAATCTATGAGGAAATGGTAGGTTGGAGCGAAAGTACCGAAGGCGCGCGCAGCTGGGCAGATTTGCCCGCCAACACAATTAAATACGTGCGCCGCGTGGAAGAGTTGATAGGGTGTCCGGTTGCGCTAGTTTCAACCTCACCCGAGCGGGATGACACGATTTTGGTGACAGATCCTTTCGCGGATTAAAACGGTTTAGGTTTGGCTAACAGGGAGATAGGATTTGGCGTTAAGTTATAAAGCTCGGCGGCGCTGGTCATTATTTGTGTTGGTGATTGGATTGCCGCTTTACGTGGTGGCGGCGGTTAATCTGGTTGGCGTCTTTGAGCGCCCCTCAATTTTTGTTGAGCTGCTTGTCTATGTGGTGCTTGGGGTGGTTTGGGCGTTTCCATTACGGTCTATATTCCGCGGTATCGGACAAGCTGATCCCGATCAGGATGATGCGCTATAGCGCGGCTTTGAATCGCGAATTGCCGGCATTGCCGGATGTTGTGACGCCGCCTGAAGGCGGGTGTAACCGCAGGGCTGCGGGTATGAACTTGCGCTGGCGGTTTTTGCCGAAAGATGATCTGAAAAAGGGATGATCCCGATGGAGCCGCAATTTTCTTACTCGCATCCGGTCACGTTGGTTGGCGCCGCGCCGCTTGCCGCGGATTTGCTGCGCTTTGCGCTTAATTTTGCTCCGAAAGCGATTGCTGCAGATGGGGGGGTGAACCATTTGCGCGCACTGGGCGTTGACCCGCTGGCGGTGATTGGAGATATGGATTCTGTTGCTTTGGAACACCAGCAGCTGTGGGAGCGTAACCTATTTTTTCCAATTGCTGAACAAGATAGCACCGATTTTGAAAAATCGCTGGCGCGCCTTGCCGCCCCGATGATCTTCGGGGTCGGCTTTTTAGGGGGACGGTTTGATCACGCTTTGGCAGCTCAAACCGTATTGGTGCGCTATCCCCACCGCAAATGCATTCTTTTGGGATCTGAGGATATCATCTTTTTGGCACCGCCGCGGCTTTCGCTGGATTTACCGCTTGAAACGCGGCTGTCTTTATTTCCTATGGCACCGGTCAAAATCTTATCAGAGGGCCTATATTGGCCCACGCACGGCCTAACATTCCAACCCGATGGTCAAGTTGGAACGTCAAATAAGGTGAGTGGCCTGCTTCGGCTTCAGCCAGAGAAGGCCAAAATGTTGGTTATTCTGCCGCGATTACATCTTGCGCAGGTCGCTGCAGCGCTGGACGCTGCGCCGTCTTGGCCTGCTCTTGGAACATAACGTATAGACCTGAGGCCATCGTTATCACAATGCCCGCTGATGCAAGTGGGTTCGGCAGTTCTGAGAAAAGAAGCCAACCAAATAAGGTGACGATCGGAATTTCCAAATATTGCAGCGGCGCCGTGGTCGCTGAGGGCAGATAGCTGAGCGACCAGGTTATGCTGAGCAAGGCAAAAGTTCCCACAGAGCCAAAGCTGATCAACAAAAAGATTTTATCCGAGCTGATGGTGGAAAAATCAAACAGTGGCACAGAGCCGTCCTTAAAGATCAGCAGCGCAGGGGCAATCAGAACCACCGCAATAACACCGTTCACGGTTTGAACTTTAATTACATTGTTTTCTTGGGTGATGAAACGCGTAATCAACATGAAAATTGCGAAAATAAACGCCACGAGAAGCGGTAGAAGCGCATAGAATCCCACCTCTTGAAATGACGGTTGTATGACCATCAACGTACCTATGAAGCCCACCACGCAGGCCAGTAAGCGTTCTTTGCTGACGTCTTCTTTTAACACGGCCCAGCCGAGTAAGATCACCAGCAATGGCAGGATGAAAACAATAGCAACAGCATCGGCAAGCGGCAAATATTGTAAGGCCACCACCATTATCGCGATCCCCGTGATTTGCAGCACTGTGCGAATTGCCGAGAGGGTTAAAAACTTGCCAGAAAAATGCCAGCTGCCTCCGATGGCCAAAGCCATTGGCGCCAAGATGATCACCTGTATGGCGAAGCGAATGAAAATGAGCGGTCCCAGGGCGACGGTCTGGCCAAGGATTTTGGCTAAGGCGTCGCCTAGCGGGGCAAGTGTACAGAAAAGCAGCATAAAGCCGATACCGAGAAGGGTGCGATTTTATTCCATTTTCTACTATAGGTTGAAACAAGGCCAATTGCAGTCTAAAGTTGTTTTAATTTTTCAAGCTTCCGCTCACGGTAAAACACATAGAGCCCGGAGCCGATGATAATGCTTGTACCGATGATGGCCGTCTGGTTGGGAATATCGTTAAAAATCAAATAGCCAAAGAATAAAGCACTCACGATTTCAAGATAGTGCAGGGGCGCCAAAGTGGTTGAGGGCGCAAACTTCAACGCATAGCTGATCAGCAGGTGTGAGATAGAGGCAAAGGCGCCCACAGCGAATAACCAAAGCCAAAAAATCCCGACTGGCATCACCGGTGCGAAAAGGGGTGATTCTGTTGAAGACCCCCAGATCAAGAAAGGCAAACACAAGAACGTTCCCGCCACGGCGGTGTGAAATTGCAAGGGAATTGGGTGAAGGCTTTGCGATATGCTGCGCGTCAACAACATGTAGAGCGCAAAGGTCAGGGCGGTTGCCAAAGGAAAGAAAGCCACGGCTCCAAAGGCTGAAAAACTGGGTTGTATTACCAAAATCACTCCGCAAAACCCCACAAGGCTGGCGGTTAATCTGCGCGAACCAACTGGTTCGGAAAAGAAAAACCGCCCCAAGAGCAAAAGAATAAACGGTTCGACAAAAACGATCGCTAATGCATCGGCGATCGGCATCACCGCAATTGCCGCAACGAAACAATAGGTTGAAGCAATTAAAAATACCGCACGGGCAATCAATGGCCCCATCAAAGCCCGCGGTACTCGAAGAGAAAAGCCCAAAAGCAACGCCACCGGAAACATGATAACGCTCTGCACCGCAAAGCGCGCGGTGGTAATCTGTGCCACTGGAATTTCATCTGCCGCCAGTTTTGCGGCTACATCTAACAAAGGCGCGCAGGCACAAAATCCAAGCATCATGGCGATGCCCAGAACAACCCGATCGCTGCTCAGTGCTGAAGGGGCGTTCGTCGATACAGACATTGGTTTTCCTTATTACTCAGCGCGGCTGCTGAAGATTTTAAAAGGCGCTGGTGCTCCGCAGGGTTTTAGCAATTGGGAACATTTACCGCCAAACCGCCCAGCGAGGTTTCTTTGTATTTGGCATTCATATCCTCGCCAGTTTGTCGCATCGTTTCAATACAGGCATCTAACGGAATCAGATGTTGACCATCGCCGCGCAACGCCAAACTGGCGGCGGAGACGGCTTTAATCGCGCCAAGGCCATTGCGTTCGATACAGGGCACTTGCACCAAACCTGCAACCGGATCGCAGGTCATCCCAAGATGATGCTCTAAGGCAATTTCAGCCGCATTCTCGATTTGCTCTGAGCTGCCTCCGAGCACAGCGCAAAGACCAGCTGCGGCCATCGCGCTGGCGCTTCCGACTTCTGCCTGACATCCGGCTTCGGCGCCGCTGATTGAGGCATTATATTTGACCAGCCCGCCAATCGCGGCCGCCGTCAGCAGAAAAACTTCAATTTTAGCGCTATGCGCACCGGGCACATGATCCAGATAATAGCGGATCACCGCGGGCACAACGCCGGCCGCGCCATTGGTCGGCGCCGTGACCACTTGCCCTCCGGCTGCGTTTTCTTCGTTAACGGCCATCGCGTATACGCTCATCCAATCGTTGATCGTATGCGGCGGCGCAAGGTTTAACCCGCGCTCTGCCCGCAGCTGATCCACCACACCTTTGGCGCGGCGGCGCACTTTTAAACCGCCAGGCAAAATTCCCTCGCTCGCAAGACCGCGATCAATGCAATCAGACATTACGCCCCAAATCTGCGCGACGTTGGCTTTAAGCTGCGTTGCTGTAATTCGAGTTAATTCATTGGCCCGCTTCATCTCGGCGATGCTGCGCCCCGATGTGCGCGACATCTCCAACATTTCTTTGGCAGAGTGAAACGGATAGGGCACTGCGGGGCCGGTATCAACATTTTTGCCTTGCGCCAGTTCCGCCGCGGTTAATACAAACCCACCACCGATCGAATAATAGGTTTCTTGTAGAACGACATCACCCTGCGCATCAGTTGCCATTACAACCATTCCATTGGCATGCCCGGGCAGATTTGGTCCGTAATCAAACACCAAATCTTCTTTCTTATTAAACGTAAGGCTGGGTAAATCTGGCGGTGTAATTTCCCCGGTAGAGGCAATTTGTGCCAAAACGGTTTCGGCGGCCTCAGCATTATAAGTGGCAGGGGTGAAACCCGCCAATCCAAGAATAGAGGCACGATCCGTGGCATGCCCAATGCCAGTAAAGGCCAAAGACCCATGAAGGCGCAGTTTGATCCCGCCAAATTCAAAGGGCGATTGACGCATCAAGTTTAAAAACCGCCCAGCGGCACACATTGGCCCCATCGTATGCGATGAAGACGGGCCAATCCCGATTTTGAATAGATCAAAAACAGAGAGGAACATGATCATTCATCCTTTTAAACTCATATCCTGTAAACGAATGATGCTTCAATATCAAAACAGTATCACGTTTCAAAGTTAGAGGCCAATGCGCCTCTCTAACTTTGCATCTGTTTAGATTTAGACAGAAAAACGACCTTTCGATAAGAAATTCGCCGCTGATAGGACAAAAAGCAACCCAAAGTCGATTGGATTAACACAAAAGCCCCCTCGCACATCGAGCAAGAGTGCTTTATGGGTGGCGCAGATTTAAAAGGGAGATCGCGTGATGAGCCAACCGCTGGCTGCTGCAGATGCGGCGAAATTCGCTGCTGCCAAACGGGCGTCTGAATTGGTTGAAACGGGTATGAAGGTTGGCTTGGGCACTGGCAGCACCGCAGCGTGGTTGGTCCGCGCCCTGGCGGCGCGCCAACACGAGGAAGGTTTGCGATTTCAAGCCGTGCCAACATCCACGCAAACCGCGGCGCTGGCCGGTGCGCTTGGGATCCCATTAACCACGCTCGATGCAGCCGGTTGGCTTGATTTAACGATTGATGGGGCCGATGAGGTGGACGCCCAGTTTTCTTTGATAAAGGGCGGTGGCGGCGCACTGCTGCAAGAAAAAATTGTTGCCAAAGCCAGTGATCGAATGGTGGTGATCGCCGATTCTGACAAGCAAGTGGCGCGGCTGGGTAAGTTTGCATTGCCCGTGGAAGTGATCGGCTTTGGTAAACGCGCAAGCGAAACTTTGATCAAAGCCGCCTTGGAAGATTTGGGCTTCGCCAATCCTGATAGCAAATTCAGGCCGGGCCAAGCGGGCCTTTTTGTTACTGATGAGGGCAACCATATTTTGGATCTTGAACTTCAGACTATTCCCGATCCGACAGCCTTAGCGCAGGCGTTGAACCAAGTGCCGGGGGTGGTTGAAAATGGCTTGTTCATTGGTATCTGCAGCGCATTGGTGATCGGCCATTCGGATGGGCGGGTATCTTATACGGATGTCGCCACAGGCACTGAAGAGGCCAGCCAGATCGATCTAGATCAAGCCGCACGCTTGGCCGAGTTAGGGCGCTGAAGATGCGGTTTGATTTCAATTTATTCGTTATTGGCGGTGGATCGGGCGGCGTGCGCGCGGCGCGCGTTGCGGCTGGTGAGTTGGGGGTGAACGTCGGCCTTGCCGAGGAAGATCGCTATGGCGGCACCTGTGTGATTCGGGGCTGCGTGCCGAAAAAGCTGATGGTTTATGCCAGCGAGTATAGCCAGATGCCCAGCCAAGCAAAAGCCTATGGCTGGCAGATCGATAATGTCCAGTTTGATTGGTCGAAATTGCGCGGCAATTTGCACGCCGAGCTTGATCGGCTAGAGGGGGTGTATCGGCGCTTGCTCAGCGGGGCCGGCGTTACAAGTTTTGACGCCCGCGCCCGCATCGTGGATCCGCATTGCGTTGAGCTGGCAGATGGCACGCGCATAACGGCAGAGCATATATTGGTGGCCACTGGCGGCCGCCCAGTTTTGCCGGATATCCCCGGGATTGAGCATGCGATCAGTTCAAATGAAATGTTTTTATTAAAGACCCTGCCCAAACGCATTTTGATCGTCGGCGGTGGGTATATCGCCTGCGAATTTGCAGGGATTATGAACGGGCTTGGCGTTGCAACCACGCAGTTTTACCGCGGAGAACAAATTTTACGCGGCTTTGATGACGAAGCCCGCAGCCATTTGGCCGCGCAAATGCTGCTGCGCGGGGTTGATCTGCGCCTCAACGTAAATGTTGTATCGATCGAAAAAACCGAGAAGGGCCTTTTGGTTGCCGATAGCAATGGCGAAACAGCCATGTTTGACCAGGTGATGTTTGCAACTGGTCGGCGCGCCAATAGTGATGCTTTGGGCTTGGAAACGCTGGGGGTAAGGCAAAAGCCGAATGGTGCCATCGAAGTGGATGCCTATTCGCAAAGCTCTGTGCCCTCGATCTATGCGATTGGCGATGTGACCGATCGGGTGAACCTTACGCCTGTGGCGATCCGCGAAGCTATGGCGTTCACCTCCACCGTGTTCCAAGGCCAGCCGGTGGCGGTTGACCATGATTTGATCGCTACGGCCGTGTTCACCCAGCCAGAATTGGGTACGATCGGGCAGAGCGAGGCAGAAGCACGCGCCAAAGGCCCGGTTGATATTTACACCACCCAATTCAAGCCGATGCGCCAAGGCTTTGCGCAAGAGGACGAAAAAACCTTTATGAAATTGGTTGTCGATCAAGCTTCCCAAAAGGTTTTGGGCTGTCATATCATCGCCCCCGGAGCCGGCGAAATGATCCAAATGGTTGCGATTGCGATCAAAATGGGGGCGACCAAAGCGGATTTTGATCAAGCCGTGGCGGTCCATCCGACATTGGCCGAAGAACTGGTTACGATGCGGAATCCATCACGCAGCGGTTGAAATTGAAAATAATACGCCCATGTAGAGAGTTGGGGAAATTCACAAATATGCAAGGTCAAATAAGGGAACGATTTTAATGACTGGAAACTCAGGTGGCCCATGGGGCCGCGGCGGCGGTGGCGGTGATAATGATGATCGCAACCGTCCCAATGGCAACGGCGGCGGCGATCGTCGTCCGCGCAATGATGGCCCGCAAATGCCACCAGAATTGGATGATATGCTGCGCAAAGGCCAAGAGCAGCTGAAGGTTCTATTGGGCGGCGGTTCGGGCGGAGGCTCCAACGGATCTTCGCAACAATCTGGCCCCGGCATGGGCCGCAGCGGCTATTTATTGATTGCGGCTTTATTGGTGGCGTTTTGGAGTTTTTCCAGCTTTTACACTGTGAAGCCGGAAGAAAAGTCGGTTGAGTTATTCCTTGGCAAGTTTTCCTCTATTGGCAATCCGGGTTTGAACTTTGCCCCTTGGCCCCTTGTCACCCGTGAAGTGTTGCCGGTAACCCGAGAACAAAATGAAAGCATTGGCGTGGGTGGCCGCGGCAGTGACGCGGGTTTGATGCTGACGCGCGATGAAAATATCGTGGATATTGATTTTGAGGTGGTCTGGAATATAAGCGATCCCGCAAAATATTTGTTCAATTTGCGCGATCCACAAATGACCATTCGCGCCGTGTCTGAATCTGCAATGCGCGAAATTATTGCCCAATCTGAATTGGCCCCGATCCTGAACCGTGACCGGGGTTTGATCGCTGCAAATCTTGAAACCCTCATTCAAGAAACGCTTGACAGCTATGGCAGCGGCGTGAGCTTGGTGCGGGTGAACTTTGATCGGGCCGATCCGCCCGAACAGGTGATTGACGCGTTCCGCGCCGTGCAGGCCGCCGAGCAAGAGCGCGACCGTCTGGAAAAACAAGCGGATGCCTATGCCAACCGCGTTTTGGCGCAGGCCCGTGGTGAATCTGCGCAGGTCTTTGAAGAAGCCGAAGGATATCGCGCGCGCGTGGTGAACGAGGCGACTGGTGAAGCCAGCCGCTTTAGTGCGGTTTTGGAAGAATATAGCAAAGCCCCAGAGGTAACCCGCAAACGGCTATATCTGGAAACCATGGAAGAAGTGCTAGGTGGGCTTGAGAAGGTGATCATCGATGATCAAATCGGCGGTCAGGGCGTGGTGCCCTATCTGCCATTGAACCAATTGCGTCAGGAGAAAAACTAATGCGTAAGTTAAGTTTTATTGTGCCAGTCGCAGTCGTTTTGATTGCGCTGTTCATGTCAACCGTGTTCATCGTGGATGAGCGGAATAAAGCGTTGGTTTTGCAATTTGGCCGCGTGGTGGCAGTGAAAGAAGATCCTGGGTTGGCGTTTAAAATCCCCTTTATTCAAGAGGTTGTTTTCTATGATGACCGAATTTTGAGCCGCGATGTTGACCCGCTGGAAGTGACGCCTTTGGATGATCGCCGCTTGGTGGTGGATGCGTTTACGCGATATCGGATCACAGATGTGAACCAGTTTCGTGAAGCCGTTGGCACCGGGGGCGTTCAAGTGGCAGAAAGCCGCTTGGACAGTATCTTGAAAAGTGAGATGCGTGAAGTTCTAGGCTCGGTTAGCTCGAACGATATTCTTAGTTCGGATCGGGCTGTGTTGATGTCGCGGATCCGCAACGCGGCGATTAAAAAAGCGCTGCCGCTGGGCATAGAAGTGGTTGACGTACGCTTGAAACGGACCGATCTACCGCGCGCCAATTTGGATGCAACCTTCGCCAGAATGCGCGCCGAGCGCGAACGTGAAGCCGCAGATGAAATCGCGCGCGGGAACGAAGCTGCGCAACGGGTACGGGCTTTGGCGGATAGAACACAAGTTGAGATCGTATCCGAGGCGAGACGAGAATCTGAAATCATCCGCGGTTTGGCGGATGCAGAACGAAATGCGATCTTTGCCAGTGCGTTCGGGGCAGATCCGGAATTCTTCGAATTTTACAGATCTTTGGCTGCTTATAAAACCGCGTTGAAGGGGCAGAATTCGACGATGGTTATGTCGCCGGATTCCGAGTTTTTCAACTATTTGAAATCGGATGTAATCGCTAAATGATCGAAATCTGCCTCTGGGCGATTGGATTGATTTTAGTTTTTGAGGGGCTGGTCTATGTGCTGGCCCCTTCTATGGTGGAGGCGATGTTGCAATATTTGCAAGCCTTGCCGCTATCGCAGCGCCGGTTCATTGGGGCCGTCATCGCTTTGCTGGGCGCTATTATTTTATGGGCTGCGCGGATAATCGCCTAGCCCGCCGTATCAGCACACGTTTGTTCACATTTAGCTGAAGATTGGCTGTGGCCCTTGTCTGTTGGGGGGGGCGGGCTTATCTAAAGGCGGAGGCCGGATATTTTGATAATCTCCAAAAGATCCGCGGTCGAGCAAACCACATTGAGCAAATGACAAGGAGTTGCATTTATGAATATTAAGCGAGGCAGCGCATATGTGCCCGTTATAACCGCAAAAGCCCCGGGGCAGATAAGCTTGAAAGCCGTGAAACTGGCCTTTTTGGTGACAATTTTGGTGCTGTTACAAAGCCTGATGGCGGCGGCGCGCAGCGCTCCGGAAAGCTTTGCTGATCTGGTTGAAGAGATTAGCCCCGCTGTGGTGAATATTACCACAACAACAAAAATGTCTGAAAATGTAATGCCACGCGGCGTGGTGCCCGAGGGCAGCCCATTTGAGGATCTTTTTCGCGACTTTAATGAGCGTGGCCCCTCGCGGCCCGGGCCGCGCAGAGGCTCGGCGCTTGGGTCAGGCTTTGTGATTTCAGAAGATGGCTATGTGGTGACCAATAACCACGTGATCGAAGGTGCTGATGAGATTATGGTTGAGTTTTCCGATGGGGCAGAGCTTTCTGCAACATTGGTTGGAGTTGATAAAAACGTTGATATCGCGGTTTTGAAAGTAGAGGCAGAGGGTCCACTTGCTTTCGTTGCCTTTGGCAATAGCGATGTGGCGCGCGTGGGCGATTGGGTGATGGCCATCGGCAATCCTTTAGGGCAGGGATTTTCGGTATCAGCAGGGATAATTTCGGCTAGAAATCGCGAGTTATCAGGTAATTACGACGATTACATTCAGACGGATGCAGCGATCAACCGCGGCAATTCGGGCGGCCCTTTGTTCAATATGAACGGGGATGTGATCGGGGTGAATACGGCCATCCTCTCGCCGAATGGCGGATCGATAGGGATTGGCTTTTCCATGTCGTCCAATGTGGTTGTGCCCGTTGTCGATCAAATCCGGGAATTTGGCGAAGTGCGTCGGGGCTGGTTGGGCGTGAATATTGGCAATGTCACCGATGAAATGGCGGATGCGCTTGCGATGGATGAACCATCTGGTGCCATTGTGTTAGATGTTTTTGATGGCCCTGCAAAAGCGGCGGGCCTGCAAGTGACGGATGTGATTGTGATGTTTGACGGGCAGGCGGTTACCGATTCTGGTTCCTTGGTCAAATTGGTTGGTAAATCGCCCGTCGGCAAAGTGGTAAAAACCGTCGTACTGCGCGCCGGGCAGCGTAAAACGCTTGACGTGATTTTGGGGCAACGGCCGGGTGAAGATGCAATTTTGACAACCGCGCCAGTGCCAGAGGAAACGATAGAGGTGCCAAAAGCCGAGCTGCTTGGTTTAACGCTTTCAAACATCACTGATGAGTTGCGCGAAGAAAATGCTTTGGATGGCAGCGTTGAAGGGTTGTTAATCACCAATGTCGATGAAAGTTCGGATGCTTATGAAAAAGGGATCCGCGCGGGCGATATTATCACTGATGCGGGGCAGAAAAAGATCAGCGATGTTGCCGAACTTGAAGCGCAAATTGTTGCAACGCGTGAGGCGGGTCGACAATCGGTTCTTGTATTGGTGCGGCGGGAAGGCCAACCGCGTTTTGTTGTGCTAAGCGTCGAATAGGCAAGGTTAAAAAAGAAGGCACGGGGCAGATTATGTTCTGTTCCGCGCCTGAATGAGGGCGTTTAAGCGGAATGCGATGCGCTTTGTTCTTTATCCTGCTTAAGCAAGTGATCCAGCAAAGGTGAGATATCTTCAATCTCTCGGGCAATAACATGCGTTACACCCGCTTCGCGCTGCAAATGGCCCGTGACCCGCATCAGCCGCGCCGACAGAATAGCCCGCCGAAACTGTTCATAAACTTTGCGCCAAACCACGATGTTAATCGTGCCTGTTTCATCTTCTAAGGTGATAAAAATTACCCCTTTCGCAGTGCCGGGCCGTTGCCTTAAAATGACCAATCCGGCCACGCATATGCGATCAGCGGTGGCGGCATAGGGCAGGTGATCCGCCGGACAGGCCGAGGGGGGCTTTGGATATCTGGGAAAATGGAGCTTTCGCATGAGAACAAAAGTAGAACATTTAACTTTTATGACAAGTTGTAAATTTTCGCTCTCGCAAAATGGCGCTACAATGCGTATCAGCATGATTCAACAAAGCGAAGTGTTTAAGGCAGGCTGCAAATGGCAAAGATAACATATATTGAACATAACGGCACAGAACATAGCGTAGAGGTGGCCAATGGGCTCACCGTGATGGAAGGCGCGCGGGATAATAATATTGCTGGTATTGAAGCCGATTGCGGTGGCGCCTGCGCCTGTTCAACCTGCCATGTTTACATCGATCCTGCATGGGTCGAAAAGCTGCCAATGCGTGAGGCGATGGAAGAGGATATGCTCGATTTCGCCTATGAGCCCGATCCCGTACGCTCGCGCCTGACCTGCCAGTTAAAAGTGACGGATGCGCTTGACGGATTGATTGTGCAGATGCCCGAAAAGCAAATTTAAGCCAATCATCAAGTTCTGAGCATCCTTAAAAAACCCGATCGGGCGCTTACAGGGCCCGCCATCCGATATCAGTGCGGTGGAAGCCCTCTGGCCAATCAACCTTTTCCAGCAGCTTATAGGCGCGGCTTTGTGCCGCGCTCAGCGTTTCTGCGCGCGCGGTGACGTTTAAAACCCGCCCCCCATTTGCGCGCAGCGTTGTGCCGTCTTGTTTCGTGCCGGCATGAAACACCATCTGCTTTGAATCAAAAGCCATATCGTCCAAGCCTTTTATCTCGCTGCCCTTTTGATAGGCGCCCGGATAGCCTTGGCTTGCCAACACCACGGTGAGCGCGTGATCATCCGCCCAATTTATTTTGGCGGTGTTCAGTTGACCCCGCGCCGTTGCCAGCATCAGATCAAGCGCTTGCGCACCAAGACGCATCATCAGCACTTGGCACTCGGGATCGCCAAATCGGACGTTATATTCCACAAGCCGGGGCTGCCCGTCTTTGATCATCAGCCCTGCATAAAGCACGCCTTGATAAGGTATCCCGCGCCGGCGCATTTCGACCATCGTGGGGCGGATAATCTCATGCAATGCTTTCTCAGCAATCTCCTGTGTCAGCACCGGCGCTGGCGAGTAGGCCCCCATGCCGCCGGTATTAGGGCCGCTATCGCCATCGCCCACGCGCTTGTGATCTTGCGCGCTGCCCATCGGCAACACAGTCTCGCCATCGCAGAGCACAAAAAAAGAGGCTTCTTCTCCCTCCATGAACTCTTCAATCACGACTTCTGCGCCTGCGCTGCCAAATTCGCCCGCGAACATGTCATC
The DNA here is from genome assembly GCA_016778765.1 of Paracoccaceae bacterium. Taxonomy (GTDB): domain Bacteria; phylum Pseudomonadota; class Alphaproteobacteria; order Rhodobacterales; family Rhodobacteraceae; genus Thalassovivens. The sequence continues at coordinate 29,596 of JADHOV010000008.1, read as the reverse complement.
CACGGCGGAATAGGCTGTTTGGATATCTTCGGCGATAATCACGCCTTTGCCTGCGGCCAGGCCATCGGCCTTCACCACGATTGGTGCCCCTTGCGCGGCGATATAGGTTTTCGCGCTTTGCGCATCGCTAAAATGCCCATAGGCTGCGGTTGGCGCTTTGGCGGCATCACAAATTTGTTTGGTGAAGTTTTTGCTTGATTCCAGCGCGGCGGCGGCTTTGCTAGGGCCAAAGATTAATATATCAGCCGCGCGCAACGCATCCGAGACGCCCAGCGCCAGCGGGGCTTCTGGGCCGATAATCACAAAATCAATTTGCTTCTGCTCGACGAATGTCAGGATTGCGGCCGCATCCTCAATATCCATGGCAACGCATTCTCCCAACGCCGCCATGCCCGGGTTTCCTGGCGCCATCCAGAGCCGATCACATTTTGGGTTCTGCTGTACGGCCCAGGCCAAAGCATGTTCGCGCCCCCCGCTGCCCAATATTAAGATATTCATTGCGCCTGCTCCTCTTGGCCTTTGCTTCACGGCGTTCTAAGCTGGCCGTCAGCAAGACACAAGTGAGGCGTTTATGTCCGATTTAATCGATAATCCGGTCGTTGGTTTTAACCAGCCGGAATTCACTGTTTCGGAAATTTCTGGTGCGATTAAACGGCTGATCGAAGATGAGTTTTCGCATATCCGCTTGAAGGGTGAGATTGGACGCGTGTCCTATCCGAGATCCGGCCATGTCTATCTGGATCTAAAAGATGAAAAATCTGTGATTTCGGCGGTGGTCTGGAAAGGCGTTGCCGCGCGCCTGCCAATGCGCCCCGAAGAAGGGCTGGAAGTGGTTGCAACCGGGCGGGTGACCACTTTTGCTGGCCAGTCAAAATATCAATTGATTATAGAAGATCTTAAGCCGGCCGGTATGGGCGCATTGATGGCGATGTTGGAAAAGCGCAAAGCCCAGCTGGCGGCGGAAGGTTTGTTTGATGCCGCGCGTAAAAAGCCTTTGCCCTATTTGCCCGATGTGATTGGCGTGGTGACATCGCCTTCCGGCGCGGTGATCCGCGATATTTTGCATCGATTGCGCGACCGCTTTCCCCGTCAAGTGCTGATTTGGCCGGTGGCTGTGCAGGGCGAGCGCTGCGCGGGCGAGGTCAGCCGCGCCATAGCTGGCTTTAACGCGCTTGAGGCGGGCGGGGCAATTCCACGCCCCGATTTGCTGATTGTGGCGCGTGGTGGCGGCTCTTTGGAAGATCTGTGGGGGTTTAATGAAGAAAGCGTGGCGCGCGCCGCGGCTGCGTCAGGCATTCCGCTTATCTCGGCTGTGGGTCATGAAACCGATACCACATTGATTGATTATGTCTCAGATAAGCGGGCGCCAACCCCCACTGCTGCGGCCGAACTGGCGGTGCCTGTGCGCCATGAACTGGCGGCTTGGGTGAACGCTCAGGACGCGCGGATGAGCCAAGCTTTAAGCACATCTTTTGGCCGAAACCGGCAACGTTTGGCTGATTTGGCGCGGGCCTTACCGCGATTAGAGACGATTTTAGAAAATCCTCGGCAAAGGCTGGATTTTTTGTCAGAGCGTTTGCCCAACGCTTTGCGCGGCTTGGTGCAAAGCCGGCGTTTAGCGCTTTCCGAAACTGCAGGCCGCCTCAATTTTGACGGGTTGAGGCAACGTCTGAAAACGGCGGGTTTGAAATTGCACGCCAGCGAGCATCGTTTGGATCCGGCATTGCGTCATGGATTGCAACGCAAGCAAGATATTTTGGCGCAAAAAACGCAACAACTGCATCCACGCGCGCTGCGCCGTGACATTGCGCAAGGGCGCAAAGATCTTGCGCAATTGGCGCGCCGGTTAAGTGATGCAACCGATGCCGTGCTGTTAAAGTCCAAGCAGCAATTGGACGGGTTGGAGCGCTTGCGCGAAACCCTCGGCTATAAGGCAACGTTGCATCGCGGCTATGCGGTTGTGCGCGCGCAAGATACAGTGATTACCTCGCGCCAAGCCGCCAAAGCCGCCTCTGGATTAGAAATTGAATTTGCCGATGGGCGTTTTGCGTTGGGCGAGCCGCGCGTTAAAACAGCGCGGCCGCCGTCTAAATCTTCCGATCAAGGCTCATTATTCTAGGGGCTTCAGCGACGTTTGGCTGTTTCTTGGCGCGTGGCTATGAGCGTGGCGACAATTACTTTCTGCGCGGTTCCTGCGTTTTAAGGCTCAGTTTTTGCGTTGAAGAATTTCTGCTGCGTGGTGAGATTATTTTCTATCATACATAGTTTTTTTGCAGATAGGTGTAGCGCAACACGCCGGTCCGAAATGGCTGTGCGATTTGCCCAAAGCGCGGTTTTTACCGCGCTTTCACAGAGTAGAATGTTTCCGATCCGCGCCTTTTTCTCGGATATTGTTAAGCTGAGAACGTATCTGCACAGCGCTATGTCGTTTTTGGGCTTCATAAAACCGGCCAAGCACAGCTAGGGTGGCGCGAGAAGCGCAGGAGCAGATCGCATGGCATTGGATGAACGTAAAGGCGTTTGGAAATCGGGCAAAGGCAAAGGGCGCCATACGCCCAAGGGCCGCCAATATGAAGATCAAGCGCTGCAAGAGGTGCAAATGCTGCTGGGCGCGCAGCCGCGCAAGCGGGATTTACTGATCGAGTTTTTGCATCTTATCCAAGATGAGTATGGGCATTTATCCGCGGCGCATTTGCGGGCTTTGGCGGAAGAACTGCGCCTGTCGATGGCTGAAATATACGAAGTGGCCAGCTTTTATGCGCATTTTGACGTGGTCAAAGAAGGCGAAACACCGCCCCCTGCATTGACCATTCGAGTTTGCGATAGTTTGAGCTGTGAATTGGCGGGGGCTGCGAATTTACAAAAAGCTTTGCAGGATGGGTTAGATCCAAGCCAAGTGCGGGTGCTGCGTGCGCCCTGTATGGGGCGTTGTGATACCGCCCCCGTGCTAGAGCTTGGCCATAATCACATTGACCATGCCACAGTTGACGCCGTCGAACGGGCGATTGCGGCGCAGGCCACGCATCCAATAATCCCAGATTATGAAACCCTGTCTGCGTATCAAAAAAATGGCGGTTATCGGGCGTTGCAAGAGCTTCGCCAATCTGGGGATTGGGAAGCGCTACAGGATAAGGTTCTGGCCTCAGGTTTACGCGGGCTTGGTGGTGCAGGTTTTCCATCGGGTAAAAAATGGGGCTTTGTTCGGGCCAATGAAGGCCCGCGTTATTTGGCTGTGAATGGCGATGAAGGCGAGCCGGGCACATTTAAAGACCGCTATTATCTTGAGCGCATGCCGCATCTTTTTCTTGAGGGTATGTTGATGGCGGCATGGGCGGTTGAGGCGGAAAAGGCCTTTATTTACATGCGTGATGAGTATCCGGCTGTGTTGAAAATTTTAGCCGATGAGATTGCAGCGCTTGAAGCGGCGGGTCTTGTGCCTGCGGGCTATATTAACCTGCGGCGCGGCGCCGGCGCCTATATCTGCGGCGAGGAAAGCGCGATGATCGAAAGCATTGAGGGCAAGCGCGGCATGCCCCGCCATCGCCCGCCTTTCGTGGCGCAGGTTGGCGTTTTTGGGCGCCCGACGCTGGTACATAATGTGGAAACCCTGCATTGGGTGTGCCGGATCGCCCGCGAAGGTCCGCAAATTCTTAGCAGCGTAGAAAAAAATGGGCGCACAGGTTTGCGCTCATATTCTGTGTCAGGGCGGGTCCAAAACCCTGGCGTTTACCTTTTGCCTGCGGGCTCTACGATTGCCGATATAATCGCGGCGAGCGGCGGGATGGCGCAGGGGCATGCATTCAAGGCCTACCAACCGGGGGGGCCGTCTTCGGGCCTATTGCCCGCTTCAATGAATGATATCCCGCTGGATTTTGATACGCTGCAGCCGTATGGATCCTTTATTGGCTCTGCCGCGGTTGTTGTTCTGTCAGATCAGGACCGGGCCCGCGATGCGGCGCTGAATATGCTGCGGTTTTTTGAAGATGAGAGTTGCGGCCAATGTACCCCTTGCCGCGTTGGCTGCGAAAAGGCTGTGAAGCTGATGCAGTCTGAGAGCTGGGATCAACCATTGCTGGGAGAATTGTGCACTGCGATGCAAGATGCCTCGATTTGTGGTTTGGGGCAGGCGGCGCCAAACCCGATTTTGATGACGATGAAGCATTTTTCGGACGAGATATAACTAACTCTTTTCGGATGGCGCGCGCTTAAAATGCTATTTATCGCTTAACGCGGGCGATAAGCGGGCAATGTGATGTGATGGCAGGAAGAGCCGTAAGCCTGCTTCTGCTTTGTCCCCTCTTCCATCTGGCGCTGATGTCGCTTAGGTGAAGGAGAAGACGCGGAGGCAGCCATGGCATTTTTTAAAAAGCTTAAAGATCGTTTGTTTCGATCATCCTCAAAGCTGGAAGACGGCTTGGACTCAATTGTGGCCGATGGTGGAAGCCTTGAGCAGGATATTGCGGAAAACCCGCAAACAAGCGCCGATTCCTCTGTTCTGGTGGATACAGAACAACAAAGAGCGTCAAACGATGAAGCCGATCCAAGCCCAGGCGGAAAAAAGCCTTTAGATGACCATTTCACAGCGCAGACCGATCAGCAGATATCTGCGCCCTCTTTGACACCGCGAGCCAAGCCTGCAGAGGCGGTTGATGCGCCCTTGAGCGACAGCGCCCCTGCGCAACAAGTTGAGAGTTCGAAGACCACTCCCCCCCCAACATCAGCCCAAGCCTCTGCACGCGGCGCGATGCCGCCGCCGGTCGATCCTACGGCAGAAGAAATGACAGAGGAACAGGCTCAAATAATGGGCACAACAGAGACGGATCTGGGCATCAATGCAGATCGCATCGCCGCAGCGCCTGCGGCGGATGAAATAGAAATAGAAGCCGCTGTTAACCAAGCTGCCTCCGGCCAAGCCGCGCAGCCCCCTTCAAGCAAAACCGCGCCGGAAGAAGGCGCTGTATCTAAATCTGCAGATGCGGGGCAAAGCGGGCACAACCAATCGACACCAGGGTTTTTTGGACGTTTAATGGGGCGGGTGCAATCGGTGGGCGTTTTAAAACGCAAGCTGGATGATGAGATGCTCGAGCAGCTTGAAGAATTGCTGATCACCTCGGATATGGGCGTGGATACGGCTTTGCGGGTGACGGGCAATATTGCAGAGGGTCAATTTGGCAAAAGGCTTTCGGTGGCTGAGCTGAAATCTATGTTGGCGGATGAGATCACGCGCATTATGGATCCCGTCGCGCGGCCTATGCCGCTGTATTCACAAACCCCGCAGGTGGTATTGGTGGTCGGCGTCAATGGCTCGGGCAAAACCACCACGATTGGAAAATTGGCCAGCCAGTTCAAAGCGGCGGGCAAATCCGTGGTGATTGCTGCGGGAGATACGTTTCGCGCTGCCGCAGTGGAACAATTGCAGATTTGGGGTGAGCGGGCTGGTGTTCCGGTGCTCACGGCCCCAGAAGGCTCTGATCCGGCCAGTTTGGCCTTTGACGCGATGACGCAGGCGCAGGCCGATGGCGCTGATTTGCTGCTGATTGATACCGCCGGACGGTTGCAAAATCGCGCAGATTTGATGGAGGAATTGGCAAAAATTGTGCGCGTGATCCGCAAAAAAGATCCAGAAGCACCGCATAACACCCTGTTGGTGTTGGATGCGACAACTGGTCAAAACGCGCTGAGCCAGGTGGAAATCTTCAAATCCATATCGGATGTCTCTGGTTTGGTGATGACCAAGCTGGATGGAACCGCAAAAGGCGGTGTGTTGGTGGCCTTGGCGGATAAATTCGGCTTGCCCATTCACGCGATCGGCGTTGGGGAACAGATTGATGATCTAGCACCTTTTGATCCGGCAGAATTTGCCAGCGCCCTTACTGGGGCAGACCTGTCTTGAGCGATAGATTGCCCGCCGCTGGCGATTTGGGGTTAGGGCGCCGCTGCGCCGGCTACAAACGTTGAGGTTATCACAGTGAGCGCTTGGATTCTGACGGTTGAGGGGACGGAAATAGGCCACCAGCTTGCGATGGTTTTGGCTCTATCAGCAGCGTTTTTGCACGCGCTTTTCGGCGCTTTGCAAAAAGGTCAACACGATCCCTGGCTGTCACGCGGTGCGATTGATATTTGCTATTTTATGATGGCAACGCCGATTGCCGTCTTCGTGTTGCCTTGGCCAGAGCCAGGGCTCTGGCCAATATTTGCAGGAATGGTGATCATTCATTTGATCTATAAGTTGATGCAGGCGGCAGCCTATAGCCGCGGGGCTTACACGGTGGTTTACCCTGTGGTGCGCGGCACCGGCCCGGTGTTTACGGTTTTGGGGGCTTATTTGATTTTTGGTGAAACCTTCACGACACTACAATGGGTAGGGGTGGCGGTTTTGGTGTTGGGGCTATTTGGCTTGGCGCTTTATAACGCGGTTTATCTGATCGAAGATCGAGCGACCTTGCGCGCCGCTTTGGGCTTTGCGCTGGTGACTGGGTTATTTGTTGCGCTTTACACCACCTATGATGCCTATGGCATTCGCGCGGCGCAAGATCCCTTTGTTTTCTTAATATGGTTTTTTGTTTTGGATGGTCTGTCGATGCCGCCCTTTGCTTATTTGCGATGGCGTAAGATGCACAATCGACCAGATCTATTGCCTTTGTTTTTGCGCGGCATGATCGGGGCTTGGGTGGCGTTTTTTAGCTTTGGGTCGATTATGTTGGCGACACGTCTGGACAAAGTTGGAGAAGCCGCGATATTGCGGGAAACGTCAACGGTGTTTGCGGCTTTGATCGGGTGGTATTTTCTGAAAGAAGCAGTGGGCCCAAGGCGCGTTGCGTTGATTTTGTCAATCGCCGCTGGGGCCGTAATTGTGGAAGTTGCAGGATAGGAGTTCCGCTATGTCGGAGAAAAACAATTCACCTCTTTTGTCATCCTTGCTTGAAATTGGGCCGGTGATCATTTTCTTTGCCGTGTTCATTTGGCGCAAGGGCGAAGTGATGGTGATTGGTGGGGTTGAATATTCTAGCTTAATTCAAGCCACTGCGATTTTTGTGCCTTTGATGATCGCCTCTACCTTTATCGGCTGGTTGGTCAATGGGCATCTCTCCAAAGTGCAGGTTTTGACGCTTGTCTTGGTGATTTTCTTCGGGGCGTTGACGGTGCTGTTGAATGATGAACGGTTCTTTAAAATGAAGCCGACTTTGATTTACGTGCTGTTTGGCGCGGCAATCACCTATGGGCAGATGCGGGGAAAAGGCTATTTGAAGGCGTTGCTGGGCGAGCGGATCCCAATGGAGGATATTGGCTGGCAGCTTATCAGCCGCAGATTGGCGATTTTTTTCTTTGCCCTGGCCGCTTTGAACGAAATTATTTGGCGCACACAATCCAGCGAAACATGGGTTTACTTCAAAACCTTCGGACTGACATCGGCCGTATTTATTTTCATGATTCTGCAATATCCAATCCTAAAGAAATATGGCCGGATGGACGGGCTTTAAGCACGCCGATATATCGGGCGTTGCCATCGGATGGCAAAACCAGGCTAGGTTTGACGGAATAAGAGCTTTTGGGCCTCTCGGTCTTCTTCCAATTGCGTTGTGCGGCGCGCGGCTTCTAAAGCCCGCCCCGCTTGAACGCCGGGTCGCTGCTTCACAGTCTCAAGCCATCGGCTGAAATTGGGCTTGTCATCAAGAGTTTGCTCTTGGCGCCGCCAAAGCGAGGCCCAAGACCAAATCGCCATATCCGCGATGGAAAAGAAATCTCCGGCCACGAATTCGGCTTCTGCAAGCTGCTTATCAAGCAGGGTGTAAAGCCGTTTGGTTTCGGCCCGATAGCGATTTTGCGCATAGGGTAGGATTTGGGGGGGATCCATGGCTGGCGCGTATCTTAGAAAATGATGGGCTTGGCCCGCCATTGGCCCAACGCCGCCCATTTGCCACATCAGCCATTGATCTACCGCGATGCGTTGGCGCTCGGTTTCGCCGTAAAACAGCCCGGTTTTTCTGGCCAGATATTGCAGGATTGCACCCGACTCAAACAGCGAAATCGGGGCTCTATCTGGCCCGTCAGGATCGACAATCGCGGGCATTCTACCATTTGGTGAGAGTCTCAAAAACGCCGCGTCAAACTGTGCCCCTGCATTGATATCAATAAGATGGACCTTATACGGCAATCCCATTTCTTCTAAAGCAATCGAGATTTTCCAACCGTTTGGGGTAGGCCAATAGTACAGATCAATGGGCTTTGTCACAATATACTCCTTAAAAGTGTTGGTATAATAAAGGTTTGTTCTTCACCGCAAGCATAAACGCTTTTGAGGTGCGGATTTTCAAAGCAACGCGCTTTATTGGGATGCCGCATGCTGCGCATAGAAGATCCGCGACATGCGTATTTGGCTTTTCAGGCATAGCATGGCTGCATACGCGCAGGGCTTCGGGGCAAAGCTTGCTGAATTCGTTTCATATGCTTGACCCAATTAAAGCGCTGGGGTACCCACGCGCATGTGGTGATTTGAGTCCAGATTGCGGGCCACATAAAACATATTCCGCTAAAAGGTCAGGAGAAAGCCCCCCTTTCGCTTGGCTGCGTTTGATAGGGGTTTTGACGCCGCGTATGTGGCAGGAGTTTGTAATGAAAAAGAGTTTAAAAAGCCGCACCAAAATGGTGCATGCGGGCCATCGGCGCAGCCAGTTCAACGAGGTCAGCGAAGCGATTTATTTAACTCAAAGCTACGTTTATGACAGCGCCGAGCAAGCTCAAGAACGCTTCGATGGGGATGATGAGGGTCATTTTATTTATGCGCGCTATGGCAACCCGACTGTGGCGATGTTTCAAGAGCGTATGGCTGCGTTGGAAGGGGCCGAGGCGGCCTTTGCCACTGCCTCTGGTATGGCTGCGGTCAGCGGCGCACTACTGGCCGCGGTAAAGGCGGGCGATCATGTTGTGGCAGCGCGCGCGCTTTTCGGCTCTTGCCTTTATATTTTGGAAGAAATCCTACCTCGCAACGGTGTTGAGGTCACTTTTGTTGACGGAACCGATTTAAAGCAATGGGTGCAGGCGGTGCGCGCGGATACGAGATTGGTGTTTTTTGAGTCAATTTCAAACCCGACTTTGGAAGTGATTGATCTGTCAAAGGTAGCGCAAATCGCGCGTGCGAATGGCGCGTTGGTGATGGTGGATAATGTGTTTTCAACGCCGGTTTTTTCGCGGGCTTTGGAGCAGGGGGCGGATGTGGTTATTTATTCAGCCACCAAGCATATTGATGGGCAGGGGCGCATGCTTGGCGGCGTGATTTTATCAAATGCTGAGTTCATTTCAGGCACGATAGAGCCCTATATGAAACATACGGGCGGTGCGATGAGCCCGTTCACGGCTTGGGTGATGCTAAAAGGATTGGAAACAATTGAATTGCGGGTTCGGGCGCAAGCCGAAACTGCGGCTCTGATCGCCCAAGATCTATCGGGGCATTCAGCCTTAACGCAGTTGATCTATCCCGGGCATCCTGCGCATGCACAATATGAGTTGGCGCAAGCGCAACTTGGCACAGGCGGTACGCTGATCTCGGTTGAATTAAAGGGTGGCCAGAGGGCGGCGTTTGCCTTTTTGAACGCGCTGCAAATTATTTTGATTTCAAATAATCTCGGGGATGCAAAATCCATCGCGACGCATCCTGCCACCACGACGCATCATCGCCTACCGGCCGAGCAGAAACGGCATTTGGGTATCAGCGATGGGTTAATCCGGATCAGCATTGGTTTGGAAGATAGTGAGGATCTGATTGATGATCTGCGACAGGCCTTGGCAGCTGCTCAAGCAGCGTGTAATGTGTAAAGTTAAAGTGACAAAAGTGATCCAGCGAGATGGGTCGCCCGTATCGGATATAATGAAATAAAGATCTTGTTTGGTTTCCATCAGTAACGCGGTCTTATGCAAAAAAGGGCATATCATGAATATTCATACCCGGAACGCGAACACACAGCCTGATCAAAACGCCGTTGAAGAGGCGTTAGATATATTGCGTAACTGGGTAGGTCACGCGGATGAAACTGAGATAGCATCGCTGGATGCCGACCTGCTTGCGCAGATATTGCCGCAACAATACCCTGAGTTTTCCGCAAAATATAATGCTGAATTTAGGGTCAATGAGGCTTATCGCGACAGTATGCCCGATTTGCAAAACGGGCCCACCGCGCTGATCCGCGGCGCGAAGCAGCAGATCCAGCATGTTGGGATTTCGAACTTCCGGCTGCCGATTAGTTACCAAACCCGCAACGGCTCAGAGCAGACCTTGCAAACATCGGTCACCGGTACAGTCAGCCTTGATGCCGATAAAAAGGGCATCAATATGTCACGGATTATGCGTAGTTTTTATCGCCATGCCGAGAAAAGTTTTAGTTTTGATGTGATGGAGCATGCGCTTGATGATTACAAAAGCGATTTAGAAAGCTTTGACGCGCGCATCCAAATGCGTCTGTCTTATCCAATGAAAATGGACAGTTTGCGTTCTGGATTGCAGGGCTATCAGTATTACGATATCGCGTTGGAGCTGGTTGATCAGGGTGGCATACGCAATAAAATCTTGCATCTGGATTATGTGTATAGCTCAACATGCCCCTGCTCACTGGAATTGAGCGAACATGCGCGAAAAGAACGCAACCAATTGGCGACACCGCATTCGCAACGCTCGGTGGCACGTCTCTCAGTGGTGCTGAGCGGCGAAGACTGCTTGTGGTTTGAAGATATTATCGATCTATGCCGTAAAGCGGTGCCCACGGAAACTCAGGTCATGGTGAAGCGCGAGGATGAGCAAGCTTTTGCGGAACTGAATGCGGCCAACCCGATTTTTGTTGAAGATGCGGCGCGTTTGTTTTGCGCTGGCCTGAAAGCGGATGGACGCATCGGGGATTTCAGGGTGATCGCCAGCCATCAAGAAAGCCTGCACAGTCATGACGCGGTGTCTATTCTGACCGAAGGCAGTACTTTTGCACAAACCTCGCTTGACCCTAAAATGCTCGCGAGTTTGATTCATAGCGGATAAGCAAAACTTCGTTTCCGCTCTTGACAGAATTGGCCTGATTGTCCAACCGTCAGCGCTATGATCGATTTTCGACCCGTCGGCTATGTGATTGGAATGCTTCTTGGCATTCTGGGTGCTTCAATGGTGTTCCCGCTCTTGGTTGATATTGCTGAGGGTCGCGGCCAATGGCCTGTTTTCATGTATAGTGGCATTCTGACAGCCCTGTTTGGCAGCTTGCTTGCTATGGGCTGTTCAACGGGGGTTAAGCAAGGGCTTAGCATCCAACAAACCTTTTTGTTAACCACGGGCGTGTGGGTCGCTTTGCCTTTATTTGGTGCGTTGCCCTTTGTTTTTGGGGCCACCGAGGCCCGCTATGTTGATGCGTTCTTTGAGGCCATGTCGGGGCTTACAACAACCGGATCTACGGTGTTTACCGGCTTGGAAGATTTGCCCAAAGGTCTGCTGCTGTGGCGGGGTATTTTGCAATGGTTGGGCGGTATCGGGATTATCGTTGTGGCCATGGTGTTTCTGCCTGAACTGCGCGTTGGCGGCATGCAAATTTTTAAAGCCGAGGCCTTTGATACTTTGGGGAAGATCTTGCCACGGGCCACAACAATTTCGATACAGATTTCGATCATCTATATCGCAATTACGATGGCCTGCACTTTGGCGTATTTTGCAGTTGGGTTGTCAGCCTTTGATGCCACTGTGCACGCGATGACCACCGTCGCCACGGGTGGATTTTCAAATTATGACCGCTCATTCGCGGCGTTTTCATCAGCGGCGGAATACGTGGCGGTGGTTTTTATGATTTTGGCGGCGCTGCCCTTCGTGCGCTATGTTCAGCTGATCAATGGGCAAAAAACTGCTTTGCTGCAAGACCGGCAAATTCGAGGATTTTTGATTGGCTTGGGGCTGATTGCGCTGACCAGTTGGATCGTTTTAACGTCGCAAACCAATATGCCCGCAGCAATGGCCCTGCGCAAAGCCTTGTTCAACATCACCTCAATTATCAGTGGCACCGGATATACAAGCGCGGATTACATGCAATGGGGTGGGTTTATGGTCACGCTGTTTTTCCTTGTTGGATTGATCGGAGGCTGCGCTGGCTCAACCAGCTGCTCCATCAAGATCTTTCGCTACCAACTCGCCTTTGCATCTATCTCGACCCAATTGCGCAGAATTCGATCGCCCAACGGCGTGTTTCAACCCCGTTATGATGGGCGCAAAGTTGACGAAGATGTGCTTACCTCGGTGATGTCGTTTTTCATGCTGTTCATGGTCACCTTGGCGGCGGTGGCAACGCTGTTGGGCCTGACCGGGCTCGATTTCATCACGTCACTATCTGCAGCCAGCGCAGCTTTGGCAAATATTGGCCCAGGGCTGGGGGATCAAATCGGCCCTGCGGGAAATTTTGCGGGTTTGAATGATGCGTCAAAGTGGATTTTATCGATCGCCATGCTCATCGGACGATTGGAGCTATTGGCGGTATACACGCTGCTAACCCTGCAATTTTGGAAAGCCTAATATGTCGCAACGTTCTATGGCGCCGCTGGGTACGCAAATTTCTTATGCCCTGAAGGCGCGGGGTGTCGAGGTAGTTTTTGGAATTCCGGGGGTGCATAACCAAGAATTATATCGCGGATTGGAAGAGGCCGGGTTGCGCCATATTCTGGCCCGTCATGAACAAGGGGCGGGGTTTATGGCCGATGGCTATGCGCGGGCCACGGGCCGCGCGGGCGTTGCCTTCGTGATCACAGGCCCTGGCCTGTGCAACATTATGACGGCTTTGGGGCAAGCCTATTCGGACAGCGTGCCCTTATTGGTGTTTTCGTCCTGTTTGGATGATATCGAATCCCGCAAGGGTCAATTGCATCAGATGAAAGATCAGCGTGCGGCAGCGGCAACCGTTTGCGATTGGTCAGAACTGGCGCAATCTGACGCGCAGGCCTATCGTCTTATGGATCAGGCTTTTGCAGAATTTGCCCAACAGCGGCCGCGCCCCAAGCATATCCAGATACCGATCGCGTCTTTGGCCGCGGCCGCGCAAGCCGCGCCGGTTCCGCAACCGCTGCCCCGCGCCTCTGCGCCAGAGGCGAAAGACATCGCAAAAGCTGCCGAGATGCTGCGCTTGGCGAAAAAGCCTTTGGTTATTTTAGGGGGTGGCGCGCGCGCGGTCTCGGTGATGCCGTTGCTGCAGCAGCTGGGCGCGGCAAGCTTTACCACTTACGCAGGGCGGGGGGTGGTTGATCGCACTTATCCGCTTCATTTTGGATCTTTACTGGCGCGTTCCGGCGCGAAATCGGTTCTTGGATCGGCTGATTTGGTCTTGGTGATTGGTAGCGAATTGTCCGAAGGCGACCTTTGGCGCGCCGAGCTGGGCCATAAGGCTCCTTTGATTCGGGTGGATCTAGACCCGGAGGTGCTGACGGATAGCCATCAAGCAGAGCTGACAATTTCGATGCGGGCAGAGGCATTTGTGCCCGCGCTTTTATCGCAGCTGCGGGGGCATAAAGCGCACACGGTTTGGTGCGCGCAAGAAATCCAAACGCAGTGTCGGGCGTGGCAGCGGCAAGTGGATTTGGAACGCCCAGGCATCCTGCCAATCTGTCGCGCTTTGCAGGCTGCGCTGCCCCAAGATACAATGATCTTTTCGGATATGACCCAATTTGCCTATCTGGCAAAAGAAATTTGGCCGATGTCAAAACCGGGCCATTGGCATCACCCGACCGGATTTGGAACTTTGGGATATGCGCTGCCCGCTGCGATTGGAGGTGCGATTGGCCGCCCCGGTTTGCCGACGGCGGCGATTATCGGTGATTACGGGTTTCAATATTCCTTGCCGGAATTGGGCGTTGCAGCGGAGCTTGGATTGTCGCTTCCGATTATCCTATGGGACAACACCAAGTTGCAGGAAATTGAAGATAGTATGATCTCTGCCCAAATTGCGCCTCAGGCCGTCCAGGCGTCAAACCCGAATTTCTTAACCTTGGCACAAGCCTATGGGTGCGCCGCCTGCAAGCCCAGCTTGCTCGCCGACTTGCCGGGTATAATAGAGGCCGCTTTTTGTGCAGGCTGCCCCACAATAATTCATCTCACGCCTGATATGATTTGATGGATTTATTGGGGCCAGCAACTGACCAAAGCGGCAAGTGGCCTGGCCGCGCGGGTGATTTGAATGTCTAATAATGGCTCTGAGGAGAGCTTGGTATCCGCGATCAATCCGGCACTAAACAAAAGTTCTTTGAGCGGTTTTGCTTTAAACGCATGATGGGTTTTATCGGGTAAACTGCGCGCTCCGGGTCGGGTTGCCAAAAGCAATCCCGCCACCGCACCACTGCGATCGAGCAAAGGCCCTCCGGCATCGCCGGGCAGCGCCTCTAATGAGAGCCGGAGCTTATTCTCTTCACCGCCTAGGCCTTTAAGATCTTCAATTTTCGCTGCTGTAACGCTGGCTCCACCCAACCGTCCCTCGAAGGAATGACCCGCCAATAAAAGCGGATCGCCAAAACCCGCGGCGCGACGAGAAAATTTCGCAACAGCGATGGGGGATAGCATCGTTTGAGGTTGCAACAACGCCACGTTTCCGCTGATATCCGTTGTCAGAATTTTCGCATCAAAGGAATCTTCTAAAGTCATCCGACCACATTGGCTTAAGTCCAACGCATCTGTCAGCACATGGCCTTGATTTGATACATAGATGCCCGAGCGAACAAAGATGGGTTTTTTGGTGTCTAAACCATAGACCTGATCGGGTATCTTTGCATAGGCGCGCCCTAAATCAGGATCCAACGCACCGCTTAGCACGCCAAAGCTTTGCCGCATTTCGCGCAATAAACGCTTTTGCTGGCTTTTTTGCTGCGCCGGCCAAACCAAAACAAAGCCTTTTATGCTGCCCTCTACCAATTCAGCCTGCGCGAAAGAAATGATCGCACGATCCTCGCCTCTGATCGTAAAGCTGTCATCATAAAGCCGGCGTGGTCCATTCTCGGGGATGATTTCGGTTGATCCCAAGGCTTTATAGATGGCGCGCAAAGCTTTCGAATCGCCCGCTTGCGAAATGAGATAGATCGCTGCGGCGCTGTCATCTTTAGCTTTGAAATGCGCAAGCGGAGGCGCATAGCGTTCAAATTCCACCAAGCCCATTGGCATTTTTAAGCTGATCCCGGCTTCTAGATCAGTCATCAACCTCAGATCAAGATCTTCAAGAACCGCATTATATTGCGCCAAAAGCTCTTGTCTTTGTTGGCTGGTTAAAACCCCCGTCGCTTCAAACCCATTATCCTCTTGCCAAGCTTGCATAGAGCTGCGGGTGCCTTGCCCGAATAGGCCATCAATAACAGATGTGTAATAACCTTCGCTTTTCAGCGCGATTTGCAGGTTTTTCTTTTCGGGCATGCTTAATTGGGATTCCGTTAGCCGCGCCTGTTCCAGGGTTTCCTCTTCCAAATCTGTTTGCACGCTTAAATCCTTAAGCGGTTCAGTGATAATGCGGCGTTGCGTGCGGCCCGTACCGCTTTGTGGGGCGAGCGTCGCAGTTTCCACACCGCTTCCGCTTTGCAGGTTGCTTGGCCAGATTTGCGGCCCATAGCTCGACCCGGAAGTGACAAAACTATCGCCTGGAATGGCCAAGCGCGTTTGCAAATCGCGGCGCTGCGCGTCTGCAATTTCTTCGCTGAACGGGCCCATCGCGATCACATACCAGCCTGATCCAAGCGAAAAAGCATTGATGTTGGGAAGCTTGGCGGAATAGGCTCGGGCGCGATCTTCAATTTCAAGCAAGCTTGGCCGGGTTTCGATCTGGATCCAAACCGGTGTTTGGGCCATCACAAAATTCGAAAATGTTATGCTCAAAACGGCACACCATAACACTACCCGATAAAAAACCACTGCGACCCCTATTGCTTGCCCCGTTTGGGTTTATAGTTCAATTTTAAGATGCTCTTTGTTTACGGGAGAAGCGTTTATTTGGAAAGTCTTTTCGAGCAGAGTTTTTGCCTAGTTGAATGACTTTTTTAGCGCCCAGGCCGCCATGTTCCGTTTGTTTGTTGACCCCTGTCACGGCTTTGCCTAGGTAGGGCGGGCGCATACCTTAATGATAAAGACATAAATCCATGACCCAATCGCCTCCGCGTTGTTTTCAAGATATTATACTTAGACTGCAAGCCTATTGGGCAGCGCAAGGCTGCGCCATTATGCAACCTTATGATATGGAAGTGGGCGCGGGCACGTTTCACCCAGCGACCACGTTGCGCTCGCTGGGCGCACGGCCTTGGGCCGCGGCCTATGTGCAGCCTTCTCGGCGGCCCACTGATGGCCGCTATGGGGAAAACCCAAACCGATTGCAGCATTATTATCAATATCAAGTTTTGATAAAGCCCAGCCCGCCAGAATTGCAGGCGTTATATTTAGGCTCGCTGGAAGCGATTGGTATCGATATGGCGCTGCATGATATTCGGTTTGTCGAGGATGATTGGGAAAGCCCGACCTTGGGCGCTTGGGGGCTGGGTTGGGAAGTGTGGTGCGATGGAATGGAAGTGTCGCAATTTACCTATTTCCAGCAGGTTGGCGGGCATGATTGCCACCCGGTCTCGGGCGAATTGACCTATGGTTTAGAGCGATTGGCCATGTATGTGCTGGGCGTCGATCATGTGATGGATATGCCCTTTAACGCGCCCGATACCCCGATCCATCTGTCATATGGCGATGTGTTCAAACAAACCGAAGAAGAATATGCGCGGTGGAATTTCGATGTTGCCAATACCGATCAATTGCTGCGCCATTTTGAAGAAGCGGAGGCGGAATGCGCCGCGATTTTGAAGCAAGAGCATATCGACCCCAAAACCCAGAAGCGCATCATCATGGCGCATCCGGCCTATGATCAATGCATCAAGGCCAGCCATCTGTTCAATCTTTTGGATGCGCGGGGTGTGATTTCGGTCACCGAACGCCAAGCCTATATTGGCCGGGTGCGCGCGCTGGCCAAGCAATGTGCCGATGCGTTTGTTTTAACCGCCGCTGGGGGCCAAACCCAATGACCGGCAAACTTCTTGCATTGAGCATTATCCTTGCCGCAATGGTGGCGGGTTTTTCGATTTATTACCTTCAGATCTACGCGTTTTACGATGAGGTTGTGGCAGATGGGAAAACGGATGTGGTGTTAACCCGGCGTGGTGATGGCGCAGTCACCCCGATCGCCTATCAGGATTTTCAGGCGATTGACTCGAGCAGCTCGCCAATCCGATATCGGGCGTGTTTTACAACTTCTGAACCGTTGGCGGCGCTTCAAAGCAAATTTGTGACGCTTGAGACGGCCGAACCCTTGGTGGCTCCAAAATGGTTTGACTGTTTTGACGCCGCGTTTTTAGGGGCGCAAATCGAACAAGGCAAAGCGCGCGCGTTCCTAGCTGTGGAAAACTTGACGTATGGGATCGATCGCATCGTAGCGATCCTGCCGGATGGACGGGGCTATGCCTGGACCAAGATTAATCGCTGCGGCAAGGTGGTTTTTGATGGGAAAACTGCCCCCGAAGATTGCCCCAAGCCTGTCGAAAGAGACTGACATGCCCGATTTATTGATAGAATTATTTTCCGAAGAAATTCCGGCGCGTATGCAGGCCAAAGCCGCCGCGGATTTGCAAAAGGCGATGACGGATGGTTTGGTCGAGGCTGGGCTAACCTATGCCGGTGCCGCCGCTTTCGCCACGCCCAGACGGTTGACACTGACCGTGCATGGACTGCTGGCGCAAAGCCCCAGCCTGCGCGAAGAGCGTAAAGGCCCGCGCGTTGATGCCCCCGAACAAGCCATAGCAGGGTTTTTACGCGGCGCAGGCGTGGCCCGCGAGGCGTTAAGCGTTCGCGCCGATAAAAAAGGGGATGTCTATATCGCCATGATCGAAAAGCCGGGTCGTCCGGCGGCGGAGATTATTGCCGAAGCGCTTGAAAAAACCGTGCGGCAGTTTCCATGGCCAAAATCGATGCGCTGGGGCTCTGGCAACCTGCGCTGGGTGCGCCCATTACACTCGATTATCTGCCTGCTAAGCGATGAGGCGGGCGCCGATATTATTCCCATTGAGATTGAGGGCGTAAGCGTTGGTCACACCACTTATGGACACCGTTTTATGGCACCAGATCCGATTTCCGTAACCGGTTTTGACGATTATCAAGCCAAATTGAAACGGGCGTTTGTGCTGTTAGATGCAAAAGAGCGCAAAGAGGCGATTTGGCAAGAGGCCTCGAACCAGGCATTTGCCGTAGGTCTTGATCTTGTGGACGATCGTGGGTTGTTGTCTGAAGTGGCCGGATTGGTCGAATGGCCGGTTGTTTTGATGGGCAAAATTGACGCGCAATTTCTGTCATTGCCCGCTGAAGTGTTGCAGACATCGATGAGAGAACATCAAAAATTCTTTTCTTTGCGCAACCCGAAAACGGCGCAGATAGAAGGGTTTATCACGGTTGCGAACCGAATCACTGCGGATCAAGGCGCAACAATTTTGGCAGGCAATCAAAAGGTTCTGTCCGCGCGCCTGGCAGATGCGAAATTCTTTTGGGAAAACGATCTCCGTTTGGCGCAGAATGAGGGTATGAGCCGATGGGTTGATCGTTTATCGAATGTGACGTTTCACAACAAACTGGGAAGCCAAAAACAACGCGTTGATCGGCTGGTGCAATTGTCATCAGATCTGGCACCGCTGATTGGCGCG
Source organism: Paracoccaceae bacterium (assembly GCA_016778765.1). Classification (GTDB taxonomy): domain Bacteria; phylum Pseudomonadota; class Alphaproteobacteria; order Rhodobacterales; family Rhodobacteraceae; genus Thalassovivens. Next base: position 10,894 of record JADHOV010000008.1, on the reverse strand, counting down.
GACCCGGCTTTGGCAGCGCAAGCCGCCAGCGTGGTGAAGGCCGACCTGTCTTCAGAAATGGTATATGAGTTTCCCGAATTGCAAGGGCTTATGGGAAGCTATTACAGCCATGCGGCGGGTTTGCCCGATGATGTGGCCAAAGCCTGCATCGAACATTATGCGCCGCTTGGGCCCAGCGACCAGGTGCCGCAAACGCCGCTGTCTGTAACGGTGGCTTTGGCTGATAAAATTGATCTTTTAACAGCTTTTTGGGCGATCAATGAAAAACCAACGGGCAGCAAAGACCCATTTGCTTTGCGGCGTGCAGCGCTTGGGGTGATCCGATTACTGCTTGAGAATAACGTATCTCTTTCCTTGCTTTCGGTGCTGCAAAAAGCCTATCCGAATGCAGATTTGCAAGATTTATTAGGATTTTTCCACGATCGGCTGAAAGTATTTTTGCGCGATCAAGGACTGCGCTATGATATTATTGATGCCTGTATCGCGGTGTCGGGAAATGATAATTTGACGCTGTTGGTAAAGCGCGCGGAGGCTTTATCGCAATTCTTGAAAACCGATGATGGTGACAATCTTCTGCAAGCCTTTCGACGCGCGAATAACATTCTCAGCCAGGCCGAGGCAAAGGATGGCGTAGAATATTCTTACGGCGCCGATGTGAAATATGCCGAGAACGCGCAAGAACGCGCTGTCTTTGAAATATTGGACCGGCAAGAGCCGCTTATTGAGCAGGCGATGAATGCTGCTGAGTTTTCAAATGCGCTGGCTGGTCTTGCTGCGCTGCGCGCGCCGCTTGACGGTTTTTTTGAGGCGGTTCAAATAAATACCGAAAATGCGGTGATCCGCCGAAATCGGCTGAACCTGCTAAGCCGGATTCGCGCGCTGGGCGTTCAAGTTGCAGATTTAAGTAGGGTTGAAGCGTAATTTAAGCGGCGCGGTGGCGGCGCCAAAGGGCGCGCGACCTTTGGCTTGAAACTGGCTTTATTCTAGCTATGCTGCAGAAGAGAAAGAAGGGTGCCGCAGTGCAGCAAAAGCAATTGGATATCACGCTTGTGACCCCCACTGCGGCTATGTCGGCAGAGGCCTATGGCGGCCGCGCAAAATGCTTGCAGCGCTTGGTTCGTTTGGATTTACCGGTTCCTCGGACGGTGGCCTTGTCTTTCAAGGCCGTGCATGAGATCGCATCGGGCAGTCCTGTCGATGTCAATGCTATCCTTGGCTATTTTGATCATTCGGATTTGATTTGTGTGCGCCCGTCATCGCAAAGCGCCGATTGGGGTGGCCCGGGCGCTGTGCTGAATATTGGAATGAATAAGGCGCGCTATGCTCTGTTATGCGATACGCTGGGCGCAGAGGCGGCGGCGATATTATATCTAAGCTTTGTGCAGGCCTATTCTATTCACGTGGCTCGCCTAGACGCTGATATCTTCGATCATATCAAAGGCCAAGATCACGCGGCCCTGGAACAGGCTTTGCGGGCCTATGAGGAAGAGGCAGAGGAAGCGTTTCCACAAGAGCGCGATGCCCAATTAACGCAAGTACTGGCATCAATGGCGCGCGCCTGGGAGGGCACATCGGCACGGTTGCTGCGTCAAGCCAAAGGCGCTCCGGCGGGGGCTGGGCTTGGCTTGGTGGTGCAGCAAATGGCGTTTGGGTTGGGGCAGGGCGAATGCGGCTCGGGGCTGTTGCAATTGGTGAACAGCGCCACCGGCCAATCTCAAGTGACCGGGCGCTATAAGCGGCAAAGCCAGGGCCGCGAAGGTCTAAGCGGCGATCAGGGGGCAATTTTCCTGACCAGCGATCCGCGCGGGGCCTCTTTGCAAGAGGCTGCACCAGAGATTTTTGAAACTTTGATCGAGCAGGCCAAACTGATGCGAATTCGGTTGCGCGAAGAAATGCAAATTGAATTTACCATCCAAGATGGGCAGCTTTACATCCTGGATGGGGTGCGCGTGCAGCGGCGTGCCCCGGCAGCGGTGCGCATCGCGGTGGCTTTGGCAGAAGATGGTATTATTTCGCAAAAAGAGGCTTTGTTGCGCGTGGATCCAAGGTCATTGGGTGAATTATTGCACCGCCAAGTGGATCCGGATGCAGCGCGCGATGTGCTGTGTGAGGGGGTGGCGGCCAGCCCCGGCGCCGCGGCTGGAAAGATCGTGTTTACCTCTGAAGCCGCGCAGGCCAGCGCGGCGCGCAATGAAGCCTGCGTGTTGGTGCGCCGCGAAACCAGCCCCGAGGATATTCGCGGGATGCATGCCGCCAGCGCCGTTTTGACCGAACGCGGCGGGATGACCAGCCATGCGGCAGTGATCGGCCGCGGCATCGGGCTGCCTTGCGTGGTCGGGGCCAATGAGATTTCGCTCAACTTGTCCGACAAAACCTTAACCACACCCAATGGACAGGTGTTTCAAGAGGGCGATGTGATCACGGTAGATGGCACCAATGGCCAGATTTTGGCCGGCCAACCTGCGATGATTGAAGCGGCTTTGAATGACGCTTTTCAATCTTTGATGGCATGGGCTGATACGCATAGTGACATTAGGGTGCGCGCCAATGCGGACACGCCGGCCGATGCGCAAACGGCCCGGAATTTCAACGCTCATGGCATAGGTCTTTGCCGGACCGAGCATATGTTTTTTGAAGCTGATCGGCTGACCTTGATGCGCGAAATGATCTTTGCTGATGACAGCAATGAGCGGCGCGCCGTGTTAGATCGTTTGTTGCCGATGCAGCGCTCAGATTTCATCAAATTGTTTAAAATCATGCAAGGTATGCCGGTTTGTATTCGCTTGTTTGATCCCCCCTTGCATGAGTTTCTTCCCTCAGATCGTGCTGGCATCCGTGAATTGGCCGATGCGCTTGATTTGCCGATTTCACATGTTAGCCGCCGCATTGAAGATATGGCCGAATACAATCCGATGCTAGGCCTGCGGGGGGTGCGTTTGGGCGTAACGGTGCCGGAAATTTATGAAATGCAAGCGCAGGCGATTTTTGAAGCCACGATTGAGGCCAGTCAAGATGGTGATCCGGTGGTGCCTGAAATTATGATCCCTTTGGTCAGCGCGAAGCGTGAGGTAGAGCTGGTTAAGGGTAATATTGACTCCGTAGCCGCCAGGGTTCGAACCTCGTCAGGCGTTAATTTTGCATTCAAGTTGGGGGTTATGGTGGAAACGCCGCGCGCTGCGTTACGCGCCAATGAAATTGCCCAGCATTCTGCTTTTCTGAGCTTTGGAACCAATGACTTAACGCAGATGACCTATGGGTTGTCGCGCGATGATGCAGGGCGCTTTATGTCGCGCTATGTACAAAAACAAGTGTTTTTGGAAGATCCGTTCCATGTGCTTGATACGGATGGCGTGGGTGAGTTGTTGCAATTGGGCGCTGAACGGGCCCGAAAAGCCCATCCTGATGTGACAATTTCGATTTGCGGCGAGCATGGCGGTAACCCTGAATCAATTGCCTTTAGCCGCGCGCATGGGTTTGATTATGTGTCTTGTTCGCCTTTTCGGGTGCCCAGCGCTCGGTTGGCAGCGGCGCAGCTTGCAATTCAGGAAGAAACCGCTTATTTGGACGCTCAATAAGCCAGCCTGACGCTTCATCAGGCGTAATATTAAAAAATAATTGACGTCTTATTCGCCCATTTGGAGATATGCTTTGAGCTTGTTCAAATCGCTTTTGCTATTTGTTTTTATGGGGTTTGCGGCCAGTGCCGCGCAGAGAGATACTCCCAAAGAAATGGTGGTGCTGGGTCTGCAGGTCGATCAGCAGTTTCGCCAAAACATTCCTGCTTGGAGTTTTAACCAGATTTTGTCGCGGCAAAAAGCCGCTCAAAACATGTTATACTCGGCCACCTATATGGAGACATTGCCCGTTGCCACGGGTGGTAAGCAATGGAGATGTTTGGCAGAAGCGCTTTATTTTGAAGCCCGTGGAGAGTCGATTGCAGGCCAATTTGCTGTCGCAGAGGTGATCATGAACAGGGCGGATAGCCGTGCGTTTCCAAACACAGTATGCGGTGTTGTTAATCAAGGGATAGGGCGCCGACATGGCTGTCAATTCAGCTATAATTGCGATGGGCTGGCAGAACGCATTCACGATAAAAAGGCCTACCAGCTGGCGGGTAAAGTGGCTGACCTTGTGCTGAATGGCGCGCCGCGGCGCCTGACATCGGGGGCCATGTTTTATCATGCTAAATCGGTTGCGCCGCGCTGGGCAAAAAAACTAGATCGCACAACCACCATCGGGGAACATCACTTTTATGCCCATCAGGCCGGAAAAAGCTGATAAAACTTTACCGGAAAAATGACGCAACTGACGGCTTTGGTGACGCCTCTGATCGCAGCCAAAGGAAAGATCTCTTGTATCGCAGTGATAAAGCTGGAAGAGAGGCCTCCGCATGACAGAAGAGATCAGGCTGGCGTTTGCCCATCCATTGGAACGTGCGCAAGCCAGCGCTGAAGGCAAATATGACCGGATTTCTCTGCGCGACCATATTGTCGAGGTTGAGATTGGTGCGTTTCAAAGCGAACGGGGCGTTACGCAACGGGTGTGTTTCAATGTGGTGGTGGAAGTGCGGCCCACGGCAGAATATAGCGATGATGTAGATCAAATTTTATCCTATGATCGGGTGACCGAGGCCATCGCAGCCGAGCTGAATTTTGAACGGTTGAATTTGTTGGAAACCTTGGCAGAGCGCATAGCGGGGCGCATCTTAAGCGAAAAGCAAGCGGTACGGGCCTTTGTGCGGATTGAAAAGCTTGATCGGGGCCCGGGTGCGCTGGGGGTTGAAATCGTACGCTCAAGCACTTCCGCTTTGCCCGCCTTTAAAAAGGCGGAAGAAGATCGCCTCAGACCGCGGATTATACACCTTTCGAATTCGGCGGTGACCTCACCTTTTTTGACCGGCTGGCTTGATGCATTGGAACACAACCAACAGCCTGTGATTTTATGCGTAGGCCTACCAGAGTTGCCCCAACAAAAGGCAGAAAATGCGCAAGTGGCGCGGCGTATTGGGTTGCTGGCGATTGAGCAGAATGCTTGGCTGCTTGCGGCGCAGGATCCACGCTGCGTTGTGGTTGCCACGCATACAGAGCTGGATTGGGCGATGAAAAACGGTCAAATCAGCGTTTGGGCGCCGTCAAAGATGGTGCTTGATGCGACGCATCCACCGCAAGGTGATCTGCGAAACAGCCTGTCCTTAACGCATTGGCTTATTGACCTTTTGGAGGCGCAGGATGGTTTGTATATCGGCGCTGAGGTGCCGGTTGAATCTGCGCTGCGCTTGCGCAGCCAGCCGATCCAAGCGCAGCTTTTGTAAGCTTGCAATAGGCCAGATTTTTGCGCATCACTGCATTATGACAGAGTATTATCGCCCTTTGCTGAGTAGAGCCTATCCGCGCCCCGCCGCGGCGCTGATTTGTGCAGGGGGAAATGCGTGGTTTCAATTCGTTGAAAAAATCACCCGCGAGGGTGGCCATGAAGTGGTTGATGCCAACAGCCTGCCAAGCGAGTGGAAGAGCAAATTGACTCGGCCCCGGCCAAATTTTTGCGGTATGGACTTTCACCGTGCGAATATCATGGGTATTTTGAACGTAACGCCCGATAGTTTTTCGGATGGCGGCACGTTCTTAGATCCGAACTTTGCGGTTGAGCAAGCGGTTCAGATGGCCGAGGACGGGGCCGATCTTATCGATATTGGCGGCGAGTCGACACGGCCGGGGGCGGTTGAAATTTCGGTTCAAGAAGAAGTTGCGCGGGTGATACCGGTTATCGGAGCGCTTGCGCAAAAGATAAGCGTAGCGATCTCTGTTGATACGCGCAAATCGGCGGTGGCTGATGCGGCCTTTCAATCGGGCGCGCGTTTGGTCAATGATGTGTCCGGTTTTACCTTTGATCCTGATCTTTTGACGGGCTGTGGCGAAAATATGCGCCCGGTTTGCGTGATGCATTCCCAAGGCCTTCCCGAAATGATGCAGAACAATCCGCAGTATGATGACGTGGTTTTAGATGTGTATGATTTTTTGCAGGCGCAGATCGCCAAATTGGTGGCCGCGGGGGTACCCGAGCGTTGCATCTTAGCTGATATCGGGATTGGTTTTGGCAAAACACTCGCACATAATTTGGCGCTTCTCAATCGGATTAGTTTGTTCCATGGTTTGGGCGTGCCCTTGCTCTTGGGTGTGTCGCGAAAGGGTTTCATTGGCCAGATTGCCGGTGTAGAAGACCCCCAACAGCGATTGGCTGGATCTCTTTCGGTGGCGCTTGCTGCACGGGCGCAGGGGGTTCAGGCGTTTCGCGTTCATGAAGTCAGGCAAACCCGAGAGGCGTTTGATCTTGATAAAGCGGTGGAAAAGGGCGAGGCAGATGGGGCGTAAATATTTTGGAACCGATGGTGTGCGCGGCCCAGCGAATAGCTTTCCGATGACCGCCGATATTGCGCTGAAACTGGGCGCAGCGGCGGGCCGATATTTCCAAAAATCGAAAAACCTTTCTAAGCGGGTCGTGATTGGAAAAGACACGCGGCTCTCTGGCTATATGTTTGAAAATGCCCTCACGGCAGGGCTGACCTCAACCGGAATGAATGTTTTGTTGCTCGGGCCTGTTCCGACGCCGGCGGTTGGATTGTTGACGCCGTCGATGCGGGCCGATTTAGGGATTATGATTTCGGCAAGCCATAATGGGTTTGAAGATAATGGCATCAAATTCTTCGGGCCAGACGGGTATAAATTATCCGATGAGGTTGAAAATCAAATTGAAACTCTGCTCGATGAAGGGGCAAACAGTTTGGCCCCTGCCGATCAAATAGGCTGTGCGCAGCGGATTGATGATGGTTTGTTTCGTTATGTAGAGCGTGCCAAGTCAAGCTTTCCCAGCGACGTGCGGCTGGATGGTATGAAAGTGGTGATCGATTGCGCCAATGGGGCTGGATATAAAGCGGCTCCGGAAGTTCTTTGGGAATTGGGGGCCAACGTTATCCCCGTTGCCGTCAATCCAAACGGAAGAAACATAAACCATAATTGTGGCTCGACCAAGCCGCAGTTGGCGGCAGAAACGGTTGTGGCGCATGGCGCTGATCTGGGAATCTGCTTGGATGGTGATGCCGATCGGGTGATTTTGATCGACGAAAAAGGCCGGGTTGCAGATGGGGATCAATTGATGGGTCTTTTGGCGCAAAGATGGGCGTCTGAGGATCGGTTGCAGGGCAATGCTTTGGTCGCCACTGTGATGTCGAATTTAGGTTTAGAGCAGTTTTTGCAAGGCCATAAAATTGATCTTTTGCGCACCAATGTCGGGGATCGTTACGTTGTTGAAAAAATGCGCCAAGGCGGGTTTAACCTGGGCGGGGAGCAATCTGGACATATCATCATGACAGAGCACGCGACCACCGGCGACGGTTTGATGGCCGCGCTGCAATTTTTGGGCGAAATGAAGCGCAGCGATACCTCCGCAAGCGATTTAGCAAATGTGTTCGAGCCTGTGCCGCAACTTTTGAAAAATATTCGCTTTGTTGCGGGGGACAGGCCACTTGAGGCTGAACCTGTGCAAAAAACCATTGCTGCTATGGAAACAAAGCTTGCCGGTCAGGGGCGGTTGTTGATCCGCAAATCGGGTACGGAGCCGCTGATCCGAGTGATGGCTGAATGCACGGAACCTGCTTTGCTTGAACAGGTTGTGGATGAGGTTGTTGGGGCTGTTGAAGCCGTTTGCCAAGCGTGAGCAACGTGCATTTTTTGCCCTGTTTTTGCTTGGATATCGGGTTGAACGTTTAAAATATGCATGCGACTTAGCGCGCGCATGCCTATTTTAACCTTTAGGACTTGGCCCCAAAGAAAAGCCTGTTAAGTGCTTTATACTGGCTGAGATAAACGCCAATGATGATCAATAGCAAGGCCACCAGCAAGCGGATTTGAAACGGCTCATTCAACAAGAGAATTCCAAAAATAACAGACCAAAGCGGCACTTGATAATTGGTCAAACTCATGAAAACAGGGCCGGCGGTTCTGATCACCAGCACCCGCAAAAGATTTGCCAGCGCGGTCGGAAAAAGGCCTAAAAAAATCAATAAACCCCATCCGGTGCTGCTTATTGCAGGCGGCGGCCCCTCGATGACAAAGGCTGTAATAACCACAAAGCCACTGCCAATCAGCAAGCTCACCGCCGCCAAGCCTATGGGATCCATTGGCGCCAGGCGGCGCATCACAACCGAACTGATCGCATAGCAACTGGCCGCGCCAAAGCAAGCGATGCGGCCGGGCCATTCAAGATCCGCGCCTGTCATGTCTAAGGCTTTTGAGCCAATTAGAACCAACACGCCCACAAATCCGATGCCAAAGCCGATCGAGCGGCGCAATGTCATTTTTTCGCCTGGTATCAATAGATGAGAGAGCGGAAGCACCAAGAGGGCAACAGCTGCCATGGTAACGCCCGAGAAGCTTGATGTTACATATTGCTGCGCCCAGCTGATCAATTGAAACGGGATTGCAGTGCTGAGCAATCCCACGCAAATCAGCCCGCCCCAGCTGCGCGTTTTATCCAGATGCAAACGGCGGCCGCGCAATTGCCAAAGCGCCCCGGTGACAATGGTCGCAAACACGATGCGCCCAGCGGTCAGCCAAAACGGCGTAACATGCTCAAGGGCCAGTTCGATGACCATAAAGGTGCTGCCCCAGATCACGCCCAGTGCGGCAACCATAAGCCAGCTGGCCTTCGTGATATGCAGGGTGTCCTTCATATTTTGGGGCAGTCCTGTTCAGGAAAAGCAATTGGACGCCCATGCCCCAATGTGATCAAGGGCGCCCAAATCTTTTTTAGTTGCGCTCTTTATCAACCATTTTACCGGCAGAGATCCATGGCATCATGCCGCGCAAGGTTTCCCCGACGGATTCGATTTGATGCGCATCATTCATCCGGCGTGTGCCCTTAAAGAAAGGCTGGCCAACTGCGTTTTCTTGCATGAAATCGCGCACAAACTTGCCCGTTTGAATATCGCTGAGGATAGATTTCATGCGTGCTTTGGTTTCATCATAGGGCAAAACGCGCGGTCCGCTGACATACTCACCATATTCGGCCGTGTTTGAAATTGAATAGTTCATGTTGGCGATGCCGCCTTCATAAATCAGATCGACGATCAATTTTACCTCATGCAGGCATTCAAAATAGGCCATTTCAGGCGCGTATCCGGCTTCTACCAGCGTTTCAAAGCCCATGCGGATCAGTTCAACCAAGCCGCCGCATAAAACCGCCTGTTCGCCGAATAAATCGGTTTCACATTCTTCGCGGAAATTCGTTTCAATAATGCCAGAGCGCCCGCCACCGATTGCCGAGCAATAGCTAAGACCGATTTCCAGAGCCTTGCCTGATGCGTCATTATCAACGGCTACAAGGCACGGCACGCCGCCGCCTTTGGTGTATTCCCCGCGCACGGTATGGCCAGGGCCTTTGGGGGCCATCATGATCACGTCAACGCCGGGTTTGGGATCGATCAATCCAAAATGTACGTTCAAACCATGCGCGAAGGCAATCGCCGCGCCTTCACGGATATTGTCATGCACATATTTCTTATAGGTCTCGGCTTGCAGTTCATCGGGCATGGTGAACATGATCAGATCACACCAGGCCGCCGCTTCCGCGATGCCCATCACGGTTAAGCCCTCTCCTTCCGCCTTTTTCGCCGAGGCCGAGCCTTCGCGCAGCGCAACGACCAAGTTTTTGGCGCCGCTATCGCGCAAATTCAGCGCATGGGCATGGCCTTGTGATCCATAGCCCAAAATCGCTACTTTTTTGTCTTTGATCAGATTAATATCGCAATCGCGGTCATAATAAACGCGCATAAGAAACCCTCCATTTGCATTTCAGTCTGCAGCGTTATATCGATATTTTTAGAATACAGGTTTCTTAATTGGTATTAATCTGCTAAATATGGTGTTCATCATTCTTTATTTTTTATTAAAAAGACAAAATCATGCTTGATGCTACTGATCGGCGCATATTGCGGGTTTTCCAAAGTAACCCGTCGCTTTCAATGTCGGATCTGGCCGCATTGGCGGGAACAACGCCTGCAGTTTTATCGCGCCGGCTGGCTCGGCTGCGTGACACAGATGTTTTATTGGGCCAGGAGGCGCTTATCGATTGGTCAGCGCTGGGCTACAGTGTGGAAGTGTCTTTAAGGGTGGCGTTGGATAAAACCCAAGCCACCGCCTTTGAGGTATTTTGCGCAGCGGCGCGTTTGGTGCCAGAGGTCACCGAAATCCAAAGTTTTCTTGGCCGGGTGGATATTCGCTTATCGGTGATTGCCAGCGATATGGCGCATTATCAATCGATTTACCGCAACCATATTCTCGCACTGCCGCATATTGCCGATATCGAAGCTTTGATGCATGTGGCGCGGATTAAATCGGATGAAGTGTTGCCCGTATGATCGAGATCGATGCCATTGACAGAGCGCTTTTGCGCGCCCTGGTTGAGGATGCGGGGCAAAGCGCTGGAGCGCTGGCGCGCGTTCTGGGGATGTCGCAGCCTGTAATATGGCGGCGGATAAAGCGTCTACGCGACACAGGGGTGATCAAGGGCACACGGCTGCGGCTTGATAAGGCGGCTTTAGGATTCGGAGTGACGGTGTTTTTGGGCATAAAGCTCGCCACTAAGGGCCGCGTGAGTTTGGACGATTTTGAACGGGCGGTGACGGGTATTCCTGAGGTGCAGACCGTTGAGCATGTTTTGGGGCTGTATGATTATCGCTTGCGGGTTGTGGCGCGCGATATATCTGATTTCGAACGTATTTTACGTCGCCGAATCATGACCTTGCCGGGGGTTGGTGATGTTGAGGCAAATGTTTTGCTTAGCGAAGAGCGCCGCCCGGGCCCGCTTGAGGCCTTGGAAATCTAATCGGGTGTGGCTAAGC
>JADHOV010000076.1 GCA_016778765.1 Paracoccaceae bacterium | reverse complement strand
TTTGTCGGGGGCGTTATGAGCTTGCTGTGGATGGGGGCTGCGACTTTATTCATGGTTCTGGAAAAATTGCCTCAAATAGGACAGCGGGTTACAAAGCCGATGGGTGTTTTATTGATCTTGGGCGGCGGTGTTCTCGCCTTTGCGGGATGAAATTTTAAATGGGAGTGATGATAAATGGCGGTTAAAAAACGTCCAGATGCGGATAGGTTGCCGATCAGTCAGAGAATTGATCAGCGCATGGATAATCCCAAACGCCGGAAGATGAATCCCACGGATTGGGCGATTAAGGGCGAGTTGTTTATGAATTGCTCTTGCACTGTCTTTTGCCCCTGCGTGGTGTCTTTGGGCGCGCATCCGCCCACGGAAGGGCATTGCCATGCTTGGATGGCGGTCGTGATTGATGAGGGCCATTATCAAGGTGAAAGCCTATCAGGTTTGAATATTGGTCTGCTTGTCGACATCCCAGGGCGGATGGGCGAGGGCCAGTGGAAAGTGGCGGCCTATATCGATGAGCGCGCCAACCAAACCGCCTATAATGGCTTGCTGAAAATTTTCAGCGGTGCGGCTGGTGGAACGACGGGGTTGTTTACCATGCTAGTGTCTGAGATTATTGGCGCCGAGCGTGAAAAAGTGGAAATAATGCGCGAAGGCAATCGCCGCGGGCTGTATATCGGCCGAAAAATCGCTGGCGAGATTGAAGCTTTGGAAGGCAAAGATGCGGACAGCCCGGTTATGATCCAAAATTCCAAATATTGGATGGGTCCGAATATTGTTGCGGCGCGCGGTTTAAAATCAAAAGTGCGCGACTTTGGGCGTGTTTGGGATTTTGGCGGCAAGTCAGCTGAAATTTGTCAAATTGATTGGCATGGGCCGAAATAGCGGCTCTTTTCGTAAATTTTTGGGTATTCCCATTTTTGTCAAAGGTTGAATAACGATGTTTTTGATTTCTCCTTCGCGCCGTTTGCGGCGCACTCCGTTCTCTGATGGCGTGGAAGCTGCGGGGGTGAAAGCATATACGGTTTATAACCATATGCTGCTGCCAACGATGTTTCGTTCGATCCAAGAAGATTACCATCATCTCAAATCTGCGGTGCAGATCTGGGATGTGGCCTGCGAACGCCAGATTGAACTGCGCGGCCCTGATGCAGGGCGTTTAATGCAAATGCTGACCCCTCGGGATTTGCGATCAATGCTGGCGGGGCAGTGTTTTTACGTGCCGATCGTGGATGAAACCGGTGGGATGCTGAATGATCCGGTTTCCGTCAAGATTTCGGATGAGCGTTGGTGGATTTCCATTGCCGATAGTGACCTGCTGTATTGGGTTAAAGCGATCGCGCATTCTTTGCGTCTTGATGTTTTGGTGGATGAGCCTGATATCTCTCCTTTGGCCATTCAAGGCCCAAAGGCGGATGATTTGATGGCGAGCGTTTTTGGGGATGCTATTCGCGATATTAAGTTTTTTCGGTATGGGATGTTTGATTTCCAAGGCCGCACCTTGGTTATTGCGCGGTCGGGATATTCAAAACAGGGCGGATTTGAAATTTATGTCGAAGGCTCGGATATCGGGATGGATCTTTGGAACACGTTGATGGAGGCTGGAAGGCCGTATGATGTGTGGGCGGGTTGCCCGAATTTGATTGAGCGGATTGAGGGTGGTTTGCTGAGTTATGGCAATGATATGACAATACAAAACACGCCCCATGAATGTGGTTTGGGTGAGTTTTGCAACACGCAAACGGCGATTGGGTGCATCGGGCGCGACGCGCTGTTGCGGGTTGCCAAAGAAGGCCCTGTAAAACAGATTCGTGCGCTCGAAATTGAGGGAGGGCCCGTAGGCCCTTGCGATCAGCTCTGGCCGGTGATGGTCAAAGGCAAACAAGTCGGCGCGGTCAGTTCAGCCGCTTGGTCTCCTGACTTTAAAACCAATGTTGCGATCGGTATGGTGCGGATGACGCATTGGGATGCCGGCACCGATGTTGATGTGATGACAAAAGATGGCGTGCGCGCAGCGCGCGTGCATGAGAAATTTTGGATTTAAAGGAAAACCTATGTTCAATGCAGTTTTGATTGAAAAAGACGAAGATGGAACGGTAACCACTGGGATAAAAGCGTTGTCCGAAGAGCAATTGCCAGATGGGGAGGTGACCGTTGCGGTGGAATATTCCACGGTGAATTACAAAGATGGTTTATGCTTTACCGCCAATGGCGGTGGTTTGGTACGCAATTATCCGCACGTGCCGGGGATCGATTTTGCCGGAACGGTTGAGAGCTCGCAAGATCCCCGTTATTCCGCAGGTGATAAGGTGGTTCTGACCGGTTGGCGCGTTGGCGAAGCACATTGGGGGGGCTTCTCTCAAAAAGCGCGGGTGAAAGCCGATTGGCTTGTGCCGCTACCCGATGGCGTGACACCGCGACAAGCGATGGGCGTTGGCACCGCGGGCCTCGCTGCGATGTTTGGTATTCTTGCGCTTGAAGATCACGGTCTCACACCTGAGAAAGGTACGGTTTTGGTGACAGGCGCCGCGGGAGGCGTGGGCTCAATTGCAGTCGCGATATTATCGAATTTAGGGTATAATATCGCCGGCGTGACGGGGCGACCTGAAAGCGAATCCTATCTAAAATCATTGGGGGTCAGCGAAATCATACCGCGCGATGAGGTGAATGAGGCGATCAAACGGCCGATGGAGTCGGCGCGTTGGGCGGGGATTGTGGATGCGGTTGGCGGCGAAATGCTGGCGCGCGTTTTAGGCCAATTGGTTTATGGCGGTTCGGCCGCTGCGATTGGCAATGCGGGCGGTTCGAAACTGCCCGCTAGCGTTATCCCATTTTTATTGAGAGGCATTAACCTCTTGGGCATCGATTCGGCTATGCAGCCTTATGAAAATCGGCTTCGCGCCTGGCAGCGGATCGGCAAAGATTTACCGATGGACAAGCTTGAGGCGATGATCAGCCCGGCGGTGTTGGCTGATATGCCCCAATTGGGTGCTCAAATCCTGAAAGGTCAAGTGCAAGGGCGCGTGGTTGTGGATGTGAATGGGTAGAGCCCTCTAAAAAGCTCCGCCGCGAGGTGTCAAAACCTTGCTCGGGCGGAGCTTTCGATCACGATTGTAATTTGTTGAAACCAGGTTGTCCCCCGACTCTTCTTGATAAACAGCGATTTGAGCATCTTCTTGAGCCTCTCGCCAAATTATTTGTTTTCCCGGGTCAGTCTCGGTGGATAGCTGCCAGTTTCAAGTGGCCCGTAAAAACCAGTGCTCACGCTGTCCGACATTATAGGAAGATCGAACAAGAAACCCGTTTCATGGTTTAACCTGGTCGAGCACGGGTCAAAACGAAGTAAACGAGGCACCCACAGGATAGCCTCGCCAGAAACGGCTAGAAGAAGGGCGGGTATACTTTAGATGAAATTACCATCGGGCCCATTGGACCAAAAAGCAAGATAACACCCATGAGCAGTAGACAAGCGTTCACAAACGCAGCTTCAGCAGTTTCACATAATTCCTGCGGTTTCCAGGCTGAATAGCCCTGCACCGCCGCTACAATCAGCGGTGCCCAACCGGTACATGTTGTTGTCGCAATCGAAGCGGACATCGGATGGAGAAGGCGAGTAGCCTGCCAACAAATGACGCAGTTCCCACAAAGAACCAAAGAAGCCGCTGTTTCATAGGCTTACACCTCCGCTGAAGTTTCGGATTTGCGGGCCAGCGCAATCGCGATCAGTGCTACACCGTTTGAGATCAGTTCGATGGCCAGATAGACGCCCAATACCACCGCTGCAGATTGCGGGAAGTTGGAGAAAATCATCATCGCCAATATGATCGACAGAGCGCCTGAAATGACCATTATCAAACGGAAGGGACGAAGTTCGTCACTGAAAGCCAAAACCAGACGAACAAGACCCACGATCATCATGACGACGGCAACAGCATAAGTTATTGATATCAGGCCGCGCAATGGATGTGCAATTAAGTTGACACCAATGAACAAGACAAGCAGGCCCAAAAGCATTGTTGAAATGCGCGCGCGCCAGCCCTGATCGCCGAAGGCTGAGAACAGCATAATCACGCCTACTAATATAAATGACCAACCAGCCAAAAGCTCAGCGGTCAAAGAAGCCACCAAAGGGTTCGCCAAGGCGGTAAACCCGCCTAAAAGAGACACTACGCCAGCGATAAGCCAAAAAATCCAATGTTTCATTTGCTTTTCTTTCACTTGTTGGAAATGCGATTTAAAATAGGCGCGGGCGTCTAGTGATCCCGCACCTTTTATGGTCAAATCGTATCTGGCTTTTCGGCTTTTGCGTGCGCATCCGCGCTTGGGTCAAAAATAATCTCGACGCCGGCCTTTTCGCGTATGCTGTCTTCATAAATAGCCTTTATCAGCGCGATCCCCATCAATGCCATCACCATACTGAAGGGCAGGGCGCCAATCACCATAGCCGTTTGGATTGCCTCTAAGCCCCCGATAATCAACAACGCGCCAACCACCAAGCCCAAAGCCGAACCCCAAAAGATAATATGCGGGCGCCCTTTGGGCCCTTCATCGCCACCGGAATTGATCGTATTGATGATCAAGACCGCGGAATCGGCTGAGGTGACCAAATAGGTCAGCAAGAGGATCACCACGACAACCGCCATCATCCACGCCTGCGAGCTGCTGAGAATCACGTCGAGCATCACAAAAAGCTGTGCTTGTGCACCGGCAGTGATGATCCTGTCGCCAGCGGTGCCATCCAGCGTTAAATCAACCGCGGTTCCCCCTACGATGGCAAACCAAATAAAACACATCGTGGCGGGAATAAGCATTGCGCTCAAAACATATTCGCGAATGGTGCGGCCTTTTGAAATTCGGGCAAGAAAAACGCCAACAAATGGTGCAAAGGCGATCCATCAAGCCCAGTAAAACACTGACCAAGCGCCTTGCCACGCACTTAGCGCATCGCCGGTTTCGCTGCCATCAGCAGGCCATACCGTGAATAAAGTTTTTGGAAGCGCGACAAAATAATCAAACATGCCAACGATCAGCGCTTGCAGGCCAAAAAATGTGCTGCCGAAGACAAGGAAAAAGAACAATATGAAAAAGCTTAGACCCATATTGATGTTTGAAAGCCATTTTATCCCTTTGCCCACCCCCGAAAGCGCCGATAGGGTTGAGGCGCCCATAATCACCAAAAGCGCAAGGATGATACCAGCTGTTGATGCTGTGCCTTCTGCGTTTAACACCCAGTCTCCAATACCCACACGGTGCAGGCCCGCAACAAATTGCTGAACGCCAAAGCCCAAGGTTTGGGCCACGCCAAGCACCGTTGCCACAACGGCGGCGATGTCAATAATACTGCCGACCGGTCCCGAAAGATTTTTGCCGAATAAAGGCGCAAGACCGGATCGAATGGTGAGGGGCAAGTTGCGCCGGTAAGAGAAATACGCCAGCGCTAGGCCGACCAAGGCATAGCAGGCCCAAGCAGAGACGCCCCAATGCAGGAATGACCAGCGATAAGCGGCGCGTACATTATCGGCGTCATATCCCGTGGACAATCCGCGAATGACGTCGGGATTATTACCAAAGTGATAAATTGGCTCGGCGGTTGCAAAGGTGAGCATTCCGATACCAATCCCAGCGCCGAACATCATCGAAAACCAAGAGAAATTCGAAAATTCGGGCGTTTCGCCAGGCCTGCCAAGCAAGAGCTTGCCCGAGCTTGGAACTAAAGCAAATAACAAACAAACCACAACATAGAAGGCGACGACGAAGATATACCAACTGGCAGAATTGCTTAATAGAAATGAATTTAAGGCGCTTAAGACATTGCTGGCGTTTTCTGGAAAAACAACCGCCCAAATAATCAATGCGCTTACCAATATTTTCGCACTGATGGTGACGTCCTTGCTGAACCCGGAATAAAACCCCGCGTCTGACGTTTCTATTGGAAGGTTCATTAATGCTGGCTTTGTGGCCATTTTGTTATCCTTTTTACTGGTAAACGATCTTGTCTAACAAAACTTTTTAGCTTTGCATTTAGATTGGTTGCACCGCTTAACCTTCCAATTTTATTAGATAATTTACGTTGATTTCGTTGCGCTTATGGTTGACCGCCGGCTGCTGCATGGGCGTATTTAAAAGTATTTTTTCAATAAATAGTCTTTGGTATATAGTTTATATCCAAAAGAATAATTTTGGTCAATCTGTGAAAATTGGGTGGAGCTTGGTAGAATAGGCTTGTATCTGGGGATAAAATTGGGTCCTGTTTCGCTTTCATTATAACGGGGTTGCCATGCTTGATTGTGCGTTTGTAAGATCTCAATTTCCCGCTTTTAGCGAAGCTGCTTTGCAAGGGCAGGCGTTTTTTGAGAATGCCGGCGGCTCTTACACCTGTCGGCAGGTGATCGATCGTTTGTTCCGTTTTTATACGCAGCGCAAAGTTCAACCCTATGGCGCTTATGCAGTTTCTGAGCTGGGTGGCGCCGAGATGGATGAAGCGGGTGCGCGCTTATCCGCCATGATGGGTGTTGCGGCGGAAGAGCTTAGTTTTGGGCCATCAACGACCCAGAAC
>JADHOV010000007.1 GCA_016778765.1 Paracoccaceae bacterium | reverse complement strand
CTGAATGGTGGGCGACCCTGGAATCGAACCAGGCGTGCGTCTCCGCGAGGGAGTTACAGTCCCCTGCCACACCTTGCGGCCTGTCGCCCACTGCTCTCTTGAAAGAGCACACTGCCTCGTACAAGGGGAAAAACACAAGGTCAACCTGAAATTTATCACCCGTCCAAATCAGTTTATCCTACATCAAAAAAACGATGTTTTTGTAGGATTTATCCGGCTGACGCCTCGTGAGGATTAGCGCCTGTTCAGGGCATTCATGTCAAGGCTTAGGGAAAGGCCTCTGGCTTGGTGCTGCGCGCCATATGATCTAAAACGGCATTTACAAATTTTGCTTCTTTTCCTTCTGGGTAAAAAGCTGATGCAACTTCCATATATTCGGATATGATCACCCTCGGAGGAGCCCCACCGTCTAAAAGCTCGGCTCCGGCAGCCCGAAACAGCGCGCGCAAGGCTGGGTCTAACCGCCCTAATGGCCATTTTGCAACGAGGGCCTGATCGGTCAATTGGTCGATAGGCGCCTGCAGGTTTACAGCCTTCTCGATAATATTTTTAAACAGGTCAACATCGCCCTCTACGAGCAGATCGCCCTCATAGTCAGCGCCAAAGCGATGGTTAAGAAATTCGGTGCAGATGGTTTCGGTGGTTTGACCAGAGCTTTCCATCTGAAACAGCGCTTGCATCGCATAAAGCCGGCTTGCACTTTTCATCTTACGCTTTTGATTTCCACTTATCGTAAAAGCGGTGTCGGAATTTGTCATAATAGGCCTGTCTTGGGGTCTATGGGGCCGGGGGCAAACCCGATTTTCTTTTGTCCACCCGACCAAGCGCGGCTATGCGCGATCAGATTCAAAGCTGCGGCGGCAGCGCCTCCGCCTTTATTTTGCGCCTTCGGATCAGCGCGCGTTTCGGCTTGGAGGCGGTTTTCAACCGTTAAAATACCATTTCCAATGCAAAGCCCTTGCAGACCCAGAAGCGTAATGGCGCGCGAACTGTCATTGCATACGGTTTCATAATGCGTGGTCTCACCGCGAATAACGCAACCCAGCGCGACGTAGCCATCGAATTCCTGCAAGCGCTCGGCGATGCCGATCGCGGTTGGAATTTCCAAAGCCCCAGGGACTTCGGCCACGTCGAACGTGCCACCCACATCCGTAATTTGCTGCGCGGCCCCTTGCAAAAGATTATCGGCAATATCTTTGTAATAAGGCGCCACCACGATCAAAAGTTTGACCGGTTGTTCAAAGCTTGGCTGGGCTAGCGTGTAATGTTGTTCTGACTGCGCCATTACCCCAACACCGATATTTTGCGCGTTGATACAATTTCTAGCCCATAGGCGTCTAAACCCACAACTTTCGGAATCGGAGAGTTGGTCAGAAGTTCTAGCTTGGACAGGCCGAGCGAAGATAATATCTGCGCTCCAAGCCCGTATTGGCGTAATTTCTTGGGCGAGCTGTCTTCGCTGCTTTCTAATTTCATCGCCGTGTCGCGCAATAAAACCACAACACCGCGTCCCTCGCGTGCGACCAATTTCATGGCATCGCCAAATTCAGCGGCGCGCCCATTAGGTCCAGTGCCAATAATGTCGAGCATAGGGTCCAATGCGTGCATCCGCACCAATACAGGCTCGGGTCCCGAAAGATCGCCTTTGCAAAGCGCGATATGCTCATCCCCGTGGGTTTCATCTACGTAACTGCGCATCAACCAACTGCCGCCAAATTCCGATATGATTTCTTTCTCGCTTTGAACTCGTACCAAGTTGTCATGCCGCCGGCGATAGGCGATCAAATCGCTGATCGTACCAATTTTCAGTCCATGACGCTGCGCGAACCCGACTAAATCGGGCAGGCGCGACATGGTGCCATCCTCATTCATGATCTCACAAATCACACCTGAAGGATTCAAGCCGGCCAAACGGCTGATATCAACGGCGGCTTCGGTATGACCGGCGCGCACCAACACACCGCCCGTGCGTGCGCGTAAGGGAAAAACATGGCCGGGCGTTGCGATATCTGCTGCAGATTTTGACGCGTCGATCGCCACGGAAACGGTGCGGGCCCGATCCTGCGCGGATATACCTGTTGTCACCCCTTCGCGCGCCTCGATTGAGACCGTGAATGCAGTTTCGTGGCGCGATGAATTATGCGTACTCATAAGTTGTAGCCCAAGCTGGTCAATCCGCTCAGAGGTTAGACACAGGCAAACCAACCCACGCCCATGCTGGGCCATGAAATTGATCGCATCTGGTGTGGCCATTTGGCCAGGTATCACCAGGTCGCCTTCATTCTCACGATCTTCATGGTCAACAAGAACAAACATCTTGCCGTTTCGGGCGTCTTCGATGATCTCCTCGATCGAAGAGATCATGTCGCTATAGGCGTTCTCAACCTCGCCCGCAGTTTCATAATTCATGGCTATGCTCCAGCGCTTTGGCCCTGCTTTAGTGGGTTTAAAAAGATTTGACCAGAGGCAGTATTGCTTTTGAACTGTGCTCTGAACCGACCGTTTCTTTTCTGAAAGGAGAAGCTAGAAGGTTTATTTCTCGGATCGGGATTGTAAGGAATAAAGCGAAACCGCTGCAGCGTTCGAAACATTTAATGATCCGAAGCTTTTAGCGGACTTTATTCTTGCCAAAACATTCACGGTATCTTTTGTGCGCTGTCGCAACCCTGGCCCTTCGGCGCCCAATACAAGCGCAATAGGTCGATCGCATTTATCGGCGCTCGCTTGCTCGATCGTGAGATTGGCCTCTCCATCAAGCCCGATGACCCAATATCCCATTTCTTGCAGCGCAATGATCGTATCGCTTAAATTCCGCAGGCGTAGGTAGGGTTGGCGTTCTAATGCGCCGCTGGCCGTTTTTGCCAGGGCTCCAGTTTCTGGAGCGCTATGCCTTTGGGTGCCAATCACCGCATTGGCGCCAAATACTTCTGCAGATCGTAAAATCGCGCCAACATTATGCGGATCGGTGACTTGATCCAACAAAACCAAACGCGGCGCTCCGTCGCCCGCGGCCAAGGCAACATCCTGAAGGCTACCCCAGTTGAGCGGCTTCACCTCTAGGGCGGCCCCTTGATGCACCGAGCCGCTGTCTATGGGCGCGGCAAAGCGGCGGGGATCGGAAAATTCAGGTTCGATACCCGCCACAGCGATTGACTCTGCCAATTTATCGGCCGCGTTTTTGCTGACCACCAGCCGTAGTTTTTCACGTTGCGGGTTTCTGAGCGCATCTTGAACAGCATGCAGGCCAAACAACCAGATGGTTTCTGAGCTGGCTGCCTTTTTTTGCTGCTCTTTTTGAACGACCCATTTGGGTTTTTTCATGATGTCACTCTGCCCAATCCTTAGCGTATGCAGCCCGCTATCATAGACCGAGGGCACGAACCAGAGGGAAGCCAAGTTTCATCTGGTAGATCATTCCAGGGTCAAGGGGCTAATTTTAACATACGCTTGATCTGGGGCCAAATTGTCAGGCCCGTGCTAAGACAGGCCAGAATTAAAAACACCAGATAATTTAAAAAAGGCACCAAAGAGAAGATGAATAAAAGAGCTGTCGCCAAACCTGCGGCCTTCAGCTGGTCACTCCGCTGATCCGGCGCAAACCCGAAAATATTTTCCAAGGCTATTTTGCCCAGTAAATATCCCGCTGTAATCCCCCCAAACCCCGCGACAATTATCGCGACAAGCAAGAATAAAGGCATAAGAATTATACCAATGCCCGTGAGCGCAAAAACCAACATCAGGCCTAAAATCATGGCGAAGGCCAGAACACCATTCCATCCTGAGTTAAAGGGTTGGGCTTTTAGCGTTTCGGAGTTTTCAAAAACACGTTGGGGCATAAACAAACCAAACAGGATCATCAAAACGCCCACCTTCAAAAGAAATCCGACTTGTTGCAATAGCCATATATTGGGTCGAGCAGGTTTACTGCGTTCAAAAAATGCAGTCGACGTGGGCGTCATTGTTACGCGATCCTCGCTGATAAGCGTGCTTAATGCGGTCCCGCTGAGTTCTGCCGTTTCTGATAATCTGAGCTTTCCCAAGAGTTCAGCGCCCTCTCTGAATTCGACCTTCTGAGCTTTAATATCAAGGTCTTGGTGAATAACAGAGGCGATGACAACGGTTTCGCCCCTTAGATATGCGGATCCTAAGATGGGGGCTTGCAGCTCAATATGTTCGCTAAAGGCGCGCAGATGCCCATCAATTTGGCCTTTAAGTTGAATGCGCTTTCCTGCGATATAGGCGTTTTTTAAAACTGGCCCGTTGATCAGAACGGATTGTCCTGTTGCGTATAAGGCGCCCTTGATCGCGGAGCCAATAGTGATCGTTTGTGCCAGCAAATGGGCACCATCTCCCACTGTGGCCACGGGCGTGCTGAGCGTGATGGATTGTCCCGAGGCATAAAGCGGGCCTGCAATCGGGGCCGTGATATATATGGTTTGCCCAAGCAGATGCGCGGATCCGGTAACCGGCGTGCTCAAATTGATGGAGTTCTCAGCCAAAAAAACATCTGCAGCGCTTATATCCGTAAGCTCCTGTGCAACGGCGTTGAAAGTGAATAATAAAAGAACGAAAAATTGGTAAATTGAGGCTTTGAACAAAACGATACCCTCCACTTAAAAACAAAACATGCGCGCCAGTGGCACAGATGTTTACTAGCCGTGAAGAGCGCTTAATATTTGTTGAAAATGTGGCCGGATAGAGGCGAGATTTACCGCCTATCTGCGAGTATCGTCGGCGATTTGTACCCGTTGTGAAAAAGCCTTTTAAAGTCTTAACGCAGAACCCGCTCGATTGGCGATAAATTAAGCGCCGCCATGCTTGGTTCGCGCAGCACATGAAAAAGCAGATGAAGGGGGCCGAGCAAAAGGCTGAGCAAGCGCTGCATGGCTTTGTTTGCGGCACTGTCGATTTTATCACTGCGGGGGCTGGATGATCCTGAACACACCGAATGCCAATATCGGATCCTTAAAATCGCGGCTGCACAAGGTTGCGCAGGTTCTCGAGGAATTTATCGAAGAAATTGAAAATCTCAGGCAGCGCCTTTCAAGCGAGGCGCCCGCTTCAGGGGGCGACATGCGCCGCCTGTTTTTAGAGCTGAGGAAATGGCTGATTTGGGCCCATGAATTGGAGCGATTAAGTGGAAAATACCGTCAAACGAACACTGCAGGAGAGGCCGGTTACAGCCTCGACTTGGAGGCCGCAAGGCATCAAATCGGGCGCCGCTTGGATCGCTTGCGCCAAGCCGAGTCTGAAGAGGAGATTTCTGGATGAGCTATCGGATGGCGAACTAATGGCTCTGCCATATTTGTTTGAATTTTGGGCGCTCAAACATCAGCTTCATCCATTAATAAACTGTAAAACATGGATTATTTTGGATGGAAGGGGTTCAGGTAAAACCCGCACTGGCGCAGAATGGGTGCGCAGCCAAGTGCAAGGCGCCCTGCCAGAAACTTTGGGCGCAGCCAAACGAATTGCGCTGATAGGTGATACATATGAGCAAGCCCGAGATGTGATGGTGCATGGCGAAAGCGGCATCTTGGCGTGCAGCCCAGCAGACCGACGCCCGCTCTGGCAGGCCTCGCGTCGGCGCTTATTATGGCCCAACGGCGCGATTGCCGAAATCTGCTCGGCCTATGATTATGAAGCCTTGCGCGGGCGCCAGTTTGATGCGGCTTGGGCGGATGAATTGGCCAAGTGGAAACATGCCGATAAGGCGTGGGATATGTTGCAATTTACGCTGCGGCTGGGCGAAAATCCGCGCCAATGCGTGAGCACGACCCCGCGCAATATGCAGCTGCTGAAAACTCTTATGGCAGCGCCAAGCAGTTGCATAACCCATGCGCCAACCGAGGCCAATAAAGCGAATCTTGCCGTCAGTTTTCTAGAGGAGGTGCGCCCTACCGCCCCTGCCATTTGCAACTACGTATCAAAGCCGAGGCAATTGAATTTGCGTGGCTGCGCCGCGGCCGCGTTGACGCGGATATGTGGCATGAGGGTGATATTCCGCTTGCCGAAGCCGCAGAGCGCTACCGCGTTCGCATTTTGGCACAAAGCGAGGTTCTGCGCGAGGCCTATCCCGAGCGACCAGTTTGGATCTATGAAAATGCGTGGTATATTTCTGATTTAAAAGCAAACAATATGAATGGGTTGAGATTTGAGGTCGCCCAATTATCCGATCGTTTCGGGCCGGGCCCCAGCGCCTATATGATAATTTCAGAAAACCTTGAAATTAGGGCTTAGGGGGTTTTGCTGTTCGTTTGATCTTTGCGAGGCTAATTATTCTGTATTAGACGTTCAAAAATGAATATTATATACCCATCCTTAAGTATTGCTTTTGACTTGCTTTGGTTGACGCTGTGGATTAGATTTATAGTTAAGGCTTAGGTTAACGGGAGATGCCGCATGAGGGATCCAAAACACCATCTTGCCAAGCTCGATCCGGTTTGGGAGCGTATTCGACAAGAAGCCGAGCAGTCAATTGAGCGCGAAGCGCTTCTGGGCGGCTTCATGCATCAGATAATTTTGCAGCATCCAGACATTGAATCTGCGCTGTCTCATAGTTTGGCCCAAAAGCTGGCATCGGCACAGATGTCTGAACAGGCGCTGCATGATATGTGTGCGCTGGCCTATGCGAATGAGCCAGAATTGGCCTTGGCCGCGCGGGCGGATATTATGGCAACCTATGACAGAGATCCGGCCTGTCACAGATATATGCAACCACTGCTCTACTTCAAAGGCTTTCAGGCTGTGCAAGCCTATCGCGTTGCTCATTATCTGTGGAAAGATGGCCGGATTGATCTGGCCTATGTTATGCAATCTCGAACATCCGAAGTGTTCGGGATCGATATCCACCCGAACGCCCGAATTGGAAAAGGTCTGATGATCGACCATGCGCATTCGGTCGTGATAGGGGAAACGGCGGTGGTGGGCGATAATGTCTCAATGCTGCATGCCGTTACTTTGGGCGGGACCGGCAAGGAAGAGCAGGATCGGCATCCAAAGATTGATGATGGGGTGTTGATTGGCGCCGGTGCGAAAGTGCTTGGCAATATTCACGTTGGGCGTTGCTCGCGCATCGCCGCAGGGTCGGTCGTTCTGGATAATGTTCCCGAAAAATCTACCGTTGCCGGCGTGCCTGCGAAAGTAGTTGGCACCGCTGGTTGCAGCACGCCCTCAATATCGATGGATCAATTGCTTTCGGGCGAGGCGAGCCTGGACTGATAGTGAAAAACCTAAGGGTTTGATGGCCTATATGTTTGAAATGTAAAAAGCCCCGGCTGACTAAGCGGGGCTTTTTACATATGACGCGAGTCTGCGCGGAACTTAGGCTAGCATCGCCATTGGGTTTTCAAGGTTTTTGACGATTATATTTAAAAGTTCGGCGCCCAAAGCCCCATCGATCACCCGGTGATCCACCGATAATGTCAAGGACATCACGGTTGCAATGCCCAACTCGCCCGACGCAGTTACCACGGGCTTTTTCTTGCCCGCGCCCACAGCTAAGATCGCGCCATGGGGGGGATTGATCACGGCATCAAAATTATCGATGCCAAACATTCCAAGGTTTGAAATTGCAAAGCTGCCCCCCTGATACTCATCCGGGGCCAATTTTCGCCCCTTTGCCCGTATTGCGAGATCTTTCATCTCGGTGCTGAGCACGGAGAGGCTTTTTTGATCTGCATCTTTCAGCACGGGTGTGATCAGCCCTCCATCGATGGCCACAGCCACCGCAATATCAGCAGGGGTGAATTGCAATATACGATCGCCGGCCCAAATGGCATTGGCGGTTGGCACCGTCGTTAGGGCCAGCGCGCAGGCTTTTATCACAAAATCATTCACCGATAATTTTACGTCACGTTCTGCAAGCGCGGCGTTCATCTCACCGCGAAAGCCGAGCAAATTATCAAGCATAACATCGCGGCGAAGATAGAAATGGGGAACCGTTTGCTTGGCTTCGGTTAATCTGGCTGCGATTGTTTTGCGCATGCGATCCAATGAGATTTCTTCATAGGCGCGCCCAGCATATAGCTTGGCAATCGTTTCAAAATTAGCCGATTGGGGCGCAGGGGCGGCGCCGCTTGTGCTTGCCGCGCCGGCCAAAGACGCCGCCGGGCGTTCGACAGACACAGCATTTGCCGCCTCTTCGATATCAGCTTTTACAATCCGTCCACGCGGCCCGCTACCCGATAGTTTGGTTAAATCAACATTGTTCTGCGCTGCCAATTTGCGCGCCAAAGGCGTTGCAAAAACGCGTGTGCCCTCTGCCGCCTTTTCTGGTGCGGCGCGCGGCGTCGATTCGGGGGAAGAGGCGAGTGTGGCGGGCTTTGCTGGGCTTGATATGGTAGCTTCGGGGGCTGGGGCGGGGCTTGCAGACGCACTGGGCGCCGCTGCGACCTCAGAGGTGGCTTCGCCATCTTCTAGTAAAACAGCAATCGCGCTATTCACGGCTACATTCTCAGTGCCTTCCGCGATCAAAAGCTTGCCAATGATGCCTTCATCAACGGCTTCAAACTCCATCGTGGCTTTGTCAGTTTCGATTTCGGCCAGCAAATCCCCCGAGGCAACAGCATCGCCCTCTTTTACCAACCATTTGGCAAGCGTGCCTTCTTCCATCGTCGGAGACAGCGCTGGCATCAAAATTTCTATAGGCATGATCCGATCTCCTTAGCGGTAGGTAACAGAATGAACGGCGGCGATGACCTCATCGGTGGTGATCAGGGCATGACGCTCCAAATTTGCCGCATATGGCATCGGCACATCTTTGCCGGTGCAATTGATCACAGGCGCGTCCAGATAGTCAAAGGCGCGCTGCATAATAACGGCGGAAAGATGGTTGCCAATCGCCCCAACGGGGAAGCCTTCTTCCACCGTGACGCAGCGGTTGGTTTTTTGAACCGAGGCCAACACCGTATCGTAATCGATCGGCCGCAAGCTGCGCAGATCAATCACTTCGGCGCTTATGCCCTGCTCTGTCAGTTTATCAGCCGCCTCTAAAGCGTATTGCATGCCGATGCCAAAGCTCACGATGGTAACATCTGTGCCTTCGCGCCAGACTCGGGCTTTGCCGAATGGAACCGTGAAATCTTCTATGTCGGGCACGTCGAAACTGCGGCCATATAAGATTTCATTTTCTAAGAATATCACCGGATTGTTATCGCGAATGGCACTTTTCAGCAGGCCTTTAGCATCCGAAGCTGAATAGGGCATGGCCACTTTAAGCCCGGGAATATGCGCATACCAGGCTGCGTAATCTTGGCTATGCTGCGCGCCAACGCGCGCCGCCGCACCATTGGGGCCACGAAACACCATCGGTGCCCCCATTTGACCGCCCGACATGTATAGCGTTTTCGCCGCAGAATTGATGATTTGATCCATCGCCTGCATGGCAAAATTAAACGTCATGAACTCAACGATTGGCCGAAGCCCGCCAAAGGCTGCACCGACCGCTATGCCTGCAAACCCGTGTTCGGTGATCGGCGTGTCGATCACGCGCTTTTCTCCAAATTCGTCAAGCAGGCCCTGCGAAATTTTATAGGCCCCTTGATATTCGCCTACTTCTTCGCCCATCAAAAATACGTTTTGATCTTGCCGCATTTCCTCGGCCATCGCGTCGCGCAAAGCCTCGCGCACCGTTTGTTGTTTCAGCGTTGTGCCTTCGGGCCAATCAGGCGCGGTATTCGGAGCCAGCGCGGCCGTTGCCGCTTTTGCCGGCGCAGTTGCCGGCGCAGGCGCCTCTGCTTGCGACGGGGCGGGCGGCGCGGCGCTTGGCTGTGCTTCTGCGGGTTCGCCTTCGGCAAGTATAGTGGCAATCGGGCTGTTCACTTTTACGTTTTCGCTGCCCTCTGCTACAATAATTTGGCCAATTATACCTTCGTCAACGGCCTCAAATTCCATTGTTGCCTTATCGGTCTCAATTTCTGCAATGATATCGCCAGCGGCCACAACATCACCTTCTTTGACCATCCACTTTGCCAATGTACCCTCTTCCATTGTGGGGGAAAGGGCGGGCATAAGAATTTTAATTGCCATCATAAATCTCCTTATGCTTTAGGCGTAGATATCCGTCCAAAGCTCGTCCAAATCGGGCTCTGGGCTGGTCTTTGCAAATTCGGCGGATGCATTGACGATGTCTTTGACGTCTTTGTCGATCGCCTTCAATGCCTCTTCTGTGGTGTGTTTGCCCGTTAACAAAAGGCTGCGCACAGATTCGATTGCATCGCGCTCTTCGCGCATTTTCTGAACCTCTTCGCGGGTGCGGTATTTGGCCGGATCCGACATGGAATGGCCGCGATAGCGATAGGTTTTGATTTCTAAGATATATGGGCCTTTGCCGCTGCGGCAATGCGCAACCGCTTTCTCGCCGGCGGCTTTCACTTCTAATACGTCCATCCCATCCACAGCCTGGCCCTTGATACCAAAAGCCTCACCGCGGGTGTATAGATCCGGTGTTGAGGTCGAACGCTTTTGCGCCGTTCCCATAGCATAGTGGTTGTTTTCGATCACAAAGATCACCGGTAACTCCCAAAGTGCCGCCATATTGAAGGTTTCGTAAATCTGCCCTTGGTTCGCCGCGCCATCGCCAAAATAGGCAAATGTAACGCGTCCATTATCAAGATATTTATCCGCAAAGGCTAAGCCTGCCCCAAGCGGCACTTGCGCCCCAACGATGCCATGCCCGCCGTAAAAATGCTTTTCTTTGCTGAACATATGCATAGAGCCGCCCTTGCCTTTGGAATAGCCACCGCTACGCCCGGTTAACTCGGCCATAACTCCGTTCGGATCCATGCCGGCGGCAAGCATATGGCCGTGATCGCGATAAGACGTAATGCGTTTATCCCCCTCTTCGGCAGCAGCTTCGAGCCCAACAACCACGGCTTCTTGACCAATATAGAGGTGACAAAACCCGCCTATCAGGCCCATGCCGTAAAGTTGCCCTGCTTTTTCTTCGAACCGCCGTATCAGCAGCATGTCTTTGTAATAGCCCAAAAGTTCTTCGGGTGAGATATTGGGTTTAGCTGCCGCTTTTCGTGCCGCCATGTCGCGCCTCCGAATAAATTAGTTTAATGTTAAACCATTCCTTACAGCAAAACAAAAAGAGTTGCGAGTAAAATCTTTTTACGGGCGTATTTACAGGGTTTTGGTTAAAGAAACTCTAGTTGATAACCAGTTCTGAGCTGCGGACATAGCCTAAAATTTCTCGCACACGCTCGTCTAGAAGATCGATATCAAGATATTCGTCCGACAAGCGTTGCGTGAGGTTTTCCATCTGGACGACCTCGGTGTTTAACCGCATCAATTCGCTGTTTAAATTGTCTGAGAAGCTGGTTATTTCGGCGCGGCGCAATACGCCATATTCCCCTTGAATGGCTGCAAAGGCAAAATAACTACCCAAGCCGGTGGCCAGCGAAACCACAGCCAAGAGGCCCCAACCGGAATATGTTCTTGTTTGCGTCATACCTGCCTGTCATGCCCATATGTTTGGGCTTATGCGAAGTATGACACAGGTGATTCGCCTTGTGAATCCCCAAAGTTACTTTTGACGAGATTTTGTTGCCCAGGGCGCCAAGGCGCTTATCCAAAAGCTGGGTTTGCCGCTGTTTTCATCGAAGGCTCGTGTCTTCTCCTGCGACAGAGGCCTCGTATATTTCCTGAATTGAATGCGAGAGCCTTTGGTTGAATTCAGCATCGGTCTGAGATGCCGACAGGCCCTCCAGCAGCGCCCGCGAAAAGCTTGCGATCATCCCTGCATTTTGGCGTAGGCGTTGATTGGCGATGGGGCGAGTGTAACCGCCGGAAAGCGCCACCACTCGCAGAACATTTTGATGCGCGATCAAGGGCGCATAGCGATTGTTCACTTCAGGCAGGGTCAGTTTCAAAATAACAGATTGGTTGCTGTTTAATCGATCCAGTTGGGTTAGAATTTCGTCGCATAACAGTGTTTCTGACGCGGCTTTATCTGCGCTTTGAATATTAATTTCAGGTTCAATGATTGGGATCAAACCATAGCCAAGGATCGTTTGTGCGATGTCAAATTGCTGCGCGACAATTGCGGCAATGCCGTTTGCGTCCGCAGAATGGATCACAGAGCGCATTTTGGTGCCAAAAATCCCTGCATCTGTGGCGCGCCTCAGCAGGGCTTCTAACTCCGGTATCGGCTTTAAGGTTTGCACGCCGTTCTGCGCTTCTTCCAAGCCCTTATCAATTTTGAGAAACGGCACCACGTTGCGCGTGTTCCATAAATAATCAGCAACGCTGATCTCTCCCACCTGTCGCATCATGGTGTCTTCAAATAAGATCGCCCCAATGATTTTGCGTCCATCAAATGCGGGCGCGGTCATTAGCCTGCAGCGCATGTCGTGGATCATGGTGAACATTTCCGCATCGGAATGGTAGGCGTTGGTTGAAATTCCGTATTCAGCAAGCGCTTTGGGCGAGGAGCCACCGCTTTGATCGAGCGCAGCGATAAAACCCTGCCCTCTGGAAATTTGGTCCATTTGCGTAAGAGTGCTCAATGCGCCATCCTTTTTTCAAAATGCGTTGTTCTGCCCGTTTAATTCGCAGATCGGCCACCACCTTCTATCTTAGGGAAAGGTGACAGCGCAAATATGATAACGCTAACATATTGAAAAATGAGTTATTTTTTTAACAAAAGGAGTGTCTGATAGGGATGCTCGTTTAATTTTGCGCAAGCGCAGCAACGCCGGGCAGTATTTTACCTTCCATCCATTCCAAGAAAGCGCCCCCTGCTGTTGAAATATAGCTGAAATCTTGTGCAGCGCCAGCTTTGTTCAAGGCAGCAACGGTGTCTCCTCCGCCGGCCACCGAGATCAGCTTGCCAGCTGCGCTCAGCCCTGCGGCTTTGCGCGCTGCGGCTTTGGTTGCGCTATCGAAAGGCTCTAATTCAAAGGCGCCCAGGGGGCCATTCCAAACCAAGGTTTTGGCTGCGTCGAATACGGATGCGATGGTGTCAACCGTATCGGGCCCGGCATCTAAGATCATCGCGTCTTTTGGGCAGGCCTCTGCGGGCAGGGTTTCATGGGGGGCATGGGCTGCAAAGGTGCGGGCGACCACAATATCCGACGGCAAGATGATTTCGCAACCGGCGGCTTTGGCTTTCGCCAGAATGTTTTGCGCTGTATCTGTCATTTCATGTTCGGCCAAAGATGTACCGATTGCATGGCCTTGAGCGGCTAGAAACGTGTTTGCCATCCCCCCCCCGATCACCAATTGATCCACTTTAGTGACCAAATTGCCCAAAAGATCTAGCTTGGTTGAAACTTTAGCGCCGCCAACCACGGCCACAACTGGGCGTTGCGGTGCGCCCAAAGCCGCCTCTAGGGCTTGTAGCTCAGCTTGCATCAAACGTCCTGCGCAGGCTGGAAGATGGCGGGCAAGACCTTCGGTGCTGGCATGCG
The DNA here is from genome assembly GCA_016778765.1 of Paracoccaceae bacterium. Lineage (GTDB taxonomy): Bacteria > Pseudomonadota > Alphaproteobacteria > Rhodobacterales > Rhodobacteraceae > Thalassovivens. The sequence continues at coordinate 83,850 of JADHOV010000007.1, read as the reverse complement.
CGCGATGCGCCGCCGAAAACGCATCATTGCAAAAGATATCCCCCAATGCGGCCAGTGAGGCGGCAAATTTTGCAGAATTGGCTTCTTCATCTGCGTAAAAGCGGGTGTTCTCTAACAAAAGAATTTGCCCTTCCCGCAGCGCCGCGCTGGCGGCTTCGGCTTTGGCTCCGATTGTGGCATCCGCCCAAATTATCGGTTGTCCAAGTGCGGTTTCCAATGCGGGGATCAGCTGCTTAAGGCTCAGCGTGGGGCTGGCAGTGCCTTTAGGCCGGCCAAAATGCGCCATTAAAATGGGCATGCCCTTAGCCGCCAATATATCTTTCACGGTTGGAATAATTTTTTCGATTCGCGTCGCGTCGGTGACTTTGCCTGCCTTCATCGGAACGTTGATATCGACGCGCAGAAGCACCTTTTTACCCGATATGTCCATATTATCTAAGGTTTTCCAGCCCATCTATTTCCCGCTTTCTTTCACTAAATTGATTCGATTCAAGCACTGTATAAATGATCTGACGCGCGGTGCACCTTGTTCCCCAAAGGAATCCAGCATAGTAAGCTGCACCAGTTATCAGAAAGGATCGATCATGGCCGAGAAAAAGGCATCTAAAGCGAAGGCGAAACCGGCGGCAAAAAAGCCTGCTGCAAAGAAAACAGCGGCAAAATCTAGCCCCTATAAAGATCCTGAAAATACAATCTTGATTGAATTGAAATCAGGAACCGTTGTGATTGAGCTTTTGCCCGATATTGCGCCCGGACATTGCGATCGGATGAAAGAATTGGCGCGCAGCGGCGCTTATGACAATGTGTGCTTTCATCGCGTGATTGATGGATTTATGGCGCAAACCGGAGATGTAAAAAATGGCAATATGGAAGCCGATTTTGATCTGCGGATGGCGGGAACGGGCGGTTCTGAACTGCCCAATTTGAAAGCTGAATTTTCGGGCATTCCGCATGATCGGGGCACGATCGGGGCCGCGCGCAGCGCAAATCCTGACAGCGCCAACAGTCAGTTTTTCATTAATTTCGGCGATAATCACTTTTTGAACCGGCAATATACTGTCTATGGGCGCGTGTTGACTGGAATGGAGTTGGTGGATGAGATCGAGCGTGGGGAACCGCCGATGACACCGGATCGTATGATTAGCATGAAAGTGGCAGCTGATGTTTAAACTGAGCGCGTTATTTGCAGTTCTAAGCGGGCCGGCCTTGGCGGCAGGTTTGGTGATTGAGGTCGCAGGCGAACAGAGTAAGGGAACAGTTACCATTGATTTGTTTGAACAGATCGCCCCGCAACATGTTGAGCGCCTCACCATGCTGGCAAGCGCGGGTGCCTATGATGACGTGGTGTTTCACCGCGTGATCGAAGGGTTTATGGCGCAAACCGGGGATGTGGAATTCGGAAAAGCCGGGGGCAATATCTCCATGGCAGGGCGGGGCGGGTCTGAGTTACCAGATCTGCCAGCAGAATTTTCCGATACGCCCTATGATCGCGGGGTAATTGGAATGGCGCGTGCGCAGAACCCCAACAGCGCCAATAGCCAGTTTTTTATCATGTTTGCCGAAGGATATTTTCTGAATGGGCAATATACAGTGGTGGGCAAAGTCACTGACGGAATGGATGTGGTGGATGCGATCAAGCTGGGCAAAGGCGCCAATGGCGCGGTTTTGGGCATACCCGACCGTATGTATAAAGTGACAGTTACCGATTAAAGCCGCCCTTTTTTGAACATCGAAACGCGCCTTGGGCTTAGCATTTGCCAGAGGCGCGTTTTATGTCACCAATTGCACCAATGCATGGCGTTTTTTACCAGCGCTCAGCTTGATTGGGCTGCCAAATGCAGCCGCATCCAGCATTAGGCCAGCATCGGTGAGCGGCTTATCATCCAGTTTGGCGCCATTTTCTGCGATCAAACGTTTGGCTTCTTTGCCCGATTTCACCAATCCTGCTTTGACGATCAGCTGAACAATCGAAATTCCAGCGCCCAGATCTTTTGCGGTTAAATTTACGGTTGGTAAATCATCGCCAATACCGCCTTTTTCAAACACTTCACGCGCCGTGATTTGGGCTTTCTCGGCGGCATCTGCGCCGTGCAACAGCTTGGTTACTTCATGCGCTAAAACGGCTTTTGCTTCATTGATCTCAGAGCCTTCCAGCGCGCCCAGCCTCTCACATTCCTCGACTGGTAGCTCTGTGTAAAGTTTTAAAAATCGCCCCACATCCGCATCTGTGGTGTTGCGCCAAAATTGCCAAAACTCATAAGGGCTGCGCATATCTGCATTCAGCCAAACCGCCCCATCGAGAGATTTGCCCATTTTCTTTCCATCTGAGGTGGTCAGAAGCGGTGAGGTTAAGCCAAACACCGCGTTGTCAACCACGCGGCGCGTCAGATCGATGCCATTGACGATATTGCCCCACTGATCCGATCCCCCCATCTGCAGCAGGCACCCATAGCGCTGGTTGAGCTCCAGAAAATCATAGGCTTGGAGGATCATATAATTGAACTCAAGAAAGGAAAGTGATTGCTCACGATCCAGCCGTGATTTGACGCTTTCAAAACTGAGCATGCGGTTCACCGAAAAATGGCGCCCGATATCTCGCAGAAATCCCAAATAGTTCAATTCATCCAACCATTCAGCATTATTGATCATCAGCGCATCGGAAGGCCCATCACCATATGTGATATAAGAGGAAAACGCGTTTTTGATACCGGCGATATTTTCGTCAATCTTGGCGGGTGTCAGCAACGGGCGCTCATCTGCCCGAAAGCTGGGATCGCCCACTTTCGTCGTGCCCCCACCCATCAGCGTAATCGGGCGCCCACCGGTTTTTTGCAACCAGCGCAGCATCATAATTTGCATAAGACTGCCCACATGCAACGATTGGGCGGTCGCATCAAAGCCAATATATCCGGGCATCCCGCCCGCCAGTAAGGCTTTGTCCAAGCCCTCATAATCCGTGCAATCGGCCAAAAATCCGCGAGACATCATGATATCAAGAAAATCAGATTTGGGTTGAAAGCTCATGGCTGGCCTCACATAATTATTTTTAAGCGCTTCTATACTGCGGAAGCAGGGCAAGGAAAAGGGATCTTCGTGGAAAAGCTTGTAACGGCGGTTGGCGCGATGTCTGGCACATCTTTGGATGGGGTGGATGTGGCGGAAATCACCACGGATGGTCAGAAAATCGCCTCGTTTGGGGCCAGTGCCTATCACCCCTACAGCGCAGCTGATCATGATATTTTGTCTTCGGTGCTTGGGAAGTGGCCCGAGGCGCAGGGGCTAGAGGCGGCGCGCGGGCTTATTCATCAGCGGCATTTAGAGGCCTATCAGATGCTTGATGCGGCTGACCTATATGGGTTTCATGGGCAAACTCTGGCCCATGATCCAGGGGGAAGGGGAACCCACCAATTGGGCGATGGGCAGGTTTTGGCGCAAAGGCTCGGCAAGCCCGTTGCTTGGGATTTTCGAAGCAAGGATGTGGCGCTGGGCGGGCAGGGCGCGCCTTTGGCCCCGTTTTTTCATTTTGCCTGCGCGCAATGGGCGGGTTTGGACGCGCCAGTGGCGTTTTTAAACTTGGGCGGTGTCGGCAATTTGACATGGCTTGATCCCCGCTGCGCGGCACCGGAAGAAAAAGCCGCCCTGCTTGCCTTTGATACGGGTCCTGCCAATGCCCCGCTGAACGATCTTATGCGGCATCGTTTGGGGCATCCCGTCGATCAAGAGGGGCGCTTGGCCGCCACGGGCCAGGTTGATCCAAAATTGTTGTCACGCTGGAAAATGCATCCTTATTTTTCTCAAAATGTGCCAAAATCCTTGGATCGCAACGCGTTTTTGGCAGAGCTTGCAGACCTAGCAGATTTGTCTTTGCCAGATGCTTTGGCCACCGCGGTGGGCTTTGCCGCATTTGGCGTGGCCGAAGCGGTTGAGCGCTGCCCAATTGCGCCCGCTGCGCTTTACCTTTGCGGGGGTGGCCGCCATAATCTGGCGCTTTGTGATGTGATCCGCGCGCAAGTCGCCTGTCCTGTACAGCCTGTGGAAGCGATTGGTCTGAACGGAGATATGTTGGAGGCCCAGGCCTTTGCGTATTTGGCGGTGCGGGTGTTACGGGGTCTGCCCATTTCTGCTCCAATGACAACCGGGGTGTCTCAGCCTATCTCGGGGGGGCGCATCGCTGATCTTAATTTTTAAACAGAAAGATTAAAATATTTCATGCAGGCTTTGAACAAAACGGGCTGAAGATCCCAGAAGTGGCAGGTCAAAAAACAGCATAGACTTTGCCCGTTTATTTGCCTAAAAGCGGCCTACGTTAGCGCTAACAATTGTTTTATTTGATGGTGGCTAACAGCCGGTTATAAAAGCACAGCGAAAAGAGGTGCCTACATGGTTTCACGCGTTATTCCCGTTGATCCGTTTGATTTGGTGATATTTGGTGGCACAGGTGATCTAGCAAAACGAAAAATTATTCCGGGTTTGTTTCGGCGTTTTGCGGCGGGTCAAATCCCGGCCGAGGCCCGCATTATTGGCGCGGCGCGGGCCAGTTTGGATACGCCGGCTTATCGGGCGCTGCTGCGGGATGCGATTCTTGAATTTGGAGTCAAAAATCCAGATGCAGATGTTTTAGCCGAGTTTTTAGACCGCTTTGATTATGTTGTAATCGACGCGATGGGGGAGGCTGGCTGGGAAGATCTGGCGAAGAAAATGCGACCCGATACGGTGCGTGCGTTTTACTTTTCGGTTGCACCAAGCTTGTTTGGCGCCTTGGCCGAACGGTTGCACAAGCGCGGCATCGCCCTTTCGGATAGTCGGATCGTGGTCGAAAAGCCGTTTGGCCGTGATTTGGAAAGCTCGCAACAGCTGAACGCCACATTGTCAGAACATTTCACCGAAACGCAGATCTATCGTATCGATCATTATTTGGGCAAAGAAACCGTGCAAAATTTGATGGCGATCCGCTTTGGAAATATGCTGTTTGAGCCGCTCTGGAATGCCCAATATGTAGATCATATTCAAATCACTGTCGCGGAAACCGTGGGCGTGGGAGGGCGCGGCGAATATTATGATAAATCTGGCGCGATGCGCGATATGGTGCAAAACCATTTGATGCAGCTGCTATGCTTGATCGCGATGGAACCGCCCGCACAATTCAATCCCGATGCGGTGCGCGATGAAAAGCTGAAGGTGATCAGAGCCTTGGACGCCGTACCAGCGCATCATATCGTGCGGGGGCAATATGCCAGCCCAGACGGTCAAGAAGCCTATCGCCAAGATGTGAATAATCCGCGCTCTTTCAGCGAAAGCTTTTTGGCATTGAAAACCCATATCGGGAATTGGCGTTGGGCCGGGACCCCCTTTTATTTGCGCACGGGCAAACGCTTGCGTGCCCGCAGTTCGGAAATTGCTGTGGTTTTCAAAGAGACGCCACATTCTATTTTTGGCCCAGAAGCGGGCAGCCATCGCAACGCGTTGGTGATTCGCCTACAACCGGATGAAGGCATCACAATGGATGTTACGATCAAAGAGCCGGGCCCGGGCGGCATGCGCTTGGTTGACGTTCCGTTGGATATGACCTTTGCTGAGGCGTTGGGCCCTGAGGCCGAAGAAGTGCCAGATGCGTATGAGCGCTTGATCATGGATGTTATTCGGGGCAATCAAACGCTGTTCATGCGCGGGGATGAAGTGGAGGCGGCTTGGCAATGGACCGATCCGATCATTGAAGATTGGGAAAAGCGCAATGATGTGCCCAAACCCTATGAAAGTGGCAGTTCCGGCCCCGAGGATGCGCTGATGCTGATGCATCGTGATGGCCGCAAATGGCGGGATATAAAATGACCTACCAGTTCGAAGAATACCCCACGCGCGCGGCGCTGATCGAAAAGCTTAGTCAGGCCTTGATCGCCGATTTACGCAAGGCGCTGTCCAGCCAATCGACGATTAGTTTTGCGGTTCCGGGCGGCACCACACCTGGGCCAATTTTTGACCAACTCTGCCAAAGCGATCTGGACTGGGCGCGGGTGAATATTTTACTGAGCGATGAACGCTGGGTGCCTAGCGATAGCCCGCGCTCGAATACCGCCTTATTGCGCAACCGTTTGCTGGTGGGCCCGGTTGAGGCAGCCAGCTATGTGCCGCTTCACGCCGATTATGCAACGCCGGAAGACGCCATGGAGCCTTTGTCGCACCAGCTTAAAGCCTGTTTGCCACTGTCGGTTTTGCTGCTTGGAATGGGGGCGGATATGCATACGGCCTCGCTGTTTCCGGGCGGCGATCAACTGTCCTTTGCGCTGGGCGATAGCGCGCCGCCTTTGGTCGCGATGCGCGCGCCGGATGCGCCTGAGCCTCGGGTCACCCTCTCTGCCGCGGTTTTAAATGCCGCCCGATATAAGCATTTGGTTATTTTTGGGGCTGAGAAACGCCAAGCTTTAGAACAGGCGCAAAGCTTGCCTGCACAAGAGGCACCGATTATGGCCATACTTGCCGGCACCACAGTGCATTGGGCCGACTGACAAGCGTAGCGCCAGGCAAAAGCGAGGGGATAAGGATGTTTGATGCGTTAAAGCGCCATTGGGATGCGCAGAAACAACAGCCCATTATGGCGCTTTTTGAGGCCAAAAAAAGGGCAGAGCAATTTTCAGTTCAGGCCGATGATTTGCTGTTGGATTACTCCAAAACCCAAATCGATGCGATTGCGCGCGAAGGCCTGCTGGATTTGGCGCAAGCGCGCGGATTAAAAGAGCGCCGCTCAGACATGTTTCAGGGCGCTGCGCTCAATGAAACCGAAGGACGGGCCGTGTTGCACAGCGCCTTGCGCAATTTAGATGGGCCAGATGTCTTTGTGAATGGCCGTAACGTGATGCCCGATGTGCAAGAGGCCTTGCAGCGGATGACCCGTTTTGCCGAAGATCTGAGGAGCGGGCGATTTCAGGGGCCCGGCGGGCCAATCACCGATATAGTCAATATTGGGATCGGAGGGTCAGATTTGGGCCCTGCCATGGCTTGTTTGGCCTTGGCGCCCTATCATGATGGCCCCCAATGCCATTTTGTTTCAAATGTTGATGGCGCCCATTTGCATGATATTGTGCAAAATCTGGACCCAAAGCGCAGTTTATTTATCATCGCGTCAAAAACCTTCACCACGATTGAAACCATGACCAATGCGCAAACTGCGAAAGCGTGGTTGGCCCAGCATGTGACGGATCCGGGGGCGCAATTCGTGGCGCTTTCCACCGCGCAAGAAAAAACCAAAGCTTTTGGGATTGCCGCCGAACGGGTGTTTGGCTTTGCCGATTGGGTTGGTGGGCGCTATTCGCTTTGGGGCCCTATTGGGCTGAGTTTAATGTTGGCGATTGGCCCAAATGCGTTTCGCGAGTTTTTGCGCGGTGCGCAATCTATGGACCGGCATTTTTGCACCGCAGAGCTATCGCAAAATATGCCAGTCATGCTCGCGCTTGTGGGATTGTGGCATCATCAGGTTTGCGGCTTTGCCACCCGCGCCGTGCTGCCCTATGAACAGCGCCTGAGCCGTTTGCCGGCCTACCTGCAACAGCTCGAAATGGAAAGCAATGGCAAGCGCGTTGATATGAACGGTCATGATTTGCCATATCCTTCAGGTCCGGTTGTCTGGGGTGAACCTGGCACCAATGGCCAGCACGCTTTTTATCAACTGATTCACCAAGGCACGGCGGTTGTGCCGTGTGAATTTATGGTTGCGCGGGAGGGCCATGAAGCATCGCTTGACACGCATCATCGGCTGTTAATCGCCAATTGCTTGGCCCAGTCAGAGGCCTTGATGCGCGGGCGCACATTAGAACAGGCCCGCCAATTGATGATAGCGCAGGGGCTAAGCGGCCATGAATTGGAGCGGCAGGCGCGGCATCGCGTTTTTCCTGGCAACCGTCCTTCAACCACGCTCATCTATCCACGGCTTAGCCCGTTTGTTTTGGGGCAGATTATTGCTCTTTATGAACATCGCGTATTTGCCGAGGGGGTTATTTTGGGTATCAACAGTTTTGATCAATGGGGGGTCGAGCTGGGAAAAGAACTAGCCCGCGATATGGAGCAGTTATTAGATGCCGCTGCGCCGATTGCGCATAAAGATGGCTCAACTCAGCAATTGCTACGGCATATTCGAAGAGCACATAAATAAAAAGCCTGTGTTGATAAGCCCGCTTTACTGGGGGCTTTGTTTTTCAATCGATGCCCCATTTTTTTTCAAGCGCTTCGATGGCCGTAATCCGATCTGAAGTTTTGGGATGGCTCATCAGCCATGCAGGAAGGCTGCCGATCTGGCCGGTCAGTTCTTCCAATTTCAGAAATAATGTTTTTTGAGCTTCCGTTCCCAAGCCTGACTTTACCATTAGGGCCGCGGCATATTCATCGGCCTCATATTCATCGCCGCGAGACAAACGCGCCATGAGCAGGTTTGCAACCAAACCGGCAATCCAAGGGCCAATCCACGGTATAAACCGCCCGAGCACCATGCCCAAGGCGGCTCTTACGGCATTTTGTCCGGAAAAATCGATCATACGCCGGCGCGCATGACCCAGCGCAACATGGCCAAGCTCATGGGCGATCACCGAGGCCAGCTCTTCTCCGCTGACATCGCCCGCCTTATATTTATTGTAAAACCCGCGGGTGATAAAAATCCGTCCATCCGGCGCTGCCAAACCATTGATCGGGTCGATCTCATAGATTTGAACGCTCAACTTTGGAAGATCCAGCGCTTTTGCCATGCGTTGTAACAAAGGGCTCAGCGCAGGATCCATTAAGGTAACAGATTGCCGATCCAAGGTTCTCGCAGTGCGCCAGGCCGAAAACTTATACATCACAAGCCCATAGATCAGGGCCAGAAGGATAGGAGAAAATCGCAACATATCTTTGATATGGCCTCAGGCTGGCGCCTTGACAAGCCCTATCTCACCAACTCTTTCATGCCACGCTCTAGCCCGGCCAAGGTCATCGGGACCATTTGGTCTTCAAAAATTTCTTGGATCATTTGAATGGATTGGGTGTAACGCCAATGCGTGTCCGGCACCGGATTAATCCAAATATTCGATGGCCATTGCGCGCGCGCGCGCATCAGCCAGGTTTGTCCTGACTCTGCATTCCAATGCTCATTTGCGCCGCCTGCATAGGCCACTTCATAGGGTGACATACTCGCATCTCCGACGAAAATACATTTATAATCAGAACCATAGGTGCGCAAAACCTCATGGGTTTGGGTTTGATCGTTCCAACGCCGCGCATTGTCGCGCCAGACCCCCTCATAAAGGCAATTGTGAAAGTAAAAATATTCCAAATGTTTGAATTCGGCGCGGGCGGCTGAAAACAATTCTTCGACTAATTTGATATAAGGATCCATCGAGCCACCCACATCCAAAAACAGCAGCACCTTGATCGCGTTGCGCCGTTCGGGGCGGGTTTGTACGTCGAGATATCCATTTTCGGCTGTTGAACGGATGGTGCCATCAATGTCGAGTTCATCCGCAGCCCCGTCGCGGGCCCAGCGCCGCAGGCGCTTAAGCGCCACTTTGATATTGCGGGTTCCCAGCTCAACGCTGTCATCAAGGTTTTTAAATTCGCGTTTATCCCAAACTTTGACCGCGCGCTGATTGCGGCTTTCGCTTTGACCAATGCGCACCCCTTCTGGGTTATATCCATAGGCGCCAAAGGGCGAGGTGCCAGCCGTGCCAATCCATTTGCTGCCGCCTTGATGGCGTTTTTCTTGTTCCTTCAGGCGCTGCTTTAACGTCTCCATCAGCTTGTCAAAGCCGCCCAAAGCTTCGATTTCGGCTTTTTCTTCAGGGCTAAGATGCTTTTCCGCCATTTTTTTCAGCCAGTCAGAGGGAATATCCACCGCGTTCAGGATATCAGCCTCGCTGAGGTTTTCTAAGCCTTTGAAACTGGTTTGAAAGGCCCTATCGAACCGGTCAAGATGGCGCTCATCCTTCACCATGATGGTTCGGGCCAAATAGTAAAACCCCTCTAAATCATAGATCACCATGCCGGTTTGCACCGCATCGAGAAAACTGATGAATTCGCGCAATGAAACTGGAATGCCGGTTTTTCTGAGCGTTTCGAAAAAGGGCAGAAACATCGCGTTAGATCACCGTACGATCAACAATGATGGTAAGGATCAAGCCGATCAATGCAAATAAAATCCCATAGCCGGCCGCATATTGCGCCATATCCAGCCCTTTTCCTCTGCGCTTTCGCGCGATGGCTGCGCCTAAAATGGCACCAAATAATCCGCTTAATAAGTACATAATTACACTCTGCTTTATGGGGGCGGCTTTCAGGATAAAAGCCAAGGCTCCGCCCGCGTTGATCTAGACCCTTTATTTGTAAAAGTCACGCGTTCTGCTGATTTCAAGTGAAAGTTTAACGCATTAGGATCAACGGCCGCTGCGCGCCATAAAGGCCAAGCGTTCAAATAAATGGACATCTTGCTCGTTTTTCAGCAAAGCCCCATGCAGTTTTGGCAGGGCATTGGCCCCATCCCGCTGAAGGTCCTCGGCGCTGAGATCTTCAGCCAATAAAAGTTTCAGCCAATCCAGAACTTCGGAGGTCGAGGGTTTCTTTTTCAGCCCGGGTTGTTCTCTGAGTTCGTAAAATTGGGTGAGCGCGGCGGCGAGTAGTGATTCTTTGATGTCGCCGTGATGCACCTGAACGATTTGTTTCAAGGTCTCGAGATTGGGAAATTGAATATAGTGGAAAAAGCAACGGCGCAAAAACGCATCGGGCAATTCTTTTTCGTTATTTGAGGTGATGATCACAATAGGGCGGTTTATGGCGCGCACCGTTTCCCCGGTTTCATAGACGTGGAATTCCATTTTATCCAATTCCTGAAGCAGATCATTTGGGAATTCTATATCGGCTTTATCGATCTCATCGATCAACAAAACTACCTTTTTATCTGATGTAAAGGCCTGCCATAACTTGCCTTTGCGGATGTAATTAGCCACATCATGAACGCGTGCTTCGCCCAATTGACTGTCGCGCAACCGGCTGACGGCATCATATTCATACAGGCCTTGCTGGGCTTTGGTGGTGGATTTTATGTTCCATTCAAGCATCTCGAGACCAAGCCCGCTGGCCACTTGTTTGGCCAGTTCGGTTTTGCCTGTGCCAGGCTCGCCTTTGATCAAAAGTGGCCGCTCCAGCGTGACCGCAGCGTTCACGGCGATGGTGAGATCTTCAGTCGCTACATAGTTTTTGGTTCCGGTAAATTTCATTCTTTTGCCCATATTCATGTCCAGTTGCGCGGAACTTAGCGGGTTAATCATTTTGCTGCAATCTGTTGCTATTGAGTAGTGACAAGCCCGCCTTGTTGCGGTAGGTGCGTGCCAATGGGAACGAAAATTTGTGGAAGGAGACATGCATGTCATACTCTGACCCAAGCCAAGGGGTGGAAATGAAGCAAGAGACTTTTATTTCGGATAGCTATACTCCTGCCGAAGACGAGCCATTCATGAATGAGCGTCAGGTGGAATATTTCAGACGAAAGCTGTTGGATTGGAAAAATGATCTGATGAGCGATAGCAAGGAAACGATCGAAGGGCTTCAAGACGGCACGCGCAATATCCCAGATATTGCGGATCGCGCCAGCGAAGAAACCGATCGCGCGCTGGAATTGCGAACGCGGGACCGCCAGCGCAAGCTTGTCTCGAAAATTGACGCAGCACTGCGCCGCATTGATGAGGGCGAATATGGCTATTGTGAGGTTACGGGTGATCCTATCTCGCTAAAGCGGCTTGATGCGCGTCCTATCGCGACGATGAGTTTGGAAGCCCAAGAGCGCCATGAGCGGCGCGAAAAAGTGCATCGCGACGACTGAGGAAACCTGAAAAGCCGATCCGCTAGATCGGCTTTTTTATTGAGGTGAAACATGCTGAACGGCTTGCAAGTCCAGGTCGTAGGGGGCGGTATAGCGGGTTTGGCCGCATCGCTAGCCTTTTCTCAAAGTGGCGCCAGCGTTCACCTGTGCGAACAGGCTGCGGCGATCAAGGAGGTTGGGGCCGGTTTGCAAATATCCCCCAATGGGCTTGCCGTGCTGAGCCGCTTGGGGCTGAAAGACGCGGTTGCGCAAATTGCAGATCGCGCCGAAGCGGTGGATTTGCGCGATTACAAAGACGGGAAATTGGTATGCCGTCTTGATTTGAAAACCCACGCGCCGGATCTGGATTTCTTACTGGTGCATCGCGCTGATCTGATCCAAACCCTCTTTCAAGCCTGCAAAGCACAGGGGGTGCGCTTTGTCTTCTCGAAAAGCCTTTCCAGCCAAGATCTTTTATCTGGCGCTTTCGGCAGCGAGGCTGCGGCGGGCCCTGTGGATTTGGTGATTGGGGCAGATGGGGTGCGCTCAAACATGCGAACGGCTTTGCTGGGTCCATCTGCGCCGTTTTTTACCGGGCAGGTGGCGTGGCGCGCGCTGGTATCCAATAGCATGGATCATCCCAATAAGGTGATGGTGCATATGGGGCCGGGGCGGCATATCGTGAGCTATCCGCTGCGCGGCGGCAGCCTGGTCAATTTGGTGATGGTACAAGAACGCAGCCTATGGGCGGGCGAAGGCTGGTCTCATAGCGATGATCCCGCGCTTGTCCGGGCTGCTTTTGCTGATTTTGGCGGGCTTGCACATGTGTTGCTGAACGCGCTTTCCGAGGTGTATTTATGGGGTTTATTCCGTCATTCTATGGCCGAGTATTGGTTTCAAGATCGCAGCGTTTTAATCGGAGACGCGGCGCATCCGATGCTCCCTTTCTTGGCTCAAGGCGCCAATATGGCATTGGAAGATGCTTGGGTGTTGAGCCGGGCATTGCATCTTTATGGTGTAACGCGGCAAGGTTTTCAGCGCTATCAGTTTTTGCGGCAAGCCCGCGTGAAAAAGGTTGTTGCAACAGCCCAAAGCAATGCCCGCAATTATCACCTCAGCGCCCCGTTGACCCGGTGGGTTGCGCATAGCGCGTTGCGCGGTTTGGGGGCGGTCGCCCCAAGCGCAATGTTCAAGCGCTTTGATTGGTTATATCGCTTTAACCCGGATACGGGGCTGCCCTAAAGATCTAATTGCGCCCAAACCGGCACATGATCTGATGGTTTTTCAAAGCCGCGGATATCTTTGTCGATACCGACGTCAAGCAGCAGGTCGGCGCAAGCGGGCGTCATCAGAATATGATCGATTCTGATTCCGTCATTGCGGTTCCATGCCCCCGCTTGATAATCCCAAAAGCTATAATGGCCGGGTTCTGCGTGCTTGCACCGAAACGCGTCTGTGAAGCCCAAATGGGTGATTGCTTGATAGGCTGCGCGGCTTTGCTGTAAAAACAGCGCGTCTTCTGTCCAGATATCGGGGCGGGCGGCGTCTTCTGGTTGAGGGATAATATTGTAATCCCCGGCCATCAAGGCGGGCATTTCTGCGGCCATAAGCTCGATAGCGCGTTGGCGCAGGCGTTTCATCCAGGCAAGCTTGTAGTCATATTTAGGGCCGGGGGCCGGGTTGCCATTGGGCAAATATAGGCCGCAGATTTTGAGCGCGTGCTTGCCGATGACCGTGGCTTCGATCCAGCGGGCTTGCACATCTTCGGGATTTCCGGGCAGACCAAAGGAAATATCTTCTAGCGGCAGTTTTGATAAAATAGCCACGCCATTGAATGATTTTTGTCCATGGGTCACCACTTGGTAGCCTCGATCCTCAAAGAGATCGCGCGGAAATCCCTCATCAACAGATTTAATCTCTTGCAGAAGTGCGATGTCCGGCGCGCTGCTGTCAAGCCAATCGCATAAGGCCGGCAATCTGGCTTTAACGCCGTTGATGTTGAACGTTGCTAATTTCATCTTCACCCCCAAGCTTTCCTTGCCCTGAGCCTTTAGCGGTGTCATGCGGTTTTTCGCAAGCAAAACTGCGAATAAAGAATTACCTAATACACCTAAAAGTTGTAAATTATGCCAAGATGAGTAGGTTCTTTATATATTTCTTTAAACTAAGAAAAAATAAAATTAATATATAACATATACTTAATTTTCTTTCTGGTCAGTATTTTCGGCATTTTTTTTCGAAAGGCAGAAAAAAAACTTGCAATACAATCTAAAGCTGTAATTAATACGTTATACAACTTAGAGAGGAAAAAATCATGTTAGCCCATAAATTCGAAATCCAAGCCGCCCCAGCCACTCAAGAAACTGCCAGCATGCATAGTGGCGACGGCACTCATTTGTTCAAATCCGCCTCAGAGCCTTTTGGCCCGATGCAGGCTTATCTTGGAGAAGGTGTTGAAATGTTCACCTCTGCTTCAGCGCCTGCCACTGCCAGTGATGCGCGTCACGGTGAAGCTGTTGAAATGTTCACCTCAGCGTCTTCTCCAGAGCATGCGAGCGATGCAATTCAGGGCGATAATGTGCAGCTTTTCACTTCCGCCTCAGCTCCCAGCCAAAACTCAGATTTAGACAGCGGCAATGGCATTCATTTATTCACCTCTGCCTCGTGAAGGCCGTGCGCATCGATTGTGCTCACCTACCCGAAATTATTCATTAAAGAAGCCTCGTCGCCTCACCTAACCAAACCAAAACGGGGCTTCTTTATTTTCTCTGACCAAATAGGAGTAAGAAAATGTCAAACATCATTAGCTTCCCGCAAAGGATCCGCCCCTTGGAAGAGGCTGGCCGTATTGGCATTTTAATAGATTGCTTTTGCAATCGCCGTCGCACCACGGAAGATGTGTTTTGGCTGAAAGAAAACGCTGAACTGCTCAATTTGCTGGAAACCAGCACGGTGACGCTGAACACCAGCGATTTAACCCATTACCAAAATTTTTATGACAGCTTAGAGCATAGATTGTGCTTTTTCCCGCAATATTACCGATTCATTTTATCGCTTGCGCTTGATCTTGAAGCTTTGGGGCTTGGGCAGGGTAAATCTGCGAAGCTTTGTCAATGGGTTGTAGACCATAATCTTGTCGGTGCGGAATTATCAGATTTGCAACGCGCAGAAGCGGTGCGTTTGCTGAAACGCGGGCTTGGCCGCGCACAGCGAGATGATCCGGCCTTGGTTGAACGTTTACATGGTTTTATCGATCAATCCGAGACTTTTTCAATTCCGAATAAAAAGGCGGCGTATGAATTAACCCATATCGTTTTTTATCTTAGTGAATATGGGCGTAAAGACCCCGGTATCAGCGCCGATGCGGTCCGTTCATTGGAATTTGCAGGCTTGTTGGCGCTGCTGGATCACAACACGGACCTTCTTGCCGAGATTTGCATTGCGTTACGCTTTGCCGGCCAAACACCACCGTTGGGCTGGGAGGATTGGGTGTTCGAACAGCTGGCCGGGTTTAAGGCCGTAGAAACCGAGATTCCCCGTAAAATTCTGCCGGGCGATGAATATCACAGTTATTTGATGTGCAGTTGGCTCGCGGCCTTATCAGGGACGCCTCTGTTTGAAGGCGCGAATGAACCCGCCACCCTATCGTTTCACCCCGCGCCCAAACCGGTTTCAGCGCTGCGCGGAATGTCCGAAAGTATTTTTCAAATGGACAATGCAAGAAGCGCTGATTGGTTTAAAATGCGTGGTACTTTGACTGTAGATTTATCGCCCCAAGCCTATCGTGATCTGCAATTGGCCGAAGCTTCGATCGATAAGTTTGATGAGTTTTTTCACGGCTTCGCGCGTTGCACGCCCGTTTTAAAATAACCCGTTCCATATCCAGCCTTTTTTGCAGGCCCGCGCAGTAAGCCCGAATAGGCTGTCTGCGTCGGTCTGTGCGGTTGCCAGTTGAAATTGCGGGTTGTCGCGCCGATTACATTGAAAAGCTGGTTCCGCAGCCACAAGAGCTTGTGGCATTTGGGTTTTCAATGATGAAGCGAGCGCCGATTAATTCTTGTGAAAAATCGATAACTGCATTTTCCAAAAAGGGCAACGACGCGCTGTCGATGATCACTTTTTCAGAGCCGCTGCCAAGCACAAGATCATCATCTTGGGCTGTATCCAGCTTGATCTCGTATTGAAATCCCGAGCATCCGCCACCTTCAACGGCCACGCGTAAAGCTTGGCCCTGCGCAGAGGCTTTGATTTCTGACAACCGAGAAAAAGCGCGTTCGGTGACTTTTGGGGGCAGGTTCATTATGTTACTCTCCATCGAGGTGATCTGGCCGTACGATTAGAGTATAGGCATTCGCTTTGGATACGGCAAGAAAGGCAAACCGATGGGTGAAAAATTTAGTTGTGATCCCGCGCAAAGCCGCGGGCGCCGGTTTGCAGAGGATAGCAGCACGTTTCGATCCTGCTTTCAGCGTGATCGCGATCGGATTGTGCATTGCAGCGCTTTTCGCCGCTTAAAGCATAAAACGCAGGTCTTTTTGGAACATGAGGGCGATTATTTTCGCACCCGCCTGACGCATTCGATCGAAGTTGCGCAGGTGGCGCGCACGATTGCGGGGGTTTTGGGTTTAAACGCGGAACTGACGGAAACGGTGGCGTTGGCGCATGATCTGGGGCATCCGCCATTTGGCCATACGGGCGAAGAGGCTTTGGATGCATTGATGGCGCCTTTTGGGGGGTTTGATCATAACGCTCAAGCGGTTCGCATCGTTACAAACCTTGAACGCCATTATGCCCAATTTGACGGGTTGAACCTAACCTGGGAAACGCTTGAGGGGATTGCCAAGCATAATGGACCGGTCACCGGAGCGTTGCATTACGCATTGGCGGATTATAACCGCCAGCATGATTTAGAATTGTCTGGCTTTGCCAGCGCCGAGGCGCAGGTGGCCGCCTTGGCTGATGATATCGCCTATAACAACCATGATTTGCATGATGGGTTGCGGGCCGAGCTGTTTTCAACCGATGAATTGGCGGATCTGCCCTTGTTAAACAGCTGTTTTGCCGCGGTAGATGCAAAATACCCAAATTTGA
This sequence comes from Paracoccaceae bacterium, assembly GCA_016778765.1. GTDB lineage: Bacteria > Pseudomonadota > Alphaproteobacteria > Rhodobacterales > Rhodobacteraceae > Thalassovivens. The sequence continues at coordinate 66,947 of JADHOV010000007.1, read as the reverse complement.
ATTATTATCGGCGCCGGCATGAAGCTCTGCGACGCTTCTTTGGAATATTGGTGGAAGATGTGATCGCGGTCTCGTCCGATAATTTGGCAGAATTAAACCCACAAAACGTTGAAGATATCCGCCGCGCAGGGCGCCCAATGGTACAATTTTCACCGGCGGTTTGGAGGGATCTGAAAGTTATCCGGCAATTTTTGTTTGAACGGATGTATCGAGCGCCAAGCGTGGTGCTGGTGCGTCAAGAGGTGACAGAAACGCTGAATGATTTGTTTCCTTTGTTTTTGGAGCGCACCGATTTGCTTCCAAAACAGTGGCGCAAGGATATTGTAGAGGCCACCGACGAAACCAAACGGGCACGGCTTGTGGCCGATTATATTGCAGGCATGACGGACCGGTTTGCCTTGCAAGAACATGCGCGTTTGGTCACTGGGGCAAATCCAAGGCGAATTTCTGCGCTTTCAGGCGCATTGACGCGGCTGTAAACGGGGCCAGAGCGCAGATCGGCGGCGAAACAGCGATTGACCTAGCCGGAGCGCGTGCTACACCCCCGCCAAGACAGAGGAATGCTTCAGATGAACCTATTTCACGATATTCGACTTTTGGTTGTGCACGCGCTGGATCAAATGGTGGCAGCCGATCAGCTTCCGCAGGGCTTAAGCTATGCAAACGTTACCGTTGAGCCGCCCCGCGATCCGCTGCATGGGGATATGGCCACCAATGCGGCGATGGTTTTGGCCAAGCCTTCGGGGCAATCGCCACGCGCCATCGCCGAAGCATTGGCGCCTCTGTTAAGGGCTGATCCAAGGATTATCGGGGCGGATGTGGCGGGGCCAGGGTTTCTCAACCTGTCGCTTTGCACAAGCGTTTGGCAGGGGCTTGTGGAGCAGGTGTTGGAAAATGGCGCTGCCTATGGCCGCAGCGATTTGGGAAATAATCGGTCGGTAAATGTTGAGTTTGTCAGCGCCAACCCGACGGGCCCGTTGCATGTGGGGCACACGCGTGGCGCCGTGTTTGGCGATGCGCTGGCCAATTTGTTAGATTACGCCGGCTTTGATGTGACGCGCGAATATTACATAAATGATGGCGGCGCGCAGGTGGATGTTTTGGCGCGCTCGGTTTACTTGCGCTATCTTGAGGCGCATGGCCAAGACGTTGCCTTTGAGGATGGCACATATCCGGGGGATTATCTGGTGCCTGTTGGCCAGGCGCTGAAAGATAAAGTTGGCGATGCCTATCTGGAGCAACCTGAAGATATCTGGTTGGCCGATATCCGCGCCTTTGCAACTCAAGCGATGATGCAGTTGATCAAAGATGATCTGGCCGCGCTGGGCGTCACGATGGACAGTTTCTTCAGCGAAAAATCACTTTATGGTACTGGAAAAATCGAAGCGGCAATTGAAAGTCTGCGCGCCAAAGGTTTGATCTATGAAGGTGTACTCGAGCCCCCGAAAGGCAAAACGCCCGAAGATTGGGAGCCGCGTCAGCAAACACTGTTCAAATCGACCGAACATGGCGATGACGTGGATCGTCCGGTGATGAAATCTGATGGCAGCTGGACCTATTTTGCCCCCGATATCGCCTATCATTATGATAAGGTGATGCGCGGCTATGATCAATTGATTGACGTCTTCGGCGCGGATCATGGTGGTTATGTTAAGCGAATGAAAGCGGCGGTATCGGCATTATCGGATGCTCAAACGGGGTTTGATGTCAAACTGACGCAATTGGTCAAACTGTATAAAGACGGAGCGCCGTTTAAGATGTCAAAGCGCGCCGGAACTTTTGTAACGCTTCGCGATGTGATTGATCAGGTGGGCGCAGAAGTGGCCCGATTTGTCATGCTGACCCGTAAAAATGATGCGCCGCTTGATTTTGATTTTGACAAAGTGCTTGAACAATCCCGCGAAAATCCGGTGTTTTATGTGCAATATGCCCATGCGCGCGTGTGCAGCGTTTTGCGCCGCGCAACGGCGGTAGGGATCGCGGTTGATGATGCCACGTTGCTGTGCGCCGATCTGAGCGAGTTGGAACATCCCTCGGAATTGAGCGTCGCGCGCAAAATCGCCGAATGGCCGCGTTTGGTCGAGGTTGCAGCGAAAGGAAATGAGCCGCATCGGGTGGCCTTTTACCTTTACGAACTGGCGAGTGATTTGCACAGTCTTTGGAATAAAGGCAATGAAGTTGAAGCTCTGCGCTTTTTACAGGAAGACAATCCTGCAGCATCGCAATCAAAAATCGCTCTTGCACGCGCCGTAGCGGTTGTTATTTCTGCCGGTCTTGGTATTCTAGGCGTAAATCCGGCAGAAGAAATGCGCTAGAAAAGCCATCGCTGCCGGCGAGCAAAAGAGAGACCGGAGAGGCGTTTAGCGTTTTCATCGGAGGGCATAATGGCAGATTACGAGCATTTAGAGGCACCGACCGCGCAGACCGACCAGAGCCCAGGATTCGGCGTGGGCATGTTTGCCAGCTGGATTGGGGCCGGGCTTAGTTTGGCTTTGGCGATTACCATTGGAACGTGGGCCTATCAAACAATCATGCGAGATGTCAGCGGTGTTCCGGTGATTAAGGCGTCTTCAGATCCGATGCGGGTGGCGCCGGAAAATCCCGGCGGGCTTTCCGCGCAGAACAAAGGCCTATCGGTCAATCGGGTTGCCGAAGAAGTTGCCTCGAAAGCCCCCGATCAAGTAATGCTCGCGCCAAGCCCGGTTTCGTTGTCAGAAGATGACCTCACCAGCGGGGCCTTACGGGCCCAAAATTCAGAAAATTCCAACATGGTTTTGAACGCGCCGATACTGCTTGATATTAACAATTTACCCGATGATCTTTTGAACGATAGCGGCGCGCGCGATGGTAGCGCTTTACCGGCTAATGGTACGATACGAAAGCAATCAGACTCGATTGAAGACGCGCTGAAACTTGCATTGCAGAACGATGAGATCTCTGTGGGGCTGGCGCAAGCAATTCGGCCACCCAAACGCCCGTCAAACCTGGCGCCCATCGGGTCAGCGCGCGCCGCGCAAGTGGCCTCAGTGCGCGATTTGAGCCCGTCGGATATCTTAGCAGGATCAGCCTTGGTGCAATTGGGCGCGTTTGACAGTGAAGCGGTTGCGAAGGCCGAATGGTTGCGCTTGGACAAAAGGTTTTCTAGCTTTATGCGCGGGCGTGATCGTTTAATCGTGAAAGCCACAAGTGGTGGCCGCGATTTTTATCGTCTGCGCGCTGTAGGTTTTGCCGATATCGATGATGCAAAGCGCTTTTGTGCAACGATGGTGGCTGGCGATGTGGATTGTATTCCTATTCTTGCTCGGTGATGCCAAGTCAAGCGCCCGAATTTGGCCCCTTCATCTTTGGCTGTGCGGGGCCGGTTCTTAACCCTGAAGAAGAACGTTTTTTTCAACGCGCCAATCCATTTGGATTTATCCTCTTTGCCCGAAATATCGCCAGCGCCGATCAGGTGAAAACGCTCTGCGTTTCCTTGCGCGATGCCGTCGGGTGGCACGCGCCGATTTTGATCGATCAAGAAGGAGGACGGGTTCAACGATTACGTCCCCCCATGGCGAGCGATTGGCCGCCACCGCTTGAAGATAGCCGTGATTTGCCGGCCGACCAGCGCGCCGCGCATATTCAAAGCCGCTATCAAGCGATTGCACGAGAATTACGCGGCTACGGGATTGACGTGAATTGCGCGCCTTGTCTGGATATTGCGCGCGCTGAAACGCACCCTATTTTGCAAAATCGCTGTTTTTCCAATGAGGCGGCGCAGGTGGCTGTCATGGGGGCTGCCGCGGTGCAGGGCTTGGCTGATGAAGGCGTTTTGCCCGTTCTAAAACATATGCCTGGTCATGGTTTGGCGCGCGTTGACAGCCATTTGCAGCTGCCGCGGGTGGGCGCATCATTGGCTGAATTGCGCGAAAATGATTTCAAGCCTTTTGCGGCTTTGAAAGACTGGCCGATGGGCATGAGCGCGCATGTGGTTTATGAGGAAATTGACGATCTGCCGGCCACAATTTCCCCAAAAATGATCGGATTAATCCGCAAAGAAATTGGCTTTGATGGCCTTTTAATGAGCGATGATATCTCGATGGAGGCGCTCGGGGGCAGCTTGGCAGAACGCAGCACGGCCGCCTTAGCCGCCGGCTGCGATGTGATTTTGCATTGCAATGGGAGACTGGATGACATGCAACAAATCGCTGCGGCAAGCGGCGTTTTAAGCCCAGAGGGGCAGCGGCGTGCCTTGGCGGCTTTGCACAGACGCTGCGATCCTTAGCCAAGGATGGTTGACATCACCGCCGCCAATGCGCAGCGTGTGAGCGCAAGATAGCAGGATCTTTATGCAAAACCTATTCTCTCAAAGTGACGCCACGCTTTCGGTTGAAGACCGCCTCGCCGCGGAAGCTTTGATCGTGGATGTGGATGGGTTTGAAGGGCCGTTGGATTTATTGTTGACGCTGTCGCGCTCGCAGAAAGTCGATTTGATGAAAATCTCCATTTTGACTTTGGCGCGGCAATATCTGGCCTTTGTCGAGCGGGCCAAAAAATTGCGTTTGGAATTGGCGGCCGATTATCTTGTGATGGCGGCTTGGCTGGCCTTCTTGAAATCGCGGCTCTTACTGCCGCCTGACCCTTCGGATGAAGCCCCCAGCGGGGAAGAGCTTGCCGCGCATCTGGCCTTTCAATTGGAGCGTTTGCAAGCCATGCGAGACGCGGCAGCGCGCTTGATGGCACGAGATCAAAAGGGCCGCGATTTTTTTGTGCGCGGCCTGCCTGAGACCGTAGAGCGCGTTAAAAAAGTGAATTATACTGCAACCTTATTGGATTTGATGCAAGCCTATTCGCGAATCCGCACGCGCGATGAATTCCGCCCCTTTCTGATGGATCGCAACAACGTGTTCACGATGGAAGAGGCGCTGGAACGCATGCATGGTCTGATCGGATACGCGGCAAAATGGACGGATATCGCCAGTTATATCCCGAATGATTGGCTGGCTGACCCTCAGCGCCGGCGCGCCGCCACTGCCGCAACATTTGCGGCCACGCTCGAACTGGCCAAGGCCGGCCATGTTGAAATTCGGCAAGAAGAGAATTTTGCCGCGATTGAATTAAGAAAGAAAGACGGAGCTGTAAATGACCTCTGATCTAAGTGATGACCGCCCTTCAGAAAGTTTGTTCGAGGCCCCCCCGATGGGCGAGCAAGAGCGGATGGTTGAGGCTATTTTATTTGCCAGTGCAGAGCCAATTACGGTGAAACAACTGAATGATCGCATGCCCCATGGTTGCGATTCTGCCGAGGCTTTGCTTCGGATAAGAAAACGCTACGAGGGGCGCGGGGTTCATGTTGTCAAAATTGGCGAAGCCTGGGCCATTCGCACCGCCGCTGATCTTGGTTTTTTGATGCAAAAAGAAACCGTTGAAACCCGCAAGCTGAGCCGCGCAGCGATCGAAACTTTAGCGATTATATCCTATCATCAACCTGTCACACGGGCGGAAATCGAAGAAATTCGCGGTGTCAGCGTTTCGCGGGGCACGGTTGATCAATTGCTCGAAATGGAGTGGATTCGATTTGGGCGTCGGCGCATGACGCCGGGCCGTCCAACCACATTCGTGGTGACGCCGCATTTCCTCGATCATTTTGGTTTGGAAAGCGCCCGTGACCTGCCCGGACTTAAAGAATTGCGCGCCGCCGGATTGCTCGAAAGCCGGCCGGGCATAGGGCTCGATCCATCTGCTCCGTCAGAGGATGAGTATGAGGTGAGCGAAGAGCCCCAAGAGCAAAGCGAATTATTCGAGGAAGAGTAATTCGCCGGTCAAGCGGCTTTGAAATGTTTGGAAAGTTTCAACCCTTGGCCCTGGTAATTCGACGCAATGCCGGCACCATAAATCTGACTGGGCCGAGCGCGCATTCTTTCGTAAATCAACCGCCCCACGATTTGCCCATGTTCAAGCACAAACGGGGCCTCATGGCAGCGCACTTCTAAAACGCCCCGCGAGCCGCCGCCACCGGCTGCGTCATGGCCAAAGCCCGGATCGAAAAACCCCGCATAATGCACCCGAAATTCGCCCACCATGGCCAGAAACGGGGCCATTTCGGCGGCATAATCAGGCGGGATATGAACCGCTTCTTGGCTGACAAGAATGTAAAACGCGCCGGGATCCAAAATAATTTGTCCGTTGCGGCTGTGTAATTCTTCCCAAAAATCTGCCGGCTCATAGGCCCCGATCTGTTCCAAATCGATCACGCCTGTATGCGGCTTGGCACGATATCCGACCAAACTGCCCTGACGCGGTTTTAAGTCAACCGAAAACCCTAACCCATCATCTATGATCGCTGGACCATTCACCAATGTTTCAGCCTGATGGAGCTCCAGCAACTCGCTATCCGATAGAATAGCCTGGCCGCTTCGAAATCTGATTTGGTTCAAGCGCATTCCGGGGCGCACCAAGACGGAAAACGATCTAGGGCAAATTTCGGCGTAAAGCTGGCCTTGATATCCCGCGGGTACACGGTCAAATTCGGTGCCTTGGTCGGTGATCACGCGCGTTAACAGATCAAGGCGGCCGGTCGAGCTTTTGGCGTTGGTGACGGCTTGCACGTCTTGGGGCAGGTTCAACCGCTCCATTAACGGCACCACATAAACGCAGCCCTTTTCCAAAACATAGCCAGAGCTTAAATCTATTTTATGCATTTCAAAATCTGCCAGGCGCTGCTCAACCTTGGCGTCTTTTCCTGCCAAAAAAGAGGCGCGCACCCGCCATGCAGTGTTTCCCAACCGCAGATCAAGGCTTGCCGGTTGGATCTGCGCAGGGATAATGTCAGGCTCTGATGCAATCCGGCCCCGCTCAATCAAATCCGCAATTTCTTGACAAGCTAGCACACCGGACATTTCATTTCCTTCAACGCGGTTTTCAGTCAAACTCTTTAATCAGAATATGTCACAAAGAACCACTGCTCAATGGGCTTTTCTTTTCTGTTCAACCTCTCGGCTGAAAGAAACTGTTTAGGAAGGGTTTGGCGCTGGAGTGAAGTATTTTGCATCGTGGCTTTTTACAAGTTGTAAAGCGCGGCAAATTTCTGAACCAGGCCATGCAATGCGGCAGCGCGCAGATCATATCACGGATATCGCTTTCGTTTGGTAACGCAAAACAAACCAACACGGCAGCAGGTCAGTGGCGCGGGGTTCAAGATGGCTGAACTTAAATGCTCTTTTAACATCTGTGAATATGCAAGCATTGCCATTCGCGCCGATTAGATTAGTTTTCATCTAGAGGTAAGGGGGCTGAAATGCGGATCATTCGGATAAGTTTATTGCTGTTTTGGAGCAGTTGTGCGGCGCTGATTGCGCAGCCCTCTGAGCAGCTTTATCAATTGCTGTACTTAGATGAGCTGGTGGAGATTGTCAGCGAAGAAGGGCTTGCCGATGCAAACGCCACCGCAGACGCCTATCTGCAGGGCGTTACGAGGGGCGGCTTTGGGGCCTCGATTGCCAAGATTTATGACAAAAACAGCCTGTCCTCGCGGGTCAAGGCGATGTTTGCAAAGGCCTTGCCTGCAACCTCAGCTGATAGGCTCATTGCGTTTTACAACAGCGACTTGGGGGTGCAGGTAAGCCAGCTAGAGGTAAGCGCGCGTCGGGCGATCACTGATCCTTCCATTGAAGAGTATGTGATCGAGCTAGTGCTTGAGGCCGAAGCTCAGGGCAAACGGCGGCCGCAGCTTTTGCGGTCTGCGATCAAAGAGATGGATTGGGTCAAACAAAACCTTGCCGGCGCGTTCGAAGCGCGGTTTGCCTTTCTCGAGGCCCTTTCACAGGCCGAGGCTTTAAAGCTTGATCAGGGGCAAATTTTTACATTGATGCAATCGGATCAAGAAGCCTTGAGCAAAGAAATTGAAGAGTGGCTTTTGGGATATATGCATATGGCGTATTCACCGCTTTCCGATGATGAGCTAACCGCTTATCTTGCGTTTCAAACATCGCCAGAGGGAATGGCCTTGAACGCGGCCTTGTTTGACACGTTTAATAAATTAACCACTGAAAACGCACAGCAGCTGGGGCAATTTACGGCCTCTGCGCTTTCGGCGAAGGATTTATAGAAAAGCCCGCTGCAAGGGCCTTGACTTTGCACAACAACTGCTCAATAAGCGCGGCTTCGTTGGATGCGTTTGCATTTGATCTCACATTCGCCTGATCGGGCGCGCTGTTCGAGGTGGCTGCCAGCCAAAACGTCCCGACAGGGAGGCCAAAGAACGCGGCAATAAAAGGAAGACTATATGTTTGCGGTTCTTAAAACCGGTGGTAAGCAGTATAAAGTTCAATCGGGCGATATGCTCCGCGTTGAAAAACTGGCTGCAGATGCTGGGGAAACAGTTCAATTTAACGATATACTGATGATTGGTGGCGAAAGCCCGGTTGTTGGGGCGCCTATGGTGGCAGATGCTGCTGTGCAAGCGGATGTGGTCGATCAGATCAAAGGTGACAAGACGATTAACTTTGTGAAGCGCCGCCGGAAGCACAGCTCGCAGCGCACCAAAGGGCATCGCCAGCAGCTTACGCTGTTGCGGATCACTGAAATTCTGGCCTCAGGCGCTGGCAAGTCTGGCGTAAAAGCGGCCTTAGGCGCAGGATCTGCACCGGCGGCGACTGCGGCCCCGAAAACTGCAAAAGCGCCCGCAAAGGCAGCCGCCAAGGCGGCTCCAGCCAAAGCGGCACCGGCGAAAGCCGCTGCACCCGCAGCTGATCAAGCAGCCGACGATTTGAAGAAACTATCCGGCGTTGGCCCCGCGCTTGAAAAGAAATTGCTTGCCGGTGGGGTCACCAGCTTTGCACAGATCGCAGCATGGAGCGCAGATGATGTGGCCTCCGTGGATGCCGAACTGTCGTTGAAAGGCAAGATCGAAAAAGAGGGCTGGATCGCCCAAGCCAAAGATTTGGCATAAGAAAAGGAGCACGATCAGATGGCACATAAAAAAGCAGGCGGTTCATCCCGCAACGGTCGCGACTCAGACGGACGTCGCCTTGGTGTGAAACTTTACGGTGGTCAATTGGCGATCCCTGGCAATATCATCGTGCGTCAGCGCGGCAATAAATGGTGGCCGGGTGAAGGCGTTGGAGAAGGCAAGGATCACACAATTTTTGCAACCACGGAAGGCAATGTGACCTTTCATAAAGGGTTCAAAGGCCGCACGTTTATTTCTGTTTTGCCCGCGGCAAAAGCGGCTGAATAAACGGCATCGCCGCCTTATTTTGAAACGTTAGGGATCGGCATGGCCGGTCCCTTTTTTGGTTTCAGCTTAAAGCGTTTAGAAGGGTAAAAATGGCAGTTTCTCTGGGTGCCTTTGCGGCCTTTGCCGCCTCACAAATTGCCACGCCGGGCCCGGCGAATATGGCCATGCTCAGCACAGGAGCCGCCTATGGGTTCCGCGCGGCCCTGCCGTTTGTGGCGGGCGTGGTGCTTGGCAAGCAGCTGATCATTTGGCCGATAGGGTTTGGCGTCATGCGCTTATCTGATAGTTTGCCTGGTTTGTTTGTGGCGCTTAAATTCATCTCGGCGGCTTATATTATTTGGCTCGCATGGCGGGTGGCGAATATGCGTTTATCCACAAACCGGGGCGCTGGGGCGGCGCCGGGTTTTATCGCCGGTTTATGGGTACATCCGCTGAACCCTAAAGCTTGGGCGATGATCGTGGCTGGCTTTACCAATTTCGTCGAACCAGAAACACCAAGCTTTTACGCAACTTTTTGGATCGCGTTAACGTTGATGGGTATTCAGCTGATTTGCCATCCAGTCTGGACCTTTTTTGGAGATCGTATTTCTACCTTGATCGCGGGGCAGCGGTCAGAGCGGTGGCTCATGCGTTCACTGGCGGCGCTGACCGTTGGTTTCGTGGGTTATGCCCTACTATTTGGTGGCTAGCCGCGGCTAAAGAGCCTGAAATCGAAGTAAGCGTTAGGCTTTTATATCCTTTTCCATCAACGCAAATGCTGGATTTTCTGAGTGGTTTTAGTATTGCGGAGAAGCTCGTCTTTTTTATTTGTGCTTTGTTTGAATTGGTTTGAGGCTGTGCGATGGGTATATGTTTAACCGGAAACCGTTTGGTTTTAAAACCTTTGGAGCCAAAGGATTGCGCCGAGATGGTGCGTATTCTTGCAGATCCGGTCATCTCTTATTGGGTGCCGGTTTTGCCGTTTCCTTATACCGCAAGTGATGCCAAAGGGTTTCTCAATCTTCTGCAGGATAATCCACATCGGCAGGTTTGGGCGATCACGCTGAAGGAAGACTTTATCGGTCTGATCGAAGAATATCCAAATTTTGGATTTTGGCTAGATCCGGCCTTTTGGGGCCAAGGCCTGATCACTGAAGCGGCAGATTTGGTTTTGAAAAAATACTTTTCTGATCCGCATGCCAGCCCGCTCTTGGCAAGCGTGCGATTGCAAAACCAGCGCTCTATGCGTGTATTGGTAAAAAATGGCTTTGCGCCAAATGGTCCGCCGGTTGCAAGCTATTCAAAAGCCTTGCGCCAATCGGTTCCGTTGCAACCGATGGCGCTGACCCCTGATCAATGGCATTTTTTAAACCCTGTTTTTATCGAAACGCAGCGGTTGCAAATCTTTCCGCTTGCCCAAGTACATCAAGTTGCGTTGTTTGGCTGCCTTGTTCAAAAGCAAGTTGCACGGAACCTCGCGATTGTTCCACATCCTTTGCCGCGCGGCTTCGTGGGGCGGTTTATTGAGGCGGCGCGCTGGAAAGGCGCGTGGAATGGAATGTTTGCGCTTGCGGATAAAACCCAGAACGTGATCGGAATGATCGGCTTTCGCGCGGCCCCTTTGGCCGCGCCGGTTACGGCATATCTTGTATATGCGATAAATCCAAAGCAGTGGGGGCAGGGCCTAATGAGCGAGGCAGTAAATGCCTTTTGTGCCTTTTTATTCCGGCGCTATCCGCTTGAGGCCATCACTGTAGAGCATTTTAAGGATAATCCCGGCTCGGGGCGCGTGTTACAAAAAGCGGGTTTTATGCCAATACCGGTGCAGTCACATCCCAGCGAAATGGGAAAATCGGCGGCAAGGCTTGAGCCTGCGCCCATAACCCGATATCGCCTTATGCGACCCGCATAAGGACCCGGAACATGAAATTTCTAGATCTGACGAAAGTCTATATCCGCTCTGGCTCGGGTGGCGGTGGCTGCGTAAGCTTCCGGCGGGAAAAATATATCGAATATGGCGGGCCTGATGGCGGTGATGGGGGCAAAGGCGGCTCCGTGATTGCCGAGGCGGTTGACGGGCTGAACACCTTGATCGATTTTCGTTATCAGCAGCATTTCTTTGCCAATAATGGCGGCGCTGGCATGGGGCAACAACGCTCGGGGGCATCGGGCGATGATATCCTGCTGCGGGTGCCTGCCGGCACGGAAATTTTGGATGAAGATCAAGAAACGGTAATTGCGGATCTTACCGAAGTGGGGGACCGGGTTGTCTTGGCCAAAGGCGGCAATGGCGGTTTTGGAAACCTGCATTTCAAATCCTCAACCAACCAAGCGCCGCGCCGCGCCAATCCCGGGCAAGAAGGGATTGAGCGCACAATCTGGTTACGGTTGAAGCTAATAGCCGATGCAGGCCTTTTGGGCCTGCCCAATGCAGGCAAGTCAACCTTTTTGGCGGCCACATCGAACGCGCGGCCCAAAATCGCAGATTATCCGTTCACCACGCTCTATCCAAACCTTGGGGTTGTTGGGATTGATAATACCGAGTTCGTTGTGGCCGATATTCCAGGTCTGATTGCCGGCGCACATGAGGGGCGTGGTTTGGGGGATTTGTTCCTTGGGCATGTGGAACGCTGCGCGGTTCTTTTGCATTTGGTCGATGGGACCTCGGGTGATTTTTTAAATGATTACAAAACGATCATAGATGAACTTGAGGCATATGGCGGAGCTTTGGCGCAAAAACCGAGAGTGACCGTGCTGAATAAGGTTGACGCGTTGGATAACGAAGAGCGCGCGTTTTTCAAAGCTGAGCTGGAAGCAATTGCTGGCGGACCTGTGTTTTTAATGTCGGGCGTCAGCCGCGAGGGGGTTGAGGCGGTGTTGCGTGTCTTGCGCCATCAAATTGACACTGGGCGCAAGCAAGAAACAAGAGTGGAACAGGAAGATTTGGAATGGCGTCCCTAAGCGCTGCAAAACGCATTGTGGTTAAAATTGGATCGGCTTTGTTGGTGGATCCAACAACGGGCTCTTTGCGCAGCGCGTGGCTCAAATCATTGGCAGCAGATGTTGCTGCGTTCAAGGCCCGGGGCTGTGATGTGGTTTTGGTGTCCTCTGGTTCGATCGCCTTGGGGCGCAAAGTCTTGGGGTTGTCGGCAGGGGATGTTGCACTTGAGCAATCGCAGGCGGCCGCCGCTGTGGGGCAAATTCAACTGGCCCGCGCTTATGAAGAGGTATTGGGCCCGCATGGCATAACCACAGCCCAAATTTTGGTCACCTTAGAAGATAGCGCTGACCGACGGCGTTATTTGAACTCACGCGCAACGTTGGAAACTCTGCTCAGCTTAGGCGTTGTGCCCATCGTGAATGAAAACGATACCGTGGCAACTGATGAAATTCGCTATGGTGATAATGATCGACTGGCCGCGCAAGTGGCGGTTACGGTGGGTGCGGATCAATTGGTTTTGCTCTCCGATGTAGATGGGTTTTATTCGGCCAACCCGCAGCGTGATCCATCGGCGAGGCGCTTTGAAATGGTGAAAGAGATCACGCCGCAAATTGAAGAGATGGCAGGCGAGGGCACCTCTGGCCTGTCCAAAGGTGGCATGAAAACCAAGCTGATGGCCGCTAAAACCGCAACAGGTTCAGGCTGCGCGATGCTGATTGCGGCAGGCTTTGTGGATCATCCGCTGACCAGCTTTGACGCCGCCAAATCCGGCACGTGGTTCGCACCGCAAATGGATCCGCAATCGGCGCGAAAACGCTGGATTGCCTCGATGAAACCGTTGGGGCAGATCGTGATCGATGAGGGGGCAAAAAAGGCGTTAGAAAGCGGAAAGAGTTTGCTGCCAGCGGGTGTTTCTGGCGTGTCTGGCAGTTTTCAGCGCGGCGATTGCGTGGCCATTACGCTGGCCAATGGCGCTGCCTTAGCGCTTGGAATAAGCTCGTATTCCTCGATAGAGGCGGCGGCTTTGATCGGTTTGAAAACCTCTGAAATTGAAGCTATTTTAGGGTATCCTGCCCGCGCCGCGCTGGTGCACCGCAACGATATGGCTGTCTAAAAGAAGGACCAAGCGATGAGTGAAGTTCAGCAAATGATGCAAGATCTGGGGCGGCGCGCGAAAACGGCTGCTGCCAGTTTGGCCTATGCGCCCGCCGCGCAGAAAACCGCGGCCCTGATGGCGGCAGCAGATGCCGTAATAGTGGCGCAATCGGAAATTATAGAAGCCAATAAACTGGATCTCGTCTATGGGCGCGATAAGGGGTTGTCTGACGCGATGCTTGATCGTTTGATGTTGGATCCTGCGCGCATCGAGGCAATGGCCGAGGGGCTTCGCGCTGTGGCGCAGCAAGAAGATCCTGTTGGGCGCATCTTGGAAGAATGGGAGCGCCCGAACGGCTTATCTATCCAAAAAGTGGCAACGCCGCTTGGCGTGATAGGGGTGATTTATGAAAGCCGCCCGAATGTAACGGCGGATGCGGGCGCTTTGTGTTTGAAGTCTGGCAATGCGGTGATTTTACGTGGTGGCTCGGAAAGCCATCACAGCACCGCGGCGGTCCATGCGTGTTTGACCCAGGGTTTGGTTGCGGCCGGGTTGCCTAAAGAGGCAATACAAACCGTACCAACGCGCGATCGGGCGGCGGTGGCTGCTTTATTAACCATGACCGATTATATTGATGTCGTGGTGCCAAGGGGTGGCAAGAGCCTGGTTGGTTTGGTGAAACGCGAGGCCCGCGTGCCGGTTTTCGCCCACCTTGAAGGTATCGTGCACATTTATATCGATGCGGCAGCTGATTTGGCCAAAACGCTGAATGTCGTGTTGAATTCGAAAACCCGCCGCACGGGTATTTGCGGGGCTGCGGAATGCCTGTTGATCCATCAGGATGTGGTAGACACCATTGGGTTTGAGGTTGTTCAAGCGCTCATTCAGGCAGGGGTTGAGGTGCGCGCTGGCGCCGGCATTGATGGGTTTTCCGGAACGCAAGCCGCAAGCGCAGAGGATTGGGGTAAAGAATATCTTTCCAGCACAATTGCCGCCAAATCAGTTGTCAATATGGAAGCTGCGATTGCTCATATTCGCCAATTTGGCTCGGACCATACCGATTGCATTATGACCGAGGATAACACCGCCAAACAAAGGTTCTTTGCACAGGTTGATAGCGCGATTTTGATGCATAACGCGTCGACGCAATTCGCCGATGGAGGCGAATTTGGCATGGGGGCAGAGATTGGCATCGCGACCGGAAAAATGCATGCTCGTGGGCCCGTTGGTGCGGCCCAATTGACCAGCTTTAAATATTTGGTCAGCGGGGATGGTGCCGTCAGGCGCTAAGATTGATCCTGATTAGGCTTGGTTGAACGCAGACGTTCAATGCGCGGCCGATTTCATGCACGATGCTGGACAAAAACAAAAATTGTACATGCTCTGGCAGCAAGGCGTGTTTGGGACTCGTATTTGTCAACGGGTCCCAAATGGCCGCATCTACGATGATCTTGGTTGAATAACCCTCAACGCTTAACCGCGGGCCGCGCTCGGTCACCGATATTTCGCCGCCAAGCGGCAAGGCGGTTTCGATGCATAAAATCGCCAGAAAAAGCGCTTGTGCTTCGCGGCGGGTGAGGCTTCGATGGATTTTCCAGTGTAAATTTTGTCGAGGCCCGTTGATCAGCGGCATTAAGATGTCCAGTAGAGTATCGGTTGAAAGCTGGCGGTCACTGCCGCTTACGCCAAAGGCAACACGAAAAAACTTAATACGGCTGGCCGCGTTTTGGCAGCTTTGAGTGATTAAAGATATCTCAGCTTCATGTTGCACCGGACCGGACAGCGATATCAGCTCTAACCCGTTGTGTATTGCGCCAATTGGGCTTATCAGGTCATGGCATATGCGCGAGCCAATCAAGCTTGCAAGATGAGATGCCGATTGTATCATTGGTAATGCCTCAGCGTCAGGAGTGGTGTGGTGGAGGACTTAAATCTTTTCTTAGAACCCGGCATGCTGGTACGCCATCCCAGCCAGCCAGATTGGGGTGTTGGACAAGTACAATCTCGTATAAACGGTCGCATTACCGTGAATTTTTCTGAAATGGGTAAGTTGGTCATTGATGGATCCAAAATTGCGCTTGTGCAGGTCTATGGCCAAGAATAGCGATTATCTGAGCTGCATTAAACCTATAGTTGTAATCAGTAAGGGCCGGATTCCGGTCAATTTGAAACGAAATTGTATCAAAACTTGCATAATAAGTGAAAGATACGACTAGATGATGCTACAGAGTGACACTGATTTGGTCGTGGAATTGGCCGAAACCAAGCTTGATTTACGGGCGGCGCAACGGTTGCGCTACGCTGTATTCGTGAAAGAGTTGGGGGCTTCTGGGGCCGAAATAGATCATCAAAACGAGCTAGAAATGGACCGGTTTGATCCCTTCTGCGATCATCTTGTCTTGAAAGATAAGGCTCGAAAAAACTGCCCTTTTGGCGGGATTATAGGAGTCTATAGGCTTTTGCGCTCGGAACAAGCGGCACGGATCGGGCAATTCTATTCAGAAGATGAATATGACCTGCAAAGATTATACGCCACTGGGCGTAACCTGCTTGAGCTTGGACGCTCTTGCGTACATCCGGCGTATCGCGGCGGCCTTGCAATGTATCATTTATGGCAGGCCTTGCAGCGCTATGTGGCAGAGCATAATGTCGAAGTGCTGTTCGGAGTGGCCAGTTTTCATGGCACCGATCCGCAGAAACTGGCGGAACCTCTAAGTTGGCTTCACGCGCGCCACTTGGCCCCCGAAGCGCTGCGGGTCGCCGCAAGGCCAGAGGCGTTTCAGGCGATGGATTTGATCCCATCTGGAAGGATTGACCGGCGCGCGGCCATGTTGGCCATGCCGGCGCTGATCAAAGCCTATCTTCGGCTGGGCGGGTATATTGGTGAGGGGGCTTTTGTCGATTTCGCTTTTAAGACCGTTGATGTTTGTCTTATTCTTGATCGAGACAGTATCAGCACACGCCAGAAAGTGCTTTATTCGGGTGATCTTTTAAAGTCATGAACACTTGGTATGGATCAGAAGATTCTGAGGCACTAACAGGCATTTCTTTTGCCGGTTGGTGGCTTGTTGCTGTGCGGCTTCTTGGCTTAGCGCCGATCGTTTTAGGCGGGCTGCTGCTGAGCGTGCTGATCCGAGGCCTGGAACGCCCGGTTTTTGGTCAAAACCGCCCGCTAACGCCATATATTACGGTGGCCGTTTGCCGGTTTGCGCTGCGTATTATTGGTTTGCCTTGCCGCGTAACAGGCAGGCCAATGCGCAGCCCGGGCGCTTTTGTTGCCAATCACAGTTCATGGCTGGATATCTTCGTATTGAACAGCTGCGCAAGGGTTTATTTTGTATCTAAAGCAGAAGTCTCGGCCTGGCCTTTAATTGGATGGTTGGCGCGGGCCACTGGCACCGTTTTTATTCGCCGCAGCCGGCAGGATGCCGCGCAACAAACAGAAATGTTTCGCGCCAGATTACAAAATGGCCATCGTTTAATGTTCTTCCCCGAAGGAACCTCAACGGATGGCCTGCGTATTTTACCTTTTAAGTCAAGCTTGTTTGAAGCGTTTTTTGCCTCTCATGACGCCTGCACAGAACTTTGGATTCAACCCGTGAGCGTGGCTTTTTTTGCGCCACCAGAGCGCCCAGCGGCGTTTTATGGATGGTGGGGTGATATGGAATTTGGCACTCATTTCATCAAAACGCTCAGCGTTTGGCGCCATGGGCGCGTTGAGCTTTGTTTCAATGCGCCGCGTCGCGTCGCGGATTTTTCATCTCGCAAAGATTTGGCTGGCGCATTAGAGGCGGATATACGCGTTACACATGAGCGCACGCTCACCCATGCGCCTGTTGCGCGTGAATAAGCGCTCCTAAGGCCGCAATTGGATCCTCCTGCTGCCAAATTTCTTCGGCATAGGCAAAGAAATCGGCGCAGGTTTTGAGTTGAAGAATTTTCGTGGCCTCCAGCCCGCCTTCTGCCACAATCGGTATTTCAATCATTTCGCTCCACCAGGCGAATAGCTCTGGCTCGGCGATATCTCCTGCGTTTAGGTCATTTTCGTTTAACGGGCCGAAACAGACGTAATCCGCGCCGGCCTCGCCGGCATTTAACCCTTCATGGCGCGAGATACCACAAAAGGCGCCAACGATTGCGTCTTTGCCCAGTTCGGTGCGCGCCGAGCGTATTGAGCGGGCGCCATCAGTGAGATGCACTCCATCAAGGCCGAAACGCTCAACCAGAAAAAAATGGCTTTGCAGCACCAACGGCACATCGCGGCTGTGACAAATTTCGCGCAAGGTATCGGCAGCTTTGCCAATCATGCCTTCATCTCGAGTGCTCATTGCCAGGCGCACGCAAGCGATCTCATGTAGATCTAGCATTCGTGATAGTAAATCTGCATAGCTGCTCAATTCAAATTCGGGCGGGCTGATCAGATAGGTCTGCGGCTGCTCGTTTTCGGCCATGTTTTGGGCTCCAAGTGTTTTTTATCAGGCTAACGCGATTTGCCTGCGGTGACTATGGCTGATCTCTGCTATGGGGCTTTAAACCCTCGTCTTTCTGGCGTAGAGCAAGGCCATTATGTAAGGAGGCTTAAGCCGTGCCTGAGTCACAGCGTCAACCCTATTTTGTTTTGGTCCGCCCGCAAATGGGCGAAAATATCGGCGCATCCGCCCGTGCGATGTGGAATTTTGGTTTGGAGAAAATGCGCGTGGTTGCGCCGCGCGATGGCTGGCCCAGCACGCGGGCGGTGGCGATGGCCAGTGGCGCGGGCCGGTTGTTGGATGCGGCACAGCATTTTGATGGGGTCTCTGAAGCGGTGGGCGACGCCAATTTTATTTTCGCCACAACAGCGCGCGGCCGTGGCTTAACCAAGCCAATTTTAGCGCCGGAAGAGGCGATGCGCCAAGCCGCGGAAAAACTCGCTCAGGGGCAAAAAGTAGCCGTGATGTTTGGCCCAGAGCGCGCGGGGTTGGAAAATGAAGATATCGCGGGGGCAAATGCGTTGATATCGGTGCCGGTGAATCCTGATTTTCCATCGCTGAATTTGGCGCAATGCGTGTTGCTGATGGCCTATGAGTGGCGCCGCGCGCAGGGGCAGGTTGAGCTGGCGCGCATGGAACTGGCAAAAACCCAATGGGCAGAGGCGATTGAGGTTGAAAAGTTGGCCCAACATTATGAAGAGCGGCTTGAGAATGCTGGGTTTTTCTTTCCCGAGGCCAAGGCACCCGGGATGAAGGTGAATTTGCGGAATATGTGGTCTCGCTTTACGCTGACCCGCGCGGATGTGCAAATGTTGCATGGGGTGCTGCGGCAATTGGTGCGGGGTACCAAAGGCCAAGACTGACTTGAACAGCTTCTTTCTTAGTCTAAATTTTAGCATGTTATAATAAGGGTTTTTTACGCAGATGAATGATAAAAGATCGATATTTGAAGAGGTTGGATCGCAGAGCGCAGCAACTGATACAGCGCCGGTTCAGGGTATGATTGACCAAGGTCGTGGCGCCGGAACCCGGTCTTGGATCCGGATCTGGTTGTATCTTTTATTTGCTTTGGTGGTGACGATGATCCTGGTCGGGGGACTGACGCGCCTGACCGATAGCGGCTTAAGCATCACCGAATGGAAACCCGTTTCCGGGGCGTTGCCCCCCTTATCTGCCGAGGCATGGCAGAGCGAGTTCGACAAATACAAAGCCATTCCCGAATATGAACTTCAAAACAAAGGCATGAGCCTGGCGGAATTTCAATTTATTTACTGGTGGGAATGGGGGCATCGGCAATTGGGCCGGGTGATTGGTTTGGTTTGGGCGGTTGGATTTGCGGTGTTTTTCGCCGCCCGTAAAATCCCCACTGGGTGGACTGGCCGTTTATTGTTGCTGGGTGTTTTGGGCGGCATGCAAGGGGCGATTGGGTGGTGGATGGTGGCCAGCGGCCTAACTGGCGAGCGTTTGGATGTGGCCAGCTATCGCTTGGCAACGCATCTGGGGTTGGCCTTTGTTATCTTGGGTTTCATCGCTTGGTTTGCGCTCTCGCTCGGCCTTTCAGAGAGAGCGCTTTTGCAACAGCGCCGCAGACGTAAAGAGCGTCTATTTTCCATGAGCACCGGGTTGATGCATTTTACCTTTTTGCAAATTTTGATCGGGGCGCTGGTGGCGGGAATTGATGCGGGGCGCAATTATATCGACTGGCCTTTCATGGCGGGCGGGTTTTTCCCCCCTGATCCATTCAGCCTTACGCCTTGGTGGCGCAATTTTTTCGAAGATGATGGTTTGGTGCAATTTATTCACCGGATGTCGGGTTATCTGCTCTTTATCTTTGGCGTGGTGGTATGGAGGCGGTCGCGCAAATCGGGAAATAGCGTGGTGCGCTCTGGCTTTGCTTGGGTGATGGGTATGCTCGTGCTTCAGATGGTGTTGGGCATTGTCACTGTGATGCATTCGGCGCCTTGGTCCTTGGCGATTCTGCACCAATTGGGAGGTATTGCGCTTTGGGTTTTGGTTATTCGGGCCCGTTTCTTGGCTGGATATCCGCCTGAGCAATTCATAAAAGGAGCCTAGATCATGAGCGCCTATCAAATTTTGATGGAATATCAGCATCAAACAGAGGCCTTGTCAAAAATTGCGGCGCGTCTTGACTGGGATCAAGAAACGATGATGCCGTCAGGCGCTATTTCAGACCGCTCACAGGAATCAGCCGCGCTCGAAAAGACCTTGCATGCCCGGCGCAGCAGCTCCAAATTGGGTGAGTTGCTGGCCGCAGCGCGCCAAACAAAACTAGCCGCCTCAGAACAGCGGCAAGTGCAGTTGATTGGGAAATCCTATCAACGTAATTGCAAAGTTCCGGCAGAGATATCGGTGGCTTTGGCCGGATTAACCTCAAAATCGCAACATATATGGGCCCAAGCGCGCGCGGATGAGGCGGTTGAAGATTTCACGCCGATATTGGCCGAAGTGGTTGCACTGCGCCAGCAAGAGGCCGCCGCTTTGGCCGATGGCACAGGGCTCAGCTTATATGACGCGTTGCTTAAGGATTATGAACCTGATGGCAGCACGGCTGAAATTTCAATAATGTTTGAGGCTTTGCGCAGCCCATTGGTCGCGC
The DNA here is from genome assembly GCA_016778765.1 of Paracoccaceae bacterium. Lineage (GTDB taxonomy): Bacteria > Pseudomonadota > Alphaproteobacteria > Rhodobacterales > Rhodobacteraceae > Thalassovivens. The sequence goes on along the minus strand of JADHOV010000007.1, from coordinate 46,628 downwards.
TGCGCTCCGCGGTGCTTGAGCGCCCGCCTGCGCCTGAATTGGAGGGACAATTTGATCCGCAGTTACAGTTGAAACTGAGCCAGGAGCTGGCACAATGCTTTGGCTATAACATGGCGTGTGGACGAATCGATAGGGCGGTGCATCCGTTTTGTTCTGGAACTGGCGCGGATGTACGGATTACCACACGCACCGACTCCAGTGATCCGTTAGGGTGTTTTTATTCGACCATTCATGAGGTGGGTCACGGTAATTATGAGCAGAATATAGATCAATCTTATGGCTTTACGCCGATTGGGCATGGCTGCTCGATGGGGGTTCATGAAAGTCAAAGCCGCATTTGTGAAAATCAACTGGGCCGCTCTGAAGCCTTCACCAGCTTTCTTTATGGCCGGATGCGCGACGCGTTTGGCTCTTTTGGCGTGGCCTCTGAGCGGCAGTTTTATCAAGCGGTGAATTGTGTCAGCCGTGGGTATATCCGAACCGAAGCCGATGAATTGCAATATAATTTGCACGTGATGATGCGGTTTGATCTCGAGCGTGATTTGTTGTCTGGACAGCTTGCAGTGTCGGACCTTGAAGCGGCTTGGAATGACCGGTTTTTGTCAGATTTTGGATATGCGGTTGATCGCCCGTCGAATGGGATGCTGCAGGACGTGCATTGGTCAATTGGGTTATTTGGTTATTTCCCAACTTATTCTTTGGGCAATGTCTATGCGGGGTGCCTGTATGAAAGCCTGCAATCGGCCTGTCCAAATTTAGATACAGATTTAGCTGCAGGCAATTTAGGACCTGCCTGTGCATGGCTGAAACAGAATGTGCAACAATACGGTAATCTTTTGCCAGCACATGAATTGATGACTGCCGCTTGCGGCGAGGCACCATCTGAAGCTGCATTCCTGCGCTATATTGAGGCAAAGTTTTCAGACCTCTATGATTTGGCATAGCAAGGTGCAAATCGTGTTTAAGCAGGGCCGCTTTGCGGATTTAGAATTTAAGCCTCGCTTTGCGGGGCTTCTTCTTCCTCTGATTGCTCGACAATTCGGGCGACGGAAACTACTTCTTCGTTGCTGCCTGTGTTGAAAACTTTCACGCCGCCGGCGCTGCGCGAGCGGAAAGAAATACCTTCAATGGGCACCCGGATGGATTGGCCTTTTGACGTTGCCAGCATGATCTGATCTTCCAAATCGACTGGGAAGCTGGCAACTAAATCACCGCCCCGCATCGCTTTATCCATCGCAGCAACGCCCATCCCGCCTCGGCCACGGACGGGATAATCATGGCTAGAGGACAGTTTTCCCGAGCCGCGGCTGCTAATCGTTAAGATCAGGTTCTCGGCGGCTGACATTTCGGCATAGCGTTCAGGGCTGATGGTTGCGTTGGCGCTCACCTCTTCATCTTCAGTGCCGGCCCCCTCGTCATCAACCATTCCGGCGACGGCGCGGCGCATCTTCAGATAGGCGGCGCGCTCATCTGAGCTGGCTTCAAAATGGCGTAGGATCGACATCGAGACAACGCAGTCATCGCCAGTGAGGCGCACGCCGCGCACACCGGTGGATTTCCTCCCTTTGAAAACCCGCACCGCGTTGGTGGAAAAGCGGATCGCCCGGCCTGATTTCGTGACCAACATCACATCATCATCTTGGGTTGCGATGCGCGCGTTTACCAGCGCGACATTATCTGGCAGATCCATGGCAATCTTGCCATTGGCGCGGACATTGGTGAAATCAGACAGTGCATTGCGGCGCACATCGCCGGCCGAGGTGGCGAAAATGATTTGCACGTTTTCCCAATCCTCTTCGGGAATATCAACCGGCATGATTGCGGCGATCGAAACGCCGGTTGGAATGGGCAGAATATTCACTACAGCCTTGCCCTTTGAGGTACGCCCGCCTTGGGGCAGACGCCATGTTTTGAGCTTATAGGCCATGCCATCGGTCGTAAAAAACAACAATTGGGTATGGGTATTTGCCACGAAGAGCGAGGTGACCAAATCTTCATCTTTGGTTTGCATGCCCGATAGGCCTTTGCCGCCGCGGCGCTGGGCGCGAAAATCCACCAATGGGGTGCGTTTGATATAGCCCCCAGAGGTAATCGTCACCACCATATCTTCGCGCTCAATCAGATCCTCGTCATCCAGATCCCCGGACCATTCGATAATCTCCGTGCGGCGCGGAACCGCAAATTGCTCTTTCACGCTGTTCAGCTCATCCGTGATGATCGCCATAATACGGTCACGCGAGCCCAGAATTTCAAGATATTCGCGGATTTTTCCCGCCAATTCCTGCAATTCATCCGTTACTTCTTTTACCCCAATTTGGGTCAGGCGTTGAAGGCGCAATTCAAGGATCGCGCGGGCTTGCACTTCTGATAAATGATAGGTGCCATCCGCATTCACAGGATGGGTCGGATCATCGATCAATTTAATATATTCAAGAATCTCTTCTGCCGGCCATGCCCGCTTCATCAATTTGGCGCGCGCATCCGCGGCGTCAACCGAGCTGCGAATGGTCGCTACAACTTCATCAACGTTTGAAACGGTCGCGGCCAGCCCGCATAGGATATGGCTGCGTTCGCGCGCTTTGCGCAGCTCAAACGCGGTTCTGCGCGCCACAACATCTTCGCGAAAGGCGATGAAATTGGTTAAGAACGAACGCAACGTTAACTGCTCTGGCCGCCCCCCGTTTAAGGCCAACATATTGCAGCCAAAATAGGTTTGCATCGGGGTGAAGCGGAATAGTTGGTTCAAAACAACCTCCGCGGTTGCATCGCGTTTCAATTCGATCACAACCCGAACCCCGACCCGGTCGCTTTCGTCTTGCACATGCGAGATGCCTTCGAGTTTCTTTTCGCGCACCTGTTCAGCGATTTTTTCAATCATCGCGGCTTTGTTCACTTGATAAGGGATTTCATCGATGATGATGGCAAATCGGTCTTTTCGAATTTCTTCGACGTGGGTTTTTGAACGGATGATAACGCTGCCGCGCCCCTCTAAATACGCTTTACGCGCGCCCGAACGGCCAAGCATGATGCCGCCGGTCGGAAAATCGGGCCCGGGTACATAGCCCATTAATTCTTCGCTTGTGAGGTCGGGATTCTCGATCAAAGCCAATGTGGCATCGACCACTTCGCCCAAGTTATGCGGCGGGATATTGGTGGCCATGCCAACGGCAATGCCCCCCGCGCCATTGACCAGCATATTCGGAAATCGGGCTGGAAGCACGGTTGGCTCGCGGTCTTTGCCATCGTAATTATCTTGAAAATTGACAGTATCCTTATCGATATCGGCCAATAAGAATGATGCGGGCTTGTCCATGCGCACTTCGGTATAGCGCATTGCGGCGGCATTATCCCCGTCCATAGAGCCAAAATTGCCCTGACCATCCAGCAGCGGCAGCGACATTGAGAAATCTTGCGCCATGCGCACCAAAGCATCGTAAATCGCGCTGTCGCCATGCGGGTGATATTTACCCATGACGTCCCCCACGGGGCGGGCTGATTTGCGATAGGATTTATCATGCGTATTGCCGGTTTCATGCATGGCGTATAAAATCCGGCGATGCACCGGCTTTAATCCATCGCGCAGATCCGGGATCGCGCGGCTGACGATCACGCTCATCGCATAGTCAAGGTAGGCGGTTTTCATTTCCTCCGCGATCGAAACGCTGGGCCCGTCATAGACAGCGCGTTGCGGGGGCGTTTCTTCGGTGGCTTCGGGGGTTTCTGGCGTGTCGGTCAAATAAACTGCTCTTTTCGATGCCTAATCTAAATCTTGTGAGTTATCCTTAGCAGAACAACCATATACAGCGCAATGGCAGAGGCTGTTTCATTCGGTCAAAGAAGGAAATTTCTGGAAGATTTAGGGCAGAATGCGCGTGTATTTTGCCCCTTCTAGGCTGACTCCGAATTTCAGACCGGCTTGGCCAAAAACCACCGCGATCACGGGGGCATTCAGCGTGGTGGTGTCGAGCCGGATCGACTCACCTTCGCCCTGAAACGCATAGTCAATATCGCCGCCTACAGTCCAACCGTCGGAATTACGAAAATCGTTTAACGCTTTCGAGCTCATGAAAAATAACGCATGCGCATATTGTTGCGCGCCCAGCTGCCAGCCATAGCCGGCGGAGGCCATAGAATAATATTCGACCGTCTCTCCTTCCGCGCGCAGTGCCCCGCGCCCGTAAGAGCCGCCAATTCCAAAACTAGCTTCGGTTATCAGCGGCATGATCAAAATACCCGCGGCGCGTTGGCCTAAGTCCTGCGTATGGGGATGGGTTTGATAAAGCTGCTCGAGCGTGGCGTCCACTCTGGCATCAATTTTGGTGGAATCTTCTTTTAAAAAAGCGGCTTCTTCCTTTAAAGCCTCGGTATCAACAAGCGCCGCCGCGCAGCCGTTTAACACAAGCATTGTGGCAAAGAGGCTTGCAAAGAGACGTAGTTTTGAGGTCAGCTTGTTCATGTTATTTTGCTCGATTCATAAGGGTACTTGATTGTCTCAGTCTCTAGCCTGTCTTACGCTGTTTGTCATCCTAGATTTCACTCACATTCCCTTGAGCTTCTGGGCCACATAGGGCGCGTAATAGGTTAAGATACCGTCACAGCCCGCGCGTTTAAAAGCCATCAGGCTTTCCAAAATGACCTTATCACCATCAAGCCAGCCATTTTCGATCGCGCCTTGCAACATCGCGTATTCGCCCGACACTTGATATGCATATGTTGGGGCGCCAAATTTATCTTTGACCCGTCGACAGATATCCAAATAAGGCATGCCTGGTTTTATCATAACCATATCGGCGCCCTCCGAGAGGTCTCTGGCCACTTGGCGCAGGGCTTCATCTGAATTGGCTGGATCCATTTGATAGGTGGATTTATCGCCCTTTAAGGCACCCGCAGCGCCGACCGCGTCGCGAAACGGGCCATAAAACCCGCTGGCAAATTTCGCCGCATAAGACAAAAGTATAACATCTTGATGGCCCGCCTGCTCAAGCGCTTGGCGCAAGACCCCAATGCGGCCGTCCATCATATCTGAGGGCCCTATGATATCTGCGCCGGCTTCCGCTTGCGAGAGCGCCTGTTTTACAAGCGCTTCAAGCGTTGAATCGTTTTCCACTTTGCCATCGACAACAAAACCGTCATGGCCGTTGATATTATAGGGGTCCAACGCGACATCGGTCATAATGGCGATCTCTGGCACAGCGTCCTTGATCGCGCGCGTGGCCCGATTTGAAAGGTTTTCGGGGTTCCACGCTTCTGCGCAATCCTGCGTTTTCAACGCGGGATCCGTGTAAGGAAATAGGCAAATTGCCGGAATCCCCAATCCAGCGGCCCATTTTGCTGCCTCAACCACTTTATCAACGCTGCGCCGGACAACCCCCGGCATCGAGACCACGGGTTGCTCGAAATTTTGGCCATCGCAGACAAATACCGGCCAGATGAGATCTCCCACGCTCAACGTGTTCTCGCGGATGAGCGCGCGCGTGGCTGCCGATTGCCGCGCGCGGCGAAAGCGGCTGGCGGGAAATGCTGCGATTGGGTTCGATGCCATTATGATCCTCCAGTTGACCGGCCACATCGTGGCATGTAACAAGCAGCCGAGCAAGAGATTGATTGCGCATAAAGCGCTGCGTATTCGATGCGCTTATTCGCGGAAACCCAGAGAAAATTATCGTGCTACTCATTGATAACCTTGATTTTACAGCTTTTACCAGCGTTTGGTTCTGGGTTATCCTTGTGCTTGTTTGGGCGGTGACCAGCCAATATATCCTGGGCATTCCCTTTTCCGATTTACAGCGCGCGGCCAAGGCTGATGCAGATGCGCAAGAGGAAGCTTTAACTCGGCTGTTTGCGCAGGCGCAGCGTGTGGCCCCCCCCGCCATTGCAACTATTCGCTTGGGCTTGGCATTGGGGGCTGGATTCGCGGTGGGATTTTGGGCGGTGGCAGCCTTTGGATATAGCAATGAGCTGCTGCAGGCTGTCTTTCTATTAGTGGTGCCGCTTTGGCCTGTATTGCTCTTGCGCGTGCGTTTTGCCCGCAGTATTACCGGTGCCCGGCCCGATTTCGCGCAGGTCTATACAAAACTCCGATGGATCCGGTTTTGGACGTTTTGTATCGGCGTGCTCACGCTTTTCCTGACGGCGTTCTGGGGGATGATTTTCAATATAAACAAGCTGGTCTTATGAAAAAAGACGGGCGGTTTAGTTTTTGTGCAGCAAGGTTTGAATGATGGCCAACACCGTAACAATTGGGGGCGTGCCAGAGGGGTTTGACGCAGATATTATATTGCGCCAAATGCAGCGAGATGAGCGCCCTCTGATGCATATTGCGCGGGATGATAAGCGGTTGGTAGCCTTTGCCGAAGCGGTCCGGTTTTTTGCACCAGACATGCCCGTGATACGGTTTCCCGCTTGGGATTGTTTGCCCTATGATCGTGTATCCCCGAATGCGGATATTTCAGCCCAGCGGATGGCCACATTGGCCGGGCTTGTACATGGCATGCCCAAACAATTCATCTTGCTTACCACGCTGAATGCCGCGATGCAGCGCGTGCCTGCGCGCCAGGTGTTGCGCGATGCGGCATTTCGGGCCGAGGTTGGCCGGCCCATCGATGAAGAGGCGCTGCGTTCTTTTTTAGGTCGAATGGGGTTTTCCAAGGCGCCGACGGTGTTGGAACCCGGAGATTACGCCATTCGCGGGGGGATTATCGATATTTATCCCCCGGGTGATTTGGGTCCAATTCGTTTGGATTTGTTCGGGGATATATTGGATGGGGCGCGTCGGTTTGATCCGGTCAGTCAGCGCACAACTGAAACATTATCTGAGATTGAATTATCGCCCGTATCGGAAGTGATTTTGGATGAGGCGGCAATCACTCGGTTTCGTCAAAATTACCGCAGCGAATTCGGTGCGGCCCGCAGTGATGATCCGCTTTATGAATCGATAAGCGCGGGCCAAAAGGTTCAAGGGTTTGAACATTGGTTGCCGTTTTTTCACGCGCGTTTGGAAAGCCTGTTCGATTACCTCCCAGAGGTTTGCGTGAGCTTTGATAACCAATTGGAGCCCGCAAGACTGGCGCGTTGGGAAGGTATTGAGGACCAATATGAAACGCGTAAATTGGCGATGCAAGCTAAGCAACGCATGGATTCCGTTTACAAACCGGTCACGCCAACGGCTTTGTATTTAGATGACGCGGCGTGGGCAGCCAGTTTAAACGGGCATAAAATTTTAAAACTGCATCCTTTGGCGCAGGTCAGCGGGCCGGGTGAGATTGACGCACAAGGGCGTATGGGGCGTAATTTTGCGCCAGAGCGCCAACAGGAAACGGTAAGCCTTTTCAGTGTATTATGTCACCATATTCAGAAAAAATTAGCGAGTGGTCCCGTGGTTTTGGCAAGCTATTCCGACGGCTCTTGTGAACGCCTAAGTGGATTGGTCAGCGATGAGGGTTTTGGCGATCCTGTTAAAATAAACACGCGGGCGCAAATCGGCGATGCGGGGCTTTATGTCACGGTTTGGGGGCTTGAACATGGTTTTGAAACCCCCGATTTCACGGTGATTTCTGAACAAGATATTTTGGGGGATCGTTTGGTGCGAAGCGCCAAAAAGCGCCGCAAAGCCGAAAATTTCTTGACCGAGACGCAAAGCTTATCTGCAGGTGATTTGGTGGTGCATGTCGATCATGGTATCGGCCGCTATCACGGGCTTGACTTGGTGACGGCAGCGGGGGCGGCGCATGAATGTTTGGTTTTGGAATATGCGGAAAGCGCGCGTCTCTATCTGCCCGTTGAAAATATAGAATTGCTGAGTAAATATGGCCATGACGAAGGCCTTTTGGATAAATTGGGTGGGGGTGCCTGGCAGGCCAAGAAGGCCAAACTCAAGCAACGTATTCGCGATATGGCGGATCGATTGATCCGTGTTGCTGCCGAACGGGCTTTGCGAAAAGCGCCGATTTTAGAGCCGCCGCCCGGCAGTTGGGATGCGTTTTGTGCGCGCTTTCCCTATCAGGAAACCGACGACCAGTTGATGGCAATTAGAGATGTCGTCGATGATTTAACATCGGGCGCGCCAATGGATCGGTTGATTTGCGGCGATGTGGGGTTTGGTAAAACCGAGGTGGCCCTGCGCGCAGCTTTTGTTGCCGCGATGTCTGGCACGCAAGTCGCCGTAATCGCGCCCACCACCTTGCTCGCGCGTCAACACGCTCAAAGCTTTGCCGAGCGGTTTCGCGGCTTTCCATTGCAAGTGCGCCAATTATCGCGATTTGTTTCGAGCAAAGAGGCGCAAGCCACGCGCGATGGCATTAGTGAGGGAACCGTTGATATTGTTGTGGGCACGCATGCCTTGCTGGCCAAATCGATCAAATTTCAGAATTTAGGGCTTCTGATTATTGACGAAGAACAACATTTCGGGGTGCAGCATAAAGAACGGCTGAAGCAGATGCGCTCTGATATTCATGTCCTGACTCTGACCGCCACGCCGATCCCGCGCACGTTGCAATTGTCTCTTTCTGGGGTGCGCGATCTGTCGATCATCGGCACGCCGCCCTTGGATCGCTTGGCCATTCGCACCTATGTCAGCGAATTTGATGCGGTAACCATCCGCGAAGGATTGTTGCGGGAACATTATCGCGGCGGTCAGTCCTTTTACGTGGTGCCCAGGGTCAGCGATTTGCCTGAAATCGAAGCCTTTTTGCAAGAACAGTTGCCCGAGCTTACCTATGTGGTTGCGCATGGCCAAATGGCGGCAGGTGAACTGGATCGGCGCATGAATGCCTTTTATGATCGCCAATATGATATTTTGCTAGCCACAACGATCGTTGAATCGGGCTTGGATATTCCAAGCGCGAATACCATGGTGGTGCATCGCGCCGATATGTTTGGTCTGGCCCAGCTTTATCAAATTCGCGGTCGGGTTGGGCGTTCTAAAACCCGCGCTTATGCGTTTTTGACCACCAAGCCCCGGGTTAAACTAACCAACACGGCCAGCAAACGCCTGCGGGTGTTGGGCTCATTAGATTCTTTAGGGGCAGGGTTTACCTTGGCCTCGCAGGATTTGGATATCCGCGGCGCGGGCAATCTATTGGGGGAAGAGCAATCCGGGCAAATGCGCGATGTGGGCTATGAGCTCTATCAAAATATGTTGGAAGAGGCGATTTCAAAGATCAAATCGGGGCAATTAGAGGGCTTGTCAGACGCTGATGATCAATGGGCCCCGCAAATCAATTTGGGCGTTTCGGTGCTTATACCAGAGAGTTTTGTGCCGGATCTTGATGTGCGACTCGGGCTGTATCGCCGGCTTTCTGGGCTTAGCACGAAAGTGGAGTTGGAAGGTTTTGCCGCTGAACTCATCGATCGGTTCGGCGCCTTGCCCCGCGAGGTTAATACGCTGCTATTGGTTGTGCGGATAAAGGCAATGTGCAAACGCGCGGGTATAGCCAAGCTGGATGTGGGCCCCAAAGGCGCGGTTCTGCAATTTCATAATAATAAATTTGCCGCCCCTGAAGGCCTTGTTGCGTTTATTCAAGATCAACGCGGTTTGGCAAAGATTAAAGATAACAAATTGGTCGTGCGGCGCGATTGGAGCAAAACCAGCGATAAGATCAAGGGCTCTTTTAGCATTGCAAAAGACCTAGCGGCGAAAGCCGAGTCCCAAGCGCAAGCATAGCCCGAAATCCTGAGTGCTCTGAGCATGCTGAGATGCACGGGGCCGTTTTGGGGCAACGTTCTAACGGCTGGTTTCTGTGAGTCGGCGCTTCACATAAGACGAGACGTGGCCGATCATATCGTCCATGTGCCGATCTTCAAAGAAATGCCCTGATCCCTCAAGTTCGGTATGCGTGATGGTAATGCCTTTTTGCTCATGCAGTTTTTCAACCAGCCCAACCGTGTCGGCGGGCGGAGCAATCCGATCTTCGGTGCCATTGATGATCAAACCAGAAGATGGGCAGGGTGCCAAAAACGAGAAATCATACATATTGGCGGGGGGAGAGGCGGAAATGAAACCGGTAATTTCGGGGCGGCGCATCAACAATTGCATGCCGATCCATGCGCCAAAGCTAAACCCTGCAACCCAACAATGCTTTGAATTGTTATTCATCGATTGAAGGTAATCGAGCGCCGCCGCCGCATCACTTAATTCACCAACGCCTTGATCATACTCGCCTTGGCTGCGCCCGACGCCCCGAAAATTAAAGCGAAAAACGGTAAAGCCCATATTGTAAAATGCGTAATGCAAATTATAGACGACCTTATTGTTCATCGTGCCGCCGAATTGCGGGTGCGGATGCAAAACGATTGCGATCGGCGCATCGCGATCTTTTTGCGGATGATAACGGCCTTCAAGACGACCTTCAGGACCGGGAAAAATTACCTCAGGCATACGCTTTTCTCTCTCCTTGGCGCCGGCGGCTTATTGTTGACAGTTTATATCAACCATATTAGAACTATTCTAAATTGCTCTGCGGCGTTTGATTGGAGTTGCAGATAGTCTGTGCAGCAATGCAGGTCAATCAATTTGCGGGATGAAACGATGAAACTCAGCACGAAAGGCAGATATGCAATGGTCGCTTTGACCGATATCGCCCTACAACCGCAGGACGCGCTGGTGACATTGGCTGATATTTCCAAGCGTCAGGATATCTCTTTAGCTTATTTGGAGCAGCTTTTCGTTAAATTAAGGCGCTCAGGTCTGGTGCAATCTGTTCGGGGGCCGGGCGGTGGCTATAAATTGGGCAAATCGCCCCATGAGATGCGGATTATTGATGTTTTGTCGGCCGTCGATGAAAAGCTGGACGCTATGCATAAAGGCGCGGGCGCCACTGGGGGGCTTTCTGGCAGCCGCGCACAATCGCTAACCAACCGCCTTTGGGAGGGGCTGAGCGCGCATGTATACGTATTTCTGCATCAGACCCGCCTATCGGATGTGATCCAGAATGGTCTCATTCCATGCCCGGCGATCCCTTCGTTTTTGTCATTGGTTGATGAGGAATGAACCGGGTTTATTTAGATTATAACGCCAGCGCGCCGCTGCGCGAAGAGGCGCGCGAGGCTATGGTGCATGCGATGGCGCTTGCGGGAAACCCATCTTCGGTGCATGCCGAGGGGCGTCAGGCGCGCGCTATCGTGGAAACAGCCCGCCAGCAGGTTGCCGCCGCATTGGGCGCGCAGGGCGCGGATGTCATCTTTACATCCGGCGCCACCGAAGCGGCGGGATTGGCGCTGAACGGGCGCGGCATTCGCTGCGCGGATATCGAGCATGAAGCCGTGTCCTCGTGGTGTAAGAGCGATTTGAGTTGCGGCTTAGATGGGGGGGTGGCTTGCGAAGCGCCCGAGGTAACGGCGCTGCAATTGGCAAATTCTGAAACAGGCATTCTGCAGCAATTGCCCGAAGGTTTGGCGCTGTGTGATATGACACAGGCGTTTGGAAAGCTTCCCGTTGCGTTTCATTGGACCGGCGCCAACATGGCGCTGGTCTCTGCGCATAAAATTGGTGGGCCCAAAGGCGTGGGCGCATTGATCGTTAAGCGCGGCACCGAGATCGCGGCACAAATCAAAGGCGGCGGGCAAGAAATGGGCCGCCGCTCGGGTACTGAAAACGTGGTTGGAATCGCCGGTTTTGGCGCCGCGGCCGAGGCTGCACAGCGCGACTTGGCCGATGGTGTTTGGAAGCAAGTTGAAAAACTTAGAAACATTCTAGAAAAGGCGGTTGTACAATCCGCTTCGGAGACTATTTTTGTAGGTCAGGGTGGTTGCAGATTGCCCAATACGAGTTACATGATTTCGGAGGGTTGGCGCGGGGAAACCCAAGTGATGCAAATGGATTTGGCGGGGTTTTCAGTCTCTGCAGGCTCTGCCTGTTCGAGCGGAAAAGTAAAACGCAGCCGGGTTTTGCAAGCCATGGGGTTTTCAGCTGAGCAAGCAGCCTGCGCGCTTCGAGTGAGTTTGGGGCCGCAGAATAAACAAGAAGATATCGAGCGCTTTGTCGAGGTTTGGGGCGCTCATCAACATCGGTTACAAGGTCGCCGCCGTAGCGCCTAGCCAATAATAAGGAGGCCAAAATGGCTGCTTTGGATCAAATGGACGTCAAAGAGGGTGTCGATCAGGAAACTGTTGACGCGGTGCGCGAAGTTGGCGGTGCCTATAAATACGGGTGGGATACCGAGATTGAAATGGAATACGCCCCGAAAGGCGTGAACCCTGATATCGTGCGGCTGATCTCAGAAAAAAATGATGAGCCCGACTGGATGACCGAGTGGCGTTTGCAAGCTTTTGCCCGCTGGGAGCAAATGCAAGAGCCGGATTGGGCGATGGTCAGCTACCCGAAGATAGATTTTCAGGATCAATATTATTACGCCCGCCCCAAATCAATGATTGAAAAGCCAAAATCGCTGGATGAAGTGGATCCAAAGCTTTTGGCAACGTATGAAAAGCTGGGGATACCGTTGAAGGAACAAATGATCTTGGCCGGAGTGGAATCCGATCAAGAGGTTCCCGCTGAGGGCCGTAAAGTGGCGGTAGATGCGGTGTTTGACAGCGTCTCTGTGGGCACCACGTTTAAAGAAGAGCTGAAAAAAGCGGGGGTGATTTTCTGTTCGATCTCCGAAGCGATCAAAGACTACCCTGAATTGGTGCGTCAATATCTCGGGTCGGTTGTGCCGGTGTCTGACAATTACTATGCCACGTTGAACAGCGCTGTATTCTCGGATGGATCATTTGTCTATATCCCCCCGGGCGTGCGCTGCCCGATGGAGCTGTCTACCTATTTTCGCATCAATGCAGAAAATACCGGCCAATTTGAGCGCACATTGATCATCGCCGATCAGGGCGCCTATGTCAGCTATCTCGAGGGCTGCACGGCCCCTAAGCGGGACACCACGCAATTGCACGCGGCGGTGGTTGAGCTGGTGTTGCTAGAGGATGCCGAAATTAAATATTCGACGGTTCAAAACTGGTTTCCGGGCGATGAGGAGGGCAAAGGTGGCATTTACAACTTTGTGACCAAACGTGCAGATTGCCGCGGTGATCGCGCCAAAGTCATGTGGACGCAAGTTGAAACCGGGTCTGCTGTGACCTGGAAATACCCGTCTTGCATTCTGCGCGGTGATGAAAGCCAGGGCGAGTTTTATTCGATTGCGATTGCGAACAATCACCAACAGGCGGATACCGGCACAAAAATGATCCATTTGGGCAAAAACACCAAATCTCGGATTGTCTCGAAGGGGATCTCTGCAGGCGTGGCGCAAAACACCTATCGGGGGCAGGTCTCAATGCATCCCAAGGCCAAAAACAGCCGCAATTACACGCAATGCGATAGTTTGCTGATCGGGGATAAATGCGGGGCGCATACGGTGCCTTATATCGAGGTGAAAAATAATTCCTCGCGCGTTGAGCATGAAGCGACCACGTCAAAGGTCGATGACGATCAGCTGTTTTATTGCCGTCAGCGCGGAATGGATGAAGAAGAGGCTGTCGCGCTGGTTGTGAATGGCTTTTGTAAAGATGTTTTGCAGGCTTTGCCGATGGAGTTTGCGATGGAAGCGCAGCAATTGGTTGCCATCAGTCTAGAAGGCTCGGTGGGCTAGCCGCGCCGGTGTCGGGATCCGGGGCGAGCTACCGGTGATAAAAACGTTAGATCGGGTGTGTCAGAGTGGAAGAACAAACCCGTTAATCAATTAATTTGAGGTAAGAGATGTTAGAAATTAAAGATCTTCACGTGTCGTTGGAAGAAGAAGATAAGCAAATTTTAAAAGGTGTGAATTTAACAGTTGAAGCGGGCAAAGTGCACGCGATCATGGGGCCGAACGGATCCGGAAAATCCACTTTGTCTTATGTCTTAAGCGGTAAGGATGGCTATGAGGTGACGGGCGGAAGCGCGGCATTAGATTCGGTTGATCTGCTTGAAATGGATCCTGAAGAGCGCGCGGCTGCCGGCTTGTTTTTAGCCTTTCAATATCCGGTTGAAATCCCCGGCGTTGGAAATATGACGTTTCTACGCACAGCGGTGAACGCCCAACGCAAGGCACGGGGCGAAGAAGAAATGAGCGCTGCCGAGTTTTTGAAACTTGTCCGCGCCAAGGCGAAAACCCTGAAAATCGATGCAGATATGCTGAAACGGCCGGTCAATGTAGGGTTTTCTGGTGGTGAGAAAAAACGCAATGAGATTTTGCAAATGGCGATGTTGGAACCCAAAATGTGTATTTTGGATGAAACCGATAGCGGGTTGGATGTGGATGCGATGAAACTGGTTGCTGAAGGCGTAAATGCTTTGCGCGATGACGGCCGTGGCTTTTTGGTGATCACGCATTATCAACGCCTGCTGGATCATATCAAACCGGATGTTGTTCACATCATGGCAAACGGGCGGATCGTGAAAACAGGTGGCCCGGAATTGGCGTTGGAAGTGGAGAATAACGGTTATTCTGATATTTTGGCGGAGGTTGCTTAATGGCCTTGCCACAAGTCAAACAAGGTGCATTAGAGGTGCGTCTATCTATGATGCAGCCGATCGATACGGGCTGGAGTGCTTCGGCCCGCGCCGCGGCGCTCAACACTTTAAAAACGATGGGATTGCCTGACCGGCGCGATGAATATTGGAAATATACCAACCCCGCGGCGTTGGTGGCGCCTGAGGCTGCGCGGGCTGAGGTTTTGGGTCTGCCCGAAGCGGCGCTTTGCGGTGATCTAGAGCGCCTTAAAATTGTGTTCGTTGACGGGGTGTTTGACCCCGAGGCTTCTGATGATTTGACTGGCTCGGGGGTTCAAATTGACCGCCTGGCCGCCTGTCAAGATTTGGATCTGCATTGGGCAAAGCCGGTTTATGGAACCTTAGAGGCGCAGGGACAAGCGCCGGTGGAACGGCCTTTGGCCGCGCTTAACACCGCGTTTGCGAGTGATGGCGTTTTGATCCATGTCACAGCTGCGGTGAAACCTATTTTAAATATCGTGTATCGACATGAAGATCCGCTATCTGATGTGATGTTGCACCATCTGATCAAGTTTGAATCAAACGCATCTTTGACGTTGGTTGAAAACGGGCCTATCGCCGCGCGCAGCAATCTGGTGATGGAGGTTGAGGTCGCGGATCAAGCGCAATTCCATCACATACGGGCGCAGGGCCGCGATCATGAACAACGCTGCAGCAGCAGCATCTTCGCTTCTTTGGGCCGGGAAAGCGTTTTCAAATCATTTACCTTAACGGTGAATGGCGTTTTGACCCGCAATGATTGCGTTTTGAGCTTGAAGGGTGATGATGCAGTTGCGCATGTTGCAGGAGCCTGCGTGGGGGATGGGGCGTTTCATCATGATGATACGGTCTTTATCACTCATGATGCGGTGAATTGCGAAAGCCGACAGGTGTTCAAAAAAGTCTTGCGGAACGGGGCTATTGGCGTTTTTCAAGGCAAGATCCTTGTCAAACCTGGCGCGCAAAAAACCGATGGTTATCAGATTAGCCAATCGCTTTTGCTGGATGAAGACAGCCAATTTCTGGCCAAGCCTGAGCTGGAAATCTACGCAGATGACGTGATTTGCTCGCATGGGTCCACCTCGGGTGCGATTGATGAAGACGGGCTGTTTTATCTGCGCTCGCGCGGTGTTCCGACGCCGCTGGCGGTGGATATGCTGACTTTGGCGTTTCTCGCAGAGGCGCTTGATGAAATTGACAATGACATATTGTCCGCCGCGATGCTTGAGCAATTAGAGGCGTGGCTGGCTCGGCGGCGCAGCTAAGCATGTCAATGTTGCGAAATATCGTAAGAAGCTACACCAAGCCAGGCCAAGTTATGAGCGACTTGTTGCAAGCGGGGCCGCGTGAAGATCGCGCCTTGGCGTTTTTGGCTGCCGGCTGCGTATTGGCCTTTCTGGCGCAATGGCCGGGCCTTGCCCGCCAAGCGCATCTGGAAGAAAAAGCTTTGGATATGCTTTTGGGGGGCGCCTTGTTTGGCTGGTTCTTTTTGGCGCCGTTGATGTTTTACATTTTGGCTTTGCTGGTGAAATGGGGCTGGGGTGTTTTTGGGCCATCACTGTCAGCCTACAGTGTTCGCGTTGTTCTTTTTTGGGCGTTTTTGGCCGCCGCACCCCTGATGTTATTGCATGGGCTTATCTCAGGGTTTTTAGGTCAAACTTGGATTAAAGAAGCCGTCGGCTTTGTTTGGTTTGCGGTGTTTATTTGGTTTTTGGCGGCGGGGCTGCGCGCGGCGCGGCCGCTGGCCCCATGACGGGTGAGTTGATGATAAAGCGGCTTCTTCGAGATAGTTTTTCAAAGCCCAGAGAGGCGGCGCAAGAGGTGATTGCGATCAACCTTTCTTATGATGCGATCTTTTCTTTGTTTCTGGCTATGGTCTGCGCCAGCACCGCTTTGATGTTCACCATTGATTTCATTTTGCCGCAAAGCGCCGAGGCGGTTGAGATCCTTGGCGCACCTTGGAAAATTTGCGTTGTCATTTTTGTTGTGACAACCGCGGTTGCGTTCGGCATTGCTTGGATTGGCGAGAAGCTACAGGGCTTGGGTGATTTTAAATCAATTATGGCGCTGATGGCTTGGATGCAGGTGCTGCAATTTGCATTGCAAATTATATCTTACGTCTTTTTGTTCATCATGCCCCCGGTTTCTGCGTTTTTTCAAGTGGCGTTGATCGGGTGGTCATTTTGGATTTTTATCACCTTTATCGATGTGGCTCATGGGTTTGACAATATGATCAAGGCAACCTTTGTTTCTCTGCTGGGCAGCATGCTCGGGGTGCTGAGTTTGGCGATGCTGACCACTTTATTTTTCTTGGGAACCTGACCTGTTATGACGTTTGATATCGCCTCTATTCGCGCAGATTTTCCAATTTTAAGCCGTGAAGTAAACGGACAGCCTTTGGTGTATTTGGACAATGGCGCGTCGTCGCAGAAGCCTCAGGTGGTGATCGATGCGGTGACGCGAGCTTACGCGCATGAATATGCGAATGTGCATCGTGGTCTGCATTATCTTAGCAATCTGGCAACCGATAAATATGAAGCGGTGCGCGGCATTGTGGCGCGGTTTTTAAACGCCGGCGCTGAAACTGAGATTGTGCTCAATTCGGGCACGACCGAAGGCATAAACGCTGTGGCCTACGGTTGGGCGATGGAAAATTTAACCGTAGGCGATGAAATTATCCTTTCGGTGATGGAGCATCATGCCAATATCGTGCCCTGGCATTTTTTGCGCGAGCGCTATGGGGTGGTGTTGAAATGGGTTGATATTGATGCGCAGGGCAATTTGGACCCGCAAGCGGTTATCGATGCCATATCCGAGCGCAGCAAACTGATTGCGATCACGCATATGTCAAACGTGCTGGGCAGCGTCGTGGATGTGAAAACCATTTGTCATCACGCCCGCAGCAGAGGCGTTCCTGTGCTTGTCGATGGCTCGCAGGCGGCGGTGCATCACGCCGTTGACGTGCAAGATATCGGGTGCGATTTTTACGCGATTACCGGTCATAAACTCTGCGGCCCGTCAGGGTCAGGGGCAATATTTATGCGCGCTGAACGGATGGCGGAAATGCGCCCCTTTATCGGCGGCGGCGATATGATTAAAGAAGTGCATAAAGACAAGGTGATTTATAATGATCCGCCCATGATGCTTGAGGCTGGCACCCCGGGCATTGTGCAAACCATCGGATTTGGCGTGGCGCTGGATTACATGATGGATATCGGGTTTGAGGCGATTCAAACGCATGAAAAGACGCTCACCGATTATGCGCAATCTCAGTTGGGAAGTTTGAATTGGCTGACCCTGCAAGGCGCAGCGCAGGATAAGGGGCCGATTTTCAGCTTCACTTTGCGGGGGGCCGCGCATGCACATGATATTTCGACGATCCTGGATCGAAAAGGCATCGCTGTGCGGGCAGGGCAGCATTGCGCGGGACCTTTGATGGAGTTCATGGGTGTCACCGCCTCATGCCGGGCGTCTTTTGCATTTTATAATTCTCTCGAGGAAGTTGACCGCTTGGTGGATGGGCTGCATTTGGCGCATGATCTTTTGGTCTGATTGATCATGCTAGACGGCGAGAAGGCACGCCAAGCGCCTTTCGGTTGGGTAAAAACCTCGTGCGCTCAAATGTCGTTTTTCGGGTTTCCAAGGGTTTCAAATTCTGCGAGCATTGCTCTGGCCTGAAGGGGATGATGGGCCATGGACTGGGCGAGTAAAGATCGAATGAGATGGTTTTAAAAGCCGCAGATTTGCGCATTGGCCGATTGTGATCACCAAAATGCGCGGCGCTGCTTCCTCGTCCGTTTTTGCTGTTGAGTTTGGCTTAGGACGAAATGGGTTGCCATAACGCGGCGCCTGTTGATCGGTTTGAATTCACCGCGTTTGACACTTTTTTGATATCCAAAAGCTGATCAGAGACCGGATTCATAAGCTTTGCGGCGCCTTTTCCCTGCTCTCCCAACCAAAGGGGCCAGTCCTCTGGTTCAAGTATCACAGGCAATCTGTGATGGATCCGTGCCATTTTGGGATTGGCATTGGTGGTTACGATTGCACAACTGGTTACTTGGGCGCCATTCAACTGCCAGTCTTGCCATATCCCCGCCATTACAAGCGGACTACCATCCGAGCGCGTGACGCGGTAGGGCGCCGGCTTTTTCCCTTCAACGCGCTGCCATTCATAAAATCCGTCTGCGGGGATTAAACAGCGTCTTGATCGACAGGCCTCTTTAAATGCGGGCTTTTCAGCGATCGTTTCCGACCTTGCGTTTATCAGCAAAGGCCCCCCCGCCATTGTTTTGTACCATTTTGGTATGAAACCCCAGCGCATTGGTTTGAGTTGGCGCATCCCGTTGGCTGCAATAAGCGTGTGAATAAGCATTGTGGGGCAGACATTGTAATTGGGGGTGCTAGGCAAGTCATTAGCGGGTGTTGCATGAAACAGGTTGACCAGCGCGTCTTGTGGTATGGTGATGGCAAACCTTCCACACATTTCAATCCCCTCTCTTTAACAAAAACTGTCTCTGCCCGAAAAATTTTAGCTGACGTACCCGTTTAATGCCAGTGGCGGTATGAGCCAGCGAGCATTGCAAATGCTGCATGGCGGCAATTCTAACTTAGATGATGTTGCTCATGCAGAAAGTGCCTAATTAGGCGGCCATTCAAGCAGTGGAGATTAAGATGGTTAGACAAATATTCAAAGCATTAATCGTGGCGCGCCAAGCCAATGCTGCTTTTGAAACCCTTAGCCATTTGAGCGATCATCAGTTGCAAGGTATTGGCTTCACACGCGCAACCTATGTGGACGAGATCAAAGCTCAAGTTTTGGCCGAAATGGATGCTGCAGATGAGAAAAAAACCACCCAAATGCAGATAAATCCAAATTTGGTGGGGGTTATTTAAGGGCCTCGTTGCGCGGATCCTGCCGGTTCTGTCAGAACGGGGCTGTCTTGATCTATTGGATATTATGGATGCCGCAAAAATTCAATGGCGCCGGTCGGTACTCGTTCGAAAAGGCGCCGTGTAGGCTCAAAAACTGGCCTGCCTATACTGAAAGCCTGCCTCAGCGCGGTTAGGTGACTATTGGCTTGAGCCGCGAGGTAAAAGCCGCATGGCGCGCAGGGCGCTGCAAGACCCGATACGCTCAGCCAGTATATTCAGATCAGGTAATCCCTACCTGCCTGACGCTTGAGGTGGTATTTTAAACGGCCGCTGCGCCAGAGCGACTAGGCTGTACGCCTCCTAGTTAAGCTCATTGGGGAAGATATCCGCCTGCCTGATATTTTTTATCTTTTCACGCCGCGGGTTTGAGCTGTAATTGCCGATGCACTTGCGTGCCGACGCGGATAGCGTGATCCGACTTATGGTAGACAGTGCGGGCCTTTAAATATTTGGCGCCGGCGCGTGTATGTAAACCTAGTTTCAGTCAAAGCCCAAACGCAAATTTTGGCGCTGGCGGCATTTTTGGGGCAGACGTTGTAATTGGCCGTGTTTGGTAAGTCATTTTTAGGTATTGCCTGAAACAGGGAGCCCAGCGTGCCTTGTGGTTTGGTGATGGCAAACCTCCCACCCCATGCAGGGGACGACGATATTTTGAAGCATAATGTGTATTTAATCAGCGCGGATAAACGGCAGTGCCTTTTGAAAGGTTGGTGGGTCTTTTTCGTCAGAATTTAGGGCGTTTTTGACCCTCTTAAGCAGAGTGATCCGATCTATTAATCGCTACGTTTTACTGGGCAGATCTTGCCCAAATTTCATATGCAAAAGGCAGGGATCATGACATCAACAGATGAGTTTGGCTTCGGCACTCAGATTAGAAAATCTCCTTATTTTGACGCTACGGTTCGCTGGGGTGCAAAAGGGTTTTCGGTTTATAATCATATGTATATCCCCCGCGACTTCGGAGATCCTGAGCAGAATTTTTGGAATTTGGTAAACGCAGCAATCCTGTGCGATGTAGCCGTTGAACGGCAGGTCGAAGTGACAGGACCTGATGCGGCAGAGTTCGTGCAAATGTTAACCCCCCGCGATCTTTCGAAAATGGCGGTGGGTCAATGTAAATATATTCTCATCACCAATGCCGATGGTGGGCTGTTAAACGATCCAATTCTTTTGCGCCTTGCAGAAAACCATTTTTGGATTTCCTTGGCGGACAGCGATATTTTGCTCTGGGCGCAGGGGGTGGCAGTGCATTCTGGCTTGGATGTGAGCATCTGTGAGCCGGATGTGTCCCCTTTGCAATTGCAGGGCCCCAATTCCGGGGAAATCATGAAGGCTTTATTCGGAGAGTCTATAGGAGATTTGCGCTATTACTGGCTGCGCGAACTCGAGCTTGAGGGCATTCCATTGCTGGTGTCCCGCACTGGCTGGTCAAGCGAATTGGGTTATGAGATTTATCTTAGGGATGGGGCTTATGGAAGTGCGCTGTGGGAGCGCATTATGGCCGCTGGTGCTGCGTTTGGCCTGAAGCCGGGGCACACGTCTTCAATTCGGCGCATCGAAGGGGGGATGCTGTCTTACCATGCGGATGCGGATATTCACACGAACCCGTTTGAGCTGGGTTTAGACCGTTTGGTTAACCTGGATATCGAGGCGAATTTTATTGGCAAATCTGCGCTGCGCCGTATCAAGGCCAAAGGGGTAGAGCGCAAACAAGTTGGTTTGGTTTTGGACGGCGCGCCTTTGAGGGGGCCAAATACAAGTTTTTGGACCATCACAGATAAGGAGGAAACGATTGGCAAGGTGACCTCTGCGGTTTTCTCGCCGCGCTTGCAGAAAAATATTGCGCTTGCAATGGTGTCTGTAGATTATACTGCATTGGGATCCGAGCTGCGTGTTCTTGTGGGGGAGCAGCAGCGCAGCGCATTGGTGGTTGAACGGCCATTTTTCGACCCCAAGAAAAAGATCACGGCTGGTTTGCTTTTAGGTTGAACATTCTGCACAAAGCCGCGCTGCCTTTTACAGCCTGTTTGGCGCTGTGGATGCGGCGGCCAATTGGCGTCATTCTTTAGACCAGCGGTCTTGCTCGGTTGGGCAAGCTTATTGCCCTATGTTTGTCGGCTTGATCCATGGCAATATAGGGTGAAGATTTTAGTGGCTAGACTCGCTCTCCTCCCAAACAGAGAGCCTAGCCACTATAGCCTCAAGCCTGACGCGGCGAGACTTTGCAACACAACTGACGCTGCGTTAACGCGATGTCAATAGCTTAATTATTAAGCGACACAAGAACTTTTAGATTTGCATAAAATGCATATCGGCAATGCAATCTTGTGCATTGCTGACAGAGGCTGCCTGTTGCAAGTTACATTACAGCAAATTTCTCCTCCCATTAATTTGCTTGTGTTGAAAATTCTCCTCCCAGATGTTTTCAATTTCTTGGCAGTGCTTTTCAGCACTGCCTTTTTTTTGAAAAGAGATAATGCGCGCCCTATGCGCTCATGACCCTATTGTATCTTGAGTGCTTTCTATGCTGATTTTCAGCAATTCGTTTTGGCTGTGCATAATGTGCGCAACAGCGCCAAATCAACCCGTGCCGCCTGATTTTTTTTCGGCCAACAAGCAATTAAAGAGGCAAAATATGGGTTGGCCAAATATCCGCAAGTGATGAAGCCTAGCGTTAAATTCTCATATTGCCTAAACGATGGTGATGTCTACCATCCTGCGGACGGCTTTTTTGCCGTTAAGAGCGTGATTTACCCGTCGCGATCGGGTATGAAAGCGGCGAGGTTACGCGTCGGACAAACCTTCATATGGGCCCGGCTCGACCGGCTTTGAACGCGGTTTGCGCGTACATTTCCCATTATCTCAGCCGGTATTTTCTGCATTTTGCGCAAGCTCTAATGCCTCTGTGGTGGCTTCGAGAGACAGTAAAATTGAAGCATGGCGGTTTTTAAACTGAATTGCGGGGTGCAAAACCTCAAGATCGTGAAACGGTTCCGCGGGTATTGGGCCATCTGCTGTCAACATGGCCTGTAATTCTGCGCAGGCCACGCGCACTTGCGCGGCGCTGCAGCCAATGATCGCTCTGGCGGTGATGCATGCGGCGGCCTGTCCCAATGCACAGGCTTTTACGTCTTGTGTAAAGCCAGCTATGCGCCCTTCTGAGAGTTCAAGTTCAACACTTACGCTTGATCCGCAGAGAGGCGAACGTTTTTTTGCGCGGGCCGACACATGCTCAAGCTTTGCATAATTTGGCAAATCGGCCGCTAAGGCCAAAATCTTTTTAGAGTATAATTTTATCAGATCTGGCTCGCCCGACATGGTCTTTCCCTTTTACCCACAACACAATACATAAGGCGAAGCGGCGCAGAAGCAAAGGTTTGTAAGAATGGAATTTAACGTTGAGGAACTTGCATTTAACGAAGATGGCTTGATTCCAGCGATTGCGCAGGATGCCAATAGCAACGAAGTGCTGATGATGGCTTGGATGAATGCCGAGGCGGTAAAGCTCACGCTTCAAACAGGGCGGGTAACCTATTGGTCCCGCTCGCGTCGCGCGATGTGGGTGAAAGGCGAAACCTCGGGGCATATCCAGAAGCTGGTTGAGCTTCGCGTAGATTGTGACCGCGATTGCCTGCTGTTGTTGATTGATCAAACCGGGCCTGCGTGCCATACCCACCGCCGCAGTTGCTTTTACATCACCGTGCAAGATGGTAGGGAACATGAACGCTTGCCGGTTCTGCTTTAAGGCGCTGAAAACAAACGCTCCGTGATATCTTGGGCAGAGTGGCCGGCTTTTCGCAAACTGCTGAGCGCTTCAGAATCGCTGCGTTTTGCCAAGCGTTTGCCCGTTTCATCCCTTATCAAGGAATGGTGGTGATAACGAGGGGTCTGAATATTCAGCAATTGTTGTAACACGACATGAATTTGCGTTGCGGCGCTCAGATCTGCGCCGCGCACCACATCGGTGATGTTTTGCGCATCATCATCTATGACCACGGCAAGATGATAAGCTGTCCCCTGATCCTTTCTGCGCAGCACCACGTCTCCAACCTGCGCAATAAGCGGCTCGGGTTTAAGCGTTATCCGTTTCGAATGCTGCGTTCCAAATTCCTCATAGGTCACAGGTTTTTGCAGGGCTTTGACGGCTTTGCGCATATCCAAGCGCAGCGCGTCGCCGGCGCCAGCCTGCGACAGGCTGCGATGGCGGCATGTGCCCGGGTAGATGCGGCCATCGGGGCCAAATTCGGGCACGCCTTCTTGCGGGGCAGCTGCGGCTTGCGCAATATCCGCGCGGTTGCAGCAGCACGGATAGATCACTCCGGCGCGTGCCAGCGCATCAAGCGCTGTTTGATAGGAGGCGGTTTCCTGCGATTGGAACCTGACAGGCTCGGGCCAAGCCAGTCCAAGCCAGCGCAGATCATCGAAAATCTGCTGCGTCCATTCTGGTTTTGAACGGCTGTGGTCTAGATCATCTATCCGAAGCAGCCAAAGCCCGTTTTTTGCCTCGGCCAGTCTTTGGCCATATAAGGCAGAATACGCATGACCAAGATGCAGCGGGCCCGTGGGCGAGGGGGCAAATCTGGTTCGAAACGTCACAATTTTTCAAGAATATAAATATTGGAATTGATTTTTTGCTTTGGCAGATGGTCGCCATACTCCTTTAAATGCAGCACCGCCTGACCC
This sequence comes from Paracoccaceae bacterium, assembly GCA_016778765.1. Taxonomy (GTDB): domain Bacteria; phylum Pseudomonadota; class Alphaproteobacteria; order Rhodobacterales; family Rhodobacteraceae; genus Thalassovivens. The sequence goes on along the minus strand of JADHOV010000007.1, from coordinate 22,555 downwards.
TGTTTTACATAATCCTCAACCAGCCCGTCATAAGCGGGGTCTTCCAATGTGTGATCATTGAATGAAAACACCAACAGCCCTTTTGGAGCCAAGAGAGCCATCATTTTATCTAATACGGCGAGCGGTGCGGCGCCGGCGCCAATGACGCCAACCGCGGCAATAATCTGATAAGCCCCCAGTTTCACGTTCGGGCCGATTTCGGGCGCAAACACCTCCAAGCGGCGATAGATCTTTTTTTGCGCCGCAACCTCGAGCATTTCAGCCGAAATATCTACCCCGTCGATCGTAAGAAAACCCGCTTCTTGAAACGCCTGCCCTGAAACACCTGTGCCGCATCCATAATCGAGGATGGGTATGCTCAGATCTTTTACATGTCGCGCCAGCGCCTCGGCAATTCTCAGCGGAGTGACATAGCCGTTTTCGCCCACTTCCTGATCATAGCTCTGCGCCCATTGGGCGTAAAAGGGGCGTAAATCTGCGCTGTCAGCGCTGTAAATTTTATCGAGATATGTTGTCGTCATGCCGTAAGTTAAGCAAATCAGATGCTAGGCGTCCAGAGGGGCTTTGGCCAACCAATCCTGCCAAGCGCTTTTTGCCCGGTCTGTATAGGCTTTATAGCGCTCTTTGCGCCCTTTACGGCCGTTCTTTGTGCCCTCTATCGGTCTGAACAGGCCGAAATTCACATTCATGGGCTGAAAGGTTTTTGCATCAGCGCCGCCGGTAATATGCAGCATTAATGCCCCTAAGGCGGTATCTTCCGGTACAGGGGGCAGAGGCTTTCCAAGGATCTCACTGGCCGCCATGCGCCCAGCCAATAAACCCATCGCGGCGCTTTCTACGTAACCCTCTACGCCAGTTATTTGGCCGGCAAAGCGTAGATGTGGGGCCGTTTTTAAACGCATCTGATGATCCAAAAGAGTGGGGGAATTTAAAAACGTATTGCGGTGGATGCCGCCCAAACGCGCAAATTCAGCCGCCTCTAACCCTGGTATCTGCCGCAGAACCTCTTTTTGGGCGCCATATTTCATTTTTGTTTGAAATCCGACAATATTATACAGCGTGCCCAGGGCATTATCGCGGCGCAACTGCACCACGGCATAGGGCTTTTGACTGCTATGTGGATTGGTCAGGCCAACGGGTTTCATCGGTCCGAAACGCAGCGTTTCGCGGCCCCGCTCTGCCATCACTTCAATCGGCAAACATCCATCAAAATACCCCGCCGTTTCTCCTTCATGAAATTCGGTTTTTTCGGCCTCGAGCAGCGCGTCGATAAAGCGTTCATAATGGCTTTTATCCATCGGGCAGTTTAAATAAGCGGTGCGCTCGGCCTCAGTTTCGCCCTTATCATAGCGCGATTGCATCCAGGCTTTGGACATATCAATGCTGTCATAATAGAGGATGGGGGCGATGGCATCGAAAAAGGCCAACGCATCGCGGCCAGTTGTTTTTGCCAAAGAGGCGCCCAGCGCGGATGAGGTGAGCGGCCCAGTGGCCACGATCCAATGACCTGATTGAGGCAGCGCGTCGATTTCTTTGTTAACAATCGTGATCTTGGGATGCGCCTTGAGTTTGCGTGTTACGCTTTTGGCAAAAACCTCACGGTCAACGGCCAAAGCACCGCCTGCAGGTAAACGATGCTCGTAGGCGGTTTGAATGATCACGCCTTCGGCCTGTAACATTTCCCAGTGCAGCAGGCCGACGGCGTTTTGTTCGTGATCGTCAGAACGAAAAGAGTTAGAGCATACCATTTCACCCAAATCAGCCGTCTGATGCGCAAATGTTTTCACCTGAGGACGCATTTCGTGGATCACCACGTTCACGCCCATTTGGGCGGCTTGCCAGGCGGCTTCTGATCCTGCCATGCCGCCGCCAATGATATTTAATGTCTCGCTCATGCGCTCTTCCTAACGAAATGCAACGGAATGACCAGCCCAAGACCCGCCTTTATTGACCTGAGGTTTTAGCTTTGGATGGTTTACTGTGTCCAGTTAGGATCGCGTTTCTCAATGAAGGCGCTGATGCCCTCTTCGGTATCCCGATACAGCATATTTTCGACCATCACGTCGCCCGTATAATCATAGGCTTCGGATAATGGCATTTGTAACTGATTGTAGAACGCTTCTTTGCCAATTTTCACCGCAACGCCAAGTTTGCTGGCCAATAATTCCGCCAAGGCCCGAGTCTCTGCGCTGAGCTGTTTTTCGGAGACAACGCGGTTTATCAAACCGAGGTCTTGCGCGCGCGCGGCATTAATAAATTGCCCGGTGGTTAGCATTTCAAATGCTTGTTTTCGGGGGATATTTCGGGAAAGCGCCACCATTGGGGTGGAACAGAATAATCCGATATTAACGCCGTTAACGCCAAATTTCGTGCCCTCGGCGGCAACTGCCAAATCGCAGCTTGCCACCAATTGGCAGCCTGCGGCAGTGGCAATGCCATGCACTTGTGCGATCACCGGTTGCGGCAATTTCTGGATTGTTTGCATCATTTTTGCGCAGCGATTGAACAGCGTTTTGAAATAGGCTTTGCCGCCATCTTCGGCTTGCCGGCCTGCGGTCATCTCTTTGAGATCATGGCCGGCGCAAAACGCTTTGCCGGCGCCCTCTAAAATAACCGCACGGATCGCCTGGTCGTTTTTTAGGACGTCAAATTCAGATTGCAGCGCCTCCAGCATCCCCTCTGACAGCGCGTTTAATTTCTCTGGAGCATTCAATGTGAGATGGGCAATCGATCCCGTATCGTTGCGTTCTAATAAAGCCATCTTGCCCTCCTTCTGATTTTCCGCGAGTCTACACCGAAATAAAGAGAGAGAAAAGAATGCCATTACCTTACACGGCAGAGACCTTAATGCGCTATCTTGAAGACGTGTTTCCCCAGATTCGCGGTGAATTTGCCATTGAGGCGCTACAAGAGGGGCAGATACAGGTGCGCCTGAAGGTGCAAGAACGACATTTGCGCCCCGGCGGCACAGTGTCAGGGCCAGCCATGTTCGCTTTGGCAGATGTGTCGGTATATATGAGCGTCCTGGCTGCAATCGGGCCGAAAGAACTTGCTGTTACGACCAATGCCTCTTTGGATTTTATGCGCAAACCCGATGCAGGTCGTGATCTGATTGCGCATTGTAAATTGTTGAAACTTGGCCGTTTATTGGCTGTTTGCGATGTTCTTATCTACTCTGAAGGTAAAGCCGAACCCGTGGCGCGGGCTTCCATGACATATGCATTGCCGCCCGCTAAAACGAGTAAAATGCATTAAGATGTAGCTGAGATGTAGCAGAAACGAAAAATGCGCTCAGCTCATGAAGAGCTGGCGCATCATCTGTTGGCGCCTAATGTCAGACTTTGGCGGCGGTTTGCCGGGGCGCTGGGGCCGCTGTGGCGGGCTTTGCTGCGGCCGTTTTGGTCAATGGATCGTCTTGGCGCTGAACAGAACCTTCGAAATGCGCCCCCGATTCAATCGCGATTGTTTTATGAATGATATCGCCTTCCACGCGCGCCGTCGCCGTTAGGCGCACTTTCAAGCCACGCACCCGACCAACGATTCGGCCATTTACAACCACATCATCGGCAATGACTTCGCCTTTGATCGTGGCGCTTTCGCCCACCGTCAGCAGATGCGCGCGAATATCCCCCTCAACCGTGCCTTCCACTTGAATGTCACCCGTGGTTTTCATATTTCCGGTAACGTGCAGATCAGATGACAGAACGGATGCAGGAGGTTTGGCCTTCGGTGATGATGGCTTTGTTTCAATTTGATCAGCCGCATAAGCCGTGGGCGCAGGGGCGCTGGGCGTTGCTGCATCGCTGTCTTTTTGACCTGGTTCGTTTATTTTGCTTTTAGAAAACATCTTTCGCTGCCTTAATATAATTCATCGGATTTAGCGCTTTTCCTTTGTAGCGCACTTCATAGTGCAGGTGCGTCCCTGTGGAGCGCCCGGTATTCCCCATACCACCGATCGACTCTCCTCGAGACACTCTTTGTCCCTTTTTTACACGGATCTTTGAAAGATGACCATAGCGTGTTTCATAGCCAAAGTCATGCTTGATTTTTACAAGTTTTCCATAGCTGGAAAACGTGCCCGCGAATGTTACAACGCCATCCGCCGTGGCCAGAATTGGCGTACCCTTTGGCGCGGCAAGATCGATGCCGCGGTGCATGCGCCCCCAGCGTGGGCCAAATCCAGAGGTGAAGCGATGCGCGGCGGTGACCGGGGGCGCGAAAGGCAGTTTGTTTATTGCGATGCGGTAGTGATCCAGCTTGGCCAAAGAGTTTAAAATACCAAGCGCTCTGGCTTCTTCGGCAGAAAGGTCAGCGGGGTTTGTTTCAAGCCCGAAAGCTGGTCCACCGCGCCCCGAATATCCTTGGCGCACGGTGTTTAAAAGCGAGTCAGCGTCTAGGCCACTGGCGCGCAAAACTTTTTCCAATGGCTTTACGGAAATTGTAAGGGCTTCTTCAATCTGACGGAATAATTGTTCGTATTTTTGTTCAATGAGGCGAATTTCCAACTCAAGTGCATCGCGTGCGCTTAGCGCGGCGGCAAGGTTTTGTTCGGTTTCCAGTTTGTCTGCGGCTGTTTGCGAAAGTGCTTGCGACACCTTGTCGATCGCAGAGGCGTTTTCTGGGCGAGGGAGCGCTGATAATGCGCTATGGGCGACCGAGCCTGCAGCGCTTGCGTTACGTTCACCCATGCGCTGCTGTTTTAATACCTTCAACTCGTTGAGCGCCAAAGCCAGCTTATGCTGCAGCTGCTCTTGTTGTTCGCTTGCGATTAACTCCCCGTTTTGCATTTTTCGCATTTCTGCAAGCGCTGCCGAGAGCTGTGATTTTACTGATAGGCTCTGTTGCGTGATTGCGTTCAATTCTTCCGCAAAGACCCTAGTTTCAGACGCGTTGATTGCGTTATTTATGGAGTTTGCCCTGATTGATGGCGCGCCAACCCCCTTCGAAAACAGCATAAGGCCGCTGAAGCTGATCCAGAAAACCAAACCGATAGCGCAAATGAAGGCTGAAATCTGCGCCCTTGATGACAAGCTGATCTTTCTGGTTTGCCCAGCAGCCTCCATGTAGATGGTTTTTTCGCTAAACCACAAAAAAGATTTTTTTGAGGGGGGTCGCACAGTTTTCCTGAAAATTTGTAAGGCCAGATTACGTTGTATCGGTGATACTGATCGCAAACGTTGAGGTCAATCAGCTTGCACCGCTGCATCGCATCGGTTGCGCAGGTCATTTTTCTGGGGGCGCTGTGCCGCGCGCTGTCGTTTTTTCAATCAGGCGCGTTTTTCCCACCAAGAAAGGCAGGGTATTCAATATTTTCGGTTAAAGGCCAGTAAAAATCCGGCGGGATGCCCGCATCTGCCCGCTTTTCGGCGTTAAAGGGTGGTTTCAGATTGCCTTTGAAATATTTTCGCACCAGCGCATGAAAAACTTGCTTTGGGTCTTTATCATCGCGCCCGCACAAGAAATTAAACCATTTTGATCCATATGCTACATGTGTCACTTCTTCTGAATAGATAAGTTCTAGCGCCTCAACGGCTTGGGTTTCTTTTGCCTGTTTGAATATTTTTATCATATTCGGCGTCACATCAAGGCCACGGGCTTCTAGAACCATGGGCACCACGGCCAAGCGCCCTAACAGGTCGGTTTTTGTATCTTGGGCTGCCCGCCACATTCCGGCATGGGCGGAAAGCGCGCCATAAAAGCTGCCCAAATTTTCTAAGCAATCGCAGATTAAATTGAAATGCTTGCTTTCTTCTGCAGCCGCCTGCACCCAATCATCAAAAAAGCCGGTTGGCAGGCGGGTCTTGCTGAACCGAACAATAATATCCCAATGCAGATCTACGGCATTCAGCTCGATATGGGCGACCGCGTGCAACAGCGCAATCCGGCCTTCGGGTGATCCGGGCTTGCGTTTGGCCACGTCTTTTGGCGCACATAAGCGGGGGGCCTCGGGACGCGCTGGGTGATCTGGTGCCGGTGCCGATCCAATTTCAAGCATGTTGCCTGCGGCGCGCGCCTCTTGCCAGGCCTGGGCATATTTCAAAGACAGGGCGGTTTTTGCGCGCCCATCCGCAGTATTCAGCACATTTGCGCCCATTTCAGCAAGGCTTAATCGCATCAAATGACCTCTTTTGAGTTACAGGGTTTGCACCGCGGCTAAGACCGCTTCGACATGCCCGGCCACTTTAACTTTGCGCCACTCCTGCACCACTTGACCGGAGCCATCTATCAAAAAAGTGGAGCGCTCAATACCAAAATAGGTTTTACCATACATGGATTTTTCTTTCCAAACGCCAAATTGTTCGCAGATATCGCCCTTTTCATCTGACAGAAGGGGTATGCCGAGCCCCTGCTTTTCAACAAATTTGTCATGGCTTTTCACGCTGTCTTTTGAAATGCCGATAATTTTGACGTTTAACTTTTCAAACGCGTCCTGATGGGTGGTAAAGCCTTGAGCTTCTTTCGTGCAGCCGCTTGTATTATCGCGGGGGTAAAAAAACAGAACAACCGAAGATGGTTGCAGATCTGAGAGCGCCAATTCGCCGCCACCATCCCGCGGCAGCTGTACAATCGGAGCGGGATAAGGCAAATTTGTCATGGTGCATTCCTTGCTAAATAATTGGCAGACGCGCTAAGAGCTAGAACAAATTGAACGCGAAAAAAGAGTTAGGGCAACAAAAGAGTGGGCGAAGAAGGGAAGAATGTGAGGGTTGCGCGTCATCCCTGGCGCTGGCTTGCTGTATTGGTCTCTGCGGTTAGTGCACTTTTGGGAGCGTTGATCCTGTGTTTATTGCTGTTCGTTGCGGTTTTAAAGGGCCGCGATCTTGCGCTACCATATTGGGTTGAAGACCGCGTTGCGAGCATTTTAAGCGAAAACCTTCCTGATGCGGAAGTCAAGTTTTCTGATGTATTCCTGACCTTATCCGAAAATTGGGCGCCTCAATTTCAGTTTGAGAATGTCTCGATTTCGTTGCCAGGCCCGTTAGAAGCGCCGCTTGAGGTACGATCCCTGCGCGTTGAGGTGAATCTGCCAGCGCTTTTGGAAGGGCAGATCAGGCCAGAAATGCTCATAGCTGACGGTGTTTTTATGCCGTTAAGCCGGCAGAAGACGGGCGATATCTATGTTCAAAGCGCGGATTTGAAGCCAAGCGATGTGGCGATGACGCTGTTTCCAACATTGATCATGCCAATGGATCAAGTGTTGCAAACCGCCCTCTTTGAGAGTTTGAAGACAATCGCGATCAACAACATTGCGATCACCTATCAAGATTTTCTCAGCCGGCGAAATTGGGTGATTGATGGGGCAAGGCTTGTTTTGAAGAAACAAGGGGCGGCTTTATCGCTTGACGTCAGTATGGGGCTGCTGGCCGGGGGAGCTGATTATGCGAGCTTGCGCGCCGGAATAGAACGACAAATCGGAGAGAGCGCCGCAAATTTTGATGTGCTATTCGAAGATTTACCAGCGCAGGACATGGCGAGCCAGCTGCCATTTTTTGCATGGTTGAACGCCGTTGAGGGTCCAATTTCTGGCGCGATAAACGGCGCGATAGATGAATCCGGCGCTTTGGGGGCGCTCAGCGTGAGTTTGCAGATAAAGCAAGGCGCGCTCAGACCCAATGAAACAGCGGTGCCGATCCAGTTTGAAACGGCGCAAACCTATTTCACCTATGATCCGCTGGATCGCCGTTTAGAGTTTGATCAAATCAGAATTGTGGGCTCTGATGTGTCGTTTCTGGGGCAGGGTTACGCCGCGCTTGAGATGAAAGAGGCTTGGCCCGATAGCTTGTTTGGCCAACTTAGATTTTCGGAGGCCAAAGCCAACTTTCAAAACAGTCAACTCGATGCAGTTATCCTGGATGACGCCTTGGTTGATTTTCGCTTGAATTTAACTCCATTTCGGCTTGAAGTTGGGCAGTTTTACGCAACGAATAGTACAAAAAAGATTTCAGTTCGGGGTCAGGCGCGGGTGAACGCTGAGGCGCTGGGTTGGTCTGTGGCGCTCGACGCTCGCACCCCAGCTTTAACCAAGGCCGCCATAATGGAATATTGGCCCGTAGGGTTTAAACCCAGATCCAGAGATTGGGTGTCAAAAAATGTAAAGCACTCGAAATTACGTGATGTGCGCTTCGCCTGGAGATTGCCCGCAAACCAGCCCCCTGTGCTAGATCTTGGATTTGCTTATGAGGAGACTGCGCTACGGGTTACAAAATCATTGCCGATGATCACGCAGGCGCGGGGGCAATTTTCGTCAAATTCAAATCGGCTTGCAACCAATTTGAGTGCCGGATTTATGACTGCAAGCGGGGCTCGACCTGTTGATATGTCCGGAACGCGCTTCGTGATCCCTGATACGAAAAAAATCCCATCAGATGGGGTGGCAGATGTTGTCGTGTCAGGGCAGTTGGCGGATGTGCTGCCGCTTGTTGATATCGTCGTGTCTTCGCGAAATAGCGAAACAAAACTTCCCAAAATACCGGGGGTGGGCGAGGTTGCTTTGACCGCCTCGGTTTTATTTTCGATGGTTAAAAATGGCGGCGATTCTGTTGAAATCTTTGCGAAAGGCGATGTGAAGAATTTTGAAGGCGAGTTCGGTGACACAGGTGCTGTGATCTCGAGTGATTTGGTGCAAATCGCCTTATCTCCCAAGCAATTGGAACTCACCGGAACAGGCCGGTTTGATCAGGTGCCTTTCACGGCAAAGTTTCAAAAGGGATTGGGCCCAGATCAGGCGGATGTGCCTGCACTGCTTGAGGCTGAATTGGATCTTTCCTCTGAATTGGTAAGTCGCTTTACAGAGGCTGAGGTCGAAGGATTGATCAGCGGCAGCAGCCCTGCGCAGATAACGGCAAGCTTGCCAAGCGGCGCAGAAGCCTCGTTTTCCCTCAGCTCTGATTTGGTGGGATTAGGGGTAAACGCAAAGCAAATAAATTGGCAAAAACCGGCTAAAAAACCCGTCCAGTTTCGGCTAACGGGACGCTATAATAAGCGGGTGCTGACCGATGCGGTTTCCCTAACCGGCGCTGGTTTGAATTTGGAAGGCGCGGTAGATTACGCAGAACAAGAGGAATTTAAATCGCTATCAATATCTAAGCTTCAAGTGGATGATATACTTGATGTGTTCGGTCAGTTTAACCCCGCGATGGGCATTGAGATATTTGGCGGATGGGTTAATTTTCCAAATCTGATGGCAGGCATGCCCGAAACAAACGCTGCGCAGACGGCGCCGCTTGCGCTAAAGGTGGCCTTGGATGAGGTGGTGTTGGGTGAAAATAAACTGACCGAATTTCGTGCGGATTTGATCAGCGCACCGCAATTGTCGGGTCCATTTTCGGCAAAAGTGAACGGGGTGGCACAAGTTGTGGCTGTTTTATCGCCGCTTAATGGCCGCACCGCCTTGGAAGTAACGTCAGAACAGGCAGGGCGTTTGCTGACATCGGTTGGAGCTTTGCAAAGCGCTACAGGCGGGCAGCTGCGGTTAAATTTAAGTCCAACGCAACAAATGGGTGAAACTGATGGGCTTTTGGAAATCCGGAATGTGAAAGTTCAAAAAGCGCCCGTTTTTGCAGAGCTTTTGAACGCAATCAGCATTGTTGGCCTATTAGAGCAATTGACAGGGCCGGGTATTCTTTTATCGGAGATAGATGCCAAATTCAGAAGCACTGAGGAACAAATTATTGTTGAATCAGCCTCTGCGTTTGGGCCGTCCATCGGGTTGTCTTTGGATGGCTATTACAATCGAAAGGCAGAGAGCCTGGATATGCAGGGGGTTCTATCGCCAATATATTTTATCAACGGTATTGGCTCGGCCCTGACCAGAAAAGGCGATGGTCTCTTTGGCTTTAGTTTTAATTTAGATGGAAAAAAAGGACAGCCAAGTTTAGAGGTGAATCCTTTGTCGATCTTAACGCCCGGAATTTTTCGCGATGTGTTCCGGCGCCCTCCCCCCAAACTTGAGTGACCGCAGCGATGAAATTAACCGAATTTGATTTTGAGCTACCCGAAGAATTGATTGCCACGCGGCCTGTTTCCCCGCGCTCTTCGGCCCGATTGCTGGTGTCAAATGGGGAAGGGATTGCGGATCGGTCTGTGGCAAACTTGCTAGAATATCTCACTCCTAAAGATCGCCTTGTTCTGAACGATACGAAGGTCATTCCGGCCCGCCTGAGCGGTATGCGCCGGCGGAGCGCCGCCTCAGGCGGCAGCGGCGAAGCCCGGATCGAGGTGACATTGCTGCATCGGCAAGAGAATGGTGATTGGATGGCGCTGATCAAACCCTTGCGAAAAGTCGCTCTTAACGAGACGATCGAATTCGCCGGCGGCCTGTCGGCGCAGTTGCTCGATAAACAACAAGGACAAGCTGTGCTGCGTTTTGATAGAAGCGAAGCGGCGTTTGAGAGCGCGCTAGATCGTTTTGGGATGATGCCTTTGCCGCCTTACATTGCGTCAAAACGAGCCGCCGATGCGCAAGATCGACAGGATTATCAAACCGTATTCGCGCGGCATCAAGGCTCGGTGGCCGCGCCCACCGCCTCGCTACATTTTGATGCGCCGCTCTTGGCGCAATTGGCAGAGCAACATATTGGTGTAACCTATGTGACGCTGCATGTGGGCGCGGGCACTTTTCTGCCCGTAAAGGTCGAGGATATTCGAAGCCATAAGATGCATTCTGAATGGGGAAGTGTTTCCCCGCAAGCCGCCGAAGAAATAGCCGCAACGCAGGCTGAGGGGGGGCGCATTATTCCAGTAGGAACAACCGCGCTGCGTTTACTGGAAACCGCCGCGCGTCGCAGTGGACAGATTGAGGCGTGGCAGGGGGAAACCGATATTTTCATATTTCCAGGCTTCGAATTCAACGTTGCAAGCGCATTGATGACCAATTTTCATTTGCCAAAATCAACATTGTTGATGCTGGTTTCAGCGTTGATCGGGCTTGAACAGATGAAAGTTATCTATTCCCATGCGATTAAACAGCAATATCGGTTTTTTTCCTATGGTGATTCCTCGCTTTTGGTTCCACAGAGATAGACAGAAGTAAGCGACTCGATTAGGGTAAACAGACGGTCCTTTCTGCCGTTCTGCGTGGTGATTGGAGCCTTTCCATGCTGTCAGTTTTTAAGAATTCTTGGGCCCTTTTATTGGGCATGATGCTGTTAATGGTTGGAAACGGTCTGCAGAGCACCCTGTTGGGGGTGCGTGGCGGCATAGAGCAGTTTTTACCTTTCGAAATGTCGATGATTATGTCCGCATATTTCATTGGGTTTTTGGGCGCCAGCCGCATGGTGCCCTCGCTTATTCGCCGCGTCGGCCATGTGCGCGTATTTGCGGCACTTGCCTCCTTCATTTCGGCTGTGCTGGTGTTGTTTCCATTATATTTAAACCCGGTTTTTTGGATGTTTGGGCGTTTGATCATCGGGTTTTGTTTTTGCGGGGTTTATATTATCGCTGAAAGCTGGCTGAACAACGCCGCAACGAATGAAAACCGTGGTCAATCCCTTTCGCTTTATTTGATATTGCAAATGGTGGGAATCGTCGTTGGCCAAGGCCTATTGGTCACCAGTGATCCTGGGGGCTATACGTTATTTATTATCATTTCGGTTTTCGTTTCCGTGTCATTTGCGCCGATTCTTCTTTCGATCAGCCCGACACCAGCTTTTGAAACCACAAATCCAATGCCATTGAAAAAGCTGATTGAAACCTCACCTTTGGGCTGCGCGGGGATGTTTATGCTGGGCGGGGTGTTTTCAGCACAATTTGGCATGGCGGCGGTTTATGGGGCGGAAGTGGGTTTATCGCTGGGAAAGATTTCGCTTTTCGTTGCCACTTTTTATATTGGCGCGGTGTTTTTACAATACCCGATCGGCTGGTTATCTGATCGAATGGACCGGCGCCGCTTGATCATGAGCGTGGCTGCGATTGGAGCCGTTGGGGCTCTTATTGGGGTTTTTATGGGGCAGAATTTCACCTTGTTATTGGTTTCGGCCTTCATTGTAGGGGGGACGTCGAACCCGCTTTATTCTTTACTGATCGCGCATACCAATGACTTTTTAGACTTTGATGATATGGTGTCTGCCTCTGGAGGTTTGCTGTTCATCAATGGGATTGGGGCGATTGCTGGTCCTTTAATCGTGGGATGGGTCATGCAGGCCATCGGAGCTTATGGGTTTTTTGTGCTTATTTCTTTCTTGATGGCAGGTCTTGCGCTTTACGCGGCCTATCGCAGTACGCAGCGCGCGGCTCCAACCGTCGAAGAGGCAAATGCCTATCAAACCGTTATGCCCACGGCGTCTCTTTTATCGGTTGAGTTCGCGCAAGAAATCGCGATTGAGACGGCTATGGAAGAGGAAGAAGGCCAAGATGTTGATGAATGAAGTTTTATACATCTATATATAGAAAAATATTGAAAACCCTTTTATTTTCATAAATAAAAAAACCAGAGAAGAACTGTCGTAAAATAAGGGAGCGACCATGACCCCTGATCAGATTTTAAAATTCTGGCTTGATGAGACTGCGCCAGAAAAATGGTATTCTGTTGATTTGGACCTTGATGCGGAAATCAAGCACCGCTTTGAGCCTGCGTGGCGAGAATTGATGCAAGGTCGCTATGGCTTGTGGTTGACATATCCGAGCGGGGCTTTGGCATATATTATTCTCGCAGATCAATTTTCGCGCAATATGTTTCGTGGTCAGGATACAGGCTTTTCATCTGATACTGTGGCATTGGCGGCGTCGAAATCAGCCATTAATCAGAAATGGGATTTGCGCGTTGATGAACCTGCACGGCAATTTTTTTACATGCCGCTGATGCATTCTGAGAACTTGATCGATCAGGATCGATGCGTGCGTTTGCTCAAGGAACGCATGCGCGATGGCGGCGGGCATAATTTGCTGCATGCCAGGGCGCATCGTGAGGTTATTCGTAACTTTGGCAGATTTCCTGATCGAAACAGCGCCCTCTCGCGCAAGAGCAGCCAGGCCGAAGCTGATTTTATACGCGATGGTGGCTATGGCAACCTGTTTCAAAATTTGACCGTTCCGATTTGATTTTGCGCTGACCCATTGAACTCGATCCCAATTTAGTTTAACGTTAAACAAATTTTTTGAGATGAGGAAAGCGATGGTAGAGCGTGCATTTGATCTGGTGGTTATTGGGGCGGGGCCCGGCGGCTATGTGGCTGCGATACGGGGCGCCCAACTTGGTTTGAAGGTCGCCATTGTCGAACGCGAGCATATGGGCGGAATCTGTCTCAATTGGGGCTGTATTCCGACCAAAGCGATGTTGCGATCGGCGGAGGTGTTCCACCTAATGCATCGGGCAAAAGAGTTCGGATTAAGCGCCAAAGGCATCGATTACGATCTTGAGGCTGTCGTGGCGCGCTCGCGCGGGGTTGCCAAACAGTTAAATCAAGGCGTTGGCTTCTTGATGAAGAAAAATAAAATCACCACTTTGATGGGCGAGGCGCGGATCGCAAGCGCCACCAGCGTCGATGTAACGACCAAGAGCAAAACGGAAACGCTGAAAGCCAAGCATATCATTCTGGCAACCGGCGCCAGAGCGCGCGAGTTGCCCGGGCTTGAAGCCGATGGCGATCTGGTTTGGACCTATAAGCACGCGCTGACGCCAAGCCGCATGCCCAAAAAACTATTGGTTATTGGTTCGGGCGCGATTGGAATTGAATTTGCTAGTTTTTACAACACGCTGGGTACGGATACCACCGTTGTAGAGGTGATGGATCGGATCTTGCCCGTAGAAGATGCTGAAATAAGTGCTTTTGCCAAAAAACAGTTTGAAAAACAGGGTATGCATATTTTGGAAAAGGCAATGGTCAAAAAGCTCGACCGGGCAAAGGGCAAAGTGACGGCGCATATTGAACAGGCCGGTAAAACCACCACCGAGACGTTTGACACGGTCATTTCTGCGGTTGGTATTCTGGGAAATGTTGAAAATTTGGGCTTGGAAGATATGGGCATTGCTGTTGATCGCAGCCATATCGTAACCGATGCCTATTGCCGCACCTCTATCCCAACCATTTTCGCAATTGGCGATGTGGCCGGCGCCCCTTGGCTCGCCCATAAGGCCAGCCATGAAGGGGTTATGGTTGCCGAGTTAGTTGCCGGTAAAACGCCGCATCCCGTGCGCCCCGAAACAATTGCAGGCTGCACCTATTGTCATCCTCAAATCGCCAGCGTCGGGTATACCGAAGCGCAAGCGCGTGAGAAGGGCCATGAGATTAAAGTTGGGCGGTTTCCATTTATCGGCAATGGCAAAGCCATTGCTTTAGGCGAGCCTGAGGGATTGGTGAAAACCATTTTTGATAAAAAATCGGGCGAATTGCTGGGCGCCCATATGATCGGCGCCGAGGTGACCGAGTTGATCCAAGGCTATGTGATCGGGCGTCAATTGGAAACCACAGAGCAAGATTTGATGGAAACGGTTTTCCCACATCCGACGCTGTCTGAAATGATGCATGAAAGCGTGTTGGATGCGTTTGATCAGGTGATCCACGTTTAGACCATATCGGGCGAGCAGCATAAACTCGTTAAATGCGTTGCACTCCGTTGCCCAAAGATTTGCAATAGTCTGCGGCTTGCCCGCTTGAACTGCGGCAGATGTGCGCGTTTTTTATTGGTCCAACCTGAGCGCTGAGCGTAACGTGACATTGATAATCGAGTGTTTCAGCATCTCATCCTTTGATAATCGTCCATCGCGATCTTCATCGGCCTGAAAAAAATCTGCGGTTATGCCACGCAGCTGCTCTTTTTGGGTAAGCTTCCAGTCATCTGAGCGATCCCAAAGGTCAAACACAACTTTTCTTGCAGTTTCATAAGCCTGTGAACGATGCGAGTCATCCGCAATAAGTTCCATTCCAAATCCCTAAAAAGAAAATTCTCTCCAGCTGAGCAGTCCGTCATCATTGGCATCCATTGACAGAAATATGTTTATAGCCTGTTCTTGATGTTCGCCCAGACTGACAAACCCGTCCTCATTGCTATCCTCGCTGGCAAAGGCAAGCGCCGCTAGATCTCTTCCCGGAGATTGCGCCACGGCCATCGTCCCAAAAATCGTATAAGCAACGATCCCCAACATGACTTTCTTCATAAAAATCTCTCCACTTAACTAATTAACCATATGCTCAGCCGTGACTGAGACAGACGCTGTTTCAGTTTTTCGCTGTGCAGGAACACTATGGGCATGGAAAAATGTTAAAAGTGAGGCATTCTTGCGTCAGGGTGTTTTTTATCATTTTCAAAATTTGTTTTTAAATTTTGGCCTGCTTATGCTTGCTGGCGCGTCTTCTCATCATGTAGGATTTGATTTGAGGTCAAGAAATCGGGCCTGTGTCAGGAAAAATAATTTTCAGTGTATGGTAAGTTGGCTCAAAGAGGTTTTTTATCTGAATTTTGCAAAGCCAATTTCAAAAAAACGGATCTTTACTCTAAATCCTGGGCGGAAAACGCTGAGGTTGCCCATAAAAAGAGTGCTCTGCCGTCATATGTTAATTTGCGCCCCATGTATCGGATAGGCGGTAGCCCTGTGGCCATGGGTCATCCGGATCCAGCATATGCTGGTGAATGCCAGTGATCCAACCACGGCCGCTTATTTCAGGTAGAATGGCCGCGGTGCCATTTAAGTCAGACAGACCCACGATGCGTCCGGAAAACTCTGATCCGATGATAGAGCGCGCGGTAAGCGTTTGGGCGAGGCGCATTTTGCCCTTTTTATGCAGAACAGCCATCATCGCAGAGAGGGCAGTGCCGGTTGGCGAGCGATCAATCTTTCCCGGTTGAATGGCCACAGCAGATTTCATCCGCAGCTCCTCTTTATCTTCTTCCAATGGGCTTGCGAATTGGCAAAACGAAAAATGCTTCCAATCGGCATTGGTGGGATGAGAAAAGCCCAATTGCTGGTTGGCCGCGTCGGTTATTTTGCGACCTAATTTGGCAAGATCGGCCGCTTCATCCGGGGCAATTTGAAATCCTAAAGCGGCGGCATCCACCATCACAAAACTATCGCCACCAAAGGCTGTGTCGACTCTCAGCGTGCCGAGTCCAGCAACCTCAAGCGGCGCGGCAATTTGTTGGGCGAAACTGGGAAGGTTTTGAACAAATATCCGTTCAGCCTTGCCGTTCTTGCAATGGGCTTTAATCTGCACCAGCCCTCCGGGGGCCTCAAGGCTAAATTCGGTGATCGGCTCTTGCATCGGAAGAAGGCCGCCATCGAGCAAAACAGTTGCCACGCAGATCGAGTTTGAGCCGGACATCGGCGGGGTATCTTCGGGCTCCATGATGATGAAAGCGGCGGCGGCATCCGGGCTTTTGGGAGGGACCAAAAGATTGACGTGGCGAAATACGCCGCCACGTGGCTCGTTCAGCATAAATTGACGCAGCGTCTCCTCTTTGGCGATCCAGTTTCGTTGCTCCCAGATCGTGGCGCCCGGCGGCGGCGCAACGCCCCCAACGATCACATCTCCAACTTCGCCTTCTGCATGCGCCGAGATGACGTGGATTGTTTTTGAACTTCGCATATGTCCTCCGCTTTATATCGCGAGGATGCGGGTGATTGCCGGCGCTTACAAGAGCGATTTGGCGGAGATCCGCTTTGCGCCGTAAAGAATTGCAATGCCCGTCATTATGGGATGATCCGCGCCGGGATATTTTGGGTTGATCCAAAACAATCGATATGGATCAAAGCGTGGGAGCGGGTTGTTTTAAGCCCGTTCTTGGGTGTTTTTGTATTTATTGCGTGCTATCTGCCGCCTGCTATGAGCTGCGCGGTAAGGTTGGCGGTATGCCCGCCGTTGATCTTAAGGCCATAGCCGAATTTTTCGACTTGTTTGGTCGCTTGTTTTAACTGCGCAGCGCTGGCTTTTGCCGATGAGCCAAGTTTTTTCGCGCTTTTTTCGGCCTTATCACCGGCTACGGTCAAGTTTTTAAGCTTCACCTCGCTCTGCTCAAGATCTGATGTATCCAACTCAAGCACGAGCTTTACAAAATCAACCATGAGGCCTCCTTTTTGAAATTGTAACAACTTGAGTGAACCTTGGTCTTTTCAACCAAAGGTTTTTTCTGAGCTATTGTAATGAAGATTATTTAAGCAGCGCTTATGGCGCTTGGATTATCCAGCTCAGTTTGTTTTTTGTAGTAAACTTATCAAAACGAAGCTCTAGTGCTCAAAGCAAATTCATCTGGCGGGCACCTCGCCTGTGCTCAAGAACCTTTTCCACGTAAATGGTTGTTATTAAACCGGACGCGTATATGGATTGCTCTTCGCGGAGCTGACAGCGTATGGTATCGTTAGCGTGGAGCGTCACCTTTCCCTTTTGGACGTCATTTTGAAAGTGTGAGTCTTCCATTTCAGCCAAAAAAGGGCGATCACCGCGAGTGGAGAAACGCCATTTATAACCGAAAGTAAAATGCATAGTCACGATCTTTAGCCAGGCTTCACGGCGTGTTGTTTCTGTGCTTGTTTCATCGGCCTCTGGCGGTTTTTTAAAAGACGTGAGATCAGTCTTAGTGAGGCGAACAGCTTTGATCGCTTCGGTATCGGCTCCAATTCGAAGATATTTGAGACCATCTACTTGAGAAGCATTTTTTCCAAGATCCGCGATGGCTTCCCGTGTCGGAGAATCTTGCATCAGTTTTAAGGTCCGTTCATCCACCAAGAAGTTGTTCCGGTTGGTAGTTATCTCGGCAGTGCCATCTGACTTCAGTTTCACTTTGTCTGGAGGCTTGCACTTCAACGCTTTCACTGCTGCGATTAAGCCAATGGTTCCACCGCCGATGATGGTGGTCCCCTTAATAATAAAATCCATAACCTGATTGGCTCCATCCCAGCTTTGTTTATGGGCATCGACAGCATCTAGCATGTCCGTCAACCAACCAACATCCATTGTGAGCGCCACGACGAAAGACCCCTCATCAGTAGTGGCCATTTTCAAACGCGCATTTGCCCTGTCGCCATTCAGTGCCGTGTTGGCAGCTTTAACTACATCTCCTAATGCCAGAAGGGTAGGCGCAAGATCGCGTACATCGATCTCGCCTTCATCGAAGGGATGGCCTTCAAATGCTATCTCAAATTTCGATTTTGACATTGCTGCATTTACCTCCGAGCCTAATTGACATTGCACGCTCCGCGACCTTGAATAGCGATTATGGCGTTTTTCACAGAACGCTCTTGTCGCGCCTTAAATTTTGCGGTGGGTTCAAACTGCGATTTCTTTATAGGAAAGTTGTTTTCAAACTCTTGCAGTTTCGATCTTGATACAGCTTCAACGCTCTCTCCTAAAACAAAAGGGCATTGATCTACCTCTTCTGCCAGTGCGGGCTTGGTGAACATCATACAGGTTACTAGGAGGATTTTGAAACTCTTTAACGACATGAAACTCTTTACAAAAACATCTACACTGTTAGTAACGTCAAAATACTGCGGTCATATTTCGCTGCACTAAGGCAATGATATGCAAACCCCCTGATCATAGAAAAAGGGCTTTTTTGTGGCTGAAAACGAGACGGCGCTGCAGTTGCGCCGCACTGCACTGCGGCTTCGATCTGATCTAGATCTGACATTCTGAGATTAATCGCAAAATTGGCTTTTTGATAAAGGGGAAATAGTTTTTACGCAGCGCTTATGATGCCATTTGTGAATATCTGAAAAGGCGCTCAATTTATCCCTATTTCAAAGCCGGGCAGGTCAGCCTGTTTTGAACGCTTTATTCAGGCGTGGCAAACAGCGCGCTTATGCGCGCCGCCGCCCGCCGCGTCTGCCGTCACGCCCGCAGGCCTCGCCGCTGCTGCGCGGAATTCTGCTGTCCGTATTGGTGATGCCCTATCGTTTCTCCTCTTAGGGAAAATACCAAGTGAGAGCAGCAGAACAATTCCGTGACCTGTCCAGTCAGCGAAACTGTGGGACTGCGCAGGATGAGGCCACGCGTATCTTTGACGGGGGGCGACGAGAGCTTCGGCTGCTGCAAAGGCTAGAGGACAGGTATTGCGCGTACTGTTGCGAAAGAGTATTGCCTCAAAGCAGCTACAGCTAAGAAGCAATACTCCAACGCTAAAGCTGAGAACCACAAACCCCTGTTCGACAGATTGAACCCTGATGGGCGGATGTCAATGAACTCTATGGCTCAAGCTCTGAATGCTGAAGAGATCCCACGCCCAGCGGTAGAGGCAAATGGCAACTTGCCAAGGTGAAGCGGATCTACAATAGACTTGCCGCCTGACACCCTCCAGTGGAAAATGACCCCACCTCAGGTAGGTTCTACGCGTTTGTATCCATGCATTGCTGGGTTTCAGGGTTCCAAACCTGTCCTACAGCGCAAGACATGGTTACGTCTTTGCCGTGATTGCTGCATCCGTCAGCTAGGACGGCTGGGGTGCTTAGGATTAAAGCGAAAATCGAAGTTGTGATAAATTTCATGTCTAATCTCCTTTTTGACTGATACAAAGATAAGTCAATCAATAAGCTAAACAACGCACAAGTTGTCGCATTCCCTCAACAGGACAAGCCTTGAGGTTGGCATTAGGTAATATCAGACATCAATTGTTTCGGGCGATGATGGCGAATAAACCTCTAACAATTCAACGTCTGCTGAATAATCAAGCAGGTCGTGTGCTGCAGTCGGTGGATGATAAACAAAATCACCTTTTTCTAACAGAAACTCACCTTCGTTTTCATACCAGAATTTAACTCATCCATTTAAAACATATATCATTTGGAAGGTCATTTCGTGATAGTGCTTTCCAGTAGAATGCCCCAACTCCTTTGCCCTAGTAACTTGCGCACCAAAAGCGCCATTTGTGGCAGTAGCTAAACCTAAGTCTCGTGCAGATAGCCAAGTTCTAAACTGGTCATTCTCAAAAGTAGCGTTCTTAGCTCTGGAGATGCAGAATTTTTCACTATGATTATTCATATTTGTTCCTACGAATTGCTTTGCTGTATTAGTTGTCCATTACAGTATTTTGGTCGTTTCGGCCAATTAAGTATAGTGAGATTGAAAAGATAAACTCACTGAGCGGTGAGGTTGCAAAGATGGCAATTGTTATAATCAGGCACAAGATAAGAAGTTTGGGTTTGTTGATGAGGATGCGAACCTAAATTGTTATAAATCAAATGAAGCAAGGTAGGGGGCATTAGATGTCCGTCTGGGCCGCGTTCACTTAACCTGAGCCACTCTTTTGGATTTAGGCTGACAGCCTTCATGAAACCCTCACACCAAGTACCGCAACAGATGTCCTGCTTTGGCTTGCCAGAATATTGGCTCGACAACCATCATCGGATCATGAGCAAGACCTTGAGCGATCTCCATATAGAGATCAGTAAGGGTACTCACGACCCAATCAGGTAACTCTTTTGGCTCAACGCCAAGCCCTGCTGCCATCCACACATCAGATGAGATTGAAGAGGGAGAACAAATCACACCGTGAAGCAGACCATCAAGATCAGAAAGCATCATAGAATCCTCTGGGCTTTCGTCAGAAGACAAATACTGGTTTAGTTCGTTTGGGTTTGCGCTTTCCGTCATAAGGCAAGTCTAATATTGATTTGTGATGCAGAGCCAAGCTTTATTAAGGTAAGAGAAAATAGGCGTGTAGCTCATGGAGGAAAGTGATGAAATTCGTCCAGTTAAGTGATGTCCATCTTGTTGCAGGTGGTGGCGAGTTAAATGGTTGCGTGCCTTCGCAGAGACTTCGTTCTTGCCTTGATGATATTTTGCAATGGCACAGCGATGCTGAGTTTTGCGTTATTTCTGGCGATCTAACAGAGTTTGCAGAGCCCGGGGCATACCAATTGTTAAAAGATATGCTAGGCGCATTTCCACTGCCTTACTTTTTGATGATGGGAAACCACGATGACCGTGATGTTTTCCTGAGAATATTTGATAATTATCACCAAGATCCAATGGGCTTTATACAGTTCAAATATCAGTGCTCTGCTGGAACTTTTATTTTTTTGGATACGAGTAAAGAGGGGGCTGATGAACACGAAGGCCAACTTTGTGATGCTCGCTTAGAATGGTTGAAAGAGCAGTTGATTGCCGCAGAGCACGAGCCGGTATTTATCTTTATGCATCATCCACCCTTTGAGATTGGTGTTAGTTATGTTGATGAGATTAGTCTTATAGACAGTGAAAAGTTTGCGCTTGTTCTAAAATATGCGAAAAACTTGAGGCATGTTTTTTTTGGCCACGTCCATCGAATGACGTCTGTCAATTGGAAGGGTATCCCTTTTACTAGCCCACCGAGTTTGAATCATCAAATTCCGATGATTCCAGAGAGCGTAGATGGTGAGTTCTGCGATGAACCTCCTGCTTATAGCGTGGTACACGTGACGACAGACCAATTAGTTGTGCATTTTAACACCTTCCTACAGCGTAATCCGCTACATCAAACGTTGCTATAAATTCATACGGTTTAGCATTCGTACTTTTGGCGGCTGCTATACATCCGTTCCGGGATATTTTTCTGAAAGGCTCAAGGCATCCTATTTCGGCCTATGCCAGTATATGCTCAATTTGGATTTTTATCTCTATTGTTCATGTTTTAATATTTAATGAGGATTTGAGATTACCAGTATCTTATTGGCCTTATGTTGTGGCTTCTTCACTTGGCTTAATCATCTATTACTATGGAACTTTAAAAGCATTAGAGCGGGGGAGCCTCTCGGTTTATTATCCATTATCCGTTAATCGCCGTTGGCTATCGTGTTTGTAAACTGGCTAGCCTTTGATCAGTCTTATGAGCTTAAAGTTCTCTTGGGGATTGGCTTGGTATTAATTGGAGTAATTATGCTTCAAAAACCTGCGAGGGGAGTGACTGGCGACAAGAAAAGCTTGTACTTAGCACTCTTGGCTATGCTGGGCTCAGCAGCCTATACAGTGGCCGATGCTAACGCTATGTCGGTAATATCACCCTCGGTATTTTTGTTTTACGTCTATATTATTGTCGCTTTGGGATTGTTCGGATTGGGCCTTTCTGAAAGCCGAAATATGGCGAACTCAATATCTTTGCTCAAAACCAATTTTGCTCATGCACCACGGCGAATTATTTTAGCAGGTGTGTCGTCTTACGTTTCCTACTATTTGATACTCTGGGCCTTTAAGGTGGGGTCAGAGGCAGCGGCTGTGAGTGCTATTAGACAGGTTTCAATTCCTCTAGCTGTGGTGGTTGCCACGATTGTTCTGAAAGAAAAGAAGTTTTTCTATAATCTTTGGTGGGCCAGCTTTGTTGGGATCGGTGTTATTATTATTTCAATTGAATGATGGACAGTATTCTGAGCCTAAGCCCTTCGAATGTCTGGCACCAGATTATTGAGTAGTATTGTCATCATAGCGGCACCATCACTACCGTCACGTAGTTCAGGTCAAAGGTGTTATCTCGAACAAGCAGGGATATTAGGCATTAGTGCGATGGGCTAAAGCGTCACTTAAATTCAAGATCAGTTATTGAATGCTTCGGCCCAACACATATCTGCTTATAATGCTAACGAAACAAAGGTTCTGTTATGATTAAGACTGCAATGCTTATGGCTGCCATGACTGCCCTATTCGGCTTCGCAGGT
>JADHOV010000006.1 GCA_016778765.1 Paracoccaceae bacterium | reverse complement strand
CAATCAGCCCAAAGCAGAAGCTGAACTCATGTTGCAAGCTAGAAGTTACTTGCGACGGTGCGGATTTGTTTATGGCCTAAAAATTTGAGTATTTGCGAAATTAATAGATTTCGCCAATGAGGACTAACCGAATTCAAAAACTCAAAACCCGATCCTCATCTGCGGTTGAGCTTTGGAACTCAACTTGAAGCTTTACTTTGATCTCAGAGTTAGGTGATATGCTTTGCATACGCATGCAAAGAAATTGCCCGAGCCGGTAATTTTTCACTTGCAGCGTCTAGTGCGATTGGGCGTCGGACTTAAATTATGGCCCATAAGCTCTTTGAATATAATTTGATTTGAAAGCAGGATCTATGAATTCAAGAATAAGACGTCCGGAGATGGGCATCGCGACCCAGAAAAGCCATCAGAATAAGCTGCTCTATTTGCAGTTTTTAAAGAGTTTTGATCCAACAGACCAGTCTACAATTGCACGGGCAGCTAGAGAAATTTTCTCCGATGGCGCAAAAATCAATGCAAGCCACCCCATCAATGAGGCCGAGGATGGCGTTGGATACGCGACCGGAATAGTTGAGCCAATTATGACAGCATTTGAAGGATGTATGCGGCAAAACTACATCGTGTTGGCTGGCGAATACCTTGGCACCGAGTGGGTCACATCTACCGGATACTTTTATGGCCATTTTCAAAATTCACTTTTTGGCATTCCGCCTAGCGGGAAGTTGGCTTTCCTGCGGTTTGGCGAGTTTCATCGAATTGAAGATGGTAAGATTATTGAATCCCATGTTTATCTCGGATTCGCCGAACTGATTATCGCCTTGGGACTCTGGCCATTGGCTCCGAGCCAGGGCTATGAAGGTGTGGTTCCCGGTCCGGCGACACATGATGGTATTGTTACAGATTTTTCCGATCCTGAACGATCTCGGACCTCCGCAGACTTGGTTGAAGGAATGCTTAAAGGTCTTGCGTCAGAAAACGAGGCCTGGCGACCCTATTGGGACGATCGCATGGTCTGGTACGGCCCCGGCGGCCTAGGGTCATACGCGACCGTTGACGGTTTTGCTCAGTTTCAAAGACCATTTGAATTAGTGTTTGACGGCTGGGGTGATGGCCAGGAGCAGGGCATCACAGGCGTTGGATCCAACTGTAAAGCCGGTGACGGTGACTACGCATTTCTACATGGTTGGCGTCAGATTACGGGCGTTCACGTTCGGCCTTTTTTGGGTCTAAAACCTACTCATAGGCGCGTCTACATGCGGGACTGCGATTGGTGGCGCTGCGAGAACGGTAAGATCTTAGAAAATTGGTGCATGTTGGATATCCCTCATGTGCTTCTCCAATTGGGGTATGATCTGTTCGCAGAGATAGAGAAAAGAAACTTATGAACCAATGATTGATTGGCACTTTTTGCCGACTTTGAGAAGTAACAATACTTGGCGAATCCCGATCATGCCGGTGTTGTTGCGGGACGATAGAAAGGCTCGGTTTGGAAGGGAACTTTGTCCGCGTAGTAGACCTTTGGGATTGCCGCAGCGAATGGCTGCTATGAGCCGATTGTGTTGAAAAACTTGTTGTTTTTGGCCCATTGATACTGGTTACTACGTTGATTTCATTTGGCTGTTCGTAGCCAGCCTGCCTTTCACCCTGCGGCTGGTCCCTCTGCGCGGCAGTGCGGTCCAAAATGAATGCGAACGATGTTTTGGACGCATTGCACCCGCTGTTTATGAAACACGGCAAGCCAGAGTTTATCCGTTCTGATAATGGCCCTGAGTTCATTGCCACGCATCTACAGGACTGGCTGAAGAGGATCGGTATCAAACCAATGCAAATCTATCCGGGCTCGCCATCGGAATTTGGAGGGGTTAAAAAACAGTGTGGGACACGGTTTTCCCGACACATGATACAACGAGCGCTTTAACGGCACCTTGCGAAAAGAAGTCCTCAACGCGGAATGGTTTCACACCACCAAACAAGCTCAGGTCGCAATCAATGCCTGGCTCAGGCAATACAACCAGATCAGACCTCACCATGCATTAAACATGCGCCCACCAGTCCCAGAAACCTTATTAGAAAAACCAAAAATCAATGGACGAATTTAGGGGGCTGGACATGAGCGCATAGATTTAGGTAGCGCCAGAGATCTGATGCTCGTGTTCGTTAGTCTGACAGCTGCCTCAGCAGGCATCAGTGATGCGCAAAAGAGAGAAATCGTGGATGGGATCAGGCTGCAAAAATACTAAGCTCAAATCTTCGTGGATGGATTTCTCAGACGAACGAGTGTGAGGCTGTCATCAGATCTTGCATTTTGTGAAATCATGATGTCTGCTTTCACCCTCGTAATCACTATTGCTCACCAAACGTAATTTCAAGCATCGCTTTCTGAATAGCGTCGGGCATGCCCGGGTCGTATTGAGTATGGGAAGCTCCCTTTACAATCTGACATGTTTTCTTCAGCGCAAAACTTTCACTTTCAGTTCGCTCGTCCGTATCTGCTTCGCTCTCTAATAGCTTTTCGATAACTTCGTAGGCAAAAGCGGGGGGGCAGAGCATGTCAAATTCGCCGGTGATCAATCTTATTTTTTTCCGTAAAGAGCGAACAAGTTCCTCGCGACTTTCAATAACACGCTCACCATTTCCGTTGATTTTCGCAACTACTGTCTCCAGAAAGTTTTTCGAGTTAATTGCAGACGCATGCGAATTCAAACTCTTGTAAAAGGTCAAACCCAACTTAACGATATCCTCATCTGAAGTCAGTAGCTTGATAGTGGTTGCGGGGGGATTAGCATCGTCGGCACCTGCAGTTGCACCCAGACCATCCCACTTCAACCAGCTTACCGCTGCTTTTTGACTTTCCTCTGGGCTATCGCCCGTCATCAATTCCCAATATTTGTTTACGAGTTCTAACCCGGGATTTTCAGATTTTTCCAATCTTTCCAAATCAGCTCGTGTCTTGTACCCAACATGCCCGATGAAACGGCGCCACTGCGCAGGATAATACTTTCCCTTGCCGTTTTTACCGTCCCCATAGTCGTGGTCCAAATCCTGCTCCCGAATCAGCCACAATCCGCGCAATACCAAACCGGCAACAGTACTCCCAAAATATTTGGCGGCATACGCCAACCCTAGAGTAGCGCCATTCGAACCGCCATAAACAACTGCCCATTTGTCGATACCAAAATGCTGCCTTAACACTTCACAATCGTCGATGTTTGCGTCAATGCCGGTAGAGGTATCGGTCCCAGTAACCTCTTCAATTTTCGACCGTCCCCACCCGCGTTGATGAAAGTAGATTATTCGAAACTTAGAGCGTATCTCTTCGCTCAAAATATCCAACCTGTGCTCTTCATTTTCCGCTGGTCCCCAGCCGCCGTGCAGGACCAGCATCGGTGCGCCATCTGGGTTACCGAGTTCGACGGTATACAGCGAGAGACCGGTTTTTACTTCGACCATTGATGTTTGTGAGTTGTGAGCAATCTGAGATACCATCCTAGATTTCCTGAGCAATTTTCGACAAGGCACTTTAGCTTTACTACGAAGCTTGCATGTATGTTATCATATAATCTTGGCGACAGATTACTTATGCATCCCCATTCTCACTTGGCGGAACGAAAGCTAAAGAATGATATACTCCTCCCACCGCAGCGGCTTGTTGCATAAAGCAATCACTCCACTATACATCAGGAGGACCGCTTTCGGGACCGCTTTATGATTTCATATTGAAAATAAGTATATGTAATTAAATAGAAGTACAGAAAGTACGACGTTCTCTTCTGGGCACCATTTTACAATATACCGCATTGAAATATCTCACTATTTTGACTTTGATAGTGAGCCGTAGACCATGCTGGCAACCAAATCTAATAGTTACACATTCCAAAAGGATGGAATCTGGTATTTCTCCCGTAGAGTTCCTGCTGATTTACGTCGGCATTACAGAACTGGTAGGATTGCTTATTCTTTAAGAACCAAATCCATCAAGGATGCTCGTGTTCGGGCTATGAGCGATGCCGCAAAATTGGATCGGCATTGGCATATTCTGAGAATCTCTTCGGATGATCTACCAGGGAAGCATCTTCTCGCTGATGCTGTTAAGGCAGATGTCATTTATACACCAAAAGATGACCATTCACTTAAAGCCTCTGTGGCAGTGTACTTGCGATTAAAAGGCAATTCTCGTCCTACAACTTTTGAGGCAGCAGTCAGGCGGTCTTGCAGTTATCTGATTGATTGCTGTGGGATGAAAAACCTCGACGAATATGTTCGGTCTGATGCTACGAAGTTCCGTGATTATCTATTCGCCAAAGGGCTGAATAGAGCATCTGTAACAAGGATATTTGGCACTGTGAGAGCCGTGATAAACTTGGTCATTGGTGAGTTTGACTTAGCTATCATTAATCCATTCTCAAAAGTCTATTTTGATCAAAGCCAAGGGGTTAAGAAACGCATTCCCGTAAAGCCTGAAGACATCGAGAAGGTTCAACAGGAGTGTTATCAAGCTGATGATGAAAAGCGGTGGCTTATTGCTCTGATAGCGGACACGGGCATACGCTTGGGTGAAGGCGCTGGGCTGCTAAGGTCAGACTTCGTGGAAAAGGATGGTATTTTGTGCGTCAATATCAGGCCGCATCCTTGGCGATCCTTGAAAACTTTAAGCAGTGAAAGGCTGCTTCCGCTTGTTGGCTCGTCCAAATGGGCCGCAGAACGGATATTAGCCCAATCTACAGAAAGTCGGTTTGCTTTCCCCAACTACAATGATGGCAAAAGAACTAATGCCAACTCAGCAAGTGCTGCCTTGAACAAGTGGCTAAAGTCAAAGATTGGGCGAGGTTACACAATTCACAGCTTCAGGCATTCAATGCGTGATAGGTTGAGAGCGGTAGAATGTCCCAGCGAGATTATCGACCAGATTGGTGGCTGGCTGACGTACGGCGTTGGGAATAGCTATGGCAATGGGTATCCGGAACGCACCTTGTTACAATGGCTTCGAAAACTCTGTTGATGGCAGCGTGTTAAATTTGGTTTGAAATCTCTATGGGGCTACCGTCTGGATCTCGAACAATGATCACGCCATCTATTCACCGTGATGGAAACCGTCTGGACTTCTCTGACTTTGATCTGTCCGTTGTCAGTTTTTTTAGACCCAAGAACGATAAATCCTGTTGAAAAAATCTGGCCCGCCACAGCGGCGGGCCAGATCCTAGTTTATTAGGCGCTGCGATACAATTTGGTCATCGAGAATTCACGATGTCCAAGCGCTTCCGCTGCAGTATTGCGCCCATTCGCGGTGCGGCGGATCATTTCGATCAACGCATCACCCGCTTGATCAATCGTCATATCGCGACGCAAAATACCCGATACATCCACATCCACATGCTCGCTCATCGTACGAATTGTACGCGGGTTGGCGGTAATTTTGATCACAGGAACAATCGGATTCCCAATCACATTACCCTGACCCGTTGGGAATGTATGCAACACATAGCCACCGGCGGCCATCAAGGTCACACATTCGGCCGCGGCTGACGAACTGTCCATGAAATAAAGCCCCTTGCCAGCTTTTGGCGCTTCGGCGGGCTCCAAAATATCAATGAATTTTGAAGTCCGGCCGATTTTCTCTAGATTGCCCAGCGCTTTTTCTTCGATGGTGGTTAAGCCGCCCTCAATATTGCCTTTGGTCGGCTGGCTGTCTGAAAGGTCATCGGTTTGATGCGCAAAAATCACATCATCCTGATAGGCTTTCCACATTTTATACCAACGTTCGCCAACCTCTTCATTGATGGCGCGTTTTTGGCAAATATGTTCGGCACCGGTGATTTCCGACGTTTCGCCGAAGCACCCGTAAATGCCTTCTGGCAACAATTTATCGTACATATTCCCGACGGTTGGGCATGATCCCAAACCAGTGGTAGTGTCAGATTCGCCGCATTTCGTCGAAATCCACAGATCCGAGATCGAGCATTCTTCTCGCTGCAATTCAGAAGCAAAATGCACCATGTCTTTCGCGGCGCGCGAGGCATCCATGATTGTTTTCAAATCGCCATTTTGCTCAATTGAAAATCCGAGAACCGGTTTGCCAGTTGCGGCAATGCCATCCACAACGCGCTTGGTCCAATCCGGTTCAATCCCGATAACCACAACTGCGGCCACATTCGGATTGGCGCCCGTGCCAATAATGGTACGGAAATGCAATTCAAGATCTTCGCCAAATTGCAACCGGCCATAGGCATGTGGGATGGCCAAAGTGCCTTTGATGTTATTCGCAACGGCTTCACACGCCGCGTTTGAAATGTCATCCAGTGGCAAAATCAACACGTGGTTTCGCACGCCAACACGCCCGTTTTCGCGGCGATACCCTTGGATGGAGATGTTTGAAAGTTCGCTCATGATAGGGGCTCCTTACCAGCGTTTCGTTTTACAATTATGCGTGTGCAGATGATGGCCTTTTTTAACATCATCGATCATCACGCCGATATCTTCGCCATATTTGAAGACGGTATCGCCTTTGGTCATATCTTGCAGCGCAATTTTATGGCCAATCGGGGCCGCTTGCTCTGAGGTCAAGCGAAAGGTTGAATTGTCATGTGTAACACAGACCAACATATCGGTGCCGGCTTCCAAACCTTCAACAACAACGACCCCGACGCTATCGCCTTGCTCGTGAACCAAAAGATGGGGGATTTCTGACATTGTGGTTTCCTTTTATCAGGGTTTCAAAACTATTTTCGGGGCCCTTATGGCACCTTTGCGGATATCGTGAAAAGCTTGTGCGCCCGCAGAAAGCGCAAGGGCTTCAAACCAATCTAACGGGCCCAATTGGCCTGCAAACATGGCTGCAGCAGTGGCTCTGAAATCCGCCGCCGTGTAGGTATATGTTCCGATGAATGAAAGCTCTTGCAACGTGGCGCGGCGGATATCCAAGCCACCTTCGTTGGATCCAAGCCCGATATGCATAATCACCCCGCCAGGGCGTACAACTTGCGAAGCGCTCGCGCGGGTTTGGACAAAGCCGACACCGTCAATCACCAGCTCAAACGGCTCTGTTTCTGCCAATCCATCAGGGTGCAGCACGGTAACCGACAGCTTGTCAGCCAAATATGTGCGGCGCAAATCATTGGGTTCCACCAGAGTAACATTTGAAATGCCTTGCGCTTGCAAACACAGCGCGGACCCTACGCCAATTGCACCGCCCCCAAGCACAAGCGCGCGAGCTTGCTCTGGCGCCGTATGCAGGGCTTTGCGGGCCAATCGAACGGCGTGCCAGCCGCAGGCGATCGGCTCGGCAAGGCTGGCCGCCAACAGAGAAAACCCGTCAGGCACGGTGACCAAATTTTCAAGCGGCATTGAAATATAGTCGGCAAACCCGCCCTGCCGCGGTGGCATGGAAATGATCTGGCGATCCGGGCACAGATTATCGCGGCCCTCTAAGCAGGCGCGGCATGTCCCACAAGAGACCAACGGATTCACCGTGACGCGGCGCCCTGCCTCGGGCCCTTGGGCGATCGTGCCCGCCACTTCATGCCCCAAAATTAGCGGCGCCGGGCGCCGTTCATCATGGCCCAAAAATGCATGCATATCCGAGCCACAAATACCAACGCCTGCAACTTTGATCAAAACCTCTCCGCGTTTGGGCTGCGGATCTGGCATATCCTGGAACGACAAAACCTCTGGCCCCCTATAGACAAGTGCCTTCATGATGCGTTCCTCCCATTGGCCGCGTATTGTACGCTTTTGCCACTTAGCGCCGCGACTTATCCGCTGGCTTACACTTTTCCGATCTAAGCCTTTGAGTGACAATGGGCGCAATGAAGCGCAGCTGCAACGACTCATTCGGTCTTGATTTGCCCCGTATGTAAGCGCTTACATTTTGGTTTACAATCCTTAATTTGGAATTTATCACGGAAATAAGAAAATTCGTTAAGATGAGACAAATTCGTCAACAAGGCGCGTTTCGATGAGCCTGTTCAACAAAATGCCCAAAGCTTAGAAAGACAGGCTTGTGTCGCACACCCCTCTTCCCACCCTTCAAGATGTTGCAGTTTTGGCTGCCGTTTCAACGGCCACCGTCTCGCGGTGTTTGAACAATTCCGGGCATGTCACGGAAAAGACCCGCCTGAAAGTGCAGCAGGCTATACAAACGCTTGGCTATTCGCCCAATTTTGGCGCGCAGGCCTTGGCCGCCAAACGTACCAATACCATTGGGGCAATCATTCCCACGATGGAAAACGCGATTTTTGCCCGAGGCATGCAGGCTTTTCAAGAAACTTTGGCCGAAAATGGCATTACGCTGATTATCGCCAGCTGCTCGTATCGCCCTGAGTTAGAGGAAGAGCAAATCCGATCTCTCGTGGCGCGGGGAGCCGATGCTTTATTATTGATTGGCCAGTCACGGCCCGATGCAACCTATCAATTCTTAGCGCGCCGCAATATTCCCTATGTTTTAGCATGGGCTTATAAAAAAGACAGCGAGCATTGCTATATCGGCTTTGACAACCAGGCCGCCGCGCAAACAATCACGCGTCAAGTCTTAGAGCTTGGGCATCGCAACTTGGGGGTCATCGTCGGTTTGACGCAAAATAATGACCGCGCGCGCGATCGCATCACCGGCATTGAGCGCGCCATCGCAGATCATGGCGCCCAAACCGCCCCGCTGCAGGTGATTGAGGCAGAATATACCTTTCAAGAAGGGGCAAAAGCCTTAGACCAATTGCTGGCCAACCCCACCCCCCCAACTGCAGTTATTTGCGGAAATGATGTTTTGGCGGTGGGCGCGGTAAAACGCGCCAAACAATTAGGGCTCGCGGTTCCAGAGGATTTATCCATTACGGGGTTTGCCGATATTGAAGTGTCTGAACTGATTGATCCTGAACTGACAACCGTGCATGTGCCGCACCGCGAAATGGGCATTGCCGCCGCAAAATCGCTGATTGCCATGTTGAAAACCCAAACCCCCGTGGAAAGCCATTTGCTGGAAACCCGGATCGTCAACCGGCAATCTCTTGGCCCGGCAAAGCCGCATTAGCCCCCAGAAATCCAGCATGAAAGCCCAAAATATCCTCCCGTGCGCTCCCTCTACTATGGCCATCACCGCAGCGCTCGGATAGCGTTTGAGGATGCAAATCTTTAATGCAATTCTAACCGATCGCGGATCAAAATATTCGGTATCCGGCGCGCCGGTTAAAACCAAGCAAGAGGCCCTTTTGATAATCAAAACGCTGAAAAAAAATAAAAAATACGCCAAAGCCAGCCATAATAGTTGGGCCGCAGTGCTGCGCGAGGATGGGCCGATAAAGCATGATGATGGGGAAGCCGGCGCGGGCATGGTGATCTTGCGCATGCTCGAGCGCGCCGAACTGGTTGATCATGTCATTGTGGTCACGCGCTGGTTCGGGGGCACGCCTTTGGGCGGCGATCGCTTCCGCCGGATACAAGATTGCGTGACTCATTATCTTAACCACCGCCGCACAACCTGACGATATAAAGCCGCGTGAAAAACAAAACAGACCGCTGCAGCTCTGCGCGATCCGACAATCTGCTGTGCCTCGCCAATGGCCCTTCAAATTGCGAACGTTCTTTATATCGGATGACGCGCCATCTGTTTTTTAAAGACAGCTATTTCAAAACAACTGGGTTGCCTCGCATTCTTAATCAACGTGCAAATCAAAAAAAGCTGGGGTAAACACTGGATATGCGACTTTATTTGGACACGGCAAACACGCAAGATTGGGTAAAACTGCTACCGCTTGGTGTGTTTTACGGCATCACAACCAACCCCCTCTTGGCGCAACGTGCAGGGCTGGATTATGCGCGCTCAGATTGGCGTGGGTTGCTGGCGCATGCCAAGGCGCTGGGCGCACAAGAATTGCATCTGCAAGCGTTTGGGGATCCCAGCACCTATCTAAAATGGGCCAGAGAAATTTACGACATCG
The DNA here is from genome assembly GCA_016778765.1 of Paracoccaceae bacterium. Taxonomy (GTDB): domain Bacteria; phylum Pseudomonadota; class Alphaproteobacteria; order Rhodobacterales; family Rhodobacteraceae; genus Thalassovivens. Next base: position 88,473 of record JADHOV010000006.1, on the reverse strand, counting down.
CCCATCAAGAAGAAATCACCGCCGTGATCAAAATTCCACTTGTGCGGCCCGCCATTGCGCAAGTGCCAGATCTCAAAGCCTTAGGTGGGAAAATCCTGATGACCGCCTGCTATGATGCGGTTCAATGCCTCACCGCAATCGCGCTTGAGGCAGATTATCTGGCCCCTTATCTTGGACGTATGCAGGCCAAAGGCATCGATGCTTTGGCACATCTTAACGCAATGAACATGATCAGTCAGGGCAGCGGCTGTGAGGTGCTCGCGGCCTCGATCAAATCGCTGGAAATGCTGCGCCAGATTGCGCAGGCCGGCACCCCCTGCGCAACGCTATCTCCCGATTTGGCCCGCGCACTGTTCGACAATAGTAACTCAACCGAGGCGCATCACGCCTTCGAGGCCACCTGCCAATCGAACAAATAAAGGCCAACAGCCTTTTCCTTTGAACAGGATCGCCCTCCAATATCTTGCAACCGCAATCATCTACGCTGCACAGTCTTTACGTGGTAAAGTCGGATGTCACACTGTTCAAAGCGGGCTGAGCCGCCAGCATAAAACTATTTCAAAGGTGAAATTTATCGCAAGCTCATACCGAACCATAAATCGCATTTGCCAAAAATAATTCACAGATGTCAGGTTCATGTCAGGTTAACACGAAATACTCCGCGCGTTCGGGCAACGAGGCCCAAAAGGACATGGGAGGAAATATCAATGACTATTAAACTGGGCCGCCGGGCCCTGATCGCAGCGGCGTCAGCCGCTTTATTGGCTGGCCCTGTAACGGCAGGCGGACATCAAGTTGTAGACAGCATTCACTTTTTGATACCTGGTGGCGCAGGTGGCGGCTGGGATGGTACAGCACGCGGCACAGGTGAAGCACTGACCAATGCCGGCCTTGTTGGCTCTGCATCATTTGAAAATATGTCAGGCGGCGGTGGCGGAAAAGCCATTGGTTATCTGATTGAGAATGCCGATTCAAACCACGGCACGTTGATGGTCAATTCGACACCAATCGTGATCCGTTCTTTGACGGGCGTTTTCCCGCATAACTTCCGTGATCTGACATTGGTCGCAGGCACAATTGGTGATTATGCAGCAATGGTTGTGGGCAAAGACAGCCCGCTGAACAATATGAATGATCTGCTGGCCGCATACAAAGCGAACCCGCGCGATACAGCCATCGGGGGTGGCTCTGTACCCGGCGGTATGGACCACCTCGTTGCGGCGATGGTCATGCAAGCGGCCGGCGAAGATCCAACAGCTGTGAAATACATTCCATATGATGCAGGCGGTGATGCGATGGCGGCGTTGCTGTCAGGGGAAATTAACGCACTGTCGACTGGATTTTCCGAAGCCGTGGCCTTGGCCGAAGCTGGCGAAGTTAAAATTCTTGGTGTGACATCTGATGCACGGGTGGATGCCTATGCAGACGCACCCACTATGAAAGAGCAGGGCATCGATACGGCCTTTGTCAATTGGCGGGGATTCTTCGCGGCCCCTGGTTTGCCGGCTGATAAGCTTGCAGCCTATCAGGATGCGCTGAGTAAAATGTATGACACGCCCGAATGGGAAGCCGTGCGTGCGCGCAACGGTTGGGTCAACATTCATAACAATGGCGATGACTTCCGCAGCTTTTTGGAAGGCCAGGAAACCGTCATTGGGGATCTAATGCGCAAACTGGGCTTCCTGTAAGTCAGGTTTCGACCCCGTAATTGGCCCCTTTACCGGGGCCAATTTTTTTCTTGTTACAACCGATACAAACGAGGGAAGCTGATGGCTTTAGATCGCTGGATCGCCTTAGTAATTTTGGGGGTTGCTTTGGCCTATGGCTATGCGGCTTTTTTCTTGATGGACCACCTCTTGCCGCCATTTATGCAGCGCAACCCAGTCTGGCCATCAACTTTTCCCAAAATCCTATCGGTTCTGGCAATATTGATTGCTTTGAGTATTTTATTAGGTGTGGAAAAGCCCGCCAAAGAAGCGACAAAACTCGATATCGATTACCGAAGATTGCAAGATTACAATTCAGGACAGGCTTTTTTAATGCTGGTGATGATGGTGCTTTATGCTTTCACGCTGCGCCCTTTGGGGTTCTTTATATCAACAATTGGATTTTTAAGCCTGTCTTCGATCATACTTGGCGAACGCGGTTTTATAAAATTACTTCTAATCACCGGCAGCGCCACGTTTGTCATTTGGTACCTGGTCGAGCAAATATTGGGCATATTCTTGCGGCCACTGCCCGCATTTTTAATGGGAATTTAGTATGTTAGAAGGTTTACTGATTGGTTTAGAAACCGCTTTTTCCATCAAAAATCTTTTGATGGTGATTGGCGGCTGTCTGATAGGCACCTTTATTGGCATGCTGCCAGGATTGGGGCCGATGTCGATCATCGCAATCATGATTCCCGTTGCCGTTACTTTAGGCGACCCCTCCGCTGCCCTGATTTTGCTGGCCGGGGTGTATTACGGCGCAATTTTCGGCGGCTCAACATCGTCTATTCTGCTGAATGCGCCAGGCGTTGCTGGCACCGTCGCCACCAGTTTTGACGGCTATCCTATGGCCCGGGCCGGTATGGCGGGTAAAGCGTTGACAATTGCAGCCATTGCTTCCTTTGCCGGCGGCACGCTCGGCGCCATTTTGCTGATGATTTTCGCGCCAGCCCTTTCCTCAGTGGCCCTATTGTTTCACTCCGCTGAATATTTTGCGCTAATGGTGGTCGGCCTCGGAGCGATTGCCGCTTTTGCAGGCTCCGGGCAAGTGTCAAAGGCGCTTTTGATGACCATATTGGGGCTCATCATGTCAACCGTGGGCGAAGGAGCGCTGTTCAACATGCCACGCTTCACCATGGGGCTGATGGATTTACAATCGGGCTTTAGCTTCATCACGCTTGCAATGGCTATTTTTGCCCTACCAGAAGCTTTGTTTCTGGTCATGAATCCTAGCCGCGCGGCGCAAGGCGACAGCGCCAAAATTGAAAATCTGCGCATCAACAAGTCGGAGGCCCGCGCCATTGCCCCTGTGATCGGCCGGCAATCCTTACAAGGCTTTTTCATCGGCGTTCTGCCTGGCGCAGGGGCTACAATTGCCTCTTTTCTGGGTTATTCGGTCGAGCGTAATTTGGCCTCGGAAACAGAACGCCGCGAATTTGGTCAAGGCTCTATAAAAGGTCTGGCAGCGCCCGAAGCGGCGAATAATGCCGCCTGCACAGGCTCTTTTGTGCCCCTTTTAACGCTTGGTATTCCCGGTTCGGGCACAACCGCAATCTTGCTTGGAGCCCTTTTGGCTTTAAACGTTAATCCCGGCCCTCGCCTGATGACGGATGAACCGCAAATTTTCTGGGCGGTGATCATTTCTATGTACATTGGCAATCTGGTGCTGCTCGTTTTGAACTTACCACTCATTCCCTATATCGCCAAGGTCCTTGCGATACCGCGCAATTATCTGATCCCGTTCATTTTGTTTTTCACCCTAATGGGCAGCTATATTGGGCAGAATAACGCGACTGAACTGTTAATCCTTGTCGGGTTAGGACTCTGCGCCACGGTTCTGCGCTTTGCCAATTATCCGCTGGCGCCGTTGCTGATCGGGTTTATTCTCGGCCGGATGCTGGAAGATAATTTCAGCAGGTCTATGCAGCTTTATGACGGGATGGCTTTTATTTTGGAGCGCCCGATGACGCTGGGATTATTGGTCTTGGCGGCGATTTTGATTATTATTCCTAGCTATCGAGCTCGGCGCGCGCGCATTGCAAAAGCAGGCATTGCGGATGGAGATTGAGCCCCGAGGCTATTTCGCTCATCTCGCATATCAAGCACGGATGCTTTCTGTAACCAGGCAGCACGCATATTTTGCCAGCTTATTTGATTTTGACAAATGCCCACAGCTGGTTAACGTTTAATCCAGCGCCAGACACCAACCCGAGGCGATGCGAATAGAATGAAAGTCTTGATTGTCGAAGACACGCAAAAACTAGCGGAATCGCTGGCAGAGCATTTTATCTTAGGCGGGCATGGAAGCGATATTGCAGGTTCTTTAGAAATCGCAGAAGAGCTGTTGGCGGTCACACATTACGATATTGCCCTCTTGGATATTATGCTGCCAGATGGCAATGGCGGCGACTTTCTCCGCCGATTGCGACGACGCAAAATCATGATGCCAGTCATCGTGATGACGGCACGCTCCGAAGTGTCGAACAGGGTCGATTTACTCGATATTGGGGCGGATGATTATATTATAAAACCATTTGATTTTGTGGAATTAGAAGCCCGGTGCCGCGCGGTATTGCGCCGTCATATAGGTACTCAGCAAACAGAATTAACCGTTGGTGACATCACCTTAAACCCGCTCACGGCAGAATTGCGCACTCCGCTCGGGCAGCATATGCTGCGCAACCGGGAATTGCGTTTGCTGGAAATATTTATGAATGCCCCGCAGATTATTTTCACCAAAGATCAACTCACCGACCGGTTGCTCACAATTTCTGAGGCGGTAACCGAAAATGCGATCGAAGTGTATATTGGGCGTATTCGCAAAAAACTGACCGGGTGCAAAGCGAGTATAGAAACAATTCGCGGCCTTGGGTATAAATTGGTTATCGCATGAACACGCGATTGCGATACCCTTTATCCTTGCGATGGCGGCTTTTATTGCCGCTTGTGGTCACCGCCGTGATCATTTCTATCCTCTTATTCGTCACCATGCGCCAAGTCACCAAACAGGCGGTACAAGCCACCCAAGATGCCTTGCTCTCCACAGCCGTTAGCTCAATCTTGCAGCAAACCAGATCCCGTGACAGCAATGTTGATATTGATCTTCCTTATGATATTTTCACCATGCTCGGCGCGATCAGCCAAGACAAAGTCTATTATCGCGTTGATCTAGATGGCGTATTTTTAACCGGATATGAGGATTTAGCGCCTTTGATGGATGGCCCGCTTTCGGATCGCCCCCTCCTAACCTCGCAAAGCTTCAAGGGCGAACACGTGCGCCAAGCCACCATCATGCAAAGCTTTTTGATCGATGGTCAGGCAAAAATGCTGCGCGTTACCGTGGCCCAAACACAATTGTTTCAAGAAGCTATTCTGCGCGAAATATCGCGCAATGCCTCGATCATTGGGCTCAGCTTCTTTGGCTTTGCGATTTTCATGGCACTTTTGGTGACCACGTCTTTTTTGCGTCCGATCAACCTTTTGGCCGGAGCTGTCAGCCGCCGGGGCCCGCATGACTTGCGCGATGTGAAACACCCGACTCCCCCGGAATTGGCGCCTTTGCTCACCTCTTTAAATGGCTTTATTGGACGGCTTCGCAGCACGTTGGGGCAAACCGAGACCTTTATCGCAGAGGCCGCACATCATATTCGCACGCCCCTCTCCTTGGTGAAATCAGAAAGCCAATTGGTGTTGCGCAAATCGGTTGATCCAGACACTCGCAAACATTTGCACAACGTCATCACCTCGGTTGATGAAAGTATCCGATCGGCCAGCCAATTGCTGGATCATGCGCTTGTGCTGTACCGCAATGAGCAAGCCCAAAAAGACCGCCTAGATCTGCCACTCATTTTAACCCATGTGCTCTCTAGCATGGCCCCCACCGCCGATCTTAAAGATATCACGTTGAATATCGATATTGATGACAGCCAACCGCTTTGGGTGATGGGCGATCGTGTCTTGATAGAGGTGGCGCTGCGCAATCTGTTGGATAACGCAATCAAATATTCAGATCCTGATATGCAGGTCACTATAAGCGCCGAGCGGCGCAAAGAGTTTGCAACCATCACCATCACAGATCAGGGCCGCGGGATAAAGGGGCTTGATATGTGCAGCTTGAATAACCGCTTTCGCCGCGGCAGCAACGTCGATGATGTGATTGGATCAGGCTTGGGCTTGGCAATCACATCGGAAATTTGCACCGCGATGGGCGGGGAATTGGCGCTCACAAACAACAAAGGAGCTGGCGCATGCGCCGTTTTACGATTGCCTGCCTGTTAGGCCTATGCGCGCTTGCATCCAGCGCTTTCAGCTTTGAAATCGAACTGAGCACGCGCTTTGGAGATGCCCAAAGCCCCGCCCAACTGCGCATCTTATCTTCAACCGATCTGGACCGGTTTCAACCCGTGATTTCAGAATTTCTTAACCGGAACCCAAAATTCTCAATCACCTATGTCACCGCGTCAACCAGCGAAATTTACAAAGCGATCGCAGAGGAAAAACAAAAATTTGATCTGGTGATCTCTTCCGCCATGGACCTACAAATCAAATTGGCCAATGACGGGTTCACCCGAACGGTGCCAAATGTAGAAACCAAAAATGTTCCGGCCTGGGCCCGCTGGCGGCATGAGGTGTTCGGCTTTGCCCTTGAACCGGTGGTTTTGCTTGTGTCGCGCCGCGACTTTGCCGATTTAGAGCCACCAAAAACCCGGCGCGATTTATTAACCCTAATCCGCAATAACCCAACAGTTTTTCAAAACCGCATCGGTGCCTATGACCCGCATATTTCGGGGGCTGGGTATTTGTTTTCCACCCAAGATGCCCGCCAGTCAGATACGTTTTGGCGTTTGGCCGAAGTAATGGGCCGCGTGGGCACAAAACTCTATTGCTGTACCAGCCATATGATCCGTGCGGTAAATACAGGAGAGTTGGCGCTGGCCTATAACGTATTGGGCAGCTATGCCAACGCCACGCTGCCTGCGGGCAGCAATGCAAAAGTTATAACCTTGCAGGATTATACGCATATCTTGTTGCGCACCGCCGTGATCCCAAATACGGCGCAAAACTTTAGCAGCGGGCAAGCTTTTTTGAATTTTCTGATCAGTGATGACGGGCAAAGCATTTTGGACCAAAAAGCCAAATTACCCGCTTTGAACAATTCGGATATCGCCCAGCTTGCCAATCGCAAACCGATCCGGCTTGATTCCGGGTTACTGGTTTTTCTAGACCGTTTGAAAAAGCAAAGTTTCCTAAGCGAATGGGATGCGGCATTGATCCAAAATTAACCCATATTTTGCGCAGGCACGGCAACCCTATTCAAAAAACAGGCTTCCTTTTCCGCGATCCAGCGCGCCGCATGCAAATCAAACCCACATCCGACTCATTTTCTGAAAGCAGCCCTTATTTTGCAAAACGCATCGCATATTTATAGAACGCTCTTAACCTTGCTCATTGGCCTTGTCGGCGCTGTTATCTTTCACGTCATCGGCTTTCCAGTGCCCATGCTGACAGGGCCGGCGGTGCTGGTCAGCTGCGCCGGTTTGCTGGGGTTGCGCATGCAACTTCTCGGCCCGCTTAAACCCCTGTGCTTCACACTTTTGGGCATTGTGATTGGTTGTACTGTAACCCCCGATGCGATGCGCGCAGCGCTTGCTTGGCCGCTCAGCTTTAGCATTTTGGCCGTAAGCGTGGTTTGCACGACCCTTTTATGCCGCTGGGGGCTGTATCGGCTGTTCGGATTTGACTGGGCAACGGCCAGCCTATGCGCGCTTCCAGGGCATTTAAGCTTCGTGCTGGCCTATTCCGAGGATGTGGCCGCAAACACATCCGTGGTTGCGGTTGTACAAAGCATTCGCGTTCTGTTTCTCAGCTTAGGGGTGCCAGCCATTCTTGCCATGTTCTTTGCCGCGCCAAATTTTGCCGCCGCGCCCCTGCCGACGCTTAACCTCAAAGAAACCCTGACGCTGGCGATGCTGGCACTGGGAATTGGGCGTGTTTTTCAACATATGCGCTTGCCAGCAGGATTTTTGCTTGGCGGATTGGTGATATCAAGCATTGGCCAATTGAGCAGCTTGGTTGATGGCCGCTTAGCAGACCCGCTGGAGGCGGTCGCATTGATCGCATTGGGCGCGTTAATCGGCAGCCGCTTTAATGGCATCCAGCCCTCAATGTTAAAATCAGCTTTTTTTGCGGGCTTGTTCCTGACCTGCCTGTCTATCGTGGTGGCAGCTCTGGGCAGCTTATGCGCTGCAGCTTTTCTGGATCTTGATCTGGCAATCTTGCTTGTTTCTTTCGCCCCGGGCGGAGTCGAGGCGATGGCCGCTATCGCTGCGGAAATGGGTTTAAACCCTGCCTTTGTCGCGGGCCATCACGTTTGGAGATTGATGATTCTGACGCTTCTGCTTCCAGCCCTAGGCCTGGTCAAGCCGCGGCGCTAGGCCACATCATGGTTCTTCTTCTAGCAAGCGTTCGGCCTTTGGATTGGCAAATTGCAAAATTTGGCGCGACGTTTTCAACTCGGAAAGCATTTGCTCAAGCAAATCCAAAATGCGCACCACGGCCAGAAATAAAACACCTGCCACCGCCACCGTAAAACCATACCCGACGATCTTATCTTCCTGACTGGAAAACCCCAAAAGAATCGACAACATACCGCCGATAATAAGCAAGGTTCCTATAATCGCGATCACCCATTTCATTTCATCATATCCTTATGCAGACCGGTGGCACCATTTTTCTGCCCATGTTTCAGCTGCTTCGCCACAGCTTACTCTGACTGAAAGGTTACCCCTATGGGGAAATCGCGGCAAGCGTCGCACAGCGTTTTTTCAGGATTACCGCCCCCAGCTGGTCAAAAAGCGTGGGCAGAAGATTTTACAGTGCCTTGAGCCGAGCCCTATCATTTAAAAATATCAAATCAGGGTATCCCAACCGAAAAATTTCGGGCAATCTTGGCTCAAAGAAGATCACGCATCAAGGATATATGCCGCGAATGAGCCGCCCCAAACCCCCAATATTTTTGGCCGTTCAAGCCCTTATGATGGGCCTTATTCCGCTGGCTATAAGCGGCTATTTTCTGTCAAAACCGGATGTGTCTTTCTTGAATATATTTGACATAAACGGCTCGCTCGGCGCGATCAGCGTGGCCGCAATTTTAGCCATTTTGAACCCCGTGCAAAATATGCAGCGCCGCCCGGTTGAACGGTTTCTTTGGGGATTATCGCTCTCGCATATTTTCATCTTTTTGATTTGCGTTTCAGCTGCGATCACGTTGGCAAACCGACCTGGTGATATTGGGCCGATTATTGCCTATAGCATCTGTGGGTATATTTTTTCGCTGGTGATTTACCTGATCTCAACGGTGTTTCTGGAAATCACCAGGCCAGGCGATCAGAGCAACAGCCGCAGCTTTCTAATCTGCTCGGGCACGATTTTAAGCACCTTGGCCTATCCGCCTCTGTTCATCTTCACGCTTCAAGCTGATTTAGATCTGCCGCTCTTCAACCCGGTTGCGCTGCTGCGGGCGCTTGAGGTGCGCTTAACGCCGGATCTCTTTCTTTTTTCGGTTTCTACCGGAAGTTTTTTGATCTTTTTAGGGCTATATGCATGGCATAATCGCGGCGTTTCGATGCAGAAATCGCAGGTTTTTTTAGCGCATATATTGCTACTGATTTATGCTATAAACGCAAATTTCTATATCATATACGCATTGTTAAGCGCCGCAAATCTGTCCCAGTTCCTTCAAAGCTGTTGGAGCAATGCGATTGGGTTTATCGCCCTTTATCTCGGGCTTTATCTGCTGCAGACGCTCAATTTCAAAAGCATCGCTTCGCTGCAACGGGCGCGCTTTATGGCAAAACTTGGGCTCGCTCTAGCGGTTGGAGCACTTGCGTTTTTTTCCTTTGCCGCGATTGTTCCCGCTTCGGTTATGATCTTTCCTGTCTTGGGGGTTTTTATCATTGCTGGATTTTTGGCCTATGTGAACAATTTGGAAAGCCAAATTCTAAACCGCACGGCGCAAATCAACCTTGAGCGCAAAAAATCAGACGCGTTGCTGGCAAATATTCTGCCCAAATATGTGATCAATGATCTGAAAGAAAAGGGCTTTTCCGAACCACGCAGCTTAGAAAATATTTCGGTTATGTTCACAGATTTTGTTGGGTTTACAAAAATATCCCAAGAAATATCGGCCACGAAGTTGATTGAAGAACTTAACGAAATTTTCAGCGAATTTGATCGGATTACCGAAAGCCATGCCTCCGAACGGATCAAAACGATCGGGGATGCGTATATGTGCGTCAGCGGGCTTGAACGCTCAGCGCAGTCGCCACAGCGCAATTTGATTTCAATTGCTCTGCGGATGATTGCGTTTTTAGAAAACCGCAACCAGCAGAATGAACTAGAATGGCACTTGCGGCTTGGCATTGCGTCGGGCGATTCAGTGGCAGGTATTGTCGGTCAAACAAAATACCTATTCGATCTATTTGGAGATGCAGTAAATACCGCCGCACGGATGGAAAGTTATTCTGAACCGCAATCCATCAACATAGATCAGAAAACCTATCTGGCCTTGGCCAATGCACCCGATTTGACATTCATCAAACGCCCAATCACCTTCGTCAAAGGCAAGGGCGATATGCAGATGTATTTTGTGACCCGCGCCGACATAGCAGATCCGGCAATTGTCGAAACTGTATAACCCCGTTTACTGGATAATTATATCTTCAGAATATTTTTGCCGCGCGGCCGAGCTAATTTGAACACTGACCGAACTGGTATCCGTTGCGCCAGAATTATCTGCGCGCAATTTGGCCACTTCTTCGCTTTCAGTTTTCAATCTGCCCAAAGCTGAAGACAGGCGTTGCCCAATGACGGATTTATGGCCCGCGGCCGCCGCGTCGGGCGATGCACGCATTGCAGCCTGCGCCGCTTGGGCTTTCACATTGACCAGCACTGATTTAAGCGGGCCCGCAGCAGCTTGCTGCAGCGGTTGCACGGGTTTTCCCGACTGACCAGCCTCAGATTGCTGAAGCCGCCCCAACGCATTGGAGAGCCGTTGACCAACCGATCCTAACCCATCTGCCATTTCGCAGCCCTATTTTGATAGGCGCAATGAAGCCATTGCCCAATGTCTAGTTTACGGCAAATCTCGAAAATCTTTAAGGAATTTCTTATCGCAGCCTCAACAGGCCCGCGCAGAGCTTATCACCCGATCCTATCGGCGCTGAATTTAAGCCCAGAAAACAGCCCATAAAAATTTCTAATGACAGGATTTCCCCAGCGCTTTGAGCCGCCAATAATTATAGGGCAAAGGGGCCAAAAAGCCGGCCAAAAGCATAATCGGCACCACGAAAAGGGTAAGTTTTGCGCCACCAGTAATCGCCACATCCACCAGGTTCATCGCGGCTTCCATGGCCACCATAGAAATCAATGACATGCCCGCCGCGGTCTTTAAGGCCAGATTAAACGGCATCTGGCGCGCCAGAATTATTGTTTCCAACAGGATTGACGTCAAAATGCCGTTTATGATTGCCAAAAGCATTATGTTAAACACGGGCCAGTCGATGCCTGTCACCTGAAAATAGAAAATCGTTCCAAGATCGCCAATAGAGCATCCCAATAGGCACCAAAGCGTATTAAAAGACGCTTTGCGCCATGTTGGTATACATGACCAACTGATATTTAATTTCTGAACGATGGCATTCATGATTTTTTCACCCTAAGGATACGACGGGAAAAGCATAAAAGGGATTGCTGCACGCATCGCGGTCTGTTTGTCTTATACTCTATACTTCTTATTCCGGGAAACAAAAACAGATAAGACCACCAAAAGGCTTTACACATCGCAACGATACAAGCGATCAGGCTTAACCAAATAGATCGAAGCGGCGCTCGGCACAAAACACTGAACATTTCTGCCTCTTTATTTTGGCCGCTGACACGTGCCAACCAGCGCATAAAAGGCCCAGAATATTCATTAAACTTAGCGTTTATACCGCTCTAGCTCTTGTTCAAGCCGAATGTTGTTTTTTTGTACGCGATCAAGCGCTTGCCGCAGTTCATCTTTTTGGCGATTGGCTTCGCGCAAGCGAATACCCACCGATCTGAAAATTCCCCGAATGGCCGGATCGGCAGTTTTAAACTTTTTTTCAAGCGTTTTTTTGGGAATTAAAATCAGCGTGCATTCGGTGCGCGTTACGGCGGTCACGCTGCGAAAGTCATCAATCACCAAACCCAATTCGCCAAACATCTCACCGGCGCCCAAAGTGACCAGCCGAAAATTTTCAGCCGTCATCAAATCCACTTTTCCAGACTGAACCAGATAAGCGCCTTTTGAAACATCGCCTGCCTCATAAATCGTGGCCCCTGCCGGTAGTTCCTGCTGTGATGCCATAATGGGTAGCTCCAAAAACATATCATACGTTAGCGCAGCAGTTTTTTAGCGCCTTGGCGCAATATGCACAACGGCGTTTGTTTTTTGCAGATGCGGGCGCTGCAAAAAAACCATGGCCGCAAAAAGCACCTTTATATTTTAAAGGCATTCAAGCCGCTTGATTGATGCTTTAGCGGATCAACACCTAGCGGGCCCGAGAATGCGGCATCGATCAACCAAGGGACGGAAATTACCACAGATGGGAACAATGGCTTAGGTAATGAGGCAAACCGGTGCGGGCCCACAGACGCGGGCGCGCAACTGACCGATAAGGTTTGCTTATTCTTTAACTGATTGAGGCGGCACGCACATCATCATCAATAAAGGGTACGAATTTTGCGAAATTATCCGAGAACATATTAACCAATTTTTGGGCTTGTTGATCATAGGCCTCTTGATCGGCCCAGGTGCTGCGCGGATCCAGCAGGCCGCTGTCAACGCCCTGCGCCAACATCGGCACTTCAAAGCTAAAATTCGGATCCTTTCGAAAGGGTGCATCGAGCAAGCTACCGTCAAGAGCCGCGGTCAACAGCGCCCGCGTGGCTTTGATTGGCATTCGTGATCCAACCCCATAGCCACCGCCAGTCCAACCCGTGTTCAAAAGCCAGCAATGGGATCCATGATTGGCGATTTTAACTTGCAAAAGCTTGCCATAAACTTCTGGGCGCAGCGGCATGAATGGGGCGCCAAAACAGGTTGAAAATGTAGGCTCAGGCTCGGTGACACCCCGCTCTGTACCCGCAATTTTCGACGTAAAACCCGATAAAAAGTGATACATCGCCTGCGCCGGCGTCAGCTTTGAAATCGGCGGAAGAATGCCAAACGCATCGCAGGTCAGCATAATAATATTTTTTGGACAACCGCCCAGCCCTGTTTCCGACGCGTTTGGAATATAGTTTAACGGGTAGGAACAGCGCATATTCGGCGTCAGTGAACTGTCTTTAAAATCGAGCTCTTTGGTCTCGTCATCAAAGACCATATTTTCGATCACTGTGGCAAATTTTTGCGTGGTCGCATAGATATCAGGTTCGGATTCGGGGGTTAGATCAATGGTTTTTGCATAGCAGCCACCTTCAATATTGAAGGTACCACGCGCCGACCATCCATGCTCATCATCTCCAATCAGAACCCGGTTTGGATCCGTAGAAAGCGTTGTTTTTCCGGTTCCCGACAAGCCGAAAAACACCGCCGTTTCTTCCGGATTACCCACAGCGTGGTTTGCCGAGCAATGCATCGACATCACGCCTTTTTCTGGCAAAAGATAATTCAGCAAGGTGAATACTGATTTTTTGTTTTCACCCGCATATTCGGTGCCGCCGATCAAAATAACGTTCTGCTCAAAATTCAGCACGACCATGGTTTCGCTGCGGCAACCATGGCGCTGTGGATCTGCCTTAAAGCTTGGGCAATTGATCACCGTCCATTCTGGTGTGAAACGGTCAAGCTCTTCCAGCGCCGGCCGGCGTAATAAATGGCGAATGAACAGGTTGTGCCAGGCCAATTCGCTGACAACGCGCACATCCAGCCGATGCTCGGGATCCGCGCCGGCAAACAGGTCTTGCACATAATAGCGCCCGCCCTGCATGTGCTGACGCATATCTTGATAGAGCAAATCGAATTTTTCGGGTTCCATTGGCGGGTTGTTATCCCACCAAATTTTATCAATCACATTCGCCGTACGGACCACAAATTTATCTTTCGGGCTGCGCCCCGTAAATTTCCCCGTCGACACCAATAAACTCCCACCTTGGCCCAACTGCCCCTCTCCGGCTGAGACAGCAAATTCCATCAAGGCGGGTTCTTGAAGGTTATAATAAACAGCGCCAAGCCCAGTGATACCCTGTTGCTCTAACGTGTTGTTATTATTTACCCGACCGTGGTTCATTCTCGCTCTCCTAATGGGGCTGCAGTGTTGCGCTATACAGGTTCCTAACACCATCGCTTCACCCAACGGAAGCTGCGATTTAAAGCGTTAGCGCAAACACATTGGTGTTAGCGCAATCACCTTGAAGACTAACCGTTGATCTGCAGAAAATTCATGCAACTCTGCAGAAAGTCAGCCGAAAAAGCGCTTAAAAATGTGACTTTCCATCAAGGGGGCAGAGCAAGCGAATCATTCCGGCTTCTGAATGCAGCAAAATCTTGCCTTGCCCGCGCGTGCAATCAAGCAGCTTGCATTCCAATCAATTTTTGGGTCACAACGCGCCATGCAAAAGACACATTACACCACCCAAAATACTGCAAAATTATAGGGATTACCCGCAATGCGCGCGCCGCATCTCATCCAACCTTTTTTTGCAATCACGCCAAGGGCCATAAAATCAGCCCTCGGGGCTGAGGCTGCTCCAAGCCCGCAGGGGTTTTAACATGGAGTCCAGCCTGATGTTTTGGGGCCTTGCCACCTTAGCCGCGGTGTTTGTCGGGCTTGGCAAGGGTGGCTTGCCGGTCGTCGCGGCTTTAGCCGTGCCAAGCTTGGCGCTGATCATGTCACCGATTGCGGCCGCGGGCTTATTATTGCCGGTATATATCGTGTCCGACGTGTTTGCTTTGGCCGCTTATAGGCGAGATTACAACAAGCAAGTGCTTAAAATCGCCGTAATCGCGATGAGCCCTGGCGTTTTGATCGGCGGCTTAACCGCGCATTTGGTTATTGAATGGATGGTAACCGCCTTGATTGGCCTGATGGGGGCTGTGTTTGCCCTGAAACTGCTTGTGGAACCTAAGCAAAAAGCTCGGGCCACGCAGCCAATTCAAAAAGCTTCGGGCTATTTCTGGTGCACCATTGCGGGATTTACCAGCTTTATCAGCCATAATGGCGGACCGCCTTGGCAGATATTCACTTTGCCTTTGAACTTGCCAAAATCTATCTTCGTCGGCACTTCGGTGATTGCGTTCAGCTATTGCAACCTGATTAAGCTGATCCCCTATTTGTGGCTAGGGCAAGTGAACCTGGATAGCGTCTTCATGTCATTTTATCTGATGCTGCCCGCATCGATGGCGGTGTTTATTGGCGTCAAGCTGGTGCAACGAATCCCGGAATTGCTTTTCTTTAAACTTGTGACTTGGGCTTTGATGATCATTTCTTTGAAATTGATATGGGATGGGATCCACATCGGCTTGAGCTAAACCCAAAAGGGGCAATAGCCGCACGGATCCAGATTATCCTTTGCGCTTTGGCATCCAACTCGGTCTGGCAGGCGCCCTATAGGCCCGAACGCGCATCTGAAAGATAGGGGGCTTACTATGCGGGGCCATCGAACCGGATGTATGCAAAGAAATAGCAGAGAGCCGCGTTGAGAATGCCCGCGTTGAGAATGATGGAATGTTCTAATCAGAAGCTGCAAATCAACCCAAATCCTCTGCTTCTGGGGTTTTGCCGTTTTACCACAAACGTACAAAGCGGCGCGTTGACCTAGCCAGCATAAGAGCGGGCGCGCTCAGCCTGCGCGATGGCCGTTTACAAGCACCGCAGATTGCCCCCTGTGGATTGTATCACGCGGTATCACTGCCGCGATTTATTTTGAAAAATGACGATAAGTACAGCGAGGCGCTGCTCTACTAAATCCATGCAAAACAACGCGCTCAAACGCTAATCGTTCAAAAAGCTGGCGCCGATGCTGACCGCTTTGATCTGTATCTGCACGGCGAAATTGAAACCGTGTTTTTAGATATATGATGAGCATTAGATCGTTTGATCATCTCTTGGATGTCAGAATATTTGGGCGATCCCGAGAGGGTCGAAATCTGGCCGGCGCAAACCCATTTGCAGCCTACAGGTTGCTTTGAAATCGCATTTATACGCATGCTTGACGCTTGCGATCTGCTTTCCGCCCAGCGCACAAAAAAGAACGCGAGCGTGATCGTTGACTATAAAGTTGACCAAGCCGCACGGAAACAGGGCCTAGCCTAAGCTGGCATGGCTGTCGCCAATTGCACGGCGCAATTGCGCGCGGCGTGAGCACTGAAACCAATAATCCTACGGCAAATGGCGCAGACCACGAAGGGGGCGGGCGCTGTTAACCAGCAAGCGCTTTGCGCGAATATTGCACAACTAGGGCAGAGTACTGATTAAAATCAGATTCTGCTAGCAAGACGTGAGCGGGTATAAAGATGGCTTTGATTTCTCATGCGGCATCTCAGCAGCATTTGGTGATTTCTCCAAAAGTCAGCGATAATAATTAAGGAAAATTTTTTACTTCCAAACCACCGTTTCAGTAATTAACGTATCACTGTGGTCTGGTATAAAAACCGGCCAAAACCCCGCATGCTCTCGACCTTGAAAAGGATGCGCCTATGTTTCGTAATCGATTGACTCTGTTTCAAAATAAATTGGCGGAAAAAAATATTGATTTGGCACTTATAACAGATGAGGATAATGTTTATTATCTCACCGGCTATTATGATTATTTGCATATGGAGTTTGGGCGCCCGACCATATTGGTCGTTCCCCAAAACGGCCCCGTCATTTTGATCACACCAACGATTGATTTAAACGCCGCACAATCGGCGGCCCAGGTCGACCGAATTGCCCCTTGGAACGATGGGATGGGCAATGAATGGCGCGAAGAATTGCCCAAAGCGATCAGAAACACCACAACGATAGCCGTCGAACCGGATCATATGCCGCCAATGGTGCGCGCCTATGTGAGCGAAGTGATTGATACACAGAGATTAGACAATGCAACGCCTCTGCTCAGCGCGATGCGCATGATCAAATCGCCTGAAGAGCTGCAACTTGCCCGTCACGCAGGCGAAGTGGCCACAGCGATGATGGTGGCGGGGCGGGGCGCGATTGCAGATGGGGTGCCAGAATTCGAAGTGGCGATCGCAACCTCACAAGCGGGAACGCGCAAAGCCGCAGATCTGCTAACGCAGCATTACGCTGATACAGATATGTCGCCCAACACCCATTTTCTGCAAATCATGGCTTCGGGCGATTCCATTATCAAAACCCACCACCGCGCCTCAACCCGGATTATGCATAAAGGTGATCCCGTATTCCTCTGTTTTTGCGGTATGACAAATTTTCATCGCTTCAAGCTGGGCTTTGATCGCACCTTTTGGATTGGCGATGCGCCAAAAGATCAAATCGCCGTATATGAAGTGGCGGTGGCCAGCCAAAAAGCCGCGCTGAACGCGCTGCGCCCCGGCGTCACCGCAGAAAGCATTCACGCCGAATATGCCAATGTCATCCAAGAGGCCGGCTATAACTATCCTTTCCGGTGTGGGCGCGCGACCGGCTTCAGCTTTCTGGAAACGCCGCAGCTTGTGACCGGAGATAAAACGATTATCCAACCCGGTATGGTTTTGGCGATTGATGGATCGGTCTCAGTTGAAACCTTCAGGGCCCAAGTTGGGGATAGCGTGATCGTGACGGAGGATGGCTGGGAGCCGCTGACGCAACATACCAAAGCCGTGCAGGATGTGATTTTATAATGTTTCGATCCGGCGACACCGTATGTTCACAAAAACGGCAGCCTGAGCTGAATAAAGGGCGCCATCCTCGGGCAAAACTGGGCTTTATTCTAATGTCGACCGATCTTGCTGCCGAGGCCGATTTTTATGATATGGTGCCCGCTGGCGTGGCTGTGCATATCACCCGCCTGAAAACCGACGATTACACCACCACGGAAACGCTCGCGCGCCATATTGATCATATGGCCGAGGCCGCCGCGCGCCTTCAGCCCGATGTAAAACCAGAGGTGATCAGCTATAGCTGCACCTCCGGCTCAATCGTGTGCGGTGAAGAACATGTTTTTCGTCAGATTAAACTGGGCGCGCCTTGGGCTCAGCCCATGTGCATTGTAACAGGCGTGGTGGATGCCTTGCGCGAAATTGGCGCCCAGAAAATTGTGGTGGGCACTCCTTATCTGGATGAAATCAACACCTCAGAAGCCGAGTTTTTGTTGCAAAAAGGCTTTGACCTTCTGGATATTCAGGGGTTGAACCTCACCACCGGAATCGAATTTGGCCAAGTGACACCCGCCTATTGGAAGCAATTTGCGCAAGAGCTAGACCGCCCTGATGCCGATGCTGTTTTTCTCAGCTGTGGCGGCATCCGGGCCTTGGAAGTTGTACAAGAAATAGAAGATGCGGTTGGAAAACCCGTGATCACCTCAAACCAAGCGCAATTCTGGTCTTGTTTGCGGCGCGCGGGGATCATGGACAAGTTGTCCGGTTTTGGACAAATATTTCAATATTCCGGATCCCATCTGGCCCAAACAACGTGATGCTATGACCCGCTTTTCCGCATGGACCGTCTTTAAGGAAGGCATGAGGGGCCAAAAAGGCTGGGCCCGCCAATGGCGCGATCCGGATCTAAAAAAACACTATGATATTGTGATTGTCGGCGGTGGGTTGCACGGCCTTGCCACGGCTTATTATCTGGCAGAAAACCACAAACTTAAAAATATTGCGGTTCTTGAAAAAGGATGGATCGGCGGCGGAAATGCCGGGCGGAACACAACAATTGTGCGCTCAAATTACGCGCGGCCGGGAAATCGGGAATTCTATGAAGGTTCGTTGAAGCTTTGGGAAAACCTGAGTTTTGAATTGAATTACAACGTGATGTTCTCGCAGCGATCGCATATCACCCTTTTGCACAGCCCGGGCGCAATTGATGCGGTTGCACGCAATTACAATATTATGCGCAGAACCGGGGCACCGGATGTAGAATTATGGGGGTTAGAGAAGCTTAAGAAAGCCGTTCCGCATCTAAATTATGCCGATAATGCGCGGTTTCCGATCTTAGGGGCGGCGGTGCATAAACGCGCCGGAACCGCGCGCCATGACGCGGTGGCCTGGGGCTATGCACGCGGCGCGGATAGCCGGGGCGTTGATATCATCCAAAATTGCGAGGTAACCGGGATCACCCGCGCGGGCTCAAACGTCACCGCGCTGGAAACCACGCGCGGCACGATCCGCGCTGGCAAAGTGGCTTTGGCGGTGGCCGGAAGCACCTCGCGCCTGTGGCAAATGGCCGGTCTAGGCGGATTGCCAATCGAAACTCATAAATTGCAGGCCTTTGTAAGCGAACCGCTAAAACCGCTTTTAGATCAAGTTGTGGTGTTCGGGATAGGCGGGGCGCATTTTTATATTTCGCAATCGGATAAGGGCGGAATGGTCTTCGGGGGCGATCTTGACTGGTATAAATCCTATGCGCAGCGCGGCAATCTGCCGATTATGCAGGATGTGACCGAAGCAGCGATGTCGATCTTGCCTTGTTTGGGGCGGGTTAAGCTGCTGCGGCAATGGGCCGGCGTGGTCGATATGTCGATGGATGGTACACATTTCATCTGCAAAACGCCGCTCGACAACCTCTATCTGAACGCAGGTTGGAATTATGGCGGGTTCAAAGCAACCCCAGCCTCAGGGTGGTGGTTTGCCGATTTGATCGCCCAAGACCGCCCCCATAAAATGATCCGCGATTTTGATCTAAAACGCTTTGAACGCGGGCTGCATATTGATGAACGCGGGGCTGGATCAGACCCCAAATTACACGGATAAGGAAGCAACGCATGATCCGAATTCCCTGCCCTTTTTGCGGCATCCGCGATCACAGCGAATTCAGCTATGGCGGCGATGGATCCATCGCCTATCCTGCCTTGGATGCCCCGATGAATGACTGGCATGATGCGGTATTTCTGCGCGATAATCTCTGCGGTGTGCAAACCGAAACTTGGCAGCATCTGCAGGGTTGCCGCATGTGGTTGCGGGTTGAACGGGATACGATGACGCATGAAATCCACTCGGTTACGCCCGCCCATCCTGGCATGGCCGCGGCGCTGGAGAGCGATCAATGAGCGCGTGCCGTCTTGCAACCGGCGGCCGGATTGATCGCTCTAAGCCGGTGAAATTTACCTGGGATGGCCAGGAATTGCACGGATTTCAGGGCGATATGCTGGCCTCTGCACTGATGGCGAACGGGCAGCGCGTTTTGGGGCGCAGTTTTAAATATCACCGTCCGCGCGGCGTGATGTCCGCGGGCGTCGAAGAATCCGGCGCGATTGTCACGCTGGGCAGCGGCAATCGGGCAGAACCCAACGTCAAAGCCACGCTGCAAGAACTTTATCCCGGGCTTGAAGCCTATGGCCAGAATGCATGGCCCAATGTGCGCTATGATCTTGGCGCGGTTTCGGGCCTGTTCAGCCGATTTTTCGCTGCGGGCTTCTATTATAAAACCTTCATGGGGTTGCCGCCCTTTGAATGGGGGCGCGGCACCGGTATCTGGATGAAATATGAAAAGCTGATCCGCAAAGCCGCGGGTATGGGAACAGCCTCGCGCGCCGCCGATCCAGATACGTATGATCACGCGCATGCGTTTTGTGATATATTGGTTATTGGTGCGGGCCCGGCAGGATTAATGGCAGCGCTGACCGCCGCCAAGGCGGGCAAAGACGTGCTTTTGGTGGAACAAGATTTTGAACTGGGCGGAGATTTGCTTAACTGCGCAGATGACACATCCGAAGCGCGGCGCCACTCGTTGATCCAATCCGTACAAAAAGCCGGCATTCGCATAATGACTCGGACCACAGCGTTCGGCCTTTATGATCACGGCACGGCGGGCCTGCTTGAAAAGGTGAATGATCATCAAGGCCCCCCCGCCCCGTATCAGCCCAGACAACGGATTTGGACCGTGCGGGCGCAGGCCACGATCCTGGCCACGGGGGCAATTGAACGGAGCATCGCCTTTGGCGGCAATGATCGTCCGGGCGTGATGTCGGTCAATGCTGGCCGCGCCTATCTCAACCGCTACGGGATTTTACCCGGGCAGCGGATCGTGATCGCAACCAATAACGACAGCGCGTATCCCGCAGCGCGCGATCTATCTAAAGCTGGTGCTGAAGTCACCCTGGTGGATGCACGTGCCACCAGCGCACCGTCTTTGCCGGATGGGTTGCGCCACGATAAAGGCTATGCACCCTTGCAAACCTTTGGCTGGAAAAACTTGTCCGGTGTGAAATTGGCTGAGCAGAGCAAAACAGGCTGGCACGCCGCGCAAACGTTAGATTGCGATTTGCTTTTGGTATCGGGGGGCTGGTCGCCCGTGGTAAACCTGTCCTCCAACCGCGGCGCAGCGCCGGGCTGGAACTCTGAAAATGCCTGTTTTTTACCAACACCCACAACAGAGCCGCTGTTCTCTGCCGGCGCGGCCTGCGGGATCTGGCAAAGCGCAGCCTGCGAGGCTTCGGGGGTTGCTGCCGCGCAATCTGCGCTGGGAGAGCCCGCGCATCCGCCCAAACCTGGCGGGTGGGAAAACCCCATTCAGCCTGTTTATGAAGTGCGCCTGCCGGCACAGAACGCAAAATCATTTGTGGATTTTCAGCATGATGTTACCAGCTCTGATCTACGGCTAGCGCATCAAGAGGGGTTTGTTTCTGTCGAGCATATGAAGCGGTATACAACGCTTGGCATGGCCACGGACCAAGGCAAAATGGGCAATGTGATCGGGCTTGCTTTGATGGCCGAGGCTTTGGGAAAAACCATACCCGAGGTTGGCACAACGCGGTTTCGCCCCCCCTATACCCCCGTCGCGATCGGTGCTTTTGCAGGGCGGCAGGTGGGCGCTCATTTTAAAGCTTTGCGCCGAACGCCGCTGCATAACTGGAACCTCAAGCGCGGTGCGATCATGACCGATGCGGGCCTTTGGCACCGGCCTTGGTACTTTCCCAAAGCGGGCGAAACAATTGAAACCGCCTATATCCGCGAGGCGGGTCGCGTGCGCGAAACCGTAGGGGTCTGCGATATTAGCTCGCTTGGAAAAATTGCCGTGCAAGGGCCGGATAGTGGCGCGTTTTTGAACCGCGTTTACGTGAACGGCTTTGGCAAACTGCCCGTGGGCAAGGCCCGCTATGGGGTGATGCTGCGCGATGATGGGATGGTGATGGATGACGGCACCACCTGGCGGCTTGGTGAAGATGAATATTTAATGACCACGACCACTACGAATGCTGGTAAAGTCATGGTCTGGCTGGAAGAGCTGTTGCAAACGCGCTGGCCCGAATTGCGCGTGCATCTGACCTCTGTTTCAGATCAATGGGCCGCGGTGTCTGTTGCCGGCCCCAAAGCGCGGCAAGTGATCGCCGATTGCCTGATCGACGCAGCCGTTATTTCGGCCGAGCACCTGCCCTTCATGGGCGTTACTAAAGCTGTGTTAAAAGGGGATATTTCGGCTTGGATCGCGCGGATCAGCTTTTCCGGCGAATTGGCTTTTGAGGTTTTTGTCGAGGCTGGATATGGCGAGGCCATGATGGATCTGATCGACGGTGCCGCGAAGACTGCCGATGGATGCCTCTACGGGTTAGAAGCGCTTGGCACTCTGCGCATCGAAAAAGGCCATGTGACCGGAGCGGAGCTTGACGGCCGCGTTACGCTGGATGATGCCGGTTTGGGTAAAATAGCCTCAAGAAAGAAAGCATTCATCGGCGATGCGCTGCGCAAGCGCCCCGAGTTAACCCGCGAAAACCGCCCCCAATTGGTTGGTATTTTTCCCAAAAACCGGTCGCAAAATTTCAATGCAGGCGCGCTTTTAATCAGCCCCGGCGATGAGGAGGGGTTTGGCGAAGGATGGGTAACGGCCGTAACCCATTCCCCCGCTTTGGGGCATTGGATCGGGCTGGGTTATATTTCGGGGGGGCAACGCCTTTGGGCCGATAAGCCGGTTACAGCAACCGACCCGCTGCGTAAAAATGATATAGCGGTTGAAATTGTTTCACCGCATATGTTTGACCCGACGGGAGAGCGGATGCATGACTAGCCCCCTATCAGCCTTAAATCATCACGCGCAATTGGCCGCATCGGCAACGCCGCAGATCCGATTGCAAGAGGTTCATCCCTTTTCACTGGTGCAAATCTCTGCTTGGCCCGATAGGCTGGATCGGGTTGGACAGTTGGCCGCGACAGCCGCCGGGTGCAGCGCGGTGGCGCGCCCTGGCCAATCGCTGCGTGGCGGCGGGCAACATTTGCTGCGCGTCGAGCCTTTGAAGTGGTGGGTGATCTCAGAGCGGGAAAATATGCACTTGCCTGACATAGATCGCCAATTGGGCACGGTTTTGGACCTATCGCATTCACGAACTTGGCTGCGCTTGAGCGGCGATAAAGCCCCGAGATTGCTCAACCATTTTCTGCCGATCGACTTGCGCGAAAGCGCCTTTGCGACGGGGGCGGTGGCCTCAACCGCTCTGCACCATGTTGGCGTTACGCTTTGGCGCGAAGCAAGTGCATATTCCCTTCTCATTCCGCGCAGTTTTGCCCTGTCACTCTGGGAGCTTGTGACTGAAACAGCCCAGCAATATGGTGTAGCAGTCAACTGAGTAGCGGATAATCCCGTCAGATACGGGCAGGTCAGCCTGCGCGGTAGAAGACTTTGATACATCTTTAACCGGCATATATGCCGTTCCGCGCCAGCACGCTTGTGCCTGTATAAATGAATATCTCCACACCCCATTGCTTTTGGAGGGAAAACTCTCTTGCGATAATCGACCCGCCGAAGTTGGATGAGATGTGGGTAAACTCCGTGTCAAGGCTTTTACGCCGGTATAGAGCGCTGCGCTGCTTGAGTGAGCATTTGCGCCACATGCGCCGTGCAGATCAGAGCAAGAACTTTTACGCATGGGTTTGGAGCAGCCTGGTCTTTACAGTCCAGCGCAGGGCAGGGGGCCAATGCGCCTATGATACCGGTATATTCAAAGCCGCCGCGTAGACGCTATAGCACAAATCTTCTGGGCGGCACCGCCCGAACGGCGAGGCCGATCTTAAAGGTGCTAGCGCGTTTGTTCAGAAAGAAATGCCAGCAACGCATTAGGATGCGTATTGAAATACTGGTACCCATCAAACCGTTGGCCTGTACCAAACGGCGTATCTTGATCGGGGCCGATCCAAACAATGCTATGCTCCGTTGGGGTTGCATCCATGATTTCTTGAATATCGTTCTGCCCGGTCTTTTGGTTGAATGTATAAACGTCATTTTTCACCTGCGCATAGAGCACGGGCACCGTCAGACTTGGAACATAGTCAAGCGCTTGGGCAAATCCAAACCCATATTCTTCTTGCTGCGCCTCCAGCACACGGTCAACCAGATCCAATCCGGTTTTGGCGCGAATAAAACGATCTGTCATATTGTAAGACAATGTCGGCTGGTTGGCGATTAACCCTTTAATTTGCGGGTTCGAAAACAAGTCTGGTTCTTTTTTCCAAGCCAGAAAAGTTGCATTGGCGCCCATACATTGGCTGAGGAAGAAAATATCGTCATCGCCAAACTGTGGATGCGCAAGCACATAACGCAGAGAGGCGGCAACATCCTGCCACTCGGTGACCCCTGCCCCAACCAATGCTTCGCTGCCGATCGCCTTTAAGCCGAGGCCGCCATCGCTTTCGCCTTGACCGCGATGATCATACATTACGATGTTGTAATTGGCGTCATACAAATGTTTCACCATAGGCAGAAATTCCGCAGCAACACCGTCAAGCCCGGCATCTGAACCATAGCGCGTGGTTGTCAATGGATGGTTCACGATCACAGTCTTATCCGACGGGGTCGGGCTTGGTATTTCCCATGCGCTCAGCCGAATATTATCCTCGGTAATAATATCGACATCGCTATAGAGCATCGCATAATCGCTGGGGGTTTTGGGAATTGCTAAACGCTTGGGGGCCACGCGCATTTTCATAATCTGGCTGACCAGCACTCGATCTCTCAGATCAAACGGATTTGCAAACCATATAAACGCCGCAACGCCGGTAAAGGCTGTGAGCCCCGACAAGACCCAGATGAATATTTTTTTCATCCCTTACACTCCAGAAATATTTACACTGTCAATATAGGTAATAGATGGCTTGTAGAGTGTCAATTTAAAATTTACACTGTAAATATCAACATAGGAGACCTGATGGCCGCTGCGCGTAATTATCACCACGGCAACCTCAAAGAAGCTTTTCTTAAGGCCGCCCGTGACCTGCTGGAACGCGACGGTCTTAGCGGATTATCTCTGCGCAAATGCGCCGAAAAAGTGGGCGTCAGCCATGCGGCTCCCAAAAACCATTTTGGCAATATGGCAGGCTTGTTAACCGCTATGGTTACAACAGGATATGCAGAGCTCGCGGTTATGATGACGGCAGATGCCAATACAAACGCTGATCGCAAGCGGCGGCGAGATCAGGCGCTTTTGGGCTATGTCGCCTTCGCGCAAGCCAATCCTGCGCTTTATGATTTGATGTTCTCGCGCGACCGTTTGGTGCAGGATGATCCCGACCTCCTGCAGCAGGTCAGAGCCTGTTTTGTGATATTGGCAGATTGTTCGGCTGAGCTTGGATGGCATCACGGATCGCTAGAGGACAAAGCGGGAAAGGGCCAAGTTGCAATGTGGAGCCTTGTACATGGCTATGCGCAATTGGTCACGGCTGGGCGTTTCAAGAAAGACAATATGAAAGGCCTGTCAATTCTGGATATTCTGCCAATAATCGAACAGGATGACCAAAACTGAAACCACCGCAAAACATCGCCAATTGCCCCTGCACAATCTGGTCAGCTGAAGATGACTGCAATTATGGCAAACAAAATCTGCCCCGGGGCGCAGCCTCGATCCCCAGGACCCTTACCTGCGCTTGATCCAATCTTTGAAACCAAAATACCGATGCACGGCGGGTAAAAACCAAGGATTGCCATCATAAAAAGGGATCCGCGGCGGGGGTGGGCCCCAAAATGCGCTGGGTTGGTTGCCCGTACCCATCGCGGTTTCAGCAATTTTTTTCCCCAGCCAACGCGCCCAAACCGTTCCAGACCCAGCATAGCCGGCCGCATAAAAAATACCGTCATTTTCAAACAGCGTGGGTATTTGGGCGCGCGTAAACCCTACATTTCCAAGCCAGCAATACGCGATAGAACAGCCTGAAAGCTCTGGAAAAATTTGCGCCAGCTTCTGGTGCAGATACGCCACTGACCGTGCGCTGGGCCTGTGCCTATCAAAACTACGCGACCCTAAAAGAATACGATCGCGCGCGGGCGTGGGCCTGAAATAACTGTATAATTTCGCCGTATTTCCATACATTCGCAATTTTGGCATCAGGTCTTTCACCGTTTCCGTGCCCAGCGCTTCTGTGACGATAATACAGCTTTGCGCAGGCACAAGACGGCGACGCAGAAATTTACCAAACTGATATTTGGTGCCCGTATAAGCGTTGGTGGCAATAATCACCTTTCCGGCTAAAACGCTGCCCCTATTCGTCACCACAGTTTTCTTGCTTGAAGACGTGCCGATAATTTCTTCAACGCAGGTTTGTGCGTGAATGACTGCCCCCGCAGCTTGCGCAGTTTTCAAAAGGCCTGCAAAAAATTTACCGGGATGAAATCCGCCAATTTCTTCGCGCACCATGCCGCCAAAAAACAGATCCGTTTTAATTTCACTCTGCTGGTAAGACTTTGGCACCATAAACGCCTTATGGCCATCTATTGTGTTCAGCCTATCCGCTTCGCGGCACTGAGTTTCATAATCTTTTGGACTCATCGCGCCGGTAAAGCGACCCGTCATCTGCAGATCGCATTCAATTTGTTCTTCGGCGCAAAATTTGGCAAGATCAAGACGGGCTTCGATACCTTCGGCATAAACCACATCGGCATAATCAATTCCGCATTTTGCGCTCAATGCGCTATGCGACAGCCTGATTTGACCACTGCAAATCCCACCATTGCGCGTTGACGCCGCAAAGCCAGGCACACCACTGTCCAGCACGAGCACTGAATGCCCCTGCCGAGAAATCGTTAGGGCAGCAGACAGCCCTGTATAGCCCGCGCCCACAATCACATAATCAGCCTCTAATGGCAGATTTACCTCGCCAGCCGCCTGCGCAAGCCCCTGCTCAATTTCCCACCAAAACGGACTGTATTTCATACTATGCCTCGCCGCGCTGAAAACACACCAAAATGATAGGAGGCGAAAGTCAAGCAAAACCGCGGCACCGAAACCATGTGTGAACAGCGCAGCGCAAAATCCCAATGGCAGAGGGCTGCCCGCGATCAATCAAATAAAACCAAAAAAAGTTCTAAATTATGCACACTCCGCGCAAATGAATAAGCTCATTTTTTAGGCATATATCTGCGCAAAAAGAAGCTGATCTGAAAAAATATATCTCAAATTCATATTTATATAGCCAAATGCAGGCATCTACATTTACCTTATTTGGGCAGATCTATTCGGGAGGGAACAATGTTTTTATCAAGAAGAATAAGCACGCCATTCACCGGCAAACTCGAAATTGCAACCGATCGCCTGCGCAATGCAGCCGGCATTATGATGCGCAATGGCGCTTTGGCAGCTTGGACGCAGCAAGTGTTGGGTGGGTATTATAGCCCCGGAACGCTGCTGTTGCACACCGCCTTTGACTCGATGGAGCACAGCATGACTGTGGGCCAAAATCTGATGAGTGATCCGGCTTGGGCCAAATTGATGCTCGAACGCGAATTATCGCCCTCTGCGGAGGTTGTTGGCCCAGAATTATTTAGACGGATTGCGGGCGAAGATGGCGCGGATGAAAATGAAGCATCCATGGTGCGCGAATATGTGCTGCCGCGCGAAAACATCGCGGGCGCGGTTGCACTGCTGCCCGAAGCTCAAAAAATGCTCAGCGGCCATAGCGTCAACGTCACCATGTGGGCCCCCGTTATCGCTGCAGATATGCAACGGTTTTATATCGTTTATTCAGGGCGCGATATCACGGCGCTTGGAAAAGCGGTGGATGAGGTGGGCGTGTCAAAAGAGTTTCAGGACATGCTTGTCAAAGCCTCGCAGCTGGGAACGCTTGACCGCGCTTGGATGATGGCAACGCTCAAATAAAAAAAATGGGCGGCTTACCGGCAGAGGAAGGTTCATCCAAATCCGGCGGCTGGCATATGGGCAGGCAATCATCCCCTTTTCATATGCGCCGCCTTGAGGCCGAGAACTGGCTTATTTGAGTGTATCATCCCGCAGGCGCTGTTTGGCATCTGCGCTTATGGAAACCACGATAGCTTTTGCGATATCGGGCACTGGCGAGACTTTCTTTTTGCCTTTTTATTCAAAGCGATCTAAGCGCTGAGCCTCTTTTAACGCAGCGGCCAACTGCGATGTGGTGTTTTGAGACACAGGGTTCATAAAGCATCCTCCAAACGCTTTGATAGCGCAAAAACGAAAATCTAAGTAGGGAGTTTCAAAGATCTAATCCCTCTTCTGACCCTCATGCCCAAGAACAAGCGCGGGGTGCCGAGACGCCCCACGCTTTTCCATGTTCTATGACCTGTAGCGCGCTTGCAGCTTGGCGCTAGGCGCCTCAATTCAATGTAGGTGCCAGAAACCCCTTCATAAAATTTACAGGATTTTCAATAAGGCGTTTTTACCAACAATACCCCCCCTCACTTTGCACTGATACTCACATTGATTGGAATTTGATCACCAATACGATAGTTGTTGTAGGTATAGCTTTTGCCGCGAATACCGTTCCACTCATAGGTAATGCGGTAGTTTTTTATATGCGACTGCTCAGTATTAACCTGAACCAGATTACATTGCTGCTCTGACCTATACCCCACGATAACCCGCTTTGTCTGCTGACCCTGATCTGCCGCCATCAGGCCCCCGATCACGGCGCCGGCTGCAGCGCCCCTGTCTTTTCCAGAAACGGTTCCACCCAGAAGACCGCCGATAATCATACCACCCAAAACATCGCTTGAGCTGGCACCTCTGGTTTGCGAGGTTCCATAGATTGGCACCTCTATATTCTGACAGCGGCGCTGCGGCTCAGATATTGTTTTTATCTGGTAATTCGGCTTGATCTTAATAACCGTTGCATAGCTTTCAGCGCTCAAAAACGCCGGACTTAACGTTGCAAGCAGGGCCGCACCCAATATATTTTTCATCGTAATCTCCAATCTTGTTTCCGATTGATGACAGAAAACAATAAAAGATCATGTTATCCAAAAACCACCATTTGTTATTGAATAACGCGAGGAATTTGGCCAACTTTAGCAGGCCCTACACGCTAAGGATGTTTGCTATGACCAAAATGATTATCTCAGCTTTGGCTTTTTGGATCTGTATAAGCGGATCCGCAGCGCTTGCGTCAGGCGAATGCTATTACCTATATAAAGCCAAAAAAACCCCCCCGCTCCAACTTCATTTGGGGATGATAAAAATTAATGATACCTGTAGCTCAGGGCCGCATAAGGCGCAGCTGTCAAACAGGCTAGCGCAAAACGGTTGGAAATTGATACAGATAGTCAAACAATATCCTGAAATTGATGGAGTGAAGTTCAAAAATGATTTGGGTGAGTTCTTTCTTAAATATTAAGCCGCAAACCCTTATCCTTTGGGTCGCCGCGATTATATTGCTTTTGATAATCAGCGCTTTGGCCTTGATACTATGGTCAGTACCAGATCCACGCGTTTTCAATGACAATATTGAAAAGGTGTTTTTGGAAAATGATTTTTCAACCCAAACAGAAATCAAACTGCTGGAAGTTTTAGCCTCATCGGGCAGCCTTTTTGAAAGTTCGATCAGCCTCTATTCAAGCATTATCTTCACGCTGGTTATCATCACAATTTCTATGATGGTGATCAGTTTTGGCTCTTTGATGTCCAACATACATCTCCGGCAGCAATTTGTCGCGCTGACAAACAGCGCACTGCAGGTGAATGGGATCGAGCTGAGCCGAGCCGAAAATTCGGTAAAAATAAATGGCGATTGGCTGCACTTAACCAAAGGCAGCATGGAAACGTTAAGCGTGCTTTTAGAAGCGACATTAGACGGTGATTTTCTATCCGGCTTAGATGTTGAAACTTTGGTTTCGGGAAAAAATGCCGCCAATTGTGAGGATGCCGCTGGCGTGATGCGGATCAAAAGGCTGCGCGATAATATCGGAAATCAGATTGTCGCGCAGCATCTCATTCAAAATATTCCGGGCAAAGGCTACCAGATTAAAGTTTCCAAAAATAATATTGTGATCAACTGACGCGCCGGCTGGCAGATGTTTGACCTGAGACGCCGGTAAATAACGCTCGCCCTCAGACGGTACATATCGGTTCATTTTGAATGAATTTAAGGGTGAGGCATCTGGATCAGCAAAGCTGCAAGACATACAGATTGTCATCAAAGGCGCAGATCATAGATCTTTTAACGCATCTTTCAAAGCGCGCTTCCAAATGCCAGAGTGATCAAAGGCAGGCCAATGTCATCTCCTGCGCAAATAAACGCATGCGCCGGTTCATCCGTCGCTTGTCTGAACGGATCAGATAGATAAAAAATTCTGGCATACTAAACGCGGGCAAAATCGGAACAAGCGCGCCCGTCTTCAAATTATCTTTCAAGATGAAATCGGGCAAATTGGCGATGCCTTGGCCTTGAAGCGCCACATGCAGCAAAAAATCTCCGCTATTGCTGTTCAACGCTGGTGTAAACTCAATCGGATAGGTTTTGCGCGTGGCCGTAGAAATCAATGGCCATCTTCCGCGCTTAGCCGCGCCAAAATGAAGCAGCTGATGCTCTTGCAATTCCTGCAGATTATTTGGCTTGCCCCATTTGGCCAAATACGCAGCCGAAGCACAAATATGATGCCGCATAATTCCAATTTTTTCGGCAACAAGGGCTTGGTTCAATTGGGGTGTGATACGAATGGCAAAATCATAATTATCCCGTTCAAGGTCAACCAGTTGATCGTCAAAATCGACCGTCAATTGAATTTCAGGATATTTCTCTATGAAGCCCATCAAAGCTTCTTTCAGAAAAGAGATCCCGAATTCCCGCGGCAAAGATACCGAAAGCGGCCCAGATATAGCCGCATGCGTGCTGCTGAAATCAGTTTCGATTTCTTCAAAATCATGAACCGCTCGCAAAGCCCTCTGGTATAATTCGCGGCCCGTTTCAGTCACGTTCCAGCGCCCCGGTGCACGATCAATCAACTTTGCTGAATAGCGGTCTTCCAAAAGGTGTAATCGCCGGCTGACCGCTGATTTTGCAATATTGAGCCGATCCGCTGCTTTTGAAATGCTGTGATTTTCAACAATCACCGTGAACAGACGCAAATCTTCCATTTGCCCCATTTTGTTCTCCTTTTTAGACCACCCTGCCCGTTTTTTAACACCTTATTCTTAATGTAAGAACATGGCAGATTTGGCACAACTTGCCAGTTTATATTGCCATTGATACAAAAAACGGATCGGACAATATTTAGCCCTACAGGTTCTAAAATTTCGAACGAAATCGGCTAATCTACTGAAAAAATTACTTTTATGATTACTGCTGGCCCTAGAAAGACAGAAACACCCCAATGACGTACTATTCCCCAAGCGCCGGTTACATGACTGAAACGATACAGCGCGGCTATATCGCTTATGCCATCACGCAAAACACGCTTCCCGCGCAAGCCCATCGTATGCCGCAGATTATTTCCTTGGTTGCCGCAGAAGACCGTTCAAAACCGATCCAATTTTGGCAATTATTTTCCGTTATGGGGCAAAAGCGTATTCTGCGCATCGTCCATGATTTTTACCACCGCGTCTATGAAGATGAGGCTTGGTTTCGCGATGTTTTCGCCCGTGTTGGCGACGCGGCCCATCATGTCAGAACCCAATCGGCAATGTGGATTGATGTGATGGGCGGCGGCTTTCATTATCACGGGGCTGAGTTCAGGCTCAACTTTCATCATCAACATAATGCGTTCCAGCTGATGACCAATGAGGGCGCAGCGCGCTGGACAAAACTGATGATTGAAACATTGCAGGCCTGCGATGCGCAGATAAATCATGACCCACGCATTCGCCCGAGTATCAACACATTCTTGCAATATTTTATGTCTAAATATGCGGCTGAATTTGGTTTTCAGACCAGCCATCTCTTTGGCCCGACAAACCCAGCAGTTAGGCGAAAAATAAATTTTATGAATATGACGGATGCCGCAATTGAAGCCTTGTCTGATGCTGATCTGAAAGAGGGGCTGTTGGCGCGGGGGGTCGAATTGAGCAGCAGCCAAGAAAGACAGGCATTGATCAAGAAAGCCCAAAGCCTTTAACGCCGCGCCGCGTGACGGCGTGACCGTATAAAAAGGATCTATAAATGCACATGCAAAATCCGGACCGCTCTGTTGAAGAATCCCAAACCGATGCCGCTGCACGGCGCGCCAAGGGGGAATTTGTGCGCGGTGTCAGCCGGTTCCGAAGCGCGCTGGGCAGTACCGCCTTTCCTGCTGAAGCGCACCGCTATCATCTTTACGTGGCGTTGAATTGCCCCTGGAGCCATCGCGTGACTTTGGCGCGCAGTCTTTTAGGGCTGCAGCATAGCATCACGCTTGACGTGGCTTTTCCAAACCGCACCGATGAAGCTGATCCCGAGGGGCCAAACCACTGGCAATTCGCGCCAGAGCGGATTGCCGCAATCAGCCAAGCTACGCTACAAGAGTGTACGCAGGAAACCGCGACCGGGCAAAACTTTCGGCTCCTTAAAAATATCTATGCCAAAGAAGGATCACAAGAGCGCTCTGTGCCCGTGCTTTATGACAAGCACAGCCAAAGCATCGTTTCCAACGAGAGCGCAGAGATTGTAAGAATGATGAACCAGAACGCAGCCGCGCTGGGCAGTGGCCTTGCCCATGAAGAGCGCATCGATCTCTACCCTGTTGATCAAGGCTTAAGATCCCAAATTGACGCGCTGAATGGCCGTATTTACGAGGCGATCAATAATGGCGCCTACAAGGCAGGTTTTTCCTCTGACCAATCGGTCTATGAGGCAGCCTTTCATAAATATTTCAATATGCTGGAAGAGTTAAATGCGCTGTTGCAGGATGGCCGCGCCTATCTGACCGGTGAGGCGTTTACCGAAGCTGATTTAAGACTATTCCCAACCTTATATCGCCACGACCCCGTCTATTATCTCCGCATGAAGCTGAATGGTGCGAAAATATTCAATTACCCGCATCTGTGGCGATGGCTCTGCCGCGTTTACGCGCTGCCAGGAGTGGCAGAAAGCGGATCTTTGATGCATTGCCTGCAAGGCTATTTCGGACGGTCATGGAACGGCGTTATCCCGCTTGGCCCCCGCCAGCCAAGGCCCTATCCAGAGGCCTATCGCCATCCGGAACTGGCTGATTGAGCCAAATCTGAGCAGATCGCAAGATATCGGTGAAACCCACTGCCACACATAGCTGCTTGGGCTTTTCCAGCACCAAAAATCAAGGCCCAACGCGTTGAAGCCAACTTGTTTTTAGCGAACAGCGCGCGATAAATTCGTATCAGCCAGATTGACGCGCGTGGGCCCAATAAGCACCTGCGGCGATAGAATGAGCGTTGCGATAGACGTGCGAGGTTCCGATCCGTAAGATCATCAGGGCCGACCCGCTTTACCTGCCATACTGCCTGTATAAGTAATTTCACAAAGAACCCGAAAACCTTTGGCACCCGCAGATCAAACTGGGCCTTTTATCACTCGGCTTAAGAGATAAGCATTTGATTATTCTAAATATATAGGGTCTTATCAATCTTGAAGCCGCCGTTTGCAAATGGACCTTAACAGATATGAAACCAACCATCCTTTCCGCGCCGCATCCACGGTCTTTAGAGCTTATTTTTACCGCAAAGCGCCTTGCACAACTGCGCGATAGCTATGAGGTGATCGAGGTTTCTGCAGATGAGATATCAAACCTATCGCCGCAAGTGCTCGCGCAGGTCCATTATATCATCGGCCAACCCCCGCTTGACCATCTTTTGCTCGAGCAGCTGAAACAGCTGAAATGCATTTTTAACGTTGAATCAAATTTGATGGATAACATGCCCTATGACACGCTATTTGAGCGCGGCATTCATGTTGTCACTACGGGCGCGGTTTTCGCGCAGCCCGTTGCCGAATTGGCTCTTGGCCTTGCGCTGGACCTCAGCCGACAAATTACCGCCGCGCATCAAGCCTTTGAGAACGGCACCGAAAAATGGGGGCTCGAGGGCAATCGGCTCGCAAAACTGTTGTTCAACAGCAGGATTGGCATGATCGGGTTTGGAGATCTGGGCAAGGCTTTGGCGACAATTTTGGCCGGTTTTAAACCACAGATAAAAATATACGATCCTTGGCTTCCCAACTCTTTTTTATCGGGGATCGGCACGCCCAGCTCTTTAGAAGATATATTCGACAGCTCCGATATGATCTTTGTGTTGGCCGCGGTCACGACTGAGAACCAACATTTTATAAACGCCGACCTTATCGCGCGCATGCCCCAAGGCAGCAGTTTGGTTTTGCTCAGCCGCGCCGAGGTGATTGATTTCCCTGCGCTGATCAACGCGGTTGAAAAGGGTCATATCACCGCCGCAAGCGATGTATGGCCGCTTGAACCGATGCCAGCAGATCATCCGGTGCGTCAGCTTCCGGGGTTTTTGAAATCTGCGCATCGCGCCGGCGCCTTGCAGCAATGTTTTGAAGATATGGGGGAAATGGTCTGGGAAGACTTGCAGCTCTTAGATCGCGGCCTTCCGCCGCTGGTGTGCAAACGCGCGCAAAGGGAAACCGCAAGCAAAATGCAAAGCAAGCCCGTTTTGGAAAATTAGCCTGATCGGGCCAAGGGCCCCTATAGGTTAATGGCGCAGCTCGGCTTCAGAAGCGTTTCCCACCAGTATATCGGCAGATACGGAATTGCCTAAAACCAATCGTACATTGGGCAGGTCATTGGCCATTACCTTTTCATGCGCCGCTACTTTTGACAGGTTCGCCCACCGCGCCAGCAGGCGCTGTTTAAGAATATCCAGGGGCACGTCAAGCATCGCTGTAAGATCAAAACAAGGGCGCAAATCTTGCCAACCAGGCTGATCCAACAGCAGATAATTGCCTTCAACCAAAATGATTTCAGTTTTGCGCGAAATAATCCGCGCTGAGGCAAGCGAGAGATCCAAATCGCGGTCAAAAAGCGGTACCGCGATATCGCTGCCAGCCGCTTTCACACGGCCTAGAAGATTGCTTAACCCCTCTATGTTGAAACTGGCGGGGGCGCCTTTGCGCGCCTGCAACCCCATTGCGCTGAGCACCGCGTTATCGTAATGCCAGCCATCCATCGGGATGATTTGACATTGCGCATCGCGCTCTTGGTTGAACCGCGCGCAGAGCGCATCGGCAAAGGTTGACTTGCCAGACCCTGGTGGCCCAGAAATGGCGATAATCCTGCGGTCTGCCGAGGTTAAGTTGTCAAGCTTGCGCCTGAACAAGGTAAAGGTTTCGTCACTCAGCAACATCACCCAAGTCTTTTGGCTTCATCGCTCCGGTCATCATCGCCACAGCCTCTGACATTTCATATTTTTTGGGATCAATAACGCAGAGGCGCTTGCCCAATCGGTGGATATGAATGCGATCAGCCACTTCAAACACATGCGGCATATTATGCGAAATCAAAACAATCGAAATGTCGCGTTCGCGCACATCCTTGATCAAATCAAGCACCCGACGGGATTCTTTGACTCCGAGCGCCGCAGTAGGCTCATCCATGATGATCACCCGCGACCCAAAGGCGGTGGCGCGCGCCACTGCGATGCCCTGGCGCTGCCCGCCCGACAGAGTTTCAACCGTCTGACCAATATTTTGGATCGTCAACAGGCCTAAATCCGCAAGCATTTGTTTGGATTGCCGCTCCATTTCGGCGTGATCAAGCTTGTAAAAAAGCTTGCCCATCAGACCTTTTGTGCGAATTTCACGACCAAGAAACATGTTATCTGAAATTGACAATGCAGGCGATAAGGCCAGGTTTTGATAGACCGTTTCAATGCCCGCAGAACGCGCCTCAAGCGGGTTGCTGAAATGTATCTTTTTGGTTTCAAAATGGATGTCACCCGTATCCAGTTGAATAGCGCCAGACAAAGCTTTGATCAGCGTGGATTTGCCCGCGCCATTATCCCCGATCACGCCCAAAACCTCACCCGGATATAAATCAAAGTCGCAATGATCCAACGCAACCACCCGACCATATCGCTTTACAGCGTTGCGCGCGTATAAAATTGGTTCCATCAGACCGCCACCTTTCTGATCCATTGATCAAGCGCAACGGCTACGATGATCAGCAATCCGATCAACAAATAGGTCCATTGCGGATCCGTACCAATCATTCTGAGCCCCAAAGAGAATACACCAACGATCAACGCGCCGCACAGCGCGCCTAAGATCGAACCTCTGCCCCCGAATAATGAAATTCCTCCGATCACAACCGCGGTGATCGCCTCAATATTCGCGAACTGACCCGATGTCGGAGAGACAGAACCGATCCGCCCCACCAAGACCCACCCAGCCGTGGCGCAAATAAACCCCGACAGCATATAGACAGAGATCAAAACCCGTTTGGTTCGAACACCTGACAATTCCGCAGCATCCGGATCATCTCCCACAGCATAAACATGCCGCCCCCAAGCCGTATGGCGCAGCACATAGGCCAAAATGATCGCCAGCACGATCATCAAAATCACGCCATAGGTAAATACCGCGCCATAAATTTTAAACTTGTTGCCCATGAATTGGAAAATCGGCGCGCGTTCGGCAATATCAGCGCCGCGGATCGTTTCATTGGCGGAATAAATGAAATTCGACGCTAGAAAAATCTGCCATGTGCCCAAGGTTACGATAAAGGGAGGCAAACGCATGATTGCCACCAACACGCCGTTGATCGCCCCCATTAACGTGCCCGCCGCCAAGCCACAAATAAGAGAGATTTCCGGCGGTAACCCGTAGCGAAACGTAAATTGCCCCATGATCACCGATGAAAACACCATGATCGCGCCAACAGAAAGATCAATACCAGCGGTCAAAATCACCAAAGATTGGGCAAGCGCAACGATGCCAACAATCGCAACCTGTTGTAAAATCAATGTCAGCGCGAAAGGGGAAAAGAACTTACCACCAAGCAGTAACCCAAAGATTGCCAAAGAACAGAGCAAAACCACCAATGGAACCGCAGCCGGCGTTTGCCTCAGCCATAAGCGAACCCTATCAGACAACGTTTCTTCTTCGATAAACGCCGAAACTTCCTCTGCAGTGGGATCTAGCCCAAGGCCTTTTTCTTCGCTGATTGACACCGCTTTGCCCCCGAATTGCCATTTTGGTTATGGCATAATTTTATTAAGCCATGGACGATGCACGCACCGCCCATGGCAAAGTTTACAAAGATATCGCTAAAGATCCAGCTTTGATGTTTCTAGCGATCTTATCCCCAGCACAGATCTGTGCCCTTAGCGGTGTCGATCGAATCAACACCGGCAGCAGGCTTATCGGTCACCAAAGATACCCCGGTATCAAAAAAGTTCTTACCCGGAGTTGGAGAGGGCTTGGATCCATCATCGGCCCATTGTTTAATCGCTTCAACACCCAATGAGGCCATCAACAATGGATATTGCTGCGAGGTGGCGCCAATGACACCGGCTTTAACATCCGCAATACCCGGGCAACCGCCATCGACAGACACGATCAAAACATCGTTTTCACGGCCAATCGCTTTTAGCGCCTCATAGGCACCGGATGCAGCTGGTTCGTTGATCGTATAGACAACATTGATCATCGGATCTTTTGCCAACAGGTTTTCCATGGCTTTGCGGCCACCTTCTTCATTGCCGGCTGTTACATCATTGCCAACGATCCGGCTATCAGTTTCATCCCCCCATTTATTGGGGTCACCCAAATCGATTCCGAAACCTTGCAAGAAACCTTGATCGCGCAAAACGCCAACAGAAGGCTGGCTCACAGCCAAGTCTAACATACCGATTTTGGCATTTGCCGCATCAGCACCTAAAGCCGCAGCGGCCCATTTGCCGATCAATTCACCGGCTAGGAAGTTATCTGTTGCAAAAGTCGCATCCGCCGCATCCATCGGCTCAAGCGGTGTGTCCAGCGCAATAACCAGCAAACCAGCGTCACGCGCCTGCGCCACGGGGCCCACGATGGCTTTGGTGTCCGAGGCTGTGATCAAAATACCTTTTGCGCCATCAGCGATACAGGTTTCAATCGCCGCCACTTGGCTTTGGTGATCCCCATCAATTTTACCGGCATAGGATTTTAAAGTAATGCCAAGCTCTTCGGCTTTTGCGGTGGCACCTTCTTTCATCTTCACAAAAAACGGGTTCGTATCCGTTTTGGTGATCAGGCAAGCCGAAATACCATGCCCGCCTGCAAAGGCGACGCTAGAGGCCAAGGCTAATGCAGAGGCGGCACACGCGATTTTTAGCGTTTTATTCAATGTGTGTTTCATACTTTTCTCCCAAAAATATTATCAGACCCTATGGATCACCCCATATGAATGATTCACTCCATAAGACCGACAGATCAGACCTTCCAATCTGATGTAAAGGGACAATGATTCTGACGGACTGTCAATAATTAAATCACTCTTATTTAAGTTTAAAAATTGCAGTTCGAGAAACAAAGCTTTAAGAATAATATATAGAGATAAAGGGATTGGTTGCTTAAGAAAAATGAAAACGGCCGATTTAACATCGACTTATAGCGGCAATAACCACTATGCCCGCGGATCGAATCAAACCAAAGTGCGCGCTTATAATGAGCGTCTTGTGCTGACATTGATCCGACAAAACGGCCCGATGGCGAAAGCCGAGATCGCCCGCGCTACGGGTTTATCTGCGCAAACCGTTTCAGTGATCACCCGCGCGCTTGAAGCCGATAAATTATTACAAAAAGAAACACCGATTCGAGGCAAAATTGGCCAGCCCTCTGTGCCAATGTCACTGAATAAAGAAGGCGCATTTTTTCTGGGACTCAAAGTCGGGCGGCGCAGTTTGGATTTGGTTATCACTGATTTTACCGGCGCGATCCGCGCGCGGATCAACAAGCGGCACAGTTATCCCTCACCCGCTGCTGTGATCGAGTTCACGCATATGGCAATCGAAAGGTTACTTAACAACCTCACCAATGAAGAGCGCGATCGCGTCGCGGGGCTTGGCATTGCCATTCCATTTCGCCTCTGGGAATGGGCGAAAGCATTGGGCCTTGACCCCAAAGATATGGAAGATTGGAAAACCGAAGATATTGCCGAAAAAATTTCACAGAAATGGGATTTTCCAATCTATCTTCAAAACGATGCTTCCGCAGCCTGCGGCGCAGAGCTGGTTTTTGGAGCTCAAGACCGCCCACGTGATTTTTTATATTTTTTCATCGGCTTTTTCATTGGCGGCGGTCTGGTTTTGGACGATTCGCTTTATACAGGCAAAACTGGAAATGCCGCTGCAATGGGCCCGTTGCCGATCCGCAAAAGCAATGGCACAACAATCTCGTTGATGGATCTTGCCTCGCTTGTATGTTTAGAACAAGCCGTAATTGAAGCGGGTGGCATAGCGGAAACAATTTGGGAAAACACCCAGAATTGGGATATTGATCCGGCGCTGGTCGACCCATGGATCACTGCAACCGTATCGGCATTGGTTGAAGGGATTATCTCCGCCTCTTGTATCATAGATTTCGAATGCGTGATGGTCGAAGGGTGGTTACCAGAGGATATTCGCGCGCGCATCGTAGATGGCGTAAATGCAGAGCTTAAAGGCGTTGTTGCGCCCGGAATAGACCTGCCAGCGGCCCGAGCAGGCACCATTGGCAGCGATGCAAGAGCCCTTGGTGGCGCCAGTTTGCCGCTGTCGGATCGCTTTCTTATAGACCGCAATGGTTTTGTGAATCGCTGATACAGCTGCTCTGAAAGCACCTGAGGCAAAGCACAACCCAAACGGCGGGAAGATATAGGGCATCGCGCGACCAGTTTCAGAGGCTGGCGGTGCTTGTCTGCTGATGAAACCTAGACGATCTTTGGCAAAGCCTGCTAAATAATAGGAACGCGGGCTGTCAAGCGCCGCACTTTACATTGTTATTCAAGAAATCACATTCGGTCAGTGTGAGCAATTGCCAAACTACAGAACATTTCGATCCTAATTTTTTAGGTTAACATTTGCCGCGCTTGCCTTCCGAAAAACAATGACAGTTCAGTAGCAGAGACCGACCTGTTTTTAGACCTGTGTTAAAGGAGATACAGCCTCCAGCCTTAATTTCTATCTGGGCTGCCATGCGCGTTGTGACGGTACGAATAATCGAACTGCGTCATTTATTGACAAAGGGCCAGGTCGCTCGACCCAGGCTGTTATACCCCGACGCCCACTGGCCGCACTTTTGAACGCTTTTCCATGGCCCGAGTGATCTCTTTCAATCTCCTTTGCTGGCCAATTGCAAGGTTCATTTTCCAGATCAACTGTTATCGTTGTGCCTGCTTTCGTTTGTAGCCGCGACCCTGGTGGGATATGCGTGAAGTCAGGGAACCCTGCAATAACAATGGATGCACCAAGCCATCGTGGATCAAGCTCAGGCAAGCCAAGACTTTCTGCAATTTCTGCATTTTCTTCTGCCGAAAGGATTGAAAGCTGGCGCGTGTTTCGAATTTCTGTATTTTTGGGGTATAGCATGGATACACGCACGCAGGCAGGGCGGGTCGTGCCTGAATGCGATTCACCCACTATGCCTTCAAAATTTGCTTCGGCTGTCTTTAAGGCCTCTGACCTGATATTTTCTTCTGGTTTTATAACTCGCCCGAGCCACGTAATGGTACCGCTATAACCGGAATAAATTAGGCAAGACATGAGAAATCCTATCGATTAAAAATCAAGACGCAGAATTACAGATTTACATCCCAATTGGAAATAGCTTCATTTGAATTCAGGGGTTTTTGATGTCTTTCATCTTTATAAATGCGACTTAAAGAGTTTAAAAATTATCCCATGTAATCCCGAATGTTCAATATACTTGGCTTATTCAGCGCAGAGAATACCAAGTCTATCTTTCAATTTTCTGGGTTTTTAAGGCCAAATCTTTCCAAATTGCAGATAGCTATAAAATCGAATTAATCAAAATATAGCTTATAAAATGCCTTGTACTTGTAGAATACCGTTTCTTACATCACACTGTAATGAGCTGAGTATAACTTTGAGAAATTGAGACTTAAATTGAAAACAGTACCCCTAATTGGTTACTCCTCTCATCTGTCCGGCCGCTCTGGCAACAGCATAAATTTCATGGTTTCAAGTGAACATAAAGAAAACTATACCGCTCAATTGTTTCGATCTGTAAGCGCAGATCCTAACCCAAATGGAATCGGTTTGCTTGAGCACGCTTGCGACGATATTTTTCCAAAACAATCTTTCTTATCGCGAAAACAAGTTTTCTATCCTGGATCTTATGGAATCACTGAAAAACCTCTCTCACTGGGAGCCAAACACCAACTTACATTTTCTGTTCTAATATACCCGACGCTCTTATGCACCAACGCCCAGTCGATTATTGATTTTGGTCATTTTGGTTTGAGTTTGAATGCTGAAGGCCAGGTGGTAGTGCGCGCGGGCCAAGAAGCTGTGACCAGCCTAGAAAAGGTTTCATTAAGGTGTTGGTATTCTATCGTGGCAAAGATTGGCGTTTCAGGGCGTATAAGTATCGCGCTTGCAACCTTAGAGAATGGACAAAACTATCAACCATTCATTGATCAAACGGACATTGAAGCGAACCTAACCCAGAACGCACCGATTGTGATAGCAGGCCAAAATATTTCCAACGTGGTTCAAAATTTTTTTAATGGGAAAATAGAAGCTCCTAAAATTTTTGAAGATGATCAATGTATTTCGAGCTGGAATTTTTCAAAAGATATGAAAAGCATGACCGTTCCCGGCGTTAATTGTGCAGAACTCACTCTGGTAAACGCGCCGACGCGCGCTGTGACTGGCGCGTCTTGGGACGCCAGTGAAATGAACTGGCAGCATAAACCCGAACATTACGCTGCAATAGCGTTTCACGAAGACGATATTTACGATTTCAATTGGCAAACGGATTTTAGCTTTGTAATCCCGGAAAATATGCCATCGGGCGTTTA
The DNA here is from genome assembly GCA_016778765.1 of Paracoccaceae bacterium. Lineage (GTDB taxonomy): Bacteria > Pseudomonadota > Alphaproteobacteria > Rhodobacterales > Rhodobacteraceae > Thalassovivens. The sequence goes on along the minus strand of JADHOV010000006.1, from coordinate 46,457 downwards.
TGTTATGCGAATTTCCTGTGGAAATGATCACGATGCGATGCCCTTTTTTGTTTGCCCTCCCAAAGGCAAACCTTCAGCCAAACTCTGCGTTTTGGTTTCGACTTTTACCTATGTCATTTATGGCAATCACGCGCGACCAGATCACGATGACTCCTGGACGCAGCGCATTTTGGATTGGAACGCTTACCCACATAATCCAGCAAATTTTAAAACCTATGGATTATCGACGTATAACAACCACTCGGATGGTAGCGGGATATGTTATGCCTCACATAAGCGGCCGCTATTTAATCTAAGGCCCGGATATATAACTTTTGGAGCAGCGGAGTGTTCAGGGTTACGTCATTTTCAAGCTGATAGTCATTTAATTTCTTGGCTGCATGCCAAGGATATTGAGTATGACATCATAACAGACGATGAACTGGACAAAGAAGGGGTGGCAGCGATCAGTCATTATGATGCTTTGGTTACCGGTAGCCATCCCGAATATCACACGGGCAAAACTCTTGATGCACTAACCCAATACAGGGATAAGGGTGGCGCTTTACACTACCTTGGCGGGAACGGCTTCTACTGGCGCATAGCGCGTCATAGTGAAGACCCAAACCTTCTTGAAATCCGCAGGGCAGAAGATGGCTTACGAGCCTGGGCCTCCGAACCTGGTGAATATTATAATGGATTTGACGGCTCTTACGGTGGCTTATGGCGGCGCAACGGACGCGCGCCGCAACAATTGGTAGGCGTTGGATTCACCGCACAGGGCACATTTGACGGAATGCCTTATAAACGCCTTTGCTACGATAAAAATTTCGATTGGGTTTTCGACGGCATAGAGGATGAAATCATCGGTGAATTTGGCTTTAGCGGTAATGGTGCTGCGGGGTTTGAGCTGGATCGGACTGACCCTAAGCTTAACCCGGGCCACCGCATTACAATTTTGGCGCAATCTTTCGCAACCGATGAGAAATTTATATTAGTGCCAGAGGAACAACTGACCCATCTGACTAATTTATCTGGCAACCCGGAAAGCGAGGTAAAGCGCGCTGATATGATTTATTTTGAAACGCCTACTGGCGGCCGTGTTTTTTCAGTGGGCTCTATTACTTTCTGCGGCAGCTTACCATGGAATAATTTTGAAAATAATGTTTCACGTTTGTTGCTCAACGTACTATCTCGCAGCCTTGGAAACTTGGTCTCTGAAACCGCCGGTCAGGTCTAGCACGTATCAATAATTCGTTTGTTCACTTTAGAGCTTGGGGCGAACTGATATCCCCAAAGCAGCTTCAAGTGCGCTACCCATCTTAACTGCAAAACCCTCCTGACCAGCAGGAAGAACAATTTGAATACTTGTCGGCAGACCTTCAGCGGAATAGGCAGTTGGTAAAGATAGAGCGCACATATCGATATAATTAAATGGTCTTGTAAAATGGCCGGGATTTTTATCTTCATCTACATCCGAAAGCTTTATCGCGGGCTGCAAAATAGTTGGCGTTAGTAATGCATCAAAGCCTGAAAAGGCTGCCTGAAACACCGCCTGATCACCTTGCCGTTTTTCTATACGCTCTGCATGGCTTTGAGCCGATAGCGCACGGCCCGTAAACATGCGCTTTTTTACATTTGGATCCATTATTTTATTGGGATCATCATAATAGGCACGATGATTATGATAGCCTTCATACATTGTGATTGCGCCGTTTAAATCAGCCATCTCATCATAAGCTATTGGAGATTTGAACACCTTCAAGTCCGCCCCGAGTGCTGACAATATTTTAAGTGCTGAATCAAAACTTTCCAGAACGTCAGCGGTGCAGAATGCGCGCTCCTCGTCATCTAAAACGCCAAGTTTTAGACCTTTGAATATTTCCATTTCCACGCCAAAAAGGCCTGAACCGTGGCTGATATCCGTTCCAATATGCGGTCCATCAAGACCCAACATTATTGAAAACATAAGTGCAAGATCTGCTGTAGAGCGGGTTATTGGGCCAGGCGTGTCCAAAGTTTTTGACAAGGTCATAATGCCGTCTGTAGGAATGCATTTCTTGCTTACTTTCAACCCTACCAATCCGCAATAAGCCGCTGGAAGACGTACAGAGCCACCCGTATCACTGCCGGTTGCGCACATCGCCATGCCGCTGGCCACCGCGACACCAGAGCCTGAAGATGATCCTCCAGGCACCCTTTGGTTTTCTAGATCCCACGGGTTCCAAGGCGTACCCATATGCAGATTTGTTCCCCAAGCCCCCAAACCGAATTCAACAGATTTGGTTTTGCCGATCACAATACCGCCACCCTCCAATAGTCGGCGCGTGACCGTTCCCGTCTTCTGCGAGACTCGTTCCAGCATTTCATAAGATCCGCAGGTGGTGATATGACCTTCCAACTCATAGAGATCTTTTAGGGCAAACGGGATACCGTGAAACGGACCGCGCGACCGGTCGTTTGCAAAAACATCATCTGCGGCTTTCGCTGCGTTAAGGGCGGTCTCCGAATACACAGCTTGAAAACTACCCAATTTCGGCTCAAGCGCCTCTATACGCGCCAATTGCGCCGCCATTACCTGACTCGGCAATATTTTTTTATCGCGAAAAGCTTTAGATAACTCAACAATCGAGGCATAAGGATCTTCAGCCAGATTATACATATCAGCACTCCTTATAGTCTAAGACCACACGCTGCTTTTATTTGTAAAAAGTTGGTCTTTAAATTGCGGTTAAACGGCTGTTGTACGATCCCAGTTTTGACCTGGTACTGCGGCCAACAGATCACGCGTGTAACTGTGTTTTGGACTGTCAAAAATATCCGTCGTGGCACCGGTTTCAACAAGCTCTCCATAGCGCATCACCGCCAAACGATCACAAACCTGAGCAGCGACTCGAAGATCATGTGTGATGAACAACATTGACAGGTTCATCTTTTCTCGAATTTCGTCCAAGAGCTTCAAGATTTGTGCCTGAATCGATACATCCAGTGCAGATACAGGTTCGTCCGCCACTAATATTTCTGGGTCTAAGGCCAAAGCCCGCGCGATCCCAATCCTTTGCCGCTGACCACCTGAAAACTCGTGGGGATAGCGTTTAAATGCGCGCTCATCCAGCCCCACGATTTTAAGTAATTCGCGTGCTCTGGCCTCTGCACGCTCTTTTGGCTCACCTTGAATAATCGGGCCTTGCGATATGATCTGGCCCACCTTTATACGCGGGTTCAGTGAGGCAAAGGGATCCTGAAAGACCATCTGGATTTTGGAACGAAACGGACGCATATCCGATCGGCCTAAGGAACCAATATCCGCACCATTAAGCATAATTTTGCCACTGTTACTATCAAGAAGACGGATAATACATCGGGCTAAGGTTGATTTCCCTGATCCGCTTTCACCAACTACACCCAAAGTTTCTCCTCGGCGTAAATCCAGAGTTACATCTTTCACCGCATGTACAAACCGATTTGGTTTGCCAAAACCGAATAAGCTTTTTCCTCCACCAAAGGATTTCTCTATTTTTTGCCCCGATAAAACAATTTCTTCAGACCGTGGCCGCGAAGCTCGGGGAACCAAACTAGGCACAGAGGAGATTAAAGCTTGTGTGTAGGGATGTTCTGGCGCATTGAGCACCTTATCTACCGTGCCCGTTTCGACAACACGCCCATACTGCATAACCGCCACGCGATCTGCGATATCAGCCACAACACCAAAATCATGCGTAATGAACAAAACACCTGATTTGTGCACGGCCTGCATTTCATTGATCAATTTTAAGATTTGCGCCTGTGTTGTAACATCTAAAGCCGTCGTAGGTTCATCGGCAATCAAGATCTTTGGTTCCAAAGCCAATGCCATGGCAATCATCGCTCGTTGGCGTTGACCTCCGGATAACTCATGCGGATAGGCCGCAACAATCTGCTTTGGATCGGGCAAATGTACATCTTCGAGCAATTGGATCGCACGTTTGCGCCGCTCTTTTGAGGACATCTCGGCATGATATCGAAAGACCTCATCAATCTGGGTGCCAATGGTCATAACAGGGTTAAGAGCAGTCATCGGCTCTTGAAAAATCATAGAGATTTCGCTGCCCCGTATTTGCCGCATCCTCGACTCAGAGGTTTGGGTAAGATCTTCGTCACAAAAGGAGATGCTACCCTGTTGCACCCGTACATGAGGTGCAGGTAACAACCCCATGAGGGCGCGCGCTGTCAGTGACTTTCCTGAACCACTTTCGCCGACGATACATAACGTTTCGCCCGGAGAAAGATCTATGTTCAGGTTTTCAACTGCCAGCTCACGCTCGGAACCGTCAGGAAGTGCGATATCAAGGTTGGATATTTTTAAGAGGTTATCGGTCAATTTCTTTCTTTCAAACGGGGATTTAATGCGTCGTTCAAACCTTCACCAACTAGATTAATCGCCAGAACCGTTATTAAAATTGCGATGCCCGGAAATGTGCAAATCCACCACGCGACGCGCAGCATTGATCTGCCATCGCTGATGATAAACCCCCAACTCATGACGTTGGGATCACCAAGGCCTAAAAACGCTAGTCCGCTTTCAATCAAGATGGCTGTCGCCACCATCAGGGAGCCAATCACAATGATTGGGCTCAGGCAATTGGGCAGGATTTCAGCCAACATAATCCGCAAATCCCCCATACCCAGAGTATGGCATGCCTGAACAAATTCACGGTTCTTCAAACCTAAAAACTCGCCTCGCACCAAACGGGCGACGGCTGGCCAAGACACGACTGTGATCGCAATCACTACACTTTCAATTGAAGGTTTCATAATCGCAACCAACAAAATCGCAAACACGAAGGACGGAATTGTCTGAAACACCTCGGTGACGCGCATCAGAATATCATCAACAATACCCCCATAATAGCCTGCAAAAGCACCAAATATGACACCGATAAATACAGCGGCAAGCGTTGCAATTAATCCGATCAGTAAAGATGTTTTCGCTCCATGCGCGATGCCAGAAGCAACATCCCGCCCGATAGAGTCGCTACCCAAAAGAAAACCGTTTTCACCAGGCGCGGATAATGGAAACTTAGAATAAAGAAATGGATCTCCAGGGTAAATAATATTTGCAATAGAGGCCACGAAGATCACCAAAAATAGGATTATTAATCCAAGAACTGCCTGACGGTTGCGTGCAAACCTTTTCCAAAAATTTGTCATTTCAATTTACTTCTATTCTAGGATCCAAGAAACAATAGATCACATCAACCACAAGATTGACTGCGACAACTAGCGCGGATGATAAAAGAAAAATCCCTAAAAGTAGGTTCAGATCTCTTGCGAAAAGCGATTCGAAGGCCAGCATGCCCAAACCGGGCCAGGCAAAAACTGACTCAACGATTACTGAACCGCCAATTAAAGCCCCAACTTGGACACCGGCCATTGTTACAACAGGTAAAAGTGCGTTACGAAGAACGTGAACAAAGGTGATACGCCGTTCGGTAACGCCCTTCGCCCTCGCTGTGATTACATAATCTTGTCCATATTGTTCCAACATAGAGGCACGCATCATGCGTGTATAAAGCGCCAGATAAAAGAGAGATAAAGTAATGGTCGGAAGCACCAGATGGTGCGCAATATCCTTTACCCGTTCTAAACCTTCGTAAAACATAGCGCTGTTTTCCATACCACTTGTTGGAAACCAGTCGTTTTTAATGGAAAATAAAATAATCATCATCAATCCAACCCAGAAAAGCGGCGTTGCATAGGTGATAAGTGCAATCACACTGACAACGGAATCTTTCCACGTATTGAGATTAATTGCAGCAAAAAGGCCCAGCAATATTCCAAAGCCTACCGCTAAAAGGATGGTACTAACCATTAAAATTAATGTTGGCCAAAACCGATCAATGATAAGTTCTGCCACCTGCATATCGTGACGAAACGAATATCCAAGATCCAGTTGCAAAACATTCTTCAAATAAACAGCCAATTGCACAGGCAGCGGTTTATCCAGACCAAATTTTTTGCGCATTTCTTCCATATACTCGGGCGTGGCTGAACCGGCTTCGCCGGCAAGTACGTCAACCGCATCCCCTTCAGCCAAATTCAACAGAAAAAAGTTCAAAACGACGATCGCAAGAATAATGGGAATGCCTTGAAACAATCGGCGTAAAACGTAGCGAAAAATTTTACTTGATCTGTTCATATTTTGATCATCTTCGACAATTAAAAGTTTTTACAGTGCTGATTGAATAATTCAATAGCACAGATAGACGCGACTGAGCCGGGCTGCGCCTGGCTCAGTCTGGATTTTTTACGGGTTAGTCAAGATATGCGTCCCCGAAAGATGCATAAGCCCCCATTGCCGAGCCATAAGCTCCTTTTAACTTAGTGTTATAAACCGTCAGAAACTCTAGTTCGAACAGATTCACAACAGGCATGTCATCAGCCAATATTTTTTGGATTTCAAGATAAACTGCAGCCCGTTTTTCTGCATTTGGCTCTGTCATACCGGCCGATAATAAAGCATCCAGATCTGGATTGCTGTAGCGAGATGAGTTCACAAAATGTGTACCCTTACGGATCATATTGCTTCCATAGTGACGATGTACGCCCAGAACCGGATCCGACAGCTGATAAAAGTAATTGAGGTTCATTTCAAAATCATAGTTATGATAGATACGCTTCAACCAAGTTGGAACATCTTCATAACGTAATTCGACCTGAATACCAATTTCTCCCAGAACCTGCTGAATATATTGGCCGCCCCTTTTCCAATCTTCGCCGTAGGGAATAAGATCAAACATTGCTTTCATTCTAACGCCGTTTGAGTCTTTTGCGTAGCCGGCATCGTCTAGGATCTTATTCGCGGCCGCCACGTCCCCAGTGGCAGGGTAATTTGGCATGACCGCATGCAGTCCAGTGGCTCCAAAATTGCTTGAAAGCGCGCTTGTCGCCGGCTTTCCATATCCGAAGAAGATCGTATCAATCATATATTGTCTATCGATGGCAGTAGAAATCGCGCGCCGTACTGCTGCATCCGTGAACGGACCCTCGTTTGTATTAAATTCAATCAATGCCATGGGGTTGATCATCGAATAGCCGTCGGTTGTCACAGAAATGTTGTCTTTTTCTTTATTCAGACGCACTGCTTCAACGTTTGAGACGGCGTTATAGGCGGCATAAAGTACTTCGCCTTTTTCCATTGCTGCAGCACGGGTCGACGCGTCCGGAACAAATCGACCAACGATCCTGTCTAAATATGGGCGGCCTTCCTTCCAGTAATTATCGTTTTTATCCAACCGAATATACTGGCCTTTTTTCCACTCAATAAATTTGAAAGGGCCCGTGCCTACAGGGTTATTCGCCAATTTTGCGCTTTTAATGTCTTGCCCTTCTAAATGATGCTTCGGCACCATTGGAGATTCATATGAAGAAAGCGCCCGCAGCATATATGGTGCCGGATTGTCTAAATTGAATACCGCGGTATGTGCGTCAGGCGTGTCAATGCTTGAAACCTCTTTAAATGAGTTTGGTCCGCGTGGGTGCACTTTTTTCAAAACATCCATAATTGTAAATTGAACATCTTCAGATGTAAAAGCTTCTCCGTCATGCCAGGTTACGCCTTTGCGTAAGTTGAAAGTGACTGTTTTTCCATCTTCGCTGACACCAACGCTTTCAGCGAGCATTGGGACCATTTTTCCATCGTTATCATAGTCAAATAATCCATCGTAAATTTTTGGACCTAAAAGCCCAATTGGCCCTGACGTTGAAACATATCCTGCCATCGTGGGGGGTTCAGGTTGCACTAGGAATACCAACGATCCGCCCGCTTGCTGGGCTTGGGCAAAGCCACAAACCAGCGTAATAGCGGCCGCAGACAAAGCAGCCTTAAAATACCTTTTTAGCTTCATTTGATCTCTCCTTTTCAATTGGATTTCGTTGCATTAGTCACGTCTATTTAGTGATTGGCGTCAATGAAAATAAATGAGTGCAGTGTCGGTTGCGGGGCAACATGCATCGGTGTTTTCACTTTTCCCGATATGGCGCTCCGTGCAAATCATGTTTTCCATCGCTTAAGTTTCGCTTGCAGGCGGATAACCCGCGTGATTGCGTGACAATGTTTTTGCGCGGCGACACGCATATGTTGCTTTGCTATGAATCCAAAAATGCCGGTCCATTGCCCTTTGATGCATCCATCCGCCGCGGCCTGTGGGGGATAGATTATCTGGTGCCCGTTGTAGGTGGCAGGCTGCGCTATGCCGTGAAAGATAGCGGTGAAATAGCGCCCGCAAGGCCGGCAATCGTATATCCGGATAACACTTATTTTGGCCAAGCCAACCCAAGCCGGCACTACGCCCAAAAGCGAATGCCCAGCTGCGCTTTGCATTGTCTTTTAGGATTTAGCCCGGCAGGCAGGCTGCCCGGCATCATGCACCGCGGCGCGGCGCGCTTTATTCTTTTTGCTATTGGGCTTGCCCACAGAAGGTGCCAAATTTTTACCGCCTTTGGGCTTGCCTGCGGCCCCCCCGCGCTTGGCATCATAGGGCCCAGAAGATTTACCGACGGTTTTTCCAGCCGTTTTATTACCCGGTTTGCCTGAGGGTTTGCCAGCGGGCTTGGCACCGCGGGCTTTGCGATCAACAACTGCCCCATCATCGCGGGCCCGTTCTAAGGGCGAACGCGGTTTTTCGAAACGGCGCGAGACGTTCAACGCGCCGGGTTTACTGCCCGATTTTGCCCGCGATTTTGCCCGCGATTTTGGTTGCACCCCCCGATTTTGCACAGCGTTTTTTTGCGCCCCATCGCTTGGCATCGCGGGTTTATCGGTCGCTTGCGGCGTTGCGTCATCCGGTTTGCCAGAAAAGGGCTGAGCTGTCTCTACCTGCCCCTTATGCACCCCTTTGGGCTTGCCTGCTCGCCTGTCTTGCTTTGGAGCATCGCTTTTGGACGGGCCAGCCTCTGCCTTGCGGCCTCGGGCCGGTTTCTGCGGCGGCTTAAAGGCAGGTTTGGGCCCTTTTGCAGCCGCTGGTACGTGGTTAAGCGCAGACACAACCAAACCCCCTTCGATTTTCATGTCAGCGCCCAGCGCCTGCGTGAACCCAGCGACCGCCTGTTGTGAAATCTCTACAAAAGTTTCATCATTTTGAATGCGGATCGCGCCAATATCATCTTTCGTGATCTCGCCCGAATTGCATAAAATGGGCAAAAGACGGCGCACTTCAGCAGCTTGATTGCGGCCCTGATTTATTGAAAACCATTTTGAAGGGCCAAAGGATGCAGCAGGTTTTGCAGCACGAGATTCGCCTTGTGATGAAAGCTCTTCGGGGGCTGAGACGCGTTGATTATACAAACGCAGATAAGCCGCCGCGAGCTGCTTAAGGTCAAATTTTTCAGCCAAGCGATCAACCATTTCTTCTTCACTCGCGGCAATCGGATCGTTCCACATCTGATCAGCAAGCAAGCGCTCTTGATCGCGCTGGCGAACCGCCTCAGCCGAGGGGGCCTCACCCCATTCAGCTACCAGTTTCGCAGCTTGTAAAATGCGTTCCGCCTTGCGTCGTAATTTAGCCGTTACGATCAAACAGCTTTCGCCTTTTCGTCCAGCGCGCCCGGTGCGCCCCGACCGATGCAACAAGGTTTCATGGTTGTTGGGCAATTCCGCATGCACCACCAAATCCAACCCCGGCAAATCTATCCCGCGCGCCGCCACATCTGTGGCAACACAGACCCGCGCGCGGCCATCCCGCATCGCCTGAAGCGCGTGGCTCCGCTCGGCTTGTGATAACTCACCAGATAAAGCCACGACCGAAAAGTTTCGGTTGGACAGCCGCGTGGTGACGCGATTGACCATGGCCCGCGTGTTGCAAAACACGATCGCATTGGGGGCTTCATAAAAGCGCAATATGTTGATGATTGCGTTTTCAGCATCATGATTGGCCACCGTCATCGCGTGATATTTGATATCATTATGCGGTTTGGTTTCAGCAACGGTGGTCACCCGCACCGCGTCACGTTGATAACTTTTTGCCAAAGTGGCGATTGCTTTGGGCACGGTTGCAGAAAACATAAGAGTGCGCCGATCGTCGGGAGCTTCGCCCAGAATAAATTCAAGATCCTCGCGAAATCCTAAATCCAACATTTCATCGGCTTCGTCTAAAACCACCCCGCGTACCGCGGATAAATCGATGCTGCCGCGCATGATATGATCGCGCAACCGACCCGGTGTGGCGACCACAATATGCGCCCCGCGTCCTAAAGCACGGCGTTCGTCGCGCATATCCATGCCGCCAACGCATGACGCCATCACAACCCCGGCAGGCGCATATAGCCAGGCCAATTCGCGCTTTACCTGTAAGGCCAATTCGCGCGTGGGGGCGATAATTAACGCCAGCGGCGCCTCGGCGCTGCCAAAATTATCTTGCGTACCCAACAAGGTCTCGCCCAAAGCCAATCCAAAACCAACCGTTTTGCCCGATCCGGTTTGTGCCGAAACGAGAAGATCCGCATTCTGCAACTGGGCTTCCGTCACGGCCTTTTGAACCGGTGTCAATGTCTCATACCCGCGTTGTGTCAGGGCATCTGCAAGGGCTTTTTTCACGTGCGTCTTCTTTTCTAAGCTAAGGGGCGGTTCGATCTCCGCAAACCGCGTCCCTAAGCGGTTTGACCCGCTTTGTATAGGTGCAAGATCACGCTCTTGGCACGCAAAGCGCTTAGGTTTTAATTAAATTGATCGTTTCCAACCTTTTAACGCGTGGTATCGGGGCAAAGCGCTGGTCTGACAAGGCGTAAAAACTGATACATGCGCGGCGCAAAGCTTCCGTATTAACCGGCAGGGCTGGATCGCAGCGCGCACAGCCAGTTGTAGCATACATTCTGCGACCTTTGGCGCCGCTGCAGGCGCCCCGGCAAGCTTCGATGCGCTCAAAGTCCTAAGATAGCAGCCATTAATATCAATTCAATCGATGTTTTAGCTTTAGACAGGCCATAAAGGTTGTCGCCGATATCTAAGAATATAAGCAATTGGCAGGTGGTTTGCGACATGGATGCTCCATAAGGATCAGACGCAGTTGCGACGGCCTTAAAATAGACATTGGCCATTATGTTTTGTTTTTGCTGGATCGGTGCAGCGCCGCTGGGGCTTGTGGCGGTATTCATAAAGATGCTGCAATAGCGATGCAAACGTGATCTCTGCCGGCCCTGTCTTGAAAGATCTAAAGCAACCCTTCTGATCGAAAACTGAAACTTTGACCGCGGCCAATGATCAAATGATCGTGAATGCAAATGCCCACTGCATCGGCCGCCGCCGCGATCTGCGCGGTCAGAGCTCTATCTTGGGGCGATGGCTGCGGGTTTCCAGAGGGGTGATTATGCACCAGAATTAGCGCGGATGCATTGAGTTGTAGCGCGCGTTTCAAAATCTCACGCTGGTCAACCGGCACATGATCAACCGTGCCTTCGCTCTGCTGCTCTTGCCGAATCAAAACGTTCTTTCGATCAAGAAACAGGACCCAAAACCCCTCTAAGGCGCGGTGCGCTATGGTGATTTGACAATGCTCTAACAACCGATCCCAACTTGAAAGGATTGGCCTGCCCAAAATGCGCGTCTGCGATAGACGGTGGGCAGCCGCCTCAACGATTTTCAACTCGGTTACAACGGCGCCCCCGACACCCGGCACCGATAAGAGCTGATCAATCGGAGCAGAAATCACCCCGTTAAAGCCGTGAAACCGCTCTAACAAGCTGCGCGCTAAAGGTTTCACATCTTTGCGGCGCAGCGCCCGAAACAAGACCAGTTCGAGCAATTCATAATCCGGCATCGCCGCCAGGCCTGCGCGGTCAAAGCGTTCGCGCAGGCGTTTGCGGTGGTCTTTCAAATAAGAGGGTAGCGGCTTGGCCGGGGCCGCCGATAATCCCGCAACCTCAGAGGGAAACAGGGATATCTGCTTTGGTGATGAACGCTTGGAAAGTGCCATAGCCTATGCTGAAAGGGCCATGGTTAAAAAAGCTTTAACAGCGACCTGCTAACCCTTCATCGTATCCCAGAATGATTTTACAGATGAAAAGAAACTTTTGCTTTCAGGATTGTTATCTTCCGAAAGCGCTTCAAATTCCCGCAGCAACTCGCGCTGCTTTGAGGTTAGGTTCACCGGTGTTTCCACCGCTATCTCGATAAACATATCGCCTTTTTGCGCTGATTTTATCGAGGGCATCCCTTTGCCGCGCAACCGCATTTGCCGGCCGGATTGGCTGCCAGCTGGAATTTTTACGCGGCTGCGGCCGCCATCGATCGTGGGCACTTCGATGTCGCCGCCCAGGGCAGCACCCGACATTGATACGGGAATTCGACAAAACAAACTGTTCCCGTCGCGTTGGAAAATTTTATGCTCGCGCACTTCGATAAAGATATACAGATCCCCCGCCGGACCGCCGCGCAGCCCAGCCTCCCCCTCATTCGACAAACGAATGCGGGTGCCCGTTTCCACGCCCGCTGGCACATTCACGCTGAGCGATCGGTCTTTATTGGAACGCCCTTGGCCCCCGCAGCTTGAACAGGGATTGCTGATCACCTGACCCATACCGGAACAGCTGGGGCAAGTACGCTCAACCGTAAAGAATCCCTGCGAGGCGCGCACTTTGCCCATTCCCGAACAGGTGGGGCAGGTGCTGGGTTCTGACCCTCCGGCGGCACCGCTGCCGTTACAGGGGCTACATTGCACAGAGGTGGGCACGTTGATGGATTTTTGCAATCCAGAATAGGCATCTTCCAAAGAGATTTCTAAATTATAGCGCAGATCGGATCCACGAGACGCCCGAGACCGTCCGCCACCGCGCTGCCCACCTCCCATGAAATCACCAAATAAATCATCGAATACATCCGAAAATGCGCTTGAAAAATCGCCTTGGCGCTGGCCACCGCCGCCGCCCATGCCACCTTCAAAAGCCGCATGGCCAAAGCGATCATACGCCGCTTTGCGTTCGGGGTCCTTTAACACATCATAGGCCTCATTGGCCTCTTTAAACTTTGATTCTGCGCTGGGGTCAGAGGTATTGCGATCAGGATGAAGCTCTTTGGCTTTGCGACGATAGCCTTTTTTAATTTCATCCGCAGAGGCCCCTTTAGAAAGCCCGAGCACTTCGTAATAATCACGTTTTGACATGCACCATCTTTCCTTTTTGAAGCACAAAACCGGCCTTCAATTACGAGGGCCGGTTTGAAAGGTTCAATGCCTCAGTTTAAGAGCGGTTGCGATCATCCAGATCTTCGAAATCCGCGTCGACGATATCATCTTCGCCTTCACCCATATCCGCCGCAGATGGCTCAGCGTCACCACCCTCTTCTTGGCTGGCCTTATAAATCGCCTCGCCCAGTTTCATGGCGGCTTCCGTTACGTTTTGAACGCCAGATTTAATTTTTGCGGCATTATCGGTTTCAAGATCATCCTTCAACGCCACAATCGCCAACTCGATCGCTTCGATTGTTGTTGGATCGACCTTGTCAGCATGCTCTTCCATCGACTTCTCTGTTGAATGGATCATGCTTTCCGCTTGGTTTTTAGCTTCAATCAGCTCGCGGCGCTCTTTGTCTGACTCGGCGTTTTCTTCCGCTTCGCGTACCATATTATCGATGTCTTCATCCGACAATCCACCCGAGGCTTGGATGGTAATGGTTTGCTCTTTACCGGTGCCTTTATCTTTCGCCGCCACCGACACAATCCCGTTGGCGTCAATGTCAAATGTTACCTCAATTTGCGGCATACCGCGCGGGGCCGGAGGAATATTTTCAAGGTTAAATTCGCCCAGAATTTTGTTATCCTGCGCCATTTCACGCTCGCCTTGGAAAACCCGAATTGTCACAGCACCCTGATTGTCTTCCGCGGTTGAGAACACCTGCGATTTCTTGGTGGGGATTGTTGTGTTGCGGTCGATCAACCGCGTGAACACCCCGCCCAAGGTTTCGATACCCAAAGACAAAGGCGTCACATCCAGTAGAACAACATCTTTTACATCGCCCTGCAAAACGCCGGCTTGGATCGCCGCACCCATCGCCACAACTTCATCCGGGTTCACCCCTTTATGGGGCTCTTTGCCAAAGAACTTGCTGACTTCTTCATGCACCTTGGGCATGCGGGTCATACCGCCGACCAAGACCACTTCATCAATATCGCTGGTGCTCAGCCCGGCATCTTTCAAAGCCGCCTGACAAGGTTTCATCGAGGCTTTGATCAAATCGCCCACAAGGCTTTCCAATTTCGCACGGGTGAGTTTCATCACCATATGCAATGGCTGGCCGGTGCTGGCATCCATCGAAATAAACGGTTGGTTGACTTCAGTTTGCGTGGCCGATGATAATTCAATCTTGGCCTTCTCGGCCGCTTCTTTCAGCCGCTGCAGCGCCATCTTATCTTTTGAAAGATCAACGCCATTTTCTTTTTTGAACTCATCCGCAAGATAATTCACGATGCGCATGTCGAAATCTTCACCGCCCAAAAACGTATCGCCATTGGTAGATTTCACTTCGAACAAGCCATCATCGATTTCAAGAATGGTCACATCGAATGTGCCGCCGCCAAGATCATACACAGCAATAATTTTGGTTTCTTTTTTATCCAAACCATAGGCCAAAGCGGCCGCTGTGGGTTCGTTGATAATCCGCAGAACTTCCAAACCGGCAATTTTTCCAGCGTCTTTTGTGGCCTGGCGCTGCGCGTCATTGAAATAGGCAGGCACTGTGATCACGGCTTGCGTCACATCCTCGCCCAGATAAGCTTCTGCTGTTTCCTTCATCTTTTGCAAAATAAAGGCGGAAATCTGGCTCGGGCTATAGGTCTCGCCTTGGGCTTTTACCCAGGCATCGCCATTGCCACCATCCACCACCGCAAAGGGCAGGTTCTTTTTATCTTTTGCCAAATCTGCGTCATCATTACGCCGCCCAATCAACCGTTTCACACCAAAAATGGTGTTTTCAGGGTTCGTAACGGCTTGGCGCTTGGCGGGCTGACCAACCAAACGTTCGGCATCTGTAAAGGCAACAATTGACGGTGTGGTGCGTGCGCCTTCAGCGTTTTCAATCACCCGAGGCTGCGCCCCGTCCATAATTGAAATACAGCTGTTGGTCGTTCCAAGATCAATCCCGATAACTTTGGCCATAAATTTGATCCCTCTTCAATTCAGGTGATACAACCAACGTCAAGTCATGCGGCTTTGGCGCGGTGTATTAAATGTTTGCGTAAATGCGCAAATCTGCGCCGTGTGTATATAGGCAGGGGGTTTGCGACCTGCAAGCTTTCACAGGGCCAAGAATGTCTAAATTTAAATAAAATTTTGATTTAATTGACTTTTTCGTACAAATTAAACACAAAAATAGCGTTAAATCTTTGCCAGCCAGCTCGAAGACGCCCTTTGTCGGGTATAATATTCGCTAATGAAGCCAATCATAAGCAAGCCTAAAGAAAAATATAACGGGTATAAGGGATCACTATTGCGCGGCTGGTAGTTGATAAATGCAAAGCCGCGGGCCTGATCAATCACATGAAATAACGGGTTCCAGGTGAACATTACCAAAACCGATCCCGGCAAACTATTGGCGACAAAAACTTGGAAACGCACCTGCAAGATATCTATCAACAGGATTATCTGACATTCGGGTTTGAAGCCTGGAGCACAACGTAGATTAGCCGATAGGCCAGGCAGCACAAAACGTTTACGCAGCCTGCATCGTTTGGGCTTCGGTCAATAAGGCATAGAGCGTTTTGCTATTCGGATTGGCCCTCAGCTTGTCGCGCAGATCTATGTCGCGCAACAGCCGCGACACTTTTGCCAATGCGCTTAAATGCTCAAACCCAGCATTTTGCGGCGCAAACAACGCGAACACGATATCAACCGGCAATTGATCCACGGCATCAAACATCACCGGAGTTTCCAGCAAAATGAAGCTGCCCATTACCCGCTCAACGCCCGGCAAGCGGGCATGCGGCAAAGCCACACCATTGCCCACACCGGTCGGACCCAAGCTTTCGCGCTGTTGCAGCGCGGCGACGGTATCGCCGGCATCTAACCCCAGCGCAGACTGCGCCAAATCGCCTAGGGCCGCAATCAGCCGCTTTTTGCTGGACACTTTGGACATCACCCGCACCGCTTCTGGCCGCAGAAGATCAAACAATTCCATTTCGTTATTCCCTAAATTTACGCCAATTCAGCGCCGATGATGTTACCGTGGTTCAATCCACCCTATATTTCCATCGTCGCGCCGATAAACCACATTAACGCTGCTTTTTCCTTCGGTTCGAAACATTAAGAACGCAGAGCCTTTTAGTTCCATTTGCATCACCGCCTCACCCACAGATAGCGTCGCAATATCATATTCAGTTTCCGCTATTATCACTGGCTCCAAGCTCTCGGGCTCGGCATCATCGATGCCAGAATCGTTGGCGAGGGTATAAGAGGCTGCTTGAGAAAGTTCAACCGGTTCGCTGCGCTCTTTATGGTGGTTCTTTAAACGCCGCTTATAACGGCGTAATTGCTTTTCCAATTTTTCATTACAGGCATCAAATGCTGCATAGACTTCAGTATCATGCGCCTTAGCCTGCGCGGTCAAACCGGATGAAAGATGTAAGGTCGCCTCACACACAAACTCATGCGCATTTCTGGAAAATATCACCGTGGCATCGGTGGCCCGCTGCGCGTATTTATCAATAACCACACCCAACACCTCCTTTGCATGGGTTTGTAACGATACTCCAATGTCGATTTGTTTGCCTGAAATTTGATACCGCATAGAGACCTCTTATCTAGGAATTAAAGTCATAAGATTGTGTTAAGATTATGGTAGGCAACAGCATTGCCGACGATGGCGCTGTGGCCTTACGTCAAAGCCAATAAGCGGCTTTCTTCCCTGCAACAGACTCAGCTGCAATCAGATGCATTACCCGCTATTCAAGGCGACAGAGGCGTCTGTGTCAATGGGCAGGAGCAAAAATCCGCCGCTAAAAAGCGGCTATCGCATCCGAAATGCATCGCCCAGATAAACTTGGCGCACATTGTCATTTTGCACCACCTCATCTGGCTTGCCGGATGTCAAAACCTTGCCATCGTGCAAAATATAAACCCGATCAACCAGTTCAAGCGTTTCCCGAACATTATGGTCGGTGATCAACACACCAATTCCACGCGATTTCAAATCCGTAACCAATTGCCGGATTTCTCCAACAGCGATCGGATCAACTCCGGCAAAAGGCTCATCCAAAAGCAAATATTTTGGATTGGCGGCCAAACAGCGAGCGATTTCCACGCGTCGCCTTTCGCCACCAGATAAAGCAATGGCTGGCGTGCGGCGCAAATGCTCGATTGAAAACTCGGCAAGAAGCTCTTCCAACCTTTCGCGCCGTTTATGGCGATCGCCAATTGCGATATCCAGAATAGCCCCGATATTCTGTTCAACGTTTAAGCCCCGAAAAATCGACATTTCTTGAGGTAGATAGCCAATTCCCATCCGCGCCCGCCGATACATCGGCAACGCCGTGATATCGTCGCCATCGATGCTCACTTTTCCGCCATCAGCAGAGACCAAGCCAGCCACTGCGTAAAATGTTGTGGTTTTTCCGGATCCGTTCGGACCCAACAAACCAACCACTTCACCGCGCTGTAAGGACATTGAGACATCCCGAATAACCACCCGCTTTCGGTAGCTTTTTCGCAAGCCGTGAATTTTCAAACCAATTTCAGGGTTCTCGCTGGCCAGCTCTGCAATATGGGCCTCCGGGTCATTCATCGCCCGTGCCCAAAACGGTTTTCACACGACCGCTAAGAGTCGCCGCGCCCGTTTCAAGATTAATTTCAGCCCGTTCGGCAGATAGTTTATTGCCCGCTTGTCGCACGAAGACATTACCCGTCATGATAATTTGGCTTGAATCCACCGCATATTCAGCGCGATCGGCTTTGGCTTCGTCTTCACCGGAGCGCAAAATAACCTCGCCTGTTGCCAGTAATGTCTGTATGGCGCCGCTTCCCGGCGTGTAGGTCGCTTGCACCAAATCGGCGTTCACGGATAAATCTCCTTGCAGAATTTCAACCATCCCGCTGAATTCCGTGACCCCGGTTTCATCATTTATGGCCAATTGATCCGCAGAAATTTCTATCGGCTGTTCACGATCCGCTGTCACAGATCCAAACCCCGTGGCGCTCTGCTGCGCGAAGGCCATTCCAATGAACACCCAGCTAACAAGACCAAAAATAATTGCTTTATTCACGCCATACTCTTTCATTTTCCAGGGTCGTATAGCAGTTTAATACCACCTTTGAAAACAATTTGCAGACCTTGTGTGGCTTCTTCACGAAAAATTTCCATTTCTCCTGCGGATAAACTGCCATTTGGAGCCCTACCTTCAACTGGCCCCTCTGCGCGCAACCATGTTTTGCTGAGCTTAACCAAAACTTTCGGGCTGCTCACCCGATAGCCCGCATCGCTGATGACCTCGACCAATTGATCGACCACCAATTCATCTTTTTCAACCTGATAGCGGCCCAAGCCCGCCGTGAGCCGTATCTGCTGAGCCTCCCGGGGCTTAATAAGCAGCGCTATATCTTCAACCAAAACCGTATCCTCTTTGGCAGGGTCTGGTAGGATCCGACGCGCCGAAAGGCTGACACTATCACCACCCGCTGTCATCCCAGAATAATAGGGGGCGGTTATTTTCTGATCTGAAATTAAATCAAGCCGCTTGGCTTCCGAAAAAGGCAATTGGCTTTGCGTGGGCATCGGCTTGGAAATCAGGAATAAAGTTGCCAAAAGCCCCAAAGCGCTGAGCGGCAGCACAATTTTCAAGGCTACGATCAGCGGGGAATAAGAGGCTTTAGGCTCTGCCATACTGCTTTTGTAAACGGTTTTGGGGTTAATGTGCAAAAATATCGACCTCGGGCCAGCCCGCAAGATCTAATTGCGCGCGCGTTGGTAAAAACGAAAAGCATCGCACTGCCAAATCGCTGCGATTTTCACGCGCCAAGCGCGTGTCCAATGCGATGCGCAACTGATGCAGGTAAAGAACGTCAGATGCCGCATAATTCAGCTGGGCCTCGCTTAATGTTTCAGCCCCCCAATCCGATGATTGCTGGAATTTTGAGATATCAACCGAAAGCAATTCCTGCAGAAGGTTCTTAAGCCCGTGCCGATCTGTATAGGTGCGGGTCAATTTACTGGCGATTTTCGTGCAATAAACAGGCTCCGCCAACGCTCCAAATGCGTGATACATCGCCGCAATGTCAAACCGGCCAAAATGAAACAGCTTCAAAACATCTCTATCTTCAAGCAAGGCGCAGAGATTAGGCGCGGGCGCAGGCTCAGCTGCGATTTGCACCAAATGCGCATTGCCGTCGCCGCCTGACAGCTGCACCAAGCACAGCCGGTCACGATGCGGGTTCAACCCCATCGTTTCGCAATCAATCGCGACCACCGCGCCCAGATCCAATTCATCGGGTAAATCGTCTTTATAGAAAAAATTGGCCACGCCCCTGCTCCTGTAAAAACCGCGCTGTCCAGGCACCCATAAAGGCAATCGCTGAGCCCCGCAACTGTTTGCGGCTTCTGTTTTGCTTACATAACCCGCGCCTGCGACCGCGTAAATTTAACCATAATGCATAGCGCGCGCCGAAAGCCCTCAAAAATTGTTTTCCACCAGAGCCTTGAACAATAACACGCTTATGGGCCATCATCGGCGTATCGCATTCGGGCTGCGGGCTCGATGTGCATAATCTTGAATAAGGGGAAGGTTATGCTTCCATCGACCCTTTTTGATTTGACTGGCAAAACCGCTCTTGTCACGGGCGGTGCAACGGGGATCGGAAAAATGGCGGCAACCGGATTGGCCGCGGCGGGCGCCAGCGTATTTATTGCCAGCCGTAAGGGCGAAGATTGCCGCAAAACCGCTGCCGGGATAAATGCGCTGAATTTTCCCGGGTCGGTGGAAGGCTTCGCCGCTGATATCGCCACTCAAACGGGCATTGAAGCCTTGATAAACGACGTTCAAAAAAGAACCGCACGCTTAAATATATTGCTGAACAATGCCGGCCGCAGCTGGGGCGCCCCGCTGGGCGCCTTCCCGCATGACGCTTGGGGCAAAGTGCTTGATTTGAACGTCACGGGTATGTTTCACCTCACGCAAGGCTTGATCGAGATTCTGGCGGCCTCGGCGCAGCCAGAGGATCCATCGCGCGTGATCAATCTGGGCAGCGTGATGGGCGAAATCCCGATGGGAGATCAAGCCTATTCCTATTCTGTTTCGAAAGCCGGAGTCCATCACATGACCAAAATTTTGGCCAAAGAGCTTGGTGCGCGCCGGATCACCGTCAATGCTTTAGCACCAGGGCCCTTTCAATCGGGTATGACCAAATTTGCCCTTGGTGAAGACAAGGGCAGCGCGCGGGTGGCGGCGCGGGTTCCGGCGGGCCGGTTGGGGCGCCCCGAAGATATAGCAGGCGCCATTCAATTTTTATGCGGCGCCGGAGGCGCGTATATAACGGGGGCCATATTGCCGCTATCAGGCGGGATAAACGTTGCCACAGGCCCCTCAATATTTGGAGAGGATTAGCCGATGCGCAGCCTCTCACGGAAAGCGTTTAAAGCCTGTGTAGGGCAAAAATTTGCCCCCTCCCGCTGGTTTCAGATTGATCAATCGCGCATCGATGCTTTCGCGACCACAACCGATGATCACCAATTCATCCATGTTGATCCAGAGGCTGCCGCGCAAACGCAATTTGCGGGAACCATCGCGCATGGATTTTTAACCCTATCGATGCTTTCAGCGATGTATTATGATGCCGTGCCCGCCATAGACGGCGCCAAACTTGGCGTGAATTACGGGTTTAATAAGCTGCGGTTTCTGTCACCTGTGAAAGCCGGGGCCTGTGTGCGTGGACATTTTACCCTGACCACTGTGCGCCAAATAAAAGACGATCAACTCACCAATATCTGGGATGTCAGCGTTGAAATCAAAGGCCAAGAGCGCCCGGCCTTGGTGGCTGAATGGATTGGGCAACAATATTTTTAACGCAGCGCCCAAAACAGCCTGTCGTCCGCAGGCATAACAGGGCCCGCTGATGAAAAAGCTAAAAGGGGTTAAATGGCCGAGCTTTACCTAATTCGCCATGCGCAAGCCAGTTTTGGCGCAGATAATTATGATCAATTATCCAACCTTGGCCATCAACAAAGCCAAAGCTTGGGCAAGGCCTTGGCCGATCAAGGCGTAAGCCCCGATCTTTTCTACGCGGGTGATATGCAGCGCC
The DNA here is from genome assembly GCA_016778765.1 of Paracoccaceae bacterium. Taxonomy (GTDB): domain Bacteria; phylum Pseudomonadota; class Alphaproteobacteria; order Rhodobacterales; family Rhodobacteraceae; genus Thalassovivens. Next base: position 25,229 of record JADHOV010000006.1, on the reverse strand, counting down.
ACCGCGAAACTTTGGAGGGTATTCAAGCGGGGCTGGAGCAAAAAAAAAGCCCCTTTATTCTTCATACTGGTCTGAATGAATTTGATTTCACCGGGCTTTTAAACGCCCGGTTTCGCAAAGGCGGAGCGCCTGCGCTGATGCATAAAGACCGCAAAGTGCATTTCAGAACCCTACGCGACACGGTTTTGGCTTGGCAGCAAAACCAAATCGAAGATCCACCAGAAAGCTGGAGCGTATTTTGCGCTCGGATCGAAGCGGCGCGGCAAGCAATGATGATCGAAGGGCCCAAAACCGTGCTGGCTGTCAGCTCGGGGGGCGTGATTGCCCAAATGATCGCCGCGCTGTTGCAAACGCCCCCCGAACAGCAGATAAAATTGCAGCTTCAACTGAAGAATTGCGCGGTCAATCGGTTTATTTTCTCGGCGCGCTCTACCTATCTGCACGGGTTTAATGAAACCCCGCATATCACAGCCGCAAGCGCGCCCCTTTTATCTTACAGTTGAGGCTTTCCAGATGACGGACCACACCCCCCTTGATACAGATGCAGTGGCGCTGTGGATGACCGATCATATAAAGGGGTTTCAAGGCCCCGTATCTGCCATAAAATTCACCCTTGGCCAATCCAATCCAACCTATGCGTTAACCGCGCCGTCAGGGCGCTATGTTTTGCGGCGCAAACCGGCCGGTATCTTGCTCAAATCTGCGCATGCGGTTGAGCGCGAATTTCGCGTGCAAAACGCGCTTAGCGGCAGCGCGGTTCCCGTGGCCAAAATGTACAGGCTTTGTGAAGATCCCAGCATCATCGGATCGGCGTTTTACGTGATGGATATGATAGATGGGGTGACCTATAACGAGCCGCATCTGCCCCATCTCGCGCGCGACAAACGGCGGCCAATTATTCTGGAAATGAACCGCGTCTTGGGCGCCATTCATAACGTTGATTTAAGCGCAACGGGGCTGACCGATTTTGGCCCTGAGGGAAATTATTACCGCCGCCAAACCGACCGTTGGACCAAACAATATCGCGCAAGTGAAACCGAAACGCTGCCCGATATGGACGCATTGGCCGCATGGCTTGATCAGAATATGCCCGCAGACGACGGGCAGCGCAGCTTGGTGCATGGCGATTACCGGCTGGATAATATGCTGTTTGCAAAAGACGCGCCGAGCTGCTTGGCCGTCTTGGATTGGGAACTGTCAACGCTGGGCCATCCCTATGCCGATTTGGCAGGCGTGCTCATGCAATGGTCAATGCCCTTGGGGGCGCAGGGGCGCGGCTTGGCAGGGGTGCAACGCAGCGTCGAAGGGTTAATGGAGGATCAAGAGTTTATCGATCTTTACTGCGCCCGGCGCGGTTTGGCGCAAATCGACCGGTTTGAGTTCTATCTGGCCTTTTGTTATTTTCGAATGGCTGCTATCTTACAGGGCGTGAAAAAGCGGGCGCTGGAGGGCAATGCCTCTAATCCTGAAAAAGCGATGCAATTGGCCAAACATGTTCCTGCATTGGCCAGCGCCGGCATCCAGGCAGCGCAAGGCCTTTAAATTCTAAACCGCCAGTATAAAGGCCTTTCATTCAGATGACCTCTCAAAGCCCCCCCCGAGAAGCCCCCTATCCTTTGCAGCGCCATTTAGGGTTTCGCGTCACCGATTGGCGGATTGATTACTGCCGGCTTGAATTGCCGCTTCAAGGCTTTTTAATGAACCGGCAAGGCATTCCACATGGTGGCATACACGCAACATTGATGGATACGGCAATGGGGTTTTCGGGCTGCTTTTCGGATGATCCAGAACGCCCCCGCTATGCCATGACGCTAAACTTATCCGTCAATTTCCTCGGCTTGCCAGAAGGGGATTTGCTGATCACGCAAGCCTGGCGCACCGGCGGCGGACAAAGCACGTTTTTTGCCGATGCCAAAGTCACCGATGAACATCAAACCGTTTTGGCCAGCGCAACGGGCGTGTTTCGCTATCGCAAAAAATTTACGAAAGGCCCAAACCATGGATAAGCCAACAATGCAGCATATTGTTCTATCCCAACGCCCCGAAGGCCCCGCCAGTGAAAACCACTTTCGACTTGAAACCAAACCCATGCCCGTACCAGCGCAAGACGACGTTCTGGTTGAGCTTGCCTATCTGTCGGTTGATCCCTACATGCGCGGGCGCATGGATGATGTAAGATCCTATGCAAAGCCCGTAGCCTTGGGCAGCACGATGGAGGGCGGCGCGGTTGGACGGGTTATCGCGTCGCGCAGCGCCGCTTTTGAAATTGGGGATTACGTGATGGGCCCCTTTGGATGGGCCAGCCATGGCTGTTGTCCGGCGCCCCATTTGCGCAAGCTGGATAAAAAAATAGCGCCGATCAGCACGGCATTAGGGGTTCTGGGAATGCCGGGATTTACCGGCTGGTACGGCTTTGAAAAACTGGGCCGCCCCAGACGCGGGGAAACGCTCGTGGTGGCCGCGGCCACTGGCCCGGTTGGATCTATGGTAGGGCAATTGGCAAAAGCCGCAGGCCTGCGCGCCATTGGGATCGCCGGAGGGGCAAAAAAATGCGCCTTGGCCATTGAGCATTTCGGGTTCGAGCAATGTGTGGACCATACCGCCTTTGCAACCTCAAAAGATCTGCGCGCAGCGCTGAAAAGTGCCTGCCCCGACGGGGTAGATATTTATTTTGAAAATGTGGCTGGCAAAGTTCTAGAGGCCGTTATGCCTCTGATGAATACCGGAGGACGCATCCCGATCTGTGGCTTGATAAGTTGGTATGATGAGGGGGCTTTAGGGGGGCATGCGGCCGGTGGCGCTCAGGATAACCTGCCCAAGCTTTGGCGCAGCATTCTGGTCAATCGGCTTTCAATCAACGGCTTTATAATCTCAGATCACTGGGCGCTATTTGATGCATTTCTGGCGGATATTGCGCCGCGGGTGGCGGCGGGAGAGATCCGGTTCTACGAAGATATCACAGAAGGGCTTGAAAACGCCCCCAAAGCTTTGACCGGCCTGTTAAATGGGCAGAATTTCGGAAAGCAGCTGGTCAAACTTTAGCGCTTTTTCACGGCGCGCCTGCCTCGGCGTTATCCCGCCCAACCATGGAGGTTTTCGTCAATCACCGTGCATAACGCGCTTACATGCTCGGGGTCATCATTGAGGCAAGGAATATAAAGAAAATCTTCGCCGCCCGCTTCTTCAAAGCTTTCTTTAATTTCTTCATTGATCTCTTCGAGGGTTTCGATGCAATCGGCAGAAAACGCGGGTGCGATCACCGCGATGTTCTTTTTACCCTCTTCCTCGGCAAGCCGGGCCACCTCTTCCACAGTGTAAGGCTTTAGCCATTCTTCGGGGCCAAATTTTGACTGGAAGGTTGTTCTTATTTCCGTATCTTGCCAACCTAAACGCTCTTTGAGAAGCCGCGTGGTTTTTTGACATTGGCAATGATAAGGATCGCCCTCGAGCAAATACCGCCGCGGCACGCCATGATAAGAGCACACCAGAACATCAGGCCTTTTTTCCGCCGCCGCATAGGCCCGCTCAACCGATTTTGCCAGCGCGTCAATATATTCTGGATGATCAAAATATGGCGCCACTGTGCGCGCCGATGGCTGCCATTTCTCTAGCATCAAAGCGCGAAAAAACTGATCATTCGCGGTCGCAGAGGTGGCCCCCGCGTAATGCGGGTAGAGCGGGAAAAACAGGATTTTGCTGCAGCCTGCTGCCGTCATTTCGCGCACTTTTGATTGGGTGGAGGGGTTGCCATAGCGCATGCAGAAATCAACCATCACCGACTCGCCGTAGCGTTTATGCAGCTCGGTTTTGATTTTATCGGTTTGATTTCGAGTGATTGTCATCAGCGGGCTTTCATCATCGGCCTCATTCCAAATCGACTTGTAAGCCGCGCCAGAACGAAATGGGCGCGAGGTTAGAATGACCAATTGCAACAGCGGCTGCCACAGCCAGGGCGAATAATCGATCACCCGCCGGTCCGATAGAAACTCGCCCAGATAGCGGCGCATGGACCAGTAATCATAATTATCCGGGGTGCCCAAATTGGCCAATAAAATGCCCACTTTTTGCTGTGGTACTTTCGGGTGATCTGGCGCGGCATGCACAGGGCAGGCGGCTGGAACCGTGGCGTCAAACATCATCTATTTCCAATTTTCTAAACATTGAGTGTCATTTAACTCTTTATAACTCTGGGTCAATCTTGCAGCGGCCTTTCGGGCACCTGCAGCGCATCGGACAGCCGCGTTTGCGCCGATCCGGGGCGCAAGGGCTGTTGCTGCGATGCATCTGGTGCCCAGCCGGTTAACCAAATCATTTCAAAAAGCACCGGCAAAAGACCGTCAGGTTGCGCAAAATGCTCAGCATAGATATCTTGCGCGGTTTCAAAAAGCCTGCGTGGAGTAAATTTTTTCAAACGGGCCTGTTGCGCGTTGCTTTCACCCATGGCCCGCAGATCGTGCATGATATGCCACAAATCTTTATATTGGGCGGTGATTTCAAAGCTGTCCGCCACGGGCAGCGCCAAACCCGCACGCTGCAGCAAGCTTCCCAATTCACGAATTTCGGCCATTGGCAAAACGCGCGGAGACACCCCGCCCATCACGGCAATTTCTGCCTCGGCCAAAGCGCTGCGCAACTGAAACAAACTGCGCCCGCCCAATAAGGCCGCCAAGAGCAGCCCATCACCGCGCAAAGCGCGGCGGCATTGAATCAATTGCCCCAACGGATCATTCGCCCAATGCAGCGCCAATGCATGCACGATCAAATCACAGCTATCTGGCGCAAGCTCCAAAACATCGTCATCTGAAATCACCCGTGCCTGCGGGTAAGCCGCTGCCCATATTTCAGGATCTGCGGTAATAATCACCATATCCGTAAAGGCTTTTGTAACCATTAGCAGGCGATCTTGCAGATCTTCAAGAGCTGCAACCTGCAAAAAATCAGGGCGGCTGCGCTGCGGTCTGGCGCGCTGGCGCAAAAGCGCAGATCGATCAATCAAAGGGGCGGGTACGCTCATATAAGGCCCCATAAATGAAACCAACGCTTTTTGAAACCATGTTACGCAGTCTTTATCCGCCCTGCTGCTTGCTTTGCGCAGCGCCCGTGGATCGCGATTTTGGATTATGCCCACCCTGTTGGCGCGATATGCCCTTTATCAGCGGGCCCGCCTGCATGTTTTGTGGATTGCCCATAACCGCAGATAAGCTTGAGGGGCCCACCCCCTGCGATTCTTGCTTTCGCGCCCCGCCAGCTTGGGAAGCCGGACGTGCGGCGCTGCTCTATCAACGCAGCGCAAAGGGGTTCATCCTTGCGATGAAGCATGGCGATCGGACCGATTGCTTCAAACCCGCCGCGTCTTGGCTTTTTGCGGCCTGCCAAGATCTTTTGACCCCCGATACGATCGTCACAGCTGTGCCTTTGCATTGGCGGCGCTATCTAAACAGAAAATACAATCAGGCGGCTTTCTAGGGCCAGCATGTGGCGCGACTGGCCAATATTTCATATGAGCCGTTTTTGTTAAAGCGCCGCCGCGCAACAGCCCCGTTGGACACCGCCTCCAGTGCAGAACGCCACGCGCGGATGCAAAACACCATTTCATTGAACCCGGCTCGGGCGAAGGCACTTTATAACAAACCGGTTTTGATCATTGATGACGTGATGACATCAGGGGCCACGTTAACCGCCGCGGCGCAAGCTTGCCGCGCCGGCCAACCTCAAAAAATTAGCGTAGCGACACTGGCGCGCACGCCCAAAAACGATTACTAGCAATCCCTTAAGGGGTCGCTCATATGCAAACTATCGAAATTTATACCACGCCATTTTGTGGCTATTGCTTGGCCGCCAAACGCCTTTTGAAACAAAAAAAGGCGCCGTTTCAAGAAATCGACCTGAGCAAAAACCCCGATCGGCGAAAAGAAATGCAAAAACGCGCCGAAGGGGGCCGCACGGTGCCTCAGATTTTTATCGGCGAACTGCATATTGGCGGCTGCGACGAGCTTTACCAGCTTGAACAGGCCAAAAAACTGGACGCCCTGCTTAACGCGGCATGAAACTGGCGCTTGTTCAAATCTGCAGCGGGGATAACCCAGCAAAAAACCTAGAAAAAACATGTGCTTTCATTCGCGAGGCAGCGCGGGCCGGGGCCGAGCTGATCGTAACCCCCGAAGTGACCAATTGCGTGTCTCAAAGCCGCGATCACCAATGTCAAGTTTTACAAACTGAGGCTCAAGATCTTACTTTGGCGCAGCTGCGCAAGCTGGCAGAACAGGAACGTATCTGGCTGCTGATTGGCTCTTTAGCGTTGAAAAATTCCGGGCCGGGTGATCGGTTTTCCAACCGGTCTTTTCTGATTGATCCGCAGGGTCAGATCCAGGCCCGCTATGATAAAATTCATATGTTTGATGTCACGTTATCCAGCAGCGAATCATATAAGGAATCCGATGGCTACAAACCGGGCGATCGTGCGGTCTTAAGCCAAACGCCTTTTGGCACCTTGGGTATGACCATTTGCTATGATCTGCGCTTCCCTCAGCTTTACCGCGATTTGGCCCAGAAGGGGGCGCAGATGATCAGCGTGCCCGCGGCGTTTTCCTGCACCACCGGCCCCGCGCATTGGGAAATATTACTGCGCGCGCGGGCGATCGAAACCGGCTGCTTTCTCTTAGCGGCCGCGCAATCCGGCACGCATGCAACAAGCCAAGGGGCAGCGCGCCGCACATATGGACATTCTATGGTCATTTCCCCGTGGGGGGAGGTTTTGCTGAATTTAAAATCCGCCCTCGGATTTGGCCTTATTGATCTCAACCTCGAAGACGTTGACACAGCCCGCAACCGTGTGCCATCGCTACGGGCAGATACCCAATACGCCGGACCTTTGCATGAGTGATGCTCAAAACCCGCTTGCCATTTTGTTTTTCAGCGAATTGCTGACCGTTGAACAATTGCTGCGCAATCAACTGGCCCGCGCCCTGCCCAAAGGGATGGAATTATCTCATTTCTCAGTGCTCAACCAATTGGCGCATATCGGCAATGAACGCACACCGGCGCAATTGGCCAAAAGCTTTCACGTCACGCGCGGCGCAATGACCAACACGCTCAGCAAGCTTGAGATGGCTGGCTATATTCATATCCGCCCAGATTGGGATGATGCGCGCCGCAAATTGGTTGCGCTCAGCCCTGCCGGCTCGCAAGCAAGAGATGCCGCGCTCAGCGCGCTCACCCCAATGATACAAGAGGTTGTAGAACAAATGGGGGAAGATAAAACCCGCCTCTTACTGCCGGTTTTGCGAGATCTACGCCTGCGGCTTGGAGCCGGAACCGAGCCCAAAAAAACACCTAATGCATAAAACAAAATCGATATACGATTAAAAAACCGACGCGGTGCAAAAAAATCTTGAAAAGTTTTTTGTTCACTGGTGTACAGGAGGATTTAAGTTTTATATACACTGCGCGCGTCCGCTTCCCTAGGGTGAGTAATCGCGTTTTAATAAAAAAGAGCAGCACCGTTGAGGAAACCTTCGTGAAGACCATCGCATCAGCTATATTTATGATCGCGCTTTGGCTTTTGCTGTCAGGCATTTACAAGCCGATGCTGGTGGGATTTGGCGTCGCCTCGGTGATATTGGTGTTGTTTATTGTGCGGCGGATGGATCAAGTTGACGGTGATCACCTAACGGTTGCCTTAAACCCGATCAAATTTTTAACCTATTTTATCTGGTTGCTGGGTGAAATTGCCAAATCGAATTGGGCGGTCACCAAAATTATCTTATCGGGCCAGGCGCCACAACGACAACATTTCTTTGATATTCCCTATTCTCAATCCACCGATTTGGGGCAGGTGATCTTTGCCAATTCGATCACCTTGACACCCGGAACGCTGACCGTTGAAACAGAGCAGGGTGATTTTCAAATCCACGCGCTTGACTATTCGGATGAAGATCTTGAGGCTTTGGCCGATATGGACCGCCGCGTCAGCGCGATTGAAACGGGGCGGGGCTGAGCTTGTTTGAGATTGCCGCCATCGCCATTTTTATTTCTATGCTACTGGTGCTGATCCGTTTGATCAAAGGCCCCACGCTCTATGATCGCGTGTTGGCCGGAAACGCTTTTGGAACGCATACCGTGCTGCTGATAGGCGTGGTTGGGTTTTTAACTGGGCGCCCGGATTTTCTGGATATCGCGCTGCTCTATGCGCTGATCAATTTTGTTGGCACGATCGCAATTTTGAAGTTTTTCAGATATCGGGCGATCGGCGACGCATTGTGGACGCCCAAGCAAGAGGAGCCAAAAGAATGACCTTGCCCGCGCTTGTCATCGATATCCTAAGCTGGGCAATGATCGTTGCCGGATCTTTTTTTGTGATTATCGGCGCCGTTGGTATTTTGCGCTTTCCCGATTTCTGGTCACGCTTGCATGCCGCCTCGGTGACAGAATCGGCGGGTATGATTTTGCTGCTGATCGGGATGGCGCTGCAAACGGGCTGGACATTGATCGCCTTTAAACTTGGCGTGATCGGTATTTTCATGTTGATCACCGGCCCAACCTCAACCCATGCCGTGGCCAATGCGGCGCTGGTATCTGGGCTTCGGCCTCCTAAATTGCCCCAAACCACGCCGCAAAAGGCTGCCGCAAAAGCGGCTGATAAAAATCAAATAGGTGACGCATAGAAAGCTTCATTAATATAGCCTTGTTCAGCATGTTGGTGATCACTGCTTTGGCAGTGGTGCGCACGCATTCTTTGTTTGCTATCGTGGCGCTATCGGGGGTGTTTAGCCTGCTTTCTGCCTTGCTTTTTATCACACTCGATGCCGTTGATGTGGCCTTTACCGAGGCGGCTGTGGGCGCCGGAATTTCAACCGTATTGATGCTTAGCACATTGGCGCTGACATCGCGCGCTGAGAAAGTCAGCCATAAATCAAACCTTATTCCCTTACTTGCGGTGATTGCCACCGGCGCTGCATTGGTTTACGGCACGTTCGACATGCCGAGCTTTGGCGCGCCTGACGCGCCCGTTCATACGCATCTTGGCCCAGCTTATTTGCATGATATTCCGCATGATATCCACGTGCCAAACGCAGTGACCGCAATTTTGGCCAGCTATCGCGGTTATGATACGCTGGGGGAAACCGCTGTGGTATTCGCCGCTGGGATTGGTGTGTTGATGCTGATCAGCGGATTGCGCCGCCGGCGGCGCCCCGAAGATCAAGACGATGATGCGCAGAAGGGGGTCAGCTGATGCGTCACCATCTTATACTGCGGGTGATCACCAAGCTTCTGGTAGGCACGATTTTCCTCTTCGCTTTATACGTTCAGTTCCACGGTGATTATTCGCCCGGCGGTGGCTTCCAAGCCGGCGTGATTATGGCTGTTGGGTTTATCATCTACGGATTGGTGTTCAGCTTAAAAAAGGCCAAGCAAGTGTTTCCACCTTGGTTGGTGCATAAATTGCTGGCCTTTGGCGTGTTGCTCTATGCAGGCACGGGGATTTACAGCTTGTTCATGGGCTATGCCTATTTGGATTATGCCGCGATTGACCCCCAACATCCCTCACATGGGCAACATTTGGGAATTTTGATCGTCGAGGCTGGCGTTGGCATTACGGTGACCGGGGTCATGGTGGCGATCTATTACGCTTTCGCGGCCCGCGCGCCGATTTTAAGCGATGAGGATTGGTAGGATGGATACGCCAATGCTTGAATTTGTGATAGGGCACGCCAATTACTGGTTGTTTATTCTGCTAATGATGACTGGCCTTTACATCGTGATTGCCAAAGGCAATCTGGTAAAGAAAATTGTTGGTCTGAATATCTTTCAAACCTCCGTCTTCATGCTCTATATTTCAATGGGAAAAATCGCCGGAGGCACCGCGCCGATCTTTCCTTTAGATTTGAAAGTTGATCCAGATACGCTTTATTCAAACCCGCTTCCGCATGTGCTGATCCTCACAGCGATTGTGGTGGGCGTTGCCACAACATCTTTGGGCTTGGCGTTGATTATCCGTATCCGCGAAGAATACCACAATATTGAAGAAGCGCAGATTGCCGAGGCCGAAGAGGCCTTGTTTCAATCTGAAATCAAAGCCTCGGATACTGCAATGAAAGAGGCCGTGTGATGGCAAGTGAAACCGTTCATCATACCGCGATGACGCTCAGCGAGCATTTGCCAATCCTAGAAATTCTGGTGCCCTTCGTCGCGGCGCCGCTGATTGTGTTCATCGGCCGCCGCGACCTGGCGTGGCCGATCGCCTTTATTGCCAGCGCCGCCTCCTTTGTGATCGCGGGAATGCTGTTAAGCCAAGTGATTGACGGCTCTGTTATTTCTTATCAACTGGGTGGCTGGGCGCCGCCTTTGGGCATCGAATACCGCGTCGACACAGCCAATGCATTCGTGCTGCTGCTGGTCTCGGGGATCAGCACCTTGGTGTTGCCCTACGCCAAAGCCAGCGTGGCGCGGGAATTGCCCGAAAGCGCGCAGACGCTGTTTTACGCGCTGTTTTTGCTTTGCTTCACGGGGCTTCTGGGCGTTACGATTACGGGCGATGCCTTCAATGTGTTCGTGTTTTTGGAAATCTCGTCGCTCTCTACCTATGTGCTGATCGCGCAGGGTGCGCATCGTGATAAGCGGGCCCTGACGGCCTCGTATAATTATCTGATCATGGGCACGATCGGCGCCACATTCTTTGTGATTGGCGTTGGCTTTCTTTATATGGCCACCGGCACGCTGAATATGGCCGATCTCGCGGATCGCATCGAAAACCAATATGACAGCCGCACCGTGCGCGCCGCCTTTGCCTTCATCATGGTGGGCATGGGGTTAAAAGTGGCAATTTTCCCGCTGCATTTATGGCTGCCCAATGCCTATACATACGCCCCGTCTGCAATCACCAGCTTTCTCGCCGCGACGGCCACAAAAGTGGCTATCTATGTGATGCTGCGATTCCTGTTCAGCGTTTTCCAGCCAGGGTTTCTGGCCGAAGTGCCAACGCTTGATCTTATTCTTTACCCTTTTGCGATTTTGGCGATGTTCGCCGCGTCTTACACGGCCATTTTGCAGCGTGATCTCAAGCGCATGCTGGCCTATTCCAGCATCGGGCAAGTGGGATATATGCTTTTGGGCATCGCACTGCTGTCGGAAAGCGGGTTGATGGCAACGATGATCCATCTGTTCAACCACGGCATCACAAAGGCCGCCCTGTTCATGGGGGTTGGCGTCTATGTGCTGAATGGTGGCGGGTCGTTTTACCATAATTTGCGCGGGCGCGGAAAAACCATGCCTTGGACCAGCGCCGCAATGGTGGTGGCTGGGCTGTCTTTGATCGGCGTTCCAGGCACGGCCGGTTTTCTGAGCAAATGGCTTTTGGTTGAAGCCACATTGGAGCAAGGCCTCTGGCCAATCGCTTTATTGATCGTCGCCTCGTCTTTGCTGGCTGTGATCTATGTGTGGAAATTGATCGAAACGCTGTATTTGGCGCAACCTGCCGAGGGCCTGCAAGATCAAAACGTGCCCTTAATGATGATGATCCCACTTTGGGTTATGGCGTTAGCCTGCATCTATTTTGGCTTTGACACCGACATCACGCTCAGTGCAGCGCGCAGCGCAGCGGAAGGTCTTTTGGCCGGATCCGCAGGGATGCGCTAGGGGTATATGGCAATGGAAACATCCTTCGCAATTCTGCTTTCAATGCTGCTGCCCGGCGCGGCTGTTCTGAGCAATATGCTGCTGCGCAACAGCCCCGATCTGCGCGACGGGCTGACATTGGGTGCTGCGATTGCCACTTTCATGGTGGTGCTGAACATTCTGGCCAATGTGGGCAATACAACCACAGAAACCTTTACCTTCCTGACGGTTATGCCGGGTCTGGAATTGGCCTTCAATGTTGAACCGTTGGGCTTGATGTTTGCGCTTTTGGCCTCGGGGCTGTGGATCGTCACGCATCTCTATGGCCTTGGCTATATGCGCGGCAATAATGAAGACAATCATGCAAGATTCTTTGCCTGTTTCTCTTTCGCGATTTTTTCGGTTATGGGCATCGCTTTTGCCGCCAATATGTTTACCCTCTTTCTATTTTATGAGGCGCTGACGCTCTCAACCTACCCGCTGGTGGCGCATAAGGGCAATATGGCTGCGATCAAAGGCGCGCGCACCTATCTGGGTATTTTGATCGGTACGTCGATCGGCTTACAATTGGTGGCGATCATCTGGACCTATGCGGTTGCAGGCACGCTTGATTTTGCTAAAGGCGGCATTTTGCAAGGGCTGATCGCGGGGCCCAGCGTTGCCATCCTGCTGGCGCTTTACGCCTTTGGCATTGGCAAAGCCGCTCTGATGCCTTTTCACCGCTGGTTGCCCGCAGCGATGGTCGCCCCGACGCCAGTGAGCGCTTTGTTGCACGCCGTTGCCGTTGTGAAAGCCGGCGTCTTTACCATGCTGAAAGTTGGGATCTATATTTTTGGCATCGAGTTTCTGGCCGAAAGCGGCGCCTCAACCTGGTTGATGTGGCTCGCGGCCTTCTCGATCCTGGCCGCCTCTGTGATTGCCATGACCAAGGATAATTTAAAGGCGCGGCTCGCGTACTCCACGATCAGCCAATTGTCTTACATCACGCTGGGCGTGGCGTTGGCCAATTCCATGGGGATATTGGGCGGCGGGCTGCATGTGGTCATGCATGCGATGGGTAAAATCACCTTATTCATGTGCGCTGGCTCGATCTATGTTGCCACCCACCGCACTGAAATCAGCCAGATGACCGGTTTGGGGCGGCGTATGCCAATCACATTTATCGCCTTTTTGATCGGCGCTTTATCGATCATTGGTTTGCCACCTTTTGGCGGCTCTTGGAGCAAATGGCTGCTGATGGTGGGTGCGGTGGATGCCGAACATCTGTTTATACTGGGCGTTTTGCTGGTGAGCTCGCTGTTGAACGTGGCGTATTTGCTGCCGCTGGTGGCAAAGGGGTTTTTCTTGAGCAATGATACAGATGCCGAACTGGCACAATCTGCGGAGGCCTCGCCGCTGGTCTGGGGGCCGCCAGCCGCAACCGCCTTTGGCTGCGTGGTGCTGTTTTTCTATGCCGGGCATATTCAAAATTTTCTAATGCCGATCGTGGCCACAAATTAAGGAGGCGCAAATGGATCAGAACCATCCCGAAGACACTAGCGGATATAGCCCTCTTGCGAAACTGTTCGTATGGTTTGCAACGCCTGCCAATGCCAATAAAATTTTTGCCGCGCTTATTGCATTATGCCTGCTGCTGTTTCTGTCAGATTTTACCTATAAGAAATACGGCCATTTCCCGATCGAAAAGATCCCCGGATTTTACGGCGCCTATGGGTTTGTCATGTTCACGGCGTTGATCTTAGCCGCCAAAACGCTGCGCCTCTTCATCAAACGCGACGAGGCTTATTACGGCGAAAAATCAGTCGATCGCGAAGAATATCCGGCCGATCAATTGGACATGGGGCAACATGATGATTGAGACGATGCCAACGTTTTATCTTTTTGCTTTGGCCGCGCTGGGCGTGGGCCTGTTGCCCAAAGGTTCCCTGCGGGCGGCGCTTTTGCTACTTGTGCCGGTTCTGGCAGCGCTTCAGATCTGGTCCTTGCCCGAAGGAAACCTGTATCAGGTTGAACTGTTGGGGCAGCAACTTGAGCTGATGCGGGTGGATAAACTCGCGCGCGTCTTTGGGCTTATTTTCTGTATTGCCGCGTTTTTGGGCAATCTCTACGCATGGCATATCAAAGATACAGTACAGCAAATTGCCGCCGTGCTTTATTCTGGTTCGGCAATCGGGGCCGTGTTTGCCGGAGATCTGGTGACGCTGTTTTTTTACTGGGAAGGCACCGCGATCGCATCTGTGTTCTTGATCTGGGCGCGGCGCACTGAGGGCGCGTATCATACCGGGATGCGCTATTTGATCATTCAAATCACCTCGGGTGTGATTTTGCTGGCGGGCACAGCGCTGCTCTATCGCGAAACGGGCTCTATCACTTTTGAGCAAATGACGCTTGGATCCTTGGCCACCTGGCTGATCTTTTTATCCTTTGGAATGAAATGCGCTTTTCCGTTTTTGCACAATTGGTTGCAAGACAGCTACCCTGCCGCCACTATCACCGGGACGGTCATCCTCTCTGCCTTTACCACCAAATTGGCCGTTTATGCTTTGGCCCGCGGCTTTGCCGGCACTGAAATACTGATTTATATCGGGGCCGTTATGACGCTATTTCCAATTTTCTTTGCCGAAATTGAAAACGATCTACGCCGCGTTCTGGCCTATAGTTTGAACAACCAGTTGGGCTTTATGGTGGTGGGCATTGGTGTTGGAACCGAAATGGCACTGAACGGCACCGCCTCTCACGCATTCGCGCATATTCTTTACAAAGCACTGTTGTTTATGAGCGTTGGCGCGGTGCTGTTGCGAACCGGCACGTCAAAAGCCTCAGAGCTGGGCGGCCTCTGTCGTACCATGCCGCGCACGGCCCTGTTTTGTTTGATCGGAGCCGCCTCAATTTCGGCCTTCCCGCTTTTTTCTGGATTTGTCACCAAGTCTCTGATTATGGATGAGACCGCAAATGAACATTATCCAATCATCTGGGCCATCTTGGTGTTTGCCTCAGCTGGTGTTTTGTCACATTCAGGGATCAAAATCCCGTATTTCACATTTTTCGGCCATGACAGCGGATTGCGCCCCAAAGAAGCCCCATGGAACATGCAGCTGGCAATGGGGATTACGGCGTTTCTGTGTATTTTCATTGGGGTTTACCCCGATCCGCTCTACGCGCTTTTGCCCTATGACGTGGTTTATAAACCCTACACAACCAACCATGTGGTTGCCCAATTACAATTGCTATGCTTTGCCTTATTGGCTTTTGCGGTTCTAATGCGCAGCGGCATCCATCCGCCCGAAATACGCGCAGTGAACTTAGATGTCGATTGGATTTATCGGCGCTTGATCCCGGTGCTTTACCGCCCGATCGCCGCGTTGATTGGCTTGATTTGGACCGCTTTCAGCGAAGCGGCCTTGAAAAACCTTGGCCAGTTTCAAAACTTGTTATACCGCTGGCACAGCCCGGAAACCGGAATGGCCCGCGTGCGGCCCACCGGCGCTATGGTGATTTGGGTTGCGATCCTATTGGCGGCGACTTTGATCGCCAGTTATTTTTAAAACTAGTTAAAGTTCAACCAACCACCCGCCGCATGGAAACTCCACAGCCAGAGCGTAAAATCAGGGCCTAAAATCATAGCCTAAAATCATGGCAAAAAACCACCTAAGGGTTTTCACATACGTATCGGGTTTGCGCCACAGCAGCGGCAGAATTGCCGCGCTTAAGACAAAATAAAAACATATTTTATGCGTAAACAACCTCCTAAGCGTTTGTTAAAGCCTTGTTGTTACAGCTGAGGCTTGCGCAGCTTAAGGTCGTTTATCGATGATAGAGTTCCGGAATGTCAGTAAATCCTTTTGGACGGGTACGCGCCGCAAAATCATTCTGAATAATGTGTCTTTCCGGGTAGAGCTGGGGCTATCTTTGGGCATTTTAGCCTCAAATGGCACGGGCAAAACAACCTTAATCAATATGATCGCGGGGCTGGAAAAACCGGATGAGGGTCAGATCACGCGGGCCTGCAATATATCCTTTCCTCTGGGATTTATGGGCGGCGTTGTTCCCAAACATACGGGCCAAGAAAATGCGCGCTATATCGCCAAACTCTATGGGATGGATCCAAATTTTGTAGAGGCGTTTTGCCGCTGGTTATGCGGTTTAGAAGAATATTTTGACCAGCCGCTTGGCACTTATTCTTCGGGTATGCGCGCGCGATTTACGTTTTCGCTGATGCTGGCGATGGATTTTGACGTCTATCTGATCGATGAAGGCATGCCCACCAGTACGGATGTCGAGTTCAACCGAAAAGCTGGTGAAATCTTAGCGGAACGATTGCAAAGCACCACCACCATTGTGGTCTCACATCAAGCAGAGGTGTTGGAACAATATGCGCAGAAAGCCGCCGTGCTTACCGATGGCTCTTTATATTTCTTTGATAGTTTAGACGACGCGAAAGTACTGTATGACTACCACACCCAAAGCACATAAATTTCAGCTGGGCGCAAAGGCGCCAAAAGGCGCAGATGTCGCCGCTGACCAGGCAAAGGGCCCCAAACCCGCCGCAAAAACGCCAGGCATAACTTCGGGCTTAGATTCGGGTAATGCGGAAGAACTGCTTGCGCGGTCTGCCGCAGATTCCGGCGAAACACACGCCACATTGCTGCACCGTGCACGCAGGCTTGCCACCCATTATGGCCTGCCTTTTGACACGGATGACGAAGCTGTAGATATATTACGCCAGCATAATATCGATCCCTTTCAACTGCCGGCCATGATGCACCGCGCGGCCCCGTCTCAACAAACCCAACCCGCGCGCAGCGAAAAGCCGCTGCAGGCGCCCCCCTCATCGCCGCAAAAACCCTTTAGAAAAGACGCCCCCAAACCCCCGAATATTTCGCTTTCACCAGGTAAAAAATCGCCACAAGGCACGCCGCATACGTTTCCAAATGCAGCCCAAAGAAGCGAAGAGATTTTAGCGCTGCAAAAAAGCATGACGCGGCGACGGCGACGGCTGATCCAGAAACTAATCCTCCGCCTAAGCATCTTTATTCTACTGCCAACATTGGCCGCAGGCTATTATTATAGCTTCATTGCAACGCCAATGTATGCCACGGATACGGCCTTCCAAATCACCACGGGTGATAACACAAATCCAAGCTCACCTTCTATGTTTGGCGGTAGTCAATTCGCCACAACACCCGATGCCATCGCGGTGCAAACCTATCTCCAATCAAAAGAAGCGATGATTCGCCTGCAAGATAATGAAGGGTTTAAGGCCACCTTCTCAGATCCCGCAATTGATTGGTGGCAACGTTTGCCTGCAGAGGCCTCATTTGAAAAAACGTATAAAACCTATCTCAAGCATATCAAAATCGCTTTTGACCCCACCGAGGGCATGATCAATATGAAGATCAGCTCCCCCTCACCCGAATTGAGCGTGTTATTTTCAAAAGCGCTTCTGACCTATGCCGAGCAAAAAATCGATGGGCTTTCGCAGCGCAAGCAAGAAAACCAATTGTCTGATGCCCGCAAATCTTTGGCGACAGCGGAAGAGGCGCGCGTAGACGCGCAGCGCCAGTTAATAGCCTTGCAACAATCCACGCTTCTTGATCCGGAGGCCTATGCCACAAGCCTTCGAGCGCAAATCAGCGGGCTTGAAGAAAAAGCGCTGCAAAAAACCATCGAGCTTCAGGCGTTTCTAGATAATGCCAATCCCAATAGCAGCCGGGTTGCCGGCCTGCGCGCCGAAATCCAACGCCTCCAAAATGCCAAACGCGAAACCGAGGCAAAAATGATTGCGCAAATGCCTAATGGGATGACGTTGCCCGAGTTGCTTGCGCGCTTGCAAATGGCGGCTTCTGACGTTGCGACGCGTGATTTGATGCTGCAATCCGCTTTAGAGCAGCTGCGCGCAACGCAAATTCAAGCCACATCGCAATCGCGCTATCTTACCGTCGCGGTAGAGCCTATTGCACCGCAAGATCCGGCCTATCCGAGGCATATTCATGATACGCTTCTCGTGTTTTTGATCCTTTCAGGCGTGTATCTCATAATTTCAATCACGTCCTCCATTTTACGCGAACAAATCTCATAATCAGAACAAATACCTCGGGCCCTGATGCAGCGCATGCCACCTTAAAGCGGGCGCGCACCCAAGCGCTGCTGATGAAAATGGCGTAAATGATCCACTACCGATTGAAGGCGCACCGGCTTACTTAAATAATGATCCATGCCAGCGGCCAAAATGCGCGTTTCATCCCCCGGCATGGCATGGGCTGTTAAGGCAATGATCGGCGTATATACCGCGATAATTTCATCCAAACCACGGGTCACTTGGGCAGCTTGCAATCTATCAAGCTTGGGCATTGAAATGTTCATAAAAATAATATCAGGGGGCTGCGCTTTACAAAGATCAACCGCGTGCCGCCCATCGCAAACCAATGTCAAATTGACGCCAAGGCGCTGCTTCATTTTGGAAAAAATCAACCTGTTGGTTTTGTTAACTTCCGCAAAAAGAACCCGCAATTGGAAGGTTTCAGCCCCCTCATCTATGATGCCAGGCGGTTTGTCCGCCTGCAACGGAACGGCGGGGTGCGCAGGTTTGATGGCAACCTTTGGTTTTTGCAACGCTTCTAACAGGCTTTAATGAGAAAAAACCAGCTCAAATGAAAGCGCCGACGCTTCCAGATCAGGTTGTACCCCCGCAGGAGCTTTGCTCAAAAAAATTCTTTTCTCTGCCATTTTATCCGCGATGCGGGGCGTTACCTGTTGCAGTAACAGCTCTATTTTGGATCGCTCCTGTTCGGAAAATTATATGGCTGAGGTTTTCGCCGTGACCGCCCGCAACGCGGCCTGAACGGATCAAACCCGTTTGACCCTGCCACCCAATTCGACGATTTGATTGCGCAGAATGCCCCGTTTCATTGGACATTTTGACATGACAAGAACATGCGATCATTACGGCTTGACCGCGTTCCATTCATCCTGCGCCAGCTTGCAGGGTTGACGTTCGATCGTACAGCCAACTTCAGCCCCCCCCCCGCAAGCCGACGCCTCAACCCAAATATCGCCTCCCATCAACGAGACCAGTTTTGGGCAAATCGCCAAACCCAACCCTGTGCCCTCGCCGCTAAGATTTCCGCTCGCTTGTGCGTTTTCGGTTGCAACTCGGTAAATTCTTGAAACACATACTTCCTTTGATCGGGCCGAATACCAACCCCCGCTTCGATCACGTAGATCTGTACCTTGCTGGGGCGGTTCTATGCTCCGAATAGCTTTTTTCCCAAACCGCGATATGGCCGTGACATGTAAATTTTAATGCGTTTCCAATGAGGTTTATCATAATTTGTCGTATCCGGCCCGGATCGCCGATAAAATCAGTCTCGCATGCGCCGTCATAATCCAAAAAAAGCGGCAGACCTTTGGCTTGTGCTTTATGCGATAAACCAGACAACACATCATGGATCGCCACCTCAAGGTTAAATTTTTGGCGTCGTAAGTTTAAGCGATCTGCCTCCATCTTTGAGTAATCCAGTACATCTTTCAAAATCACCAAAAGCGTTTCACTGGAGGTTTTAATCGTGTCTGTAAACAGCTTTTGCTCTTCGCTAAGCGCTGTAGAGGAAAGCAAATCAGCCAACCCCACTACCCCATGCAAGGGCGCACGGATTTCATGGCTGATATTTGCCAAGAATGAGGCTTTCGCCCGCATATTTGCCTCGGCGGTTTTGCGCGCGGTTTTCAAAACTGTCTTGTAGCGCAGCGCCGCTGTCACATCATGCGCCAAACTTACCACATCATCCATTGGGCCCCGCTAATCGATCAGCCGCAACATTTGGGAATTCCACAATTTTATATTTTTGGCTTCGGCTGCGCTGCGTGCCAGCGCTGCAGCATCATCTGGCGCCACTGCGCCGCGCCCAGATGGCCAGTATCAACAATACCTTCTTGGGTTAAAAAAGATAAAATATCCGAATATGAAACCCGTGGGCGCATCGCCTGCAAACTATCAAAGATTGCAAAATAAGCCGAATTGACAATCAATAACCGCAAAGAGGCATCAACAACAGCAAGCCATTTTTAAGCCTTTCTAAGGCCCGAAAAAGCCGTTATTCGGCAAGCTGCACGTGTTGCATGGCAGCGCCTAAATCAGAGATCATCCGTTCATTTTGGCGCTGAACCGTATCAATCTCAACGCTCAGCGCTTTAGCGCGCAGCCCAAGCTTCTGGTTTGCCAACGACAATTCAGCCTGCTTTAAGATCAGCAGGCCTTCTGCGCTTAGGCGCGCGCGGCGCTCAGCAATAAGTTGGCGGGCCAAAGTCATCGCTGGGGTCTCTTGGGAGCCAAACAGTTAATCGCAAGAAAATATCCCAAGCAATCTTCAAAACTGTTTAAAACCCGCACATCTTCTTTAACAAAAGCAGCCTGGATTAGGCCGCAATCCGCTCGATGGCCAAAGCGATCCCCTGACCACCCCCGATACACATGGTGATCAAGGCGCGGTTTGATTGGGTGCGTTCCAGCTCATGCAAAGCTTTTATCACCAAAATCGCGCCAGTGGCGCCAACCGGATGGCCTAGCGCGATCGCGCCGCCATTGGGGTTCACCCGCGCCGCATTCAGCCCCAAGGCTTTATTAACCGCCAAAGCCTGCGCCGCAAAAGCTTCGTTGGATTCAATCACGTCAAAATCTTCAACGGTTAGACCAGTTTTCTGCAATAGGTTTTGCACGGCGGGTATGGGTCCAATCCCCATCACCTCGGGGCGCACACCCGCATGCGCATATCCCAATACCCGCGCCCGCGGGCGTAGCCCTGCCATTTGCGCAGCGGAGGCTTGCGCCAAAACCAAAGCAGCGGCGCCATCATTGATCCCCGACGCATTGCCCGCCGTCACCGAACCATCTTTTTGGAACACCGGGCGCAACGCGGCCAAAGCGGCCTCATCAGTCTGTTTGGGGTGTTCATCGCGCATAAAATCCACCTTGCCGCGCTTCACTTTCACCGATACCGGGGTGATCTGATCTTCAAAACGCCCATCACGGATGGCCGCAGCCGCGCGGGTTTGGCTGGTCATCGCAAACGCATCTTGTTGTGCCCTTGAAATATCATGCTCTGCGGCCACATTTTCCGCCGTAACGCCCATATGACCGGTGCCAAAAGGACAATTCAGCGCCCCAAGCATCATATCCAACGTGCGCACATCGCCCATTTTTGCCCCCCAACGCTGATCCTGCAAAATAAACGGAGAGCGGCTCATATTTTCTGCACCGCCAGCCAATCCAAAATCGGCATCCCCCAGCATCAAAGATTGAATAACCGAAACAATCGCTTGCGCACCGGATCCGCAAAGCCGGTTCACATTCATTGCCGCTGTCGTTTCAGACACACCAGCCTGTAGGGCGGCAACGCGGCTTAAATACATATCTTTAGGTTCTGTATTGATCACATGACCGAAGGCAACCTGGCCAATTTGTGCGCCCTCAACCCCGGATCTTTCCAGCGCCGCTTTGCTCACAACCGTTGCCAATTCGATGGGAGAGGTTCCGGCCAACATCCCGCCAAAAGTTCCAATTGCGGTGCGTGCGCCGTCTAAAATCACAATCTCGTTCATCTTCCACCTCTGTTATCTATACCGCAGTGCTAAAAGCCAAAACGCGACCTGTCAGCCAAAACGTTCCGTCACTTATCATACAAATTCCTAGCTATGGCGCCGCCCGCCGAAAAACCGCAATCTTTGCAAGATCAGCCCTATGCGACCCGCGTGCCTGCGCGCCGTAAATGGGCACCTCAAAAACTTTTAAATCCGAAATTACGCCGGCCAGGGTGGAAAATTTTTTCGCAAAGCTTTGGCTTTGCCAATGCGCGGCATTGATGGAAACCACAAACAACGCCGAGGGTTTGCCCAGGTCTATAAGCGCATCCAGAACATCCGGGCCCAAATGACCATTGGTAAATGTACCCGCGCTGACCACCGCGCCATAATGCGCGGCCGGCAGCGGCAAAGCTTGAAGTAAATCCGCTGCAATCAAATCGCGATAGATATTCTTTTGTCGCGCAACCTCCAGCATTTCAGACGAAAGATCCAACGCATCAATTGGGCCAGCACCCTGATTCGCCAAACAAACGCCCAGCAAGCCAGTGCCTGCCCCTATATCTAAGACAGGCCCCTCAGATTCAAATTTACTAAAATATAATGCCACCTGTTGGGGTAAGATATAATCCATATCCGCCGCAAAGCCTCGATCATAATCGGGCGCCCAACGCGCGTAGAGCGCCCTGTTTTCTTCGGCGCCAGACAGGGCATAAGCCGCTTCTAAATCAGGATCTTTTTCACTCATCCAGCGAGTGCAGCAGGACAATTGCGAAAAATCAAGCAAAATTATCAAAGCCGCTTGCAGGCTTTGCGCGAACATGGGCAAATAGCCTATGCAGAAACATCTTTTTTCATTCGGACATGGATATACGGCGCAAGCGCTTTCACGCATGCTACCCAAAGCAGATTGGGCCAT
The DNA here is from genome assembly GCA_016778765.1 of Paracoccaceae bacterium. Lineage (GTDB taxonomy): Bacteria > Pseudomonadota > Alphaproteobacteria > Rhodobacterales > Rhodobacteraceae > Thalassovivens. The sequence continues at coordinate 3,121 of JADHOV010000006.1, read as the reverse complement.
TACGGGCACCACCCGCAAGCCTGAAAAGCAAGAGCAGATGCGCCAAAACAACGTTACCCCTCTGCTTTGGGACAGCCCCGATATCGACGCCGCTTTGGCGCGTGCAGACGCGGTTTTGATTTCAGCAGGACCCGATGCACAGGGGGATCCGGTTCTGGGCCGGTTTTCGTCTTTCTTTAAACAACAAGGTCATAAATTGGATTGGCTAGGCTATTTATCCACCACGGGCGTCTATGGCGATCATGCGGGCAAATGGGTAGATGAAACCACTCCTCTTACCCCATCGACCCGCCGGGGCCAACTGCGCTTAGAGGCCGAAAAAGCCTGGCAGGCATTACCGGATTTGCCTTTGCATATTTTTCGTTTGGCTGGAATTTATGGCCCTGACCGGGGCCCGTTTTCAAAGGTGCGCCAAGGCACAGCCCAGCGCATTATAAAACCCAACCAAATTTTCAGCCGCATCCACGTGGCCGATATTGCGCAAGTGTTAAAAGCCTCGCTGCAATCGCCCAATCCTGGCGCGATCTATAACGTATGCGATGATGATCCGGCCCCTCCACAAGACGTGATCGAACATGCGGCCACCTTGCTGAACATGCCTTTGCCGCCAGAAATCGCGTTTGAAAAGGCCGATCTAAGCCCGATGGCGCGCAGTTTTTACGCCGAAAGCAAAAAAGTTCGCAACCAGCGCATTAAAACCGAGCTGGGTGTAAACCTGATTTATCCCAGCTATCGTGACGGTCTGCCCGCCTTGTTGGAAGAAGAAACCAACAACCAATCGTAACAGAGCGGCGCGCGCAAAGACGCCATGGAAGATAGCCGTTGATCAACGCAGCTTTTACGCCCACGCCGCCAACCTTCACCACGGCGGATAAAGAGGGCGCATAACTTCCTTTTCATAGCCGTTCAGAAAATATTTTAAAAAAGCTGAAATCCTTTCAACCAGACCGGCACCGGCCCTATTTACAAAGGTTTGGCCGTTTTAAGTTAACGCCATCCATCCCAAGCAGACTTTTGGGAATTTTGAAATTCTTTCGAACCAGATGCGGCCAATGCTTTAGACCCGCAAACGGTTTTTTCGTTTTAGTATAAAACAGGCAGGACGCGTCGGTTTAACCCTGCGCAATTGCTTTTTTCTGCTGCAACAAACCCATGACTTTTTCGGCGATATGCTGCGCGTTTAAACCAGCAGTATTATACATATCCATTGGGCTTGCCTGATCAATAAACTCATCAGGAAACACCATTGCGCGGAATTTTAAGCCCGCATCAAAAACGCCGTGATCGGCAAGCAACTGCATAACATGCGAGCCAAAACCACCAATAGCGCCTTCCTCAACGGTGATAAACGCTTCATGGTCTTCTGCCAAAGATAAAATAAGCGCCTGATCCAGCGGTTTGGCAAAGCGCGCATCGGCGATGGTGGGGGTGATGCCCTGCGCGTTTAAAAGTTCGGCCGCCTTGATCACTTCACCCAACCGCGTGCCAAAAGACAAAATCGCTACGCGGCTGCCCGCTTGAATATGCCGGCCTTTACCGATTTCCAACACAGTTCCGCGTTCGGGCAACTCAACGCCTTCGCCATCTCCACGCGGATAACGAAAGGCAATCGGCCCCGCATCATACGCGGCGGCCGTAGCCACCATATGCACCAGTTCAGCCTCATCCGCGGCCGCCATCACCACCATTCCGGGCAAATTGCTCAGATAGGCCACATCAAAACTGCCAGCATGCGTAGCACCATCCGCCCCCACCAGACCGGCGCGATCAATCGCGAAACGTACAGGCAGATTTTGGATCGCCACATCATGCACGATCTGATCATATCCGCGTTGTAAAAAGGTAGAATACATCGCGCAAAACGGCTTCATACCGCCCGCCGCCAAACCTGCCGCAAAAGTCACCCCATGCTGTTCAGCAATGCCCACATCAAAACAACGCGACGGGTAACGCTGCGCAAATAGGTTCAATCCAGTTCCGTCTGGCATCGCAGCTGTGACGGCGCAGATGCGGGGATCTTCACCGGCTTCGCGCAGCAGGCTATCGGCAAAAACTTTCGTATAGCTGGGTGCGTTTGACGCCACTTTTTGCTGCGCGCCCGTCATCACATCAAATCTTGCCGTTGCATGGCCTTTATCGCGCGCCTGTTCTGCAGGGCCGTAGCCGCGGCCTTTTTGGGTGATCACATGCAGTAAAATTGGCCCATCGGCTCGCTGCCGGACAGTGCGCAGAATTGGCAGCAACTGATTCAGATCATGGCCATCGATAGGCCCCAGATAAGAAAACCCCAACGCTTCAAACAAAGTGCCCCCGACGGCCATGCCTTTGAGCATATCTTTTGCCCGTTTGGCGCCTTCGCGAAAAGGCTCGGGCAGAAAACTTATCGCGCCTTTTGCCACATCTTTAAGATCTTGAAAGGGTGCCCCAGAATATAGCTGTGACAAATAGGTTGACAGCGCACCAACGGGCGGCGCGATCGACATTTCATTATCGTTCAAAATCACGATCAGCCGCTTCTTCAAATGGCCCGCATTGTTCATCGCCTCGTAAGCCATGCCCGCGCTCATCGCGCCATCGCCGATCACCGCAATCGCATCCCCATGACCAGTCTCGCTTTGCCCACCCAACTCCCCGGCAACCGCAAAGCCCAACGCTGCGCTGATCGACGTGCTGGAATGGGCGGCGCCAAACGGATCATAGGGGCTTTCGCTGCGCTTGGTGAAACCGCTGATCCCATCTTTCTGGCGCAAGCTGCGCATCTTAGCACGCCGACCGGTTAAGATCTTATGCGGATAACTTTGATGGCTGACATCCCAGATAAGCTTATCTTTGGGCGCCTGAAACACCGCGTGCAGCGCCACAGTTAATTCAATCACGCCCAAGCCAGCACCCAAATGCCCCCCCGTCTCGGAAACAACTGAAATGGTTTCAGCGCGCAATTCCTCGGCCAATTGACGCAACTCAGCATCGTTGAACGAATTTAGATCCGCCGGCTCATGCACTTGATCCAGCAAAGGGGTATAGGGGCGCTCAGTCATCTGGCCTTATCGCTTTGTTAATTGTCGCGGGCAATAATGAACTCGGCGCAGCGCTGCAAGCTGTTTGCCTCAGATCCAAAGGG
>JADHOV010000075.1 GCA_016778765.1 Paracoccaceae bacterium | reverse complement strand
GCCATCAATGGTTGCGCCAATCGCGGGGCCATGGCTTTCCCCCCATGTGGTGACCTGAAATAAATGGCCGAACGTATTCATGCTCATATCAGCGCTCCTTTAAGATGCTGGATATAAGCACATTGCTGCGGTGACAAGCGTGATTCAAATGCGCGGATGTCGGAAACTTTATCTATTACCAAGCTTTTGCCGCGCTTATGGGCCCGTATGCTGCATTTGACATAACCTAAAAGGCAACATTCGGATGCTGCGTTATGCCGAGCCGTCCGTTTCGGCCCGGTTTTTGAATTTAATTTGTTGTTGTGCTGCTAGATGAATTATCATTTGAGGCCAGCAGCGCCAAGATAAATGCGCCAAACACCCATAAACCGTTATTAGAGCCCAAAAATTCTTTGGCCATTGGTTCTTCTGCAACCATTACGGCTTTTTCTTCTATCGCTTCTGAGTCGAGATTTCCAGCCCATCTGATAGAAACAGACGTTACGGCGATTGCGAGACTTGCGCTTATTAATTTTTACATAAAATACCCCCTAAGTTTAAAAATATACCCATTGGTATTACACAATATTCTTTTGGGCAAGTGGAATTTTATATTAAGTTTATGGTGTTTGCGGGGGCCTTGGAAACTGTATCTGGTTGGGGTTGATACTGGCATTTGACGCCGCATCCGATTCTGCGCTTAGCCAAGAATAATTTTACAATGATCGAAAGTTGGCCTCAGCTTTGCGCAGAAATAGGCTGAGATACAGATTTTGTATTTTATTTGGGGTCGTGGAGCCAGATGAATTATGGTCTGAGGCCGACGGTGCTAAAATAAATGCGCTAACCCTTCATAATCGGTATTAGACCCCAAAATTTTTTTAGCCATCGTCTCTTCTGCAACCATTATAGCTTTCTCTTCCATCGTTTCCGATCCGATTTTTCATCCGATCCTATAGAAGTAACTGCGCCTTTAATGGTAGGGTTTGCGATAAAAAATTTATAAACAAACTACCTGCAAGGATTAAGATATAAATAGGGCTATAAATTAATGATCTGACCGGAACAGGACGTAAAAAACCGCGTTTCTTAAAATTTAACGTTTATTTTTGCAAGGTTCATTTGTGAAAACTTGATATGGGAAAACTACTTACCAAAAGTGATGCCGATGAACCTCCGAGTTCTGGTATTGCTGCGTAATTGACGTCTAAAACGGTCGAATCTATTGAGTTTCAAATAAATGAGAGCATTTTTGCAGATGACCTTAACTTGCATAGGTAAATTTAAGCGGATCAGCACTTCTAAAATATTATACAAAAAAGGCAGCTAAAAAGCTGCCTTTCGAATAACCGTTTTTATATTTTTATTCAGTTAAGCGCTTAAGTGCCTGAACTTGAACTTGAACTTGAACTTGAACTTGAGCTTGAGCTTGAAGTCTTGTTATCTGCGGCAGCAGCAACCGCCGCCGCTACAACTGCCACTGATACAGCTACTCCAGCTACTACGGCACCTACAGCCAAACCGGCTGTGGCGGCACCCGCAGCTGCCGCGCCAGCCGCCGCAGCACCTCCTGCTGCTCCACCAGCCGCCGCCCCGGCAGAGGCACCAGCACCACCGCTTGCGCCTGCAGAGGCACCACCGCTTGCGCCGCCACTACCGGCTGATTCAGATCCAGCTTGCGCCCATGCGCCACTCGCGATGAACACTGATATAAGCGAACTAAGCAAAACGTTTTTCATAGAGAGCCCTTTTCTCAAAGCAAATTTGCCTAACTCGTACATCAAATCACGCGTTCAATCAATATCAAACCGATATTTTTTCCATGCCATTGTTGAGATTTTCTAATCATGCCGTTTTTTTCAACCCAGTATGTGTTTTTAAATTGTAAACCACCACTCTCACAATTCTCGCTCACACGGAGAGTTTTATAGGGTTTTTCGAAGATGAAGATGGTTTCCTGACTCTCTTTTGAGAAAACACAGGAATATTCTATGATTTTGTCTTGATTGTCTGCAGCAAGGTATTTGTATAACCTGCGATGCTGAGGTTCTATGTTTCCAGCAATAGTTTTTTCAAGTGAGTAACCCGCAGCGCCAACATCCGCACCCATTAAATCATAATTCATGCCACGGGTAGCAATAAGCATCCCGTTTTGCGTGGTCACTGTTCTCCCATCCGCGCTTAACCATACTTCGTTCAAAGTGTTCCCAGGAAAAGCTGAGAGTGTTGCAATTTGATCTCCATTTAAGATTTCTATTAATATGAGAGGGATATTTGACTCATCAATCATTGAGCGCGTGATGACTTTTCTTGGATTAACCTGCTCACCCACTTCACTCTTGTTAAAAATCGACTTGAATTGTTCCACTAGTAACAATTCTTGTGATGATTCCGTTTTTGAACTGCAGGCAGCTAGCAGAAGTAAAATGAAACCTAAACAAAATCTTGTCCTAAGCTTCATTTCCATAATCTTCCAGCCTCATGATAAATTGCATTTTTATCATTATTAAACAGATATTTGTGGAGCTTATAGGGGGTGTGCAATTTCGCACCTCCATCGCGGGTCATGACGTTAAATTCAATTTTGGATGTCGTTCTGTATGGTGATCCAATACTCCAATCTAAAGGTATCTCTGCGAATATACCTTTGTCATATGAGCCTTCTCCGAATTTCGCAAACGGCACATTTGTAACCGTCGCATAGGCGCCCATATTCCAACCATTTCCAAATTTTCGCCCTACCCGTAAAGTATAGCCTCGATCACCGGCCAAATATTGCCCGGCATCTAATTGGGTCATAAAACCGTTTTTGAAAAAGTAATAGGCTGACAAGTGACCTGTTGTGACTTGATAATTTTGTAGACCCCAGAGCATGTCAAAATTTCGCTGTTGCACTTGGCTAAGTTCGATACCGATACCAAGCGAGCTTGATATTGGCTTCCACAATATTTCGCCCGAAACACCAGCAAACATTTTTTCTAAATAGCCAGCAGTCAATTTTCCATAGACGCTTGGCATTATCTTATTTACTTTGGTAATTGTTAATTGATCAATGCCAGGATCACCATCGCGCCCATAAATATCGTGATCACTGCGGACGTGAGGCAAAACCGAATCCGATTGTCTTAATACTTTATCAAAGTTACCTACGAGCGACTTACGAACTCTGCCATCAATATAAAATCCAGATCCCAGAGTGTATTGAGTAAAAAGTTCTGCGCCCACTTCCCCTCGGATAGGAGCGAGTGGATCAAAAAGCGAATATTCAACATAGGGCCCTATAGACCAGCTAAATTTCTTCGAGTCAGATTGATCGAACCCTAGAGCAGTAGTGTCTTGGAATTTAACTGTATCCAGAAAGTTTTCTGACGGTTCGGCTGAAACCACCGAATCAATCAATTGATTTCGGTTGATTTCTGCCGATAATATAACAAGGTCATCCTCTATAAATTCTATATAGAAACTATCAAAATTATCGCTTAAATATCGCGATGCTGTTCGTGCAGCGCGACCTAACGCTTGGGCGGTGGATCGATATTTTTGATTAACAAGCTGTAATCGAGGGGGATTTTGTTCCAAATCTAAGCTTGTTAATTTAAAACCGTCGGCCTTGAGCACAGTTTTCAGCACAGTTTCATTGGTCGATTCAAGATAAAATGGCGAACCTTTTAGTACTTTTTGCCGTAAGGGAATAGGCGCAAGTTCCCGACCCGGCCCGTTTGGCGGATCTTTGGGATCCATCACAAGATGCGCAGATAGAGCAATTTTATCTCCATGCAAAAAGCTGGATTGTAGGAAATATCCCTTGCCAGAATTCCACGTTAACCCGTAATTCCACGGCGTTTGATGTTCAAGATAGGACGTTTCTCGATTATATCGGTCAGATGAATATTCAAATTTTGCTGTGAACCCTTTGCCCAGATGCCAAGCCAAACCCCCAAAAGCGGCCGTGTCACCTTGAAACCATTCGGTTGCTTCCAGCTCTCCGCCCCTGCCAAAATCTCGTCCAGCGCGGGTTTTAAACTTCTCGTCAATTTGCCCCAGCGGCGAGTCGAACCCGCCAAAAGTGGCCAGCCGCCCGAAGCCCAAACCGGCCGTGACTTCAACAGGGCCAATATTTTTTGTGCCCACAACATATTCGCCCGTATACCAACCGGTTCCGATAAAATCATTTAAGCCAATGGCCAAAGCCGGCATATATTGACCTTCATCAACGGCGCGAAACCGCAGATCAAAACTACGATCATGATTAGAGTAACCACCGGCTTCATTCCCATTTCTTCCATGGGCTGAATAGCGAAAGCTGGCTGATATTCTTGGTAGGATTTGCGCGGTTAAACTGGTGCGTCTGTCCCCATCAAAACCGCTTTGGCTGAGTATAAGCCGCCCGTCAGAATCTGAAGCAGCTGTTGGCATATCGATCAATCCAATTGTGCCGTAGCTCGTGTATGATTGCGTTTCTGCTGAAAGCAAATTGGGCAATAAGCCAATTGCTACAATGGTGTTGGAGAGTTTAAAAATGCGTCTTAAATTAACCATCACCACCTCAACATTATGCGAAGACCGCTACCATTAATTTACGTGCTCTACAATAATCCTTTTTGCTTTTTGATCACAAACCGATACTCAATCCAATGGTGTGACGTAAATTGGGCTCAATTTTTTACAATCGTTTTTTATTAGATCACTTCGTTTGAAAATATTCATATTTTTAAGCTACTCGATCCCATCAAAGATCTGATATCAAACGTGATTTTCTAAGATTTCATTTATAAAAACATGGCTTGCATGGGCCAAATTATCCTTCCAGGCGCTGGGCGAGTTTTCATCTGCCTGGTCCGATACATATTTAAAGCAAGAAAAATGGATACCTGCCATCTGTGCCAGCTTTGCTAAGGCGAACGCCTCCATATCCACAAGATCTGTTTGCAGTTCAGGCGGTGCCGTCACAAAACTATCGCCAGTTCCGCAAGACAGGCCATGCCCCTGCGCAGAAAAGTAGGGCGCCTTTTCGAAAGGGGTTTGCCCCAAGGCAAATCCCATATCGCGGGCATCCATATCGCGTTGGAAGAATTGTGTTACCTCTAGCAAGCCGCTTAATTCAGGGTTTAACGCTCCTGCCGTGCCAAAGTTAATTAAATTCACTGGTTTATAGCGCGCCACATATTCGCTGCCTTTCAGCGCAGCATTCACTTTACCAACCCCTGTATAGGCCACCTTCCAGCTGGGTATCATCTCTCTTGGCAGCTCTGCTTCCAAAGCAACCAATATCAAGGTGTTTTTCGGATCAAACCGCACCACGCTTTCCCCTAGTTGTGAATTCCAATTCAAGCGCATCTTATCGACCCTGAAAGCCTTGCGAAAGCCGCTTTAAAAGATCCAATATTTTCGCTCTGCAACATGCGTTATTCGTTTGACCATGGGCTGTTGCCTCCATAGATTCGCGCAGAGAAAACGGGCATCACTTAGTTTAAAGCGTGGGGTATATATTTTGAAACCACTTTCATGGGGCCTTATTGGCGGGGGACAAGGCAGTCAAATCGGGTTTGCGCATCGGTCCGGCGCAGAAATTGATGGCCGCTTTAAACTGATGGCGGGCGCCATGGATGTGGATCCCAATGTGGCCAAAAGTTATGGCGCGTCGCTTGGGCTTCATCCAAGCCGCGCTTATGGCACGTGGCAAGAGATGCTGCAGGGTGAGCAATCACGCGATGACCGTATCGATTTGGTGACGGTTGCAACGCCCAATGCCACCCATTTTGAGATTTCAAAAGCCTTTCTGGAAGCCAGTTTTCACGTCTTATGCGAAAAACCGATGACGATGACGGTGCCCGAAGCGCAAGCGTTGGTGCAGATTGCAAAAAAGGCCAACCGGGTTTGCGCGGTGAATTATGGCTATTCGGGTTATCCACTGGTGCGCCAGATGAAAGCGATGGTTGAGGCTGGGCAATTGGGTGCGATCCGCTGCGTGGTTGCAGAATTTGCCGGTGGCTTTATGGCGGATGCCGCAGATGCTGAAAATCCCCGCGTGCGGTGGCGGTTTGATCCAAAGCAAGCGGGCATGGCGGCTGTAACGGTGGATTGTGGCATCCACGCCTTGCATATGGCCTGCTATGTTACAGGGCAAAATGTGACCAAAGTATCGAGTGATTTTGCCCATGGGATCAAAAGCCGGGAATTGGAAGATGATAACCTATCGGCGTTCCGGATGAGCGGTGGCGCCATTGGCCGGCTTTGGACAAGCGGTTTGGCGATTGGGCGTACGCATGGGCTGACACTGCAAGTGTTTGGCGAGATCGGTGGTTTAAGCTGGCAACAAGAGCATCCCAACCAATTGCGCTGGACGCCTCTTAATGCACCAACCCAAATTTTAGAGCGCGGCGCAGTTGGCCTTTCCGAGGCTGCGGCGCGCGCCAATAGAATAACGGTGGGGCATCCAGAGGGCATGGTTCTGGCCTTTGCAAATGTTTATCGCGATCTAAGCGAAGTGATCGCCGCGCAAAATTCTGGCACGTCTCCCGATCCTTTGGCGCTGACCTACCCCACCGCAGAAGAGGGGTGCCATTCGATCGAAGTGGTTGAGGCGATGGTTAAATCGGCCAAAAATGACGGAGAATGGATGGCCGTATAACCGCCCCAGCTTGGTCATCGAAAATGTGCATGCGAGCAGTGCAGCGGTTAAGCTTAAGCGCTGGCTTTGTTGCA
>JADHOV010000032.1 GCA_016778765.1 Paracoccaceae bacterium | reverse complement strand
ATTGTGATACTTTCTTTTCATTGCCACCAAGGGATTTTCGCATCAAAACCACAGCGGCCCCTAAAAACAGCCCCAACACCAAACCCAGCGCCAAGACCAAGCTGCTTTTGGGTGATGTGGGCCGCAAGGATTGATCCGGGCCCATCATAATTTCAACCACAAAAGGCCCTTCCCGCGTGGCCAGCATTAATTTTTGCTCTTCAGTCGCAATCAGTTTCGCCAATGCTTCGCGGTGTTCGCGCGAGCGCGCTTTGGAAATTTTCTGTTGATAGAACTGCAGCGCTTTTGACCCTGAAACCACGAAACGCTCTTTGAGAAATCCATCAGTTTCGCGAATAAGTGCCAGCATAAGATCACTTGCCAATTCTGGCTTAGCACTTTCCATGCTCAATTTAAGCATGCCACTGTTTTTATCTTCCGAAACCGATAAATTGCTGGATAATGTTTGAGCCAAGCGCGCGGCGTTGGGCGGGATATAGGCACCTTGCCCCTCACCTGTTAATAGAGGCTTGATCAGACGTTTGACATTTCCCAAAGTTGTGGGAATGGGCTGCAAAAAGCTTTTACGACTCTCATCCCATTCGCCTGCGAAAAGCCGCTGTATCAAGGTTTCATCGGCAAAAAGCCGTGATGCCACTTCTTGAGACTTCAGCATCGCCTGAAATGTGATGAATTCAGTGGCGCCGCCGCTGGGCAATTGAACCCCCGCCAAGGATGCAAGCCCGCCAAGCCCGCCCAAATTGCCGCCAGCCGAACTTTGCTCTTCGGTTGGGCGCAAGGTGACCGACACGGTATAGCTCCTCTCTGCAACATGCAAATATGCCGAGGAAAATAAAAATACGGCGCAGGTCACAATAAAAATGAGGAGCTTTCCATCCCACAGCGCGGCGAATAATTCGCGCAGATCGATCTCATCATCTTGCAGCTCGTCGCTCATCTCAAATACACACCGTTCAATTTTTTATCCACTCAATATGGCAGTAAAAGCATCCCCTCCTAAGGTCAACGCCCTCTCCGCAAATATATAATATAATATCAAGATCAAGCCACTGGGCACGCCGTTGAAACGGCTTTTTCAAGCCTGATCAGGCCTTATTTCAACACAGACAGAGCATCCGCTTTCCAAACCCTTAAAACGCAATCTGCACTTTCAGCGCGGATCCTCGGTCCGATGCCATTTCAAATCCTGCAATTGCATCATGCAACGGCACATTTTGGGTGATCAAATCAGAAACCTTTATCAAGCCTTTTTGCATCAAAGATACCGCCAACTTAAACTCAAAATGAAACCTAAAAGAGCCCTTCAAAGAAATTTCTTTGGCGGTCAACGCTTGCATTGGTACGTTCATATCACCGCCCAAGCCAAGCTGTATCAATTGCCCGGCCGGTCGTAAAACTGAGATGCCGCTCACCAGCGCAGCAGCTGCCCCCGAACATTCAAAATGCACATCGACCTGGCCTTTATCACGGCCGTAAGGTGCCAAAGCCTTTGGCTGTGTCAGGATGTTATGCGTTTGATCCGCCCCAGCGGCTTTCGCTTTCGCAAGCGTGTAATCCGAAAGATCAGTGGCGATTATCTCTGCAGCGCCGGCGCGCCGTGCCACCAAAATGGTCAGAGCTCCAATCGGACCACTGCCCGTGACCAACACGCGGGCCCCTATCAAATTGCCAGCTTGCTTCACCGCATGCAAAGCCACGGCCAGCGGCTCGGCCATCGCGGCTTCACCCGCCGTTAATCCATCCGCCACAACGCATTGATCCGCCTCTGCCACCAGATATTCCTGAAAAGCCCCCTGAATATGCGGAAACGGCATCGCGCTGCCATAAAACCGCATATTCAAACAATGATTCAATTGGCCAGTTCTACAATAACAGCAATCATAACAAGGCCTTGAGGGTGAAATAGCCACTAATTGCCCAACCTGTAGCCCCTCTACATCGGGGCCAAGCTCAACGATTTCACCTGCAACCTCATGCCCCAGAACCATTGGTTCACGCAGTTTGATCGGCCCAAAACCACCGTGATTGTAATAATGCAGGTCGGACCCACAAATGCCCCCCGCTTTCAAAGCGACCGCCACCTGCCCGGGTCCCGGCGCCTCTGCGTCCCGCGTTTCCAAACGCAAGTCTTTCGCGCCATGAATGACCAAAGCTTTCATGTCAGTGGCTTTCCCTGCTGTACAAGCTGATTAAAGATAGCGATAAGATCGGTCGCGGCCAAGCCCAATAATCCCGGGCCCAAAAAGGAGAAACCGAATGTCATCTGGATTGTTCAATCTTAATGGGAAGCGCGCCTTAATCACGGGATCAAGCCAAGGCATCGGCTTTGCTCTAGCAAAAGGTCTGGCGGCAGAAGGCGTTGAAATCGTCTTAAACGGGCGCAATGCCGAAAAACTGGCCAGCGCCGCGAAAGCCTTAAAGGCTAACGGTGTAAAAACCCATCAATTGGCGTTTGATGCCACGGATCATACCGCGGTACGCGAGGCGATAGACGGGTTTGAAAGCGCGTCTGGCGCGATTGATATCTTGGTCAACAATGCCGGAATGCAGCATCGCGCCGCGTTGCAAGATTTTCCACCCGAGGCATTTGAGCAATTGCTCCAAACCAATATCGCGTCGGTCTTTCACGTGGGCCAAGCCGTCGCCCGCCATATGATCGGGCGCAAACGGGGAAAGATCATCAATATTGCCAGCGTACAATCAGCCTTGGCCCGCCCCGGCATTGCACCCTATACCGCCACCAAAGGCGCCGTGACCAATTTGACGAAAGGCATGGCGACAGATTGGGCAAAACACGGGCTGCAATGCAATGCCATTGCGCCGGGCTATTTTGACACGCCCCTAAATGCAGCTTTGGTGGCCGATCCCGAATTCAGCGCCTGGCTGACCAATCGAACCCCCGCTGGGCGCTGGGGACAAGTGGAAGAATTGGTGGGGGCTTGCATCTTTTTGGCCTCTGACGCGTCTAGTTTTGTAAATGGCCACACGCTTTACGTCGATGGTGGAATCACCGCCTCGCTGTAAACTTTATGCCAGCTGCAGCCGAAACGGCTGCAGCCGCTCCCAATCAAACTCGACCCCGATACCGGGCGCATCGGGCGCTACAGCCAAATGCTGTTCCAGTTGTAGGGGCTGGTTGGTGTATCGGTCAATCGGAAAGCTATGCACTTCAAGCCATCCGCCATGGGCTTGCCCGCTCACCAAAGACACGTGTAATTCTTGCATCCCATGGCTGCAAATCGGCACGCCAGAGCGTGCGCTCTCAGCCGCGACGCGCAACCAGCCCGTGATGCCCCCGCAATTTGACGCATCGGGCTGAACAAAGCCCAACTGGCTTTGCGCCAACGCCATTTGGAACTCTTCATGCGTGTGCAAGTTTTCACCCTGCGCAACCGCGATGCCGCTCGCCTTGGAAATTTCCGCATAGCCGGCAAAATTTTCAGGGATAATCGGTTCTTCGAACCACAAGATGTTTTGATCGCGCACCGCCTTGGCGAGCGCGATCGCCTGCGCCACATCCAGCGCATAATTGGCGTCAATCATGAAATGGATGTGGGGCCCGATTAACGCGCGCACCGCGCGGATCCGCGCAATATCTTCCTCAAGACTGGGTTGTCCCACTTTGATTTTTACCGCATTAAAACCAGCCGCCAAATAAGCCTCAATATGCTCACATAATTTCGGCAATGGAAAGGCCAGATCAATCCCGCCTGCATAGGCTTTGCAGCGGTTGCCGGCGCCACCTGCCATCTGCCACAACGGCAAACCCGCAGCTTTGCAGCGCAAGTCCCAAAGCGCAATATCAACAGCAGAGATTGCAAAGCTTACGATGCCTCCGCGCCCGACATAGTGCATATGCCACAGCATTTGCGCATACAAGCTTTCGATATCCATGCTGCAGCGCCCGACTAAAAATGGCGCCAAATCGTTCTGGATCAGCGCAAGAATCGCATGGCCGCCGCGCCCGCCCGTATAGGTATAGCCGGTGGCGCGGCGTCCATCTGCCAAACAAATGGTGACACAGATCAGCTGAAAATGGCTATGCGCCCCATGTTTGGCATCCACCAAAACCTCATCCAGCGGCACCTCAAAAAGCGCCGCCTCTACCTCAACGATCTGGGTGTTCTCCCCCACGCTGCGATCTCCTTACAGATGCGCGCATTCCGGCACCGGGCTGATCACGCTGCCCGAGGCGAGATGAGTGAGTATATTATCAACCGTCAGATTTCCCATCGCCGCGCGGGTTTCCACAGTGGCGCTTCCCACATGCGGCAACAGGGCCACATTTGACAGCGCCCGCAAAGTTTCGGGCACTTTCGGCTCTTGCTCAAACACGTCCAGCCCGGCCCAGCCAAGGCGCCCGTCTTGTAAGGCCGCGATCAGAGCCTTTTCATCCACAACCGACCCGCGGCTGACATTGATCAAAGTGCCGTTAGGACCCAGCGCATTCAACACGTCTGCGTTTACAAGATGCCGCGTTGCGGGCCCGCCTGGGGTGATGCAAATCAACGCATCACTTTGGCGCGCCATATCGATCAGACTCTCACAATAGGTATAATCCACCGGCTTCGCGCTACGCGAATGATAAAGAATTTTGGCGTTAAACGGAGCGAGTTTCTGGGCAATGGCCTGCCCGATCCGACCCATGCCCAAAATACCAACAATTTGATTATCTGCAGAGCGCGACAAGGGCGCATTGCCCTCGCGCTCCCACGCACCCGAGCGCACATACGCGTCTTCTGCCAAGAAGTTTCGATAGCATGCAAGCATCAGCAAAAGCGCTGTGCTCGCCACTTCGGCATTCAATACATTCGGCGTATGCGTGACATGAATGCCGCGTGCGGCGGCGGCTTCAGTGTCGATCGCATCATAGCCCACCCCGTAGCAGCTGATCACTTTTAAATTGGGCATCGCCTCCATATAGGCGGGCAAAATCCCATCATGACCATTGGTGGCCACGTAGGAGATTTTATCACCATGCTCTGCCAACCACGCGCTTGGATCTGCGATACCCGACAATGCATGGATGTTAAGTTTTTCAGAGAGGCGATGCAGCATCTCGTCCGTTGCGTCGCCGATCAGTAAAAGATCAGGCATGCTCATGCGTCTTCCGTAACGCTTTGACGCTGTGATCCAAGGCCTTCGATCGTCAGCTCCATCACATCGCCGCGCTTGAGATAGATCGGCTGCGGCTTGATCCCCATTCCAACGCCAGGGGGGGTTCCGGTGCTGATCACGTCACCCGGGTGCAAAGACATCAACCCAGAAAGATGTTCAATTATTTCCGCTACGGAAAAAATCATCGTATTGGTGTTGCCTGTTTGCATCCGCTTGCCGTTCACATCTAAGCTCATCGTCAAGTTTTGCGGATCCACAATTTCGTCACGTGTGACCAACCAAGGACCGGTTGGCCCGAATGTGTCGCAGGATTTTCCCTTCGTCCACTGCCCCGTAAGCGAGGTCTGAAAATGGCGCTCAGACACATCATTTATAACGCAATAGCCAGCCACATAATCAAGCGCCTCTGCTTGCGAGACATATTTGGCCGTTTTACCGATCACCACGCCCAGCTCGACCTCCCAATCTGTATGGGTTGATCCGCGTGGCATCGACACATCATCGTTCGGACCAACAACAGCCGATGTGGCTTTGGCAAATAAAATTGGATGTTCGGGAATTGCGGCGCCAGTTTCAGCCGCGTGATCGGAATAATTCAACCCGATACAAAGAAATTTTCCAATGTTTCCGACGCAGGCGCCCAGGCGTGGACTTCCATCAACCAATGGCAGGTTGTTAGGATCGAGCGCGCGTAATTTATCCAGCTCTGCATCTTGCAGCGCGGCCCCGGCAATATCAGCAACATGCGATGACAGGTCTCTCAGATCCCCATTTTGATCAATCAAACCAGGTTTTTCCGCACCGATGGCCCCGTAACGAACAAGCTTCATTCTCTATCTCCTAATGGTTGTCGCGCGGCACATATTTGCGCGCAATATCTCTGTAATTATCGGCATCTTTCAAAATCATACCTTCGTCGAAGCGCCCGACCTTTTCGCGGAACAGCTCTTGCCAGGGCGAATGATTCTCGGGGTAGGGATAGCCTTCGGCCTCAAAGGCGCGCGCGCGCTCTGCAAGCTCGTCCAAAGGCACCAGCATATCCGCCGTGCATTTTTTAAGATCAATGCGGACGCGATCGCCAGTTTTCAAAAGTGCCAGCCCACCGCCAGCCGCCGCTTCTGGCGCGGCATTCAAAATTGAAGGGCTTCCTGATGTGCCCGATTGACGGCCATCGCCAATACAAGGCAGCGCCTCAACGCCTTTTTTCAGCAAATAGGCAGGTGGGCGCATATTCACCACTTCGGCGCCCCCAGGATATCCAATCGGCCCTGTACCACGCATGAAAAGAATACAGGTTTCATCGATATTTTCCGCAGGATCATCAATGCGATGGTGAAATTCTTCGGGCCCATCAAACACAATAGCCCGGCCTTCGAACGCATCTGGGTCCTCGGGGTTTGACAGATAGGTTTGCCGAAAATTATCGCTGATCACCGAGGTTTTCATGATCGCACTGTCAAACAGGTTCCCCGATAAATTTATAAACCCTGCTTGCGCTTTGATGGGCGCGCTAACGGGTTTGATCACATCTTGGTTTTCGCTACGCCGGTCGATACAGTTATCGCCCATCGATGCGCCATTGACGGTAAGCGCTTTGGGATGCGGCAATAAACCAGCTTCGAGCAACTCTCCAACAACCGCCGGGACGCCGCCCGCCCTTTGATAATCTTCACCCAGATACTCCCCCGCAGGCTGCAAATTCACCAAAAGCGGGATGTCATGGCCAATGCTCTGCCAATCATCATTGTTCAATGGCACGCCAAGATGGCGCGCAATCCCGTTCAAATGGATCGGCGCATTGGTAGAGCCGCCAATCGCAGAATTGATCACGATCGCATTTTCAAAGGCCTCACGCGTCATCACATCGCTTGGCCGCAGGTCTTCCCACACCATATCGACGATCCGCAAACCAGTTTCATAACTGATTTGCCCGCGTTCACGATAGGGCGCCGGAATCGCTGCAGAGCCGGGCAATTGCATGCCCAGCGCTTCGGCCAAGGAATTCATCGTGGTGGCGGTGCCCATCGTATTGCAATAGCCAACCGAGGGTGCGGCACTGGAAACCAGCTCCATAAAACCATCATCATCAATATCGCCCGAGGCCAACATCTCGCGTGCCTTCCAAACGATGGTGCCCGACCCCGTCCGCTCGCCGTTGAACCAGCCATTCAACATCGGTCCTACCGAAAGCGCGATGGCCGGGATATTCACCGTCGCTGCCGCCATGAGCAGCGCAGGGGTGGTTTTATCGCAGCCAATATTCAGCACCACGCCATCAAGCGGATAGCCAAATAAGGTTTCAACAAGCGATAGATAGGCCAAATTGCGGTCTAACATCGCAGTCGGGCGCTTGCCGGTTTCCTGAATCGGGTGAACAGGAATTTCAATCGGTGTGCCGCCGGCCGCGATGATCCCGTCGCGCACGCGCTTGGTCAGCTCAAGGTGATGGCGGTTGCACGGGCTGAGATCGCTGCCGGTTTGGGCGATCCCAATGATCGGTTTGCCCGATTGCAGCTCTTTTCGCGTCAGGCCGTAATTCAGATACCGCTCTAAATAAAGCGCTGTCATTTCGCGGTTATCCGCATTCATGAACCATTTACGTGACCTTAAGTCTTCAATTTGAATTTTTTTCATAAGTTTATCCTGACCATCCGCCATCAATGATATGGGCTTGCCCTGTGGTAAAGGCACTTTCATCGCTGGCAAGATAGACTACCAGCGCCGCGATTTCTTCTGCTTTTGCAATCCGCCCCATCGGTTGGCGCGCAATAAAAGCTTTCATCGCCGCCTCGTAATCACCAGTGGCATGCAAGCGATCATGCAAGCTCGGGCTTTCAACCGTGCCCGGGCAGATCGCATTGCAGCGGATCCCTTTGGTAATGTAGTCGATTGCAACCGATTTTGTGAGGCCCAGAACCGCCGCCTTTGTGGTGCCATAGACAAACCGGTTTGGCGCTCCGATAACCGAAGAGCAGGCTGACGACATATTGATAATAGAGCCTGATCCGCGCTCTAACATGCCCGGCAAAGCCGCCCGCACGGTCCGCAACATCGAGCGCACATTCAGATCAAAGGCGAAATCCCAATCTTCATCGCTGACCTCTAGCACCGTGCCATTATGCACAAAACCGGCACAATTGAACAATACATCGGGCTGCGCTACTGCAACGCCCGCCACCACAGAGGCCTCTGAGCGGACGTCTAATTCAAATATTTCTAAAGTGCCAGTCGCCTCGGATTTCAACTGCGCCAAGCCTTCGGGATTTATATCAGTGGCGAATACCTCAGCGCCCTCAGCCGCCATCGCCAAAGCCGCCGCGCGGCCAATCCCTTGACCCGCCGCCGTCACCAAAATACGTTTATTTTTCAATCTTTTACTAGACATACACTTCCCCCCATTGCCCGTGCTAAAACCCAATATTTCTGGGCAACGCAACCTTCGCTTCGCTGTGACTAACATCAGATGCACGAACACTCAACAGTTACGGAACGCGGCCACAACGACCGGCAAATCCTGAGTGACATCCGAAATTTCATCTTTATTGTGACGGTAGAAAGAACAAAATGAGGATGCCATGTCGGAAATATCAAAGGTCGCATTTCTAGGAACAGGTCTTATGGGGTTCCCAATGGCTAGGAACTTATCTGCCAATGGTATCACCCTGAGCGCTTGGAACAGATCTGCTGAAAAAGCGATTGGGCTATCTGGCTTTGGCGTGCATGTGGCGACAAGCGCCGCAGAGGCAGTTAAAAATGCAGATATAATCATTTCAATGGTATCAGACGGCCCGACCGTGGCCCTGATCTTAGACGATGCGGCCTTGCAAAAAGCGCTTAAACCCGACGCAGTCTGGGTGGATATGTCCAGCACGAAACCAGAAGAAGCGCGCGCCCAAGCGGCGCATTTGCGCACCTTTAACATCCGACATTTAGACGCGCCCGTTTCAGGCGGCACCAAAGGGGCAGAGGCCGGCAGTCTTGCGATTATGGTTGGGGGGGCTGTCGATGATTTTTCGCAAGTTCAAGATGTTCTGGCCGGCATGGGCCGGCCAACCCATGTGGGGCCATCGGGCGCTGGACAATTGGCCAAGCTGGCAAACCAGGCCATCGTTGCCGTTACAATAGGCGCGGTTGCCGAAGCCATGCTGCTGCTCGAGCGCGGCGGCGCCGATCCGGCAGCGGTGCGGGCAGCCTTGAAGGGCGGCTTTGCTGATAGCGTTATTCTTCAGCAACATGGAGAGCGTATGACGACGGGCAATTTTGTGCCTGGTGGGCCTGCCAAATTTCATCTCAAAGATCTGAATAACGGGCTAAATGAAGCCGCACAGCTTGGCGTGAGCTTACCCGTCACGCAGCATATCCGAGATCGCTTTAAATATTTCGTTGAGCATATGGGTGGCGCAGATACAGACCATTCTGGCCTGTATTTAGAATTGCTCGAACATGGAAAGAACAAGCCATGACAAAAATCTTGATCCTTGGCGGTGGCGGTATGGTGGGGCAAAAGCTTGCCAATCACCTTTTGGCAAGCGGCTTGCCCGGCCATAAGACGCTCGATATTACTTTGTTTGATATGGCCTTTCCCCTGAAACAAGACGGGCGTCTGCGCTGTATAACCGGCTCTTTGACCGATGCGAAAAATATTACCATGCTTGCCCAATTGCGCCCCGATCTCGTCTTTCATCTGGCATCGATCGTTTCGGGCGAAGCTGAAAGCAATTTCGACGCGGGCTGGCAAGTTAATATGTTCACAATGTGGCATTATCTGGAAGCGTTAAGAAAACTGCATATAGAAACCGGCGGAACATATGTGCCCAAAATTATTTTCACCTCCTCAATTGCCGTCTTCGGAGGCCCGTTTCCGGACCAGATTGACGATACGTTTTTAAGCGCCCCTCAAACCAGCTATGGAGCTCAAAAAGCCTCCTGTGAATTGCTGCTGTCAGATTTTAGCAGAAAAGGGTTTGCAGATGGGATATCCTTGCGGTTACCAACGATCTGCGTGCGCCCAGGCAAGGCCAACCTGGCCGCCTCATCGTTTTTTTCAGGGATCATACGCGAGCCTTTAAATGGCCAAAAAGCAATTTTACCTGTGGATGAAAGCGTGCGCCATTGGCACGCTTCTCCGCGCGCAGCCGCGGGGTTTTTAAGGCATGCCGCAACGTTAGACAGCCGCCTGTTGGAAAATCGGCGCGCGCTCAACCTGCCAGGCGTAAGTTGCACCGTGGCAGAGCAAATAGAGGCGCTGCGCCGCGCTGCCGGCCAGTCGGTCGTTAACTTGATTGAGCGTCGACCTGATGACACGATCATTAATATCGTTTCCTCTTGGCCTCGAAATTTCACCGCGCAACGTGCACGTGCGCTGGGCTTTCAAGCAGAAGCCAGTTTTGATGAGATCATCGCAACCTATATTCAGGATGATTTGCCCAGCGCTGGCAAAGTCAACGCTGATTAATAAGGAAGCTTGGGCAGCTCGGGCGGCATGTCGAACACCAAGTTTCTTTCTAAATGGCTATAGATACGAGACCGAATCAACGCCTCATCCCGCATCAAAGCAGCCTCTAAAATTTCCTGATGCTGCTCAATGTTTTCGGCAACAAATACAAATTTCTTATCAGAATTAAAAACTTGCTGGCGAAATCGCTGGTAGATCATCGCATGCGTGGCTTTGAGCACATCTGATCCGCAATCTGAAATAAGGGTTTCATGAAAGGCTTGCTCGGCTTTTGCCCAAAGAATGAAAAGTGGCGTATGGTCGGCGCTTCCTCGCACTCTTTTTTCAATATGCGACAATTTATGATGCGCCGCGGTCAACCGAGATTCCCAATCGATGCCGCCCTGGCGAATCGACAAGCATGCCCCCTCGCATTCAAGCAAAATACGCAGATGCGTCAGTTCATGTTGTGCTTGATCGGTTGGAATTGGAACGCGAAAGCCACGCTGCTCTTGAAAAGACACCAAACCAACGGTGGATAATCTGAACAAAGCCTCTCGAATGGTGCTGGCCGAACAATTATAATCATGACGCAAAACGGCTGGTTTTAATTTAGTATTCGGCGTCAACCCACCCGAGGTTACCCGCAGACGCAGACCTTCGTAAATATCGTTTTCTTCATCCATCCGAGGCTCTCTTACTGCGTTCTAATCATGGTATAATATTATTATTTTAGCAAAATCACGAAATTTTCAAGAAATTAAATAAAAACTTGAAGAAACAGATTAAGCCCTCTAGTCTTTTCTGTGTTGATTAAAGGTCAGAGCTTCTAAGGTTCTGGAGAATTCGGCTATAAATGTCTGGGAGGACATCATGAAAATATTAAAAAAGGTAGCATTTGCTGCCGGTATCGCAGCTATGGCTGCAACAAGTGCATCCGCAGCGACCAACCTGCGCATTCAAACGCATTTCTCTGAAGAAAGCCCCAACGGTAAGCTTGCGGCGCAATTTATCGACAATGTGCAAACAATGTCTGGCGGTGAGATCTCGATCGAGATGTATTATTCATCTTCCGTGGTTTCTTCTGTGGAAACATTCGACGCCGCTGCCACAGGTGTTTTGGATTGCGACATGACAGGTGGTGCTTACCAAACAGGTAAGAACCCTGCATTCCAATTTGTTGGCGACATCATGGGCGGATATGACTCACCCTGGGATCAGTATAGCTGGCTCTATAACGGTGGTGGTTATGAGGCAGCACAAGAGCTGTACAACAAATATGACATGCAATTCATCGGTTGGTGGATCCCAGGCATGGAGAGCCTGTCTTCTTCAAAACCAATCCGTAACGCAGAAGATTTCAAAAACTGGAAATTCCGGTCACCTCCAGGCATGGCAACGATGATTTTTGACAATCTTGGCGCCTCACCCATCGTGATGGATTTCACCGAAATCTTCACCGCTTTGGAAACTGGTATCATTGATGGAGCGGATGCATCAAACATCGCCACAAACGTGAGCTTGGGCCTGTATGACATCGTGAAGCACACAAACTATCCTGGTTTCCACTCAATGCCATCTGATCACTTGGCCTGTAACAAAGCCGTTTGGGATGGCATGCCCGAAGCACACCGCCGCATCATCAATGTTGCGATGGAATCCTTGGCCTTCCAAACCTCAATGCAGGTGGGCAAAGGCATGACTGCAGCAGCCTCTAAGCTGCGCGGCGAAGGTGTAACCTTGCATGACTGGTCTCCCGAAGACCGGGCCAGCTTCCGCGCCGCTGCACAAGCCGCTTGGAGCGATTTCGCAACCACTCCAGAAGCGAAAGCTTTGCTTGCAAGCCACGTGACATATCTCAAAGAGCTGGGTCTGGTAGACTAAGTTTATTCATTGATAATTAACCAATAACGGGGCCCTACGGGGCCCCGTTATCCGAACAGGCAAAGATGTAAAACGTAAGAAAAAGGTGAGTTGGGCTTCCCAATGGAAATAACCAAAATCACCAGCCATATTCTGCAATATAACATGCCGCAGACGCTGGGCTATTCTCAACAGTTTTATGACAAACGCACCGCGCATCTGATCGAAGTTGAAACCGACGAAGGTCTTACCGGTTGGGGGGAATGCTTTGGCCCGGGCAATATTGCGCTTGCGAACCGCACCATCGTGCAAGATGTTATTCAACCAATGATCTTGGGCCACTCACCGCTTGATCGGGATGTCTTGTGGCATAAAACCTATAATCTAATGCGCGACCACGGACAAAAGGGCATGCCGATGCAGGCCTTATCTGGGGTAGATATCGCGCTGTGGGATATTGCCGGGAAAGTCGCAAATTTGCCGCTTTATCAAATGATCGGCGGCGCGCATCGCAAACAAATTCCCGTTTATGGATACGGCATGATGCTGCGCCCGGAGCCGCTTGAAAATTTGACGGCCCGCTTTAAAGAAGAAGCACGCGCGATCAAAGATATGGGCTTTGTTGCAACAAAAATGAAAGTGGGCTTGGGGCCTCGCGCAGATATAAAACTGGCGGAAGCCGTGCGGCGCGGCATTGGCGATGATTTTAGGTTCATGGTGGATGCAAATCACTGCTATACAACAAGCGATGCTTTTACAGTGGGGCGCGCGCTTGAAGATCTTGGCGCCTATTGGTTTGAAGAACCGATCGCACCAGAAGATCTGCAAGGTTACCGCGAATTGCGCGCGGGCCTGAACGTCAATATTTCAGGCGGTGAAACCGAATTTAACAGATGGGGTTGGCGCAGTCTGCTTGAATCGCGCGGGCTGGATATAGCCCAGCCGGAAGTGTGTGCCTTGGGGGGTATATCGGAATATTTGCGAGTATTGGCGCTGTGTCACGCGCATTTCACGCCGGTGGTCAATCACGTCTGGGGGTCGGCGGTTGCCGTTGCAACCAATATGCACTTACTCGCGTCCATGCCTGATTTGCCCGGCGGGATGAACCCTTGGGAGCCAATGTTGGAATTTGACACAACCGATAATAAATTCCGCGATGAATTGTTGGAAACGCCGTTAGAAATTCAAGCGCAAGTTGCCCAAACCAATGGCTATATTGCGCTGCCAGAGGGCCCAGGCCTTGGGATCACACCAGACAGAGACTTTTTGCAATACTTTGCACTATAATTAACGTAGCTTCATCAAGAAGCGCGAGGGGAGAAAACGCATGCAGGGAAATACGGTTAACCACAAGGAATGGTATATACCAGCCGCCTTTATCATTTGTTTCGCCTGGCAATGCTGGCACTTCCCCTATTTCATCCTGGATTTTTTCACTCCAGAGGACCAATCGCTGTTTGACCAGCTCTCTGCTCAAATGATCCGCAATGATGTGACCCCGAATCTGCCAGGCTTATTTGGCGGGTTCGCGGATATTGTAGATTGGTTCACGCTGATTGCGCTTCCTATTTTGCTGGTTTTTGGCTTGTTCACGGTTGAACGGGCGCGCATGGAATTCGAGCATTGGCGCCCGGTAGATCGGTTCGCTGTTTTCATTGGTCGGATCACGATGGTGCAAATCGTTCTACTGACCAGTGTAATGATCTACGAAGTGTTCATGCGCTACGTGGTGGAGGCGCCTACATTATGGGCCAATGAGCTGTCATTATGGGTGGCCAGCTTTGTGTTTTTATGCGCAGGGCTTTACGCGATGCAGCAGCGCAGCCATATTAGGATTTTCTTGCTCTATGATATTTTACCGCGCGCTTTACAACGTGTCTGCGACACCATCTCAACCATTCTCATCGTTATTTTCGCTTTCTTTTTATGTTACGGTGGGTATGGCGAGTCTTTCAAAAAGTTTTACAGTTGGGAAACATTTGGCACCGCCTTTGATCCACCGATACCCGCCACTTTAAAGCCGTTTATTTTGGTGATGGTATCTTTGGTGGCCTTGCAGTCTGTGTTTAACCTGTTTTCTGACTGGAAGCTCGAACCCGTCAAACATTCAGCAACAGACGATATAGAAGACGAAATTGAAACATTGAAACGCAACGTGGGATCAAACTGATGGATATCGGAACTATTTCTCTCATCTTGTTAATAGGCCTGTTTATTTTACTTGCCATTGGCATGCCTCTTGGCTTGGCCTCGGCCATTTTGGCCGTTTTGGTTTTAGTAATGAAGTTTGAACCTGCCCTTTTGTCTAACCCGCTCAGCTTCGGGTGCCCTGACTGGTATACTGAGGCAAATCCCGGCGCACGATGTACGCTTACCGGGAGGCCGGGGGCGGGAGCCCTGAATATCCTGCAGCAAAAAATTTACGGCGTCATGACCAGCTATGTTTTGATTTCGGTACCTTTGTTCATCTTTATGGCCTCGCTATTGGAACGTTCGGGTATTGCCAAAGATATGTATAGCTCTTTGAATGTCTGGCTGAACGGAACCCGTGGCGGTATTGCTATCGTGACCTCGATCATGGCGGTGATTATGGCTGCGATGTCGGGGATTATTGGGGGAGAAGTGGTGCTGCTGGGATTGATTGCCTTGCCGCAAATGCTTCGCCTTGGCTATAATCAAAACCTCGCAATCGGAACAATCTGCGCCTCGGGATCTTTGGGCACAATGATCCCCCCCTCAATCGTTTTGATTATGTATGGGTTGATCACAGAAACCTCGATCAAAGCGCTGTTTACCGCAGCGTTTTTACCCGGTTTCATGTTGGCAAGCTTCATCATCATCTACATCATTATTCGAACCCAAATCCGCCCCGAAGATGCCCCGCTGCCTGAGCCTCGTGAAGGCGAGCCGCAGGGATATGACAAATTGAAACTGTTCATCGCGTTTTTGAATGTTGTCTTTTTTGGCGCTGTAACCGCATTATTCTTGCGCGCCTTGTTCTTCACGGTAACGGGCCAAAACGCACCCTTGGATGACGCCATAGAGCCCATCTTCTTAGGAACTGCGGATTACCTTCCATGGTTTGCCGGCTATATCATTGCCTCTGTGCTGATCGCGTTTTTTGGCTTTGGCCGCGAGCGCTCTGCATTGGCCTGGGAAATGGGCAAGGGGTTGGTTGCGCCTATGGTCGTGATCGGCGTGGTTCTTGGATCAATTTACGGTGGCATTACAGGCATTACAGAAGCGGCAGGCATGGGCGCGATTGCGGTTTTGATCATCGCCATATTACGCGGCGAAGCCAATTTTGAGCTGGTCTGGGACAGCCTAATGCGCACGATGAAATCAACCGGAACCATCATTTGGGTGACCATCGGTGCCGCAGCGCTTGCAGGGGCCTATACGATCGCGGGTGGGCCGCGTTTTGTGGCAGATCTGATCGTTGGCTCCGAAATGCCCACGATGCTGGTTCTTCTTTCTATGATGTTCATTCTCTTGATCATGGGCGCTTTTATGGATTGGGTTGGGATTGTTTTGCTGATCATCCCGGTCTTTTTGCCGATCGTTTTGCGCCTGCCCATTCAAGAAATTGGCATTTTTGGTGAATTGAATCCGCGCCATGTGGCAACTTGGTTTGGGGTATTATTCTGTATGAATATGCAGGTCAGCTTCTTATCACCGCCCTTTGGGCCGGCCGCATTTTACCTCAAATCAGTGGCGCCTGCGCATATTTCGCTGACTGATATTTTCAAAGGCTTCTTACCCTTTATCGGCATTCAGCTGATGGCCTTGTCAGTCTTGCTGATCTGGCCACCGATTGTTTCAGTTCTGTTATAAGAAAGGCAGCCGCATATGTTGAGCCCGGAGCAACAAAACGCCTTTGAGCAAAATGGGTATCTGGTAGTTCCAGATGTTCTAACCTCTGAAGAGTTAGCGCATATTCAAAGCGAATATGCGCAGCTCTTAGAAGGGCTGTATCACAAATGGTTTAAAGAGGGCCGCGTAAAAACTGCGCCCGAAACCTTAGATTTCTGGCAAAAACTAGCGCTGTCTTACGAAGCCGGCTGCGATTGGTTTCAACCGCTAGATATCAGCCTGCCAGGGGATCAAATTTTTCCCGATACGCCCATGCATTTTGGGCCTGCTGTCTTTGCCATGATCACACATGAACGGGTTTTAAAAATCGTTGAAGATCTAATTGGGCCTGAAATCACGTCAAATCCGATTCAGCATGTGCGGATCAAACCGCCCAGCAAGCGCTTGGCAGAGGATGAGATCAGGGCCCATATCACCAAAACAGATTGGCACCAAGATCGCGGCGTGGCGCTCGAAGAAGCTGATCAGACAGATATGATAACGGTTTGGGTTGCGATCACGGATGCCACCAAAGACAATGGGTGCCTAAAGGTTATTCCGGGCAAACATAAAAAAATGCTTCCCCATTGCCCGAAAACCCAGACCGCCATTGCCGATGGCTGGATCAACGAGGCGGAGGCCAAAGCCTTACCAGTTAAGGCGGGCAGCCTGGTTATTCTGCATCCGCTCATACCGCATGCCTCCTTGCCCAATCATACGAATGGCTTTAGATGGTCCTTCGATCTGCGCTATAACGTAACCGGTCAACCGACGGGCCGATCACATTTTCCAGATTTTATCGCCTACAGTCAAAGCCGGCCCGAACGTGTTTTGCAGGATTGGAAAGAATGGCGCGGTTTATGGGAAACAGCCCGCAGAAAACTTTCAAAAGGGGAGCATATCCCGATCCATCGGTGGCAGTCGGATGCCCCGTTTTGCGCGTAAAGGTAGATTATGGATTTCATTCGGCTTGATTCTGCAGATAACGTTGTTACAGCGGCGAGCCGCCTACCTACAGGGCATATTGTTGAAACGATCAAAACCCTTCAACCCATTCCCTCTGGCCATAAAATTGCCACGGCAGCGATCCCTTTAGGGGGAGAAATCCGAAAATACGCACAATTGATCGGCTATGCCTCAACAGATATCCCTGCCGGCGCGCATGTGCATGATCACAATGTGTCTTTCAGAAACACCGAAGCCTCATATGAGTTCAGCACTGATTTGCGGCCTGTTGATCTAATTGCATCAGAGCAACAAGACAGTTTTATGGGCTTTCGCCGGGAAAATGGTAGCATTGGCACCCGCAATTATATCGCCATCGTCACCTCGGTAAATTGTTCTGCAACCGCAGCGCGGATGATCGCAAACGCATTCACCCCTGAGGTTTTGGCAGACTACCCGAATGTTGACGGTGTAGCCGCGTTCGTTCATGGCACCGGCTGCGGAATGGCGGGGGATGGCGACGGGTTTGAAGCTTTGCAACGCGTCATGTGGGGTTATGCGCGCCACCCGAACCACGCTGGGGTTCTGATGGTCGGGCTGGGCTGTGAAATGAACCAACTTGATTGGTTGCTCGAAGCTTATGGCCTCAAACAAGGGCCGCTGTTTCAAACAATGAATATTCAATCTGTTGCCGGCTTAAAGCGCACCGTTGAGATCGGCATCGAAAAAGTGCGCGCCATGCTGCCGCTTGCTAATAAAAATACCCGCAGCCCCTGCCCTGCTGGTGCCTTGAAAGTTGCGCTGCAATGTGGCGGATCTGATGCCTGGTCTGGAATTACGGCAAATCCCGCTTTGGGATATGCCTGCGATTTGCTCGCTGCCCAAGGCGGCACCGGCGTTTTGGCAGAAACGCCCGAAATCTACGGCGCCGAGCATTTGCTCACGCGGCGGGCAGTGAACCAAGAAACCGGCGAAAAGCTGATAAAACTGATCCGCTGGTGGGAAGATTATACCGCTCGCAACAAAGGCAATATGGATAACAACCCCAGCCCCGGAAATAAAAAAGGCGGACTCACAACAATTTTGGAAAAATCACTTGGCGCGGCCGCCAAAGGCGGCACCACACCGCTGACCGGGGTTTATAAATATGCCGAGCCAGTCACTGCGTCTGGGTTCACCTTTATGGACAGCCCCGGCTATGATCCGGCCAGCGTTACGGGACAAATAGCGGGCGGCTGCACTCTGGTCTGCTTCACCACCGGGCGCGGATCGGCCTTTGGCTCCAAACCAGCCCCAACGATCAAAATCGCCACCAATTCGGAAATGGCCGCGCGCATGTCCGAGGATATGGATATTGATGCCGGCAGTATTTTAAACGGCGGGTGTTCTGTGGAAGAAAAGGGCCGGGAAATTTATCAGATGTTTTTAGACGTTGCCAGCGGCAAAACCAGCAAATCGGAACAGCAGGGACTGGGCGATTACGAATTTGTCCCCTGGCAAATAGGAGCAGTAATGTGAAGCAGCTTTTGGTGCTTGGTGCTGGGCTGATCGGCGCGCGGCACGCCCAAGCAATCAAGGCACATACGGGGTGTAACCTTGTCGGCGTGGTCGAGCCCAACCAAAGCCTATATCGAGATGCCAATACCACCTATTTTTCAAACATATCGCAGGTCACAGCCCCCGTTGATGGGGTAATCATCGCCACGCCCACAAATTTGCACTGCGAGAATGGTATCTATGCAGCGCGTAAAGGCTGGGATATTTTAATCGAAAAGCCCGTCACCGCCAGTTTAGAGCAAGCCAAACAATTGTCGCAGGTGGTCCAAGACAGCGGAATCGCAAGCCTGGTGGGACATCACCGACGCTATCATCCCAGCGTTCAAGCGCTTAAATCCCTTGTTAAAGACAAAAAAATTGGCACCGCCGTGACGGCCAGCATGATTTGGGCAATGCGCAAACCAGATGCTTATTTTGAACAAAATTGGCGTAGCACCGAAGGTAGTCCGGTGATGATCAATATCGTTCATGATTTAGACCTGCTGCGTTTTATTTTTGGCGATATTGCCAAAATAACCGGCTTTGGATCCTCGCTAATCCGTAATCAAAACCGTGTGGAAAGCGGCGCAGCGGCTATTTTGTTTGAAACAGGAATGACAGCAAGCATTAGTTTTGCCGATACCGCCCCCAGCCCATGGGGGTTTGAGGCCGGCACAGGAGAGAATCCCAATATTGCAACAAGCGGCCAAGATATGCTGTGGATTACGGGAACAGAAGGCGGGATTTCATTTCCCTCAATGACCCAATGGGGCGGAGCAGCAGATTGGTCTGAAGCGCCGACACCGCGTAAATTGAAAATTGCAACGGCGGTGCCGCTGCAGCAACAATTGCAACACTTTCTGGATGTGATGGCCGGCACGGCCGAACCGCTAATCTCGGTCTTTGATGCAACCAAAACATTGGCGAATACACTGGAATTGGAAACCCTCTTCGCCCAACAAATTGAACCAATTTGAACGAGCTATTACCAAAAAATAAGCCCTCACAACGGAGCCTGATCCCATGCCTGAGCAACTGACACCCCAGCAAATAAGCTTTTACGAAGAGAACGGATATTTGGTAATTGAAAATCAAATTCCCAAGGGCTGGCTTGCGAAAATACACGCCGAGATATCCCGTTTTGAAGAAGAGGCGGCTGAGCTTGAGCACAGCAATGACCGGATTGATCTTGAAGACAGCCATACCCGCGCCGCGCCACGTCTACGCCGGATTAAGCTGCCGCATATGATCAGCACAATTTTTCATGAACTGATGCTGTCCGATCATATTTTGGGCCCAGCAAGAGATTTGATCGGGCCGAATTTGCGCCTGCACACCAGTAAGCTGAATATGAAATCAGCCGGATATGGCGCGGCTGTGGAATGGCATCAGGATTATGCGTTTTACCCCCATACAAATGATGATATTTTAGCCATTGGGGTTATAATTGACGATATGGAAATCGAAAATGGGCCCTTGATGGTCTATCCGGGCAGCCAAAAAGGGCCGGTTTATGATCATCATGTTGAGGGTGTATTTGCCGGTGCAATGCTGCCCGAAGATAACGGTTTGAACCCCAATGATGCTGTGCCTCTGGCGGGGCCGGCCGGCTCCATCTCAATTCATCATGGCCGGATCGTGCATGGATCCGCGCTGAACACATCAGAGCGGGCCCGGCGCATCCTATTTTACGAAATGATGGCTGCAGATGCGTTTCCCCTAATGGGATCAATGACGCGCTGGGATGGGATTGAAGATTACAACACCCGTATGCTCTGCGGCACCCCAACCCTGAATCCGCGGCTGAAAGATATTCCCGTGCGCATCCCACAACCCCAGCCCAATGTGCCAATTTCAATATACGAAATTCAAAAAGGCTTAAAAAAACGCGCGTTTGACGTGATAAAATAAGAAAGAAATAAAGATGCCACATGAAAATATTGAGTTCATAGGCCTTGGCCTGATGGGATCTGCGATGGTCAGCAGATTGCAAGACTTGGATTATCAAGTGAGCGTCTGCGCCAATAAATCTCGGCCGAATATTGAGGCCGCAATCGCGCGCGGTGCCCATGAGGTTGAAAACGCATGCGCGCTTGCACAAACCAGCGATATTATTCTGCTCTGTATGGATACAAGCGTCAGCGTCGAAGCCAGAATGCGTGGCCCCGATGGCGTTATTGCTGGCCTGCAAACAGGTGCGATTGTGATTGATTTTGGCACGTCACTACCAGCCAGTACGCGGGCCTTGGGCCAAGAGGTGGCAGCGGCGGGGGGCTATTGTTTAGATGCGCCTCTCGGGCGTACGCCGCAGCATGCCCTGACCGGCCAATTGAACATTATGGCAGCGGGCGATAAAGCTGCGTTTGAGAAGGCGCGGCCCGTCTTAAAAAACCTTGCCGAAAATGTATTCCATCTGGGAAATCTAGGGGATGGCCATTCCATCAAATTGATGAATAATTTTTTCGGGATGACGGTGGCCAACGCCATGGCAGAAGCCTTTGCCATGGCCGACCAGCTGGGCCTTGATCGTGACAAACTATATACAGCCATGTCGGCAGGCCCATTGCACAGTGGTATGATGGATTTTGTGAAAGCCTATGCCGTCGAAAAGGATCCCAACCAATTGGCGTTTTCAATAAAGAATGCTGCCAAAGATGTAGGATATTACACCCAAATGGCGCAGTCAGCAGGCGTTGACAGCGTGATGTCGCAAGGCACCCTTTCCGCCTTGGATACGGCCGTTGCCGAGGGCCGCGGCGAACAAATGGTCAGTCAAATGGTTGATTTTTATGCCGATCGGTTCGCCCCTTAGCTATGGCGCTGACCGCAATGGCAAACAGGGATAATCCCAGCCTGGGCATTTTTATGATGCTGGTGACCTATTTCCTTTTTTCATTGGTGGATACCTCGGTAAAATGGCTGCTCTATGCCGGGCTTGGGTCCTTTCAACTGGCCTTTATGCGCTATGCCTCGCATTTCGTTATCAGCCTAAGCACCATCGCTTGGGGCGGCGTCAGCCTAAGCAGGTTTGCAACCCCACATTTGGGGTTGGTGTTGTTTCGAGGCTTCTTATTGGTCAGTGCAACGGCGCTGAATTTTATCGTTTTACGGTATCTGTCTTTAACCGTGGTGTCGGCGATCATGTTTTCAGCACCGATTATCGTTTGCCTTCTCTCTTGGCCGCTCTTGGGTGAGCGCGTTGGCCCGTGGCGCTGGTTTGCGATTATCTTAGGCTTTAGCGGCGTTTTGCTCGTCATCCGCCCTTTGGGAGAAAGCTTTCACTGGGCGGCTTTGCTCACTTGTTATAACGCCGTGGCGCTGGCGCTTTATTCGATCATCACCCGCCGCCTCTCTGGGCTCGTTGCCGCTGAAACCATGCAATTTTACATGGGGGCATTGGGCACCTTCAGTTTACTGCCCTTAGCTTTTTTAGACTGGGCAACTCCAAGCTCTTTATTCGAATGGGTTTTGATGTGCGTTCTTGGGGTTTGGGCTTGGGCCGGGCATGGTTTGCTTACACGCGCGCATGGGCTGGCCCCCGCCAATACCTTGATGCCCTATACCTATAGTTTCATGATTTTTCTCACCATAGAAAGCTATATTGTTTTCGCAGAATTCCCTGACCGATGGACCTTGACCGGCGCATCTATCGTTGTCATCTCGGGTTTGATCATCTGGAAACGCGCAAAATTAAAAGAGGAAACGCAATGAAAATTGCCTGTATCGGTGAAGCCATGATCGAGCTGTCCTTTCGCGGCAGCACCCCAAGCATTGGCGTGGCAGGCGATACATTAAATACCGCAATATACTTAAAAAGAGCCGCACCAAAGCTGCAAGTTGATTATGTCACGCGCCTTGGCACCGATCCTTTTTCAGCCCAAATCAAGACATTTATCGCCGCGCAAAATATCGGCATAGAGGCGATTGAAACATCGCAAAAGCGGCATCCGGGCCTTTATGCAATTTCAACCTCGGCCAGCGGAGAACGGGCCTTTACCTATTGGCGCGCGCAATCTGCAGCAAGGGAGCTGTTTCAAACGGCCAATGGCGCAGATTTTTCGGCCTTGAATGGCTATGATGCGCTTTATCTCTCAGGAATTTCGCTGGCAATCCTGCCCTCAGATATCCGTCACGAGCTGCTTAATTTCCTAAAGACCAGCGATGCGGTCTTTGCCTTTGACAGCAATTACCGCCCCGCGCTTTGGAGTGATGCGCAAGAGGCACGTAAGACGATAAATAGCTTTTGGGAGATAAGTGATCTGGCCTTACCCTCGCTGGATGACGAAATGGAACTGTTTCAAGAAAACTTTGAAACCGTACAAAAACGCTTCGCAGCTTATGGCAGCCTTGGGGCACTAAAACGCGGAGAAAAAGGCCCCTTATCCTTGGGGGAGGCGGTCTCGGCAACCCGCTACCCGGCCAGTCCGATTGTGGTGGATACAACGGCTGCAG
This sequence comes from Paracoccaceae bacterium, assembly GCA_016778765.1. Taxonomy (GTDB): domain Bacteria; phylum Pseudomonadota; class Alphaproteobacteria; order Rhodobacterales; family Rhodobacteraceae; genus Thalassovivens. The sequence goes on along the minus strand of JADHOV010000032.1, from coordinate 5,691 downwards.
GCGACAGCTTTAATGGCGCGTATTTGGGGGCGAAGCTCAGAGGTGAAAACCAAGAGAGGGCTTTGCAAAAAGGCCATGCTTGCGCGGCGCAGGTTGTGCAGGTGCATGGCGCTATTATTGAGGCCTAAACGGCGCAAGAAGCGATCTCCAATATGCTAAGCCTGACTGCCCGCGCGGGCCAAAACAAACCTAAGCTCAGCACGGGCGCAGCGGTGGTTTAATCAAGATCCGAATAGTTTTGAAGCTTTGACTGCAGCGCTTTAAATGCTTCTGATTTGATTTGAGACACCCGGCCCGGTGATAAATCCAAAACAGCGGCGATTTCATATGTGTTAAGATCTTCTACATAATAGAGCTGCATCACCATGCTTTGCTGTTTTGAGAGCATCTTTAGGGCATTTACCAATTCGACGCGCAAATTTTGACTGTCTAATAGGCGTTCAGGTTCAATCGTTGGCGCGGCAAACACCATTGAATACTCATCATATGCCTGACTGAGGCTTTCAGAAACGTTTGCTTCGAACAGCTTCGTCCAACTGTAAAACTCTTCCATCGATAGGTTCAGCGCCGCGGCAACTTCTTCATCCTTCGCGGTGCGCCCCAATGAAACGGCCAACTCGTTGCGTTTGCCATCAATCATCTGTTTGGCCTGAACCGTCGAACGGTTCAAATTTCCAGATCGGCGAATTAAATCGAGCATTGATCCTTTTATCCGGATGCTCGCATAATTTTCAAAACTTGAACCTTCAACAGTGGTGTATTTTTGCGCCGCATCAACCAAGCCTTCCAAGCCGGATTGCAACAAATCATCCAATTCAATAAAGCTTGAAACTTTTGCATGCAATTTAAACGCGATGCGCCGCACCAGACCCTCATGGCTACGCACGATGCTGTTTATATCTAATTTCATTTCTGCATAGGTTGTTTGTTTCAATGAAGCGAGCTCGCGTATAATTCTTTGGGCACTATATGCGGATTTGCATTATATTTCAAATTTAATAACTCGAAGGTTATATTTTGCAGCGACATCGTTGCAAGCGAGCGAAACTTTGAGCCACCCTGCAAAGCTGGGGCAAAACCGATAAATTTGGTTGCGATCTTACGCCCGTCTGGCCGCTTGGTGTCGAAGGATGCATAAATTTCTGCCGCGCGATGCGCAGAATTCCCAAAATTTACGATAATGCCCAAATCGGGCATCACATCACAATTCTGCGCCAATGTGCAAAAGGCCTCAAGATCAGCGGCTGCGCTGGCTTCATTTTGCAATAAGAGAGCACAGCGATCCTTTGCCCCAAATCGTAGATCAAAAGAATGCGAATCCATCAAAGAATGGTCAAATACCACAAAATCTGATTGGTCCGGTTTGCCCCGCTGCGATCGAGCTGACAATCTGCGCAATTCGCGCGCATTTGGCGATGGTAGGGCTCGATAGCGCTTTAGGGTTTTGCTTGTACAGGCGCCAGGGCGTTGATACTCGATTTGTGTGGATCTATGGCTATCTTGCGCGGAGGCCAATGCAGGCGCGCTGCGAACGGGTTCGTCTATACGCCACATGATATCCATAGGCGCCAAATGCGCAGTTCCAAAAAACTGCTCAAGATGTTCAACCAGATTTTGCGAAAATACCGTTGGTTTATAGATATTTTTTTTACCGCTAAAAATATGGATATTTTCGAACATCAACTCTGCCTTCTTGCCTTAATCGTCTGCCTTCAGAGGTTTATCCTCTGTCTTATTTTTGGGTTAACGCGTGAAGCGAGACACCATATCACTATCGGCCTGCAATGCTTTTGAGGCGGCCGTGAAGGCCTGTTGCGCATTGATCAATCCGACTAGCTCATTGGTGAGATCAACGTTTGACACTTCTAAATGACCTGAAATCACGCTGCCCACCCCACCATTCTTGGGGTCAAACGCGCCAAATAAACTGGCCTCTTCTGTCGCCAAGTACCGCCCATTTCCAAGCTGTCGCAGGGCTGCTGGATTATCAAAATTTGCCAGTCCGATGCGCCCGAGATTCAATGGCATAGCAACCCCGTATGTTGCCAGCACATCACCCTCTGGGTTGATTTCCAATCCAGAAAGCGGAATTCCATTGTTTTGAAAGGGAATGTAAATCTGTTCAAGGTTTTTAGTTAATACAGGGCTGCCATCATTGGCAGATAACAAACCCGTCTCGTTAATCTGGAAAGATCCGTTGCGCGTAAACGTCACCTGGTCGGTGCCCTCAACCGAGCCAAGCATGAACATTCCATGGCCATTTACCGCCATATCCGTTGAAACACCGGTTTGTTTCAATTCAGCAGGGTTATGGGACACGCGATTTACCGCCACCATCGAACCTTGGCCAACATTCGGGCCGGAGGCGCCGGCGCTGGCCAAATAAACATCCCGGAATGTTGCTTCGCTGCGTTTAAAACCGGTAGACCCGGTATTTGCGATATTGTTTGAAACCACGTTCAATTTATGGCTCGAAACGCTTAACGCAGATTTTATGATATTCAGCATGACACAACCTTTTAAATTTTAAACAATAGTTTGCATATTTCATGCCAAAGTGATCGGTGTGAAAAATCAGCCCTTTAATGAGGATCAATCTTTATTGGCCGGCCACCAACAGAGGCTTGCCTGTGAATTTTCTGAGATCGGTGAAAGCAGGTTGCGATAAATCAAGCTGAGCTGTCAGCACTAAAGGGCCCTGCGGCACTGTCCAAAACAAAACTGACTTCGCCCGCGCGGCGCCAAATACGCTGGGCATCTCGGGCGCTCGCTCCGGCGCTAGGGGTGGGATGAGCATGGGGCGCCGCGAAGGCTTTGTGCGGATCATCGCAATGGTATCAAAATTGGGAAGTTTCGAAAACTTCGCATAATAACGTTCGTTATATTTCGGGTTACGCGAATGGTAATATTTCACGGCCTTCATCCAAGACCCAGTTTCTTTATAGAGCTGCTCTAAATATTTGGCGGCATAAAGAGTATTATTCACAGGGCTTAACATTTCTGAAAAATTGCTAAAATATTTCGCATGCCATTTAATATTCAATTGCATGCAACCCACATCCACATTCGTCTTGCCGGAATTTGATAATTTTGTAAGCAAGTCTAGAGCATCTGCTTTGCTGTTCAGAAAATACCCTCTGCCGCCATTGTTCAAAGTCCATGGCCAGCTCACAAATTTTTTATTGACCTTGCGGCCCGACTCTAGGCGCGCGATTTTCATCAGCACAGCCCGAGGAACCGTGCTCTCTTGCGCCGCAAGGGCGATGCTTTCATCGCAAATAGAGATGTCCTCAACCGCTGCATAAAGCGATTGGGGCATGAAAAACACTATTAGGCTTACACAACCTGCGCGGATCAACTTCAACATTGCAGCTCCTTTCGCAAAAGAGTTGCAATTACCGGACCAAGTTTTCAGATCTACCTTATTTTAGAAAATCAAATAGCGATTGCGAATTAATCGTTGAATAGGTTTGCCGCGCCGCATCGCGGGTAACCATGATAGTTTGCAACTCGGTGATCAGCGTCTCAATATCTGCATCGCGTAGATCAGAAATTTCTGTTTGAATTGAGATGCTGCGATCCTGCAAAACGGTGTTTTGCGCATCGGCATTGTTGATCCTGGCGCCCACAATGGTGCGCGACAACGCAAAATGTTCAAGCAAGGCTTGAATGGCTGTACCTTGGCGCGACAAGGCCTGGTTTTGATCGCTTAATTTGACAGCAACCTCATTATCCTCATTCAGAACATCGATATAATAACGCGGCTCTTTTTGTGCCAAATTATAACCTTCAATGGAAATATCTTCCAAAACAACATCCACTTCAGAAGATGGATCGGTTTTTGACAGGCTCAGAGTGCCATCACCATTATCCGTTGCTGTCAACCCCGTTCCGCTTGCATTTATCGCATCAACAAGCGCGGTAAAAGAGTCGGAGTTTATGTCTGCGCTTACCGTGGCACTGCCCTCGGGTCCGGTCAGAACCATCGACCAATTCTGGGGTTCTCGAGAGGCATTGATGCGTAATTTCATCGCGCCAGAGACGGCATCTGCGGCTTCCGAGACAACCGTTAATTGCGCGCTGGTACTGCTGCTGGCAGGTACGCCGGTCTGCAAAACAACTAATTCCGCATCGCTGCTAGAGATTGAAAAAGCATTTTCTGCACCAGCTGTTGATGTTATTTGCAACGTTAACCCGCTGTCTTTTTGAACCAAATTGGCAGTCACATTGCTGATTGCATTTATTTCATCAATCAACCCCTGCAAAGTGTCATTACTGCCAGCAGTGATCGTGATCGTTGTCGGCGTGTCATTGATCGTAAACGTAAAATCACCTGAATGTATTCCCGTTGATGCAGCAAGATTTTGCTGAGACTCACCCGTGTCAAAATCAAACATCCCAACCATAGAGCTATTTGTCAGGTCATAGGAGATAGACTGCGCGGTATCTGCCGAATTTGCCGAGTAAGATTGTTCAAACTGACTGTCTGTTAGCAATGCATTTGCAAAACTATCTAAGATGTCAAAGCTGCTTTTGGTGCCGGTTCCATCCTTCACTTCCATGAATAAAGAGCTGCCATTCAAACTCGTCGGCAGTTTAACGCTTTCCGACACTTGCAATGTGTGGTCACCACCATCGCCGCGATAGCGCGTCTGGCCTTCTTCGTTTTGCACAAAAGGCGATTCCTCGGTTGAAAATCCGCCGTAAAGCGCGTCGCCATTATTATCTACCGAGTTCGCCAATCCCAGTAAACTTTCTTTAAACGTTAACACTTCGAGACGTACCGCCTGACGCTCAGCATCGGTCACCGTGGCGGTATTGGTGGCGATAAATTTTTCGTTCATCCGGGTTACCAAATTGCCCATTGTTTCCAATGTAGCATCCGCCAAACCCAAGCGCTCGTTTACTTTCTCAACATTTGACTGATATTGTTCAATACGCGATTGTAGTTCACTTCGCGCGGTGAGCGTTACAGCATCGATCGGGGCATCAGAAGATTTTGTGATCCGTGATCCGGTTGAAATCTGGGTGTTTAGCGATTGCAATCTATTTTCAATCACCTTGAATTGATCCAGCATTTGCGTGGCGAATAGTTTACTCGAAATCGTCATATTACCCTCACATTATGCTAATAATCGTATCAAATAGATCGCGCGCAGTTTGCAGAATTTGGGCCGCTGCCTTATAGGCCTGCTGCTGCTCCATAAGTTTTCCGGCTTCTTCATCCAGATTAACGCCTGCCAATTCATCCTCGGTCGCAATAGCCGCATCGCGGATCGCGGTGGCAGAGATATTCAGCAAACGTCCCGATTCCAGCTGAGATCCGACAGCCAAAGCAATCTGTCGGAAATCATCTTGAAAACTACTGCGCTCAGCCGAGGATCTGCTCAGCGCAATCATCGCGACCATATTACGCGCATCCCCAGCATTTGATCGGTTCAACGCGATGTCAAAATGATCATCCGTCGATCCAAAGCCGGCCAATTCAAATCGGTAATTATCGGCTTCAAACTCGACGACACCATTGGTGAAACGGGTTGCCATTGACGTTCCCGTTTCGACATCAATCAACTCAACGCGCCCTGCGTCGGCATCAACCACTTTAACCCGGTAATCTTTCTGCGCTTTTGCATCCTCTTCGGTGCTCATCTCAAAGCTTGAGGCCAGCCGCTTGGCGCCTTCGGAATCGAG